>JAYQUO010000012.1:0-54902 GCA_038147995.1 Rhodobiaceae bacterium | reverse complement strand
GTACAAACGAGACTCCCCGCAAACACGTGCTAAAGGTTCACCTTCACTCCCACTCAATGGTGCCGGGGGGCTTTGAGGTGATGTCGTAGACGATGCGGTTAATGCCGCGCACCTCATTAATAATCCGCGTCGAGACGCGAGCTAGAAAGCTATGCTCGAAAGGATAATAATCTGCCGTCATGCCATCGGTTGACGTGACCGCGCGTAAAGCGCAGACATAATCGTAAGTCCTACCGTCGCCCATAACGCCAACCGTGCGCACTGGCAATAAAACAGCGAAGGCTTGCCATATCTCGTCATAAAGGCCCGCTTTGCGAATTTCATCCAAATAGATGGTGTCGGCTTTCCGCAAAATCTCGAGCTTCTCACCGGTGATTTCGCCGGGCACACGGATAGCAAGTCCGGGCCCCGGGAAGGGATGACGACCGACAAATTGCTCCGGCAATCCCAGCTCGCGACCCAAAGCACGCACCTCGTCTTTAAACAATTCTCGCACCGGCTCGACCAGCTTCATATTCATGCGCTCGGGCAAACCGCCAACATTGTGATGGCTTTTAATGGTCACGCTCGGCCCGCCCGTAAAAGACACGCTCTCGATCACATCGGGATAGAGCGTTCCTTGGGCGAGAAAATCGGCACCGCCAACGGCATTGGCTTCCGCCTCAAAAACATCAATAAAAGTCGCGCCAATGATTTTACGTTTTTGCTCGGGATCGCTGACACCCGCGAGCTTACCGAGAAACAACTCCGACGCATCTTTATGAACCAGCGGAATATTGAAATGATCGCGGAACAAGCTCACCACTTGTTCGCTCTCGCCGGCCCGCATCATGCCAGTGTCAACATAGACACATGTCAATTGCTGGCCGATGGCCTCGTGCAAGAGGACGGCGACCACTGAGCTATCGACACCACCCGACAAACCACAAATCACACGACCATCGCCAACTTGGGAACGAATTTTTGCAACCGCCTCGGCACGAAAAGCCGCCATCGTCCAATCACCAGCACAGCCCGCAATCCGATGCGTAAAGTTACGCAGTAGAACCGCACCCTGCGGGGTGTGAACCACTTCCGGGTGAAATTGAACACCATAAATCGCACGCGCCTCATCGCTAATCGCAGCATAGGGCGCATGTTCGCTCTTCCCAATCACCGCAAAACCATCGGGCAATTTGGCAACGCGGTCGCCATGGCTCATCCAAACTTGCATCTGGCGGTCCTCAATGCCTTCAAACAATGGCGATGGCGCAACAATATCCAGCGCAGCGCGCCCAAATTCGCGATCCTCACTGCCCTCGACTTGTCCACCCAAGTGTTGGCACAGGGCCTGCTGCCCATAGCAAATCCCTAAAATGGGCAAACCGCTTTTGAGGATACAATCCTCAATATGGGGAGCTTCAGCCTGCGTGACACTCTCAGGCCCGCCAGAGAGAATAATGGCTTTCGGCGCGAAGGCGGCAAACATGTCGGCCACCCGATTGAAGGGGATAACCTCGCAATAGACGCCGCTCTCACGGACGCGGCGCGCAATCAGTTGCGTAACCTGCGACCCAAAATCGACAATAAGAACTTTATCCATGCTTACTTGGTCTCGTCGGATTTGCTCGCGATCAGATCGGATAAAAAGGTGTATTCTTCACAATCGGTGCACAGCTTTTCAAGCTCAGCCAAGGTATCCTTGGCTGCAACCAACTCGTCTCGTCGGAGATCGGCTTCCCCCAATTTGCGATAGGCGGAGCGATCGGCCGGATCAATCGCGACGACGGAGCGAAAATAGCGAGCCGCTTCCTCATCCTGTTGCGCGGCCACGGCGAGGTCGCCAAGCACCATATAGCCGTCGGGATTTGATGGATCGGCCGCCAAGGCTTGCTCTGCCAAAGCACCTGCCTTGGCCACATCGCCCTGTCCTTGCGCCGTCTGCGCTTGTTCGATGAGACGTTGCGACAGGCCAATATAGCTGTCGCGCAAATCCGCTTGCGCCGCAACGGGCGCCAGAAATACGAGAATCACACAGAGCCGATAAAAATTCATAAGCTTGTGTCGCACTACACCATGTTAAAATCAAGTCACGCGGCGCTGTAATACACAGGCATAAAGCCCGTCGCTTTGAAAGGTTGCGGGGGCGACTTTTATCTGCGTTACCGGCGGCCCTTGAAATTCGCTGTTCTTGGCACAAAAAGAACTTATTTGAGCGGTATTTTCCTGCTCCAGAACCGAGCACGTAATATAGGCGAGGTAACCATTTGGCCGCACGAATTGCGCCGCTTCAGCCAAGATTTGCGCCTGGACGATCATGATTTTTTGTAAATCATCGGCCGAAAACGACCACTTCTGCTCAGGATTACGCCGCCAACGTCCACTACCCGAGCACGGCACGTCTGCTAGCACCATGTTAAAACTCTTTTCGGCATGTGCGAGTTTAGCTTTTTGAATATGGGTAATGCCGGCGCGTTCCGCCCGGCGCCACAAATCTCGCATCCTGCTAGGGTTGGCATCATGCACTGCGATCTCACGAATATCTGGCGCCATATCCGCCAAAGCCAAAGCTTTTCCCCCCGCTCCAGCGCAGTAATCAAGCACCCGCCCCTCGGCATAAGAGGCGAGCGCCGCACTAACCATTTGAGATCCGAGATCTTGGATTTCAATCAAACCTTTTTGAAAAACATCGCTTTGACTGACGGCTCGGCCTTCAACAACACGCAAGGCCGTCGCGCAGGCCGCCAAAGGCTCGGTCTCAATATCATCCTCGCGCAACAACTCTTGCACCTCATTGCGCGAGATCAACTGACTGTTGACGCGAATATCAATAGCAGCGCGTTGACATAAAAACTCAGCAGAGGCCTCATAGTCCGACGCCAGATACGCCGCCATGCCCGCCTCAGCCCATTCTGGCACACTGGCACGCACTGCCACGCTTTGCGGCGCATCGACAAAGCCTTCAAGCCTTTGCCGTTCATCATCTGTCAATGTCGCAGGCGCAAAACGACTGCCATCAAACAAGGCCGCAATATCATCAAGCGTCGCATCACCAAATAGTCGCCAATAGAAGGCCACCAGCAAGCGTGCTACGCGCGGCACATCAAGATCTGCCGCCGCCGCGTCTAGCCCAGCCGCAGAGAGCAACCAACGCCGGTTGCGCAAGATCGAAAAAAATACCTCGCCGATGACACGGCGATCTTTACTCCCGGCATAGCGATTGCTTCGCGCCCAACGTTCGAAGACGCGATCTGCCGGCGTGCCACCCTGCGCCAGCGCAATAAGTAGATCAATGACGGCTTGCTGTCGCGCCGCTGGCCGCACTTAAATTTTTCCTGATCCCGGGTAATTGGGCGCTTCGCGTGTAATGGTTACATCATGCACATGGCTCTCAGCTAGCGATGCCGATGTCATTTTAATAAACCGCGCCCGTTCCTGAAATTGTGGCAATGTTGCAGATCCCGTATATCCCATAGCCGCGCGCAGACCTCCAACCATTTGGTGGATGACGGCCTCGGCGGGGCCTTTAAAGGGGATTTGCCCCTCAATACCCTCGGGGACAAGCTTTTGCGTTTCGGCAATATCGGCTTGGAAATAGCGATCGGCCGAACCACGGGCCATAGCGCCAACCGACCCCATGCCCCGATAAGCCTTATAGCTTCGTCCTTGATACAAGAACACCTCGCCTGGCGCCTCGCTGGTGCCTGCGAGTAGCGAACCCACCATGGCGCAATTGGCGCCCGCAGCAATAGCCTTCGCCAAATCACCCGAATATTTGATGCCACCATCGGCAATCACCGGGATGCCAGCTTTGCGCGCCGCCGACACGGCATCGATAATGGCCGTTAACTGCGGCACACCGACGCCAGCAACAACCCGCGTTGTACAAATCGAACCAGGGCCTATACCTACTTTGACGGCATCAACACCCGCATCTATCAACGACTGCGCTCCTTCTGCCGTTGCGACATTGCCAGCCATAATCTGCGCCTTGGGGAAATTTGCTTTGAGCTGCCGTACGGCTTCGGCAACCCGAACCGAGTGGCCATGCGCTGTATCAATAACAATCAAATCGGCGCCCGCCTCGATCATGGCGGCAGAGCGCGTATAACCATCCTCACCAACCGTCGAGGCCGCCGCAACCCGCAAACGCCCTTGCGGATCTTTAGCGGCATTGGGATGCAATTGGGCCTTTTCCATATCCTTAACGGTAATCAAGCCAATACATTTATAAGCGCCATCAACAACGATGAGTTTCTCGATACGATGGCGGTGCAATAAGCGCTTGGCCTCTTCGTGATCAACCGCTTCGTTAACCGTGACCAAATTATCTTTTGTCATTAATTCTGAAACCGCTTGATCCATGCGGCTGGCAAAACGAACATCGCGGTTGGTCAAAATACCAACAAGTTTACCGCCATTTTCAGTGACTGGAATGCCCGAGATTTTATGCTCAGTCATCAAGTCGAAGGCATCGGCGAGCGTCGCGCTCGGATGAATGGTGATCGGATTGACAACCATGCCGCTCTCGAATTTTTTTACCCGCGTCACCATGGCAGCCTGCTCGTCAATGGTGACGTTGCGGTGAAGCACGCCAAGGCCGCCAGCCTGTGCCATCGCGATCGCCATATCAGCTTCCGTGACGGTGTCCATCGCTGAGGATAAAAGAGGTATCCCAAGCGCGATTTCGCGGGTTACAAATGTTGAGGTGTTGGCTTGCGACGGCAAGACATCGGAGTCGCGTGGCTCCAGCAAAACGTCGTCAAAGGTCAGGGCTTCTCTAAACATGCGCAATATCCTCATGCAGAATATGATATTGGCACCGTCAGATAACACAAAAACACAAAAGCGCTAACGAAAAGTTTCGCGCCGCTTAAAACCCACTATTTTCGGGGGTTTCACCACGTCTCAAGAATCTTGTTCAGGCCTTAAAATCCTGCGCGATGACATAGAGCTCCACCGATTCCTTACGACTGGCTTTGGGCTTGACGTGGGACACGGTTGCAAACCGCGCTTTAAGTTCCTGCAACAAGCTACCCGTGGTGCCCCCTTGAAACACCTTGGCGCAGAAAAAACCGCCTGGCGTCAGCGCCTCAAAGGCAAAATAAGCCGACATCTCCGCCAAGGCCAAAGTGCGCAAGTGGTCGGTCGATTTGTGCCCCGTTAGGGGTGCGGCCATATCCGAAATAACAACGTCAACTTTCCCACCTGCCAGCGCCATAATTTTTGCTGGCGCCTCATCGGCCGAAAAATCCATCTGGACAGATGTCACGCCGGGTAGATTATCCATTTCTTGAATATCGATGGCGATCACCTGTCCGTTGCCCACGCGATCTGCGGCAACTTGCGACCAACCGCCTGGTGCCGCCCCGAGATCTATCACCGAACGCCCCGATTTAAGAAACTTAAAACGATCATCAAGCTCGATAAGTTTAAACGCCGCCCGCGACCGATAGCCCAATTTTTGCGCCTCATGCACATAGGGATCGTTTAATTGTCTTTCGAGCCAACGCTGCGAGGAAACTGTTCTTCCACGTGCTGTTTTAACCCGCACCGATAATTTATTGCGGCCTCGGCCGCTATGCCCGCGAGATGTCATGGCGTATCCGTTTTTGTGCGGTTGCCGCGATACCGACGCCGATTACGGCGGTGATCGCGGCGGATCATGCGCAGTAAAATACCCTCGCGCAAACCACGGTCGGCGACACTCACGCGATCAGTCGGCCAAATTTCATAAATAGCCTCGAGCACGGCGCAGCCTGCCAAAACCAAATCGGCACGTTGCACACCGATACACTGATTTTGTGCGAGCTCGCTGCGGCCCTTATGCCGCAGGCTTGAGACCACCTGCATCATGTCCGTCATTTGCATGACGCAACCATCGACCCGACTGCGGTCGTATCTTTCTAGCCCAAGATGGACTGCGGCCAAGGTTGTCACCGTTCCCGACGTCCCAACGAGCTGGAGGGCCCCTTCCCGCAAGTCTTGCCGCGCCGCAAAGCCCTCCAAAACATCAAGGCATTCTTGTTTAATCATGTCATAGCCGTGGTCAAACTCTCCCGGACCAGCATGGCGTTCTGCCAAACGGACAACCCCGAGCGGAAAGGATGCCACATCCCGAATTTGGAACCGCGAGCCTCCCTCGCGCCCGAGTAAAGTTAACTCAGTGCTTCCTCCACCAATGTCAAAAACCAAGACGGATTGCGCATCATCGGCAAATAAATTCTCGCAGCCCAGCGCAGCCAGCTCCGCCTCACTCCCCCCCTCGATAATTTCTAGGCGTAACCCAGTCTCTTTTTGCACCCGCTTAATAAAGGCCGTACCGTTCGCAGCAAAGCGACAGGCCTCGGTTGCGACGCAACGGACACGGGGGACACGCAGTCGGCGTATTTTTGAGGCGCAAATTTTTAGGGCAGCAATGGTGCGCTCCATAGCGTCCTCGCCAAGCGCGCCATTGGCCTCCAACCCTTCGCCGAGACGAACAATTCGGGAGAAACTAAACTTGACGCGAAACGAGCGACCATGCGGCTCGACAATCAACAGGCGGCAATTATTGGTACCAAGATCGAGCGCGGCATAAAGAGAGTGTTTACCCCGTCGCGCTTTTTGCGGCGCTCTCGACCCTGTTACATCTTGGCTAGGCTTAGGCTCGGATTCATTCCGAGCCTTTTCGGGGGCATTGTCCATTTTACTCTCTGGGCTGCATGAAGCAGATCGGTTTTAACCGTTGCCATTACAGTAACCAGAAAAGCGCTCTTTGCAAATAGCGAAAGACAAAAACAGTCAGTCAGAGGTTTTTTTAAGAAACCCCCATCATCCCCGCCGTCGTCGCGCCGTCGATTTTGTAATCTGCGCCGCTAATAAAACCAGCCTCGTCGGACGCTAGATAAGCCACCAGTCCCGCGATTTCCTCGACCCGCGCCATACGCTTCATGGGCGCCATTCCCTCATAAATAGCGCGAACAGCAGCACTATCGTCGGCTCCGTCAATATGAGCGCGGATCATTTCGGTTTCGACCACGCCTGGGTGTATCGAATTGCATCGAATGGGCATTTTTTGTGCTGCACAATGCATCGCCACGGATTTCATCAGGGCAATCATAGCTCCCTTTGTGGTCGAATAGGTCACGTAATTGCCGAGCGGAATGTATGCATTCATGGAGCTATTCAAGATAATCGACCCGCTCGGGCCATCGGGGTTTTGACGCATTGCCCGCACCGCATTTTGGCAGCTCAGCATTGTGCCCGTTAGATTAATGGCCAACAAATTTTGCCAATCCTCAAGCTTCACATTCTCAATATCGGCATCGCCCATTTCGGTTCCGGCATTGGCAAACATGATATCGAGGCGGCCAAATTTATCCTTCACTTCAGCCATCATGGATTTCCAGCCCGCGTCATCTTGAACGCGGTGCGAGATAAAAGACGCTCCGGTTTCATCGCATAGGGCTTTGGCTTGCTCGGCCTTCGACCCTGTGAAAACCACCTGCGCGCCCTCTTGGGTTAGCCGCCGAACTGTTGCCGCCCCAATGCCCGATGTGCCGCCCGTAATAATCGCGACTTTATTCTTCAATCTCGTCATAATCCCTCCTTGACCATATCTGCATGGCTTTGTCTCAACTATCCCTTCTTGCGCGGGCGTTGAAAACCTATGATTTGGTCAAGGTTACATAGAAGACCCGTTTATGGGTAGTCTTAAGTCAGGGAGACTTTAAATGAGTGCAATTTCGAACCGCTTTTGGCAGCTGGATAAACACCCAGAGGGCAATGATTATGCCGCGGCCTTGTCGCTACATGACGTCGCCCTCGCCGAACCTGGCGCCAATGAGGTCGTGGTCAAAAATCACTATCTGTCACTCGACGCTGGGACGCGCATGTGGATGACGCCGCGGACAGATGGCTACCAGCCACCGTTACCCTTGGGCACGCCGATGGTCGGCCTCGGTGTGGGCGAAGTGCATGCCTCCAACGATCCCAATTTTAAGCCCGGTGATCTTGTGCGCGGCTTTGGCCAATGGGCGGATTATTCGATCGTTACGGCCGAATTATCGGGTCTGATGAAACTTGACCCGACAATTGACGACCTACGACAACATCATGGTGTTCTGGGGTTTAATGGCTGGACCGCCTATTGGGGCATCGTCAATACCGGGCAAGCAAAGGCTGGGGAAACAGTCTTGGTATCGGCCGCCGCTGGGAGCACCGGCATTTTGGCCTGCCAGATCGCAAAAAACCTCGGCTGCAATGTTATTGGGATCGCTGGCGGTACCGACAAATGCTCTTTTTTGCGCGAGCAATTCGGCATTCAAGCCATCGACTACAAGGCCGATAATATTTTTGAAAAATTGCAAGACGTCGAAGGCGGCATTAATGTTTATTTCGACAATGTTGGCGGGCCGATCCTCGATGAGGTGTTTCCGAATATGGCCCTGTATGGACGCATTGCCCTGTGTGGCTTAGTCAATGATTACTTGAACGCACCGACCCAACCGCGGCGCTTTGACCAAATTTTGATGAAACGCCTGCGCGTCGAAGGGTTCTTCTCGCCTGATTTTGCTGACCAGGGAGCCATGCTGACGGAAAAATTAACGGCAATGTATAAAGACGGATCGCTAACCATGCCGTTCGACGAGACAGCCGGCATCGAAAATATGTTAGTCGCTTATGAAAAATTATTTACGGGCGGCAACATTGGAAAAACAATCGTAAAACTGTAGATAATTCATATATATAGGAGGGGATAATGACAGATACAGCAACACAGGAAAAACTCGCCATTCGCGAATTGCTCGAGCGCTATTGCGATGCTGTGAACCAAAGAAGTGAACAGGCCATGGCCGAAACTTGGGCCGAAGATGGCGTTTGGGATCTACCGCATCTTGATATGGGCGGCTTACAGGGCCGCGAAGCCATCATGTCGTCTTGGGTTGAAGCCATGAAAATGTTTCCGTTTGTGAACATGATGGCGATGCCGGGGGTTATTGACGTCAACGGCGATACAGCAACCATGCGTTGCTACACAACGGAAGTTGCGGTCATGCAAGACGGAACAGAAATTCGTCCGCGCGGCCAATATGATGACAGATGCATCAAAATTAACGGCCGGTGGCATTTTGCACATCGGAAATTCACGGTCTTGCACGGCGAGTAAAGCCGCCCCACGCGACCGCGCATCATACGCCCAGGGAAAGGGAGAGCACCGCTATGACCTCAGACATTAGCTATCGCTACTGGCGGCTAGATAGCCGTCCGGAAGGCGACAATTACGACGACGCCTTGTCATTGCAAGAGGCCGTTCTTCCGACCCCTGAGCAAGGCCAAGTGATTGTGAAAAATAAATATATCTCGCTCGATCCTGGAACAAGGATGTGGATGTCACCCCGCGAAGATAGTTACATGCCCCCTATTCCATTGGGGCACCCAATGGCAGGCTTGGGCATCGGCGAAGTACACAGCTCCAACCATCCTGATTTTAAAGCGGGCGATCTGGTACGCGGCTTCGGTCAATGGTCGGAATATTCTATTGTTTCGGCTGACGAGGCGGGGCTGACCAAACTGGATCCCGGCATCGGGGATATTCGCGAATATTTGGGGTCTGTCGGATTCAATGCGCTTACGGCCCTATGGGGCATTGCCGAAATTGGGCAGACTGGACCGGGCAAACGGGTGCTGGTCTCAGCAGCAGCGGGCTGCACGGGTCTTCTGGCCTGTCAAATCGCCAAGGCCATGGGTGCCGACGTTTACGGCATTGCTGGAGGCGACGAAAAATGCCAGATGCTAGAAAAAGAATATGGCATTACAGCATTTGATTACAAAAAACCCGATCTCGTCGGCCGCCTCGCAACCGTGACTGAGGGCTTCGATGTTTATTTTGATAATGTTGGTGGTGCCGTTTTAGATGCCGCCCTGGCGAATATGGCACTGCATGGGCGTGTCGCCGTTTGCGGTATGATTGGCGATTATGAAGGACACCCGACGCGGCCCGAGCAATATGATCAAGTGTTGATGAAACGATTACTGATCCAAGGCTTCTTGGCACCCGATTTTGCCGAGCATATGCCGCGCATGACCGAGCAACTGCACCAATGGCATCGAGATGGCAAGCTCAGCATGCCGTTCGACGAGACGATTGGTCTGGAAAACCTACTGAAAGGCTACAGCAGACTATTTACGGGCCAAAACCGCGGTAAAACAATCGTCGTACTGTAAGCCTGTATTTATTCAGCATCCATATAGTCGTTCAAGACTTCGTGGAAGTGTTGCACGCGGCGTTCCTGATGCGGCAGATAATAGCCTTGGTAGCCAGCTGATTTCAGACCGCGCTGTTGCACGCCTGCAATCGACAAGTCCTGATCAGCCGTTGTGCCGAGCGTCTTCTCACCATATCTGACAAACTCATGGATGGCATCTTCGACTGGCAAATCAGGGCCACCTGCTGGTGACGGTGTCATGGTCTGCCCTTCGACAGGATGCACCAACCACCAATGATCGAAATAACACATTGAAGGATCCGTCGGATGCGGACGCGGGCGCAGCAATTGCATGCCGTCTGGGCCCGCTGTTAGCACATTATTCGGGAAAATATTGTAAATGACATAATCGGTCGTCTGATAATCGGTCAGATGCTCGTAATGTTTAAAGCCTTTTGAAGGACCACTCTCGAGCTTTTGCTTTTGCACATCAATGCGCATTTCGCGCCAACGATCACGGCCAACATATTCGTCGGAGTTAATATCCCACGCCGCCGCCATGCTCACCAGAGGTTCGCCGATTTTGTCACTGCCATAAGCTTTCGATGGCAAAAAGGATGGGAACCAGCCGCGATTGTGGCCGCCCGAAAACATGTCGAACTGGCAGTCGCCATAATCCGCTGCAATATACGGAATAAGCTCAGGATGCAGCTCCTTCACGTGATAAGCTTCATTAAAATTATCGGTAATAATTTTCCAGTTGCAATCCGTCTCAGCGGTGATGTCCAACACGCGGATCATGTTCTCGCAATGATAGGACTCGAGCTCTTCCACGATCGTTTCGCCGAGAAAGGCTTCCAGCGAAACAGCGCTTGGATCAAAATTGTACCAAATAAACCCAAACCGCTCGACGCATTGCATTTCCCGTAAGCTGCGCTTGCCGCATGGACTGCCCTGCGGGAAATCTTCTTCATCCGGCACCGCTGTCACAACCCCATCGCGCCCAAATTCCCACCCGTGGTAAGGGCATTTGAAGTGAGCAACGTGACCTTCGGGTGCTTCCGTGATCAGCGATCCACGGTGCGGGCAAGAGTTGAAAAACGCCTTCACTGTGCCGTCTTCCTGACGCACCATGATGATGGAGTCGAAACCCAACTCGGTTGTCAAAAAATCGCCTGGCTCTGGCATTTGGTAGCTGACGCCACCGAGGTTCCATGTCTTGTGCCAGACATTTTTAAATTCTTTTTGCAAATAAGCGGCATCAGTATATCGCGACGCGCAAACATGATCGCCCCGAAGCGGCATTTCAGGCTTTTTCTCTGGGCGCTCGATACCACGGGGAAGGCTGACTTTAGACATATGTTCCTCTCTCAAAGATCTTATTTCTCACGACCAGCAAGATAGTCGTTTATCTTTTCATGAAAAAATCTGACCCGCGTTTCTTGGCCAGTTAAATACGCATCTTGATAACCTCGACTGTGCATACCTGCCTGCATATCTTCAGCAAGTTCCATATCTTGATACACAATTTGTCCCGCAAGCTCAGGGATACCGCGACCGTCATCAAACACGCGATGTTCGCATTCTGTGACCTCACGCAAGGGTTTCGGGCCCGCCATAATGGACTCGACCATCTCTTGCCCCGCAACGGGATAGACCATGCACCACAAATCAAAAAAACATTTCTCAGGGTCGTCGGGATGAGGTTCCGACCGGAAAAAAACCAGATTATCCGGCAAGAATGAAATTGTGACATTGGGAAAGATCACTGTATGCGGACTGTCTGTCAGTTGCTCATCATCCATTTTTTCGTAATGAACATAACCGCGCTCTTTCCACTGCGCCCGCTTGGTCGATTTTAAATCAAGCCAACCTTGATTAACCATGTCCTCGTAACTTGCATATTTAGCGGGATCGATACCCCAAGCCTCGAGGATCATCTTATATGGATGCGGCTCCCCCTCTGGCAAGCGATCGGTTAATGACGGGCGCATCGGTTGAACAGTGCGGCCATGTCCCCGCGGCCACATTTCATGCCGCGCCGACTCCACATCTTGGTCAATCCATGGCGGCACTTGCGGATGTGCCGTCCGCGTATGGTAGCTCTCAGAAAAATTGTCAGTAACAAATTTCCAATTGGCGTTGATTTCGATGCGATACCAAGCGACGCGCACAGCCGTTTCCATTGGATATGCGGCATAGACCTCGGGCAACGGCTCAAGATATTCGGCTAAGGATGGCCCGTCCTCATTCATGCTATACCAGACAAAACCGCCCCATTGATCGCAGGGAAGCTCTTTCAAGCGCAACTTGCCACAGGGTGAGCCTTGCGGGAAATCTGTATCACTGTCTTGCGCTTCGACCAGCAAACCATCGAGGTCGTATTTCCAACCATGGTAAGGGCAAAAGAAATGTTCGGTCGACGCGCTGTCATGAACCAAACGCATGCCGCGATGTCGGCAACTATTATAAAAAGCGCGCACCGAGCCATCTTTTTGCCGCACGCAAATAACGGACTCGCGCAAGAAATTATGCACCAAATAGTCGCCGGCCTCTGGGATGTCGGCCAAACGCCCAGCAATATGCCAGATTTTGGTCCACATATGATCCCATTCTGCCTGTGCGAACTCCTTCGAGTAAAAACGATCACCGGTCAAAGGGTCTCCACGCAAATTGCGCGGGTCCCGCCCGTCAAGCGTTAGAGGATGTCGCGTCATCGTCGTCATTCGGTCCCCTCCGGCCTATTTCCCATGATATCGAACAAACATTTCGATAGGTTTAGCCCCGTGAATAACAAGTCATATAACTATATCACCCATGTTTTGTCACTCTACTAACCTTAGTGTCAGGCGACACAAGGCCGAGGGCGCGACACTATTTTAACATGAAAACAGAACTAAATTTACAAACACTGATTGACCGCCAGGCCATCGAAATTGCTCTGGCCAACCATAGCCGTGGGCTCGACCGGGCCGACGAGAACCTCTTAGGATCGGCCTATCACGCAGCTGGGCATGTCGATTATGGGGCCTTTATTGGCTCCTCGGAGGATTTCACAGCGGCCTTAGCCGCGGGACAAAAACTTGGCGGCCCAACCCAACATCGGACATCGAATATCTCTATACGTGTTAATGGCAACAAAGCGGTCAGCGAATCTTATGTCATCGCTTATGTCGAAGATGCGGAAACCCAGCATGTCGTCTTTGGGCGTTATCTCGACAGCCACGAAAAGCGTGATGGCGAATGGCGGCTGATCAAACGGGTCTATTCGCTCGAGGGCAACACAAATAAACCGAATAATGCTGGCCGTGCGGATCCGACAACAAGCAATGAAACCTTTCTCGCCTATGGCGGTCATGGGGCCGCTGATCCGGGACGTGTGCTTCTTGCCGCTGCGCAGGCACGCCATAAAACGTCACTACTCAAAAAGGAGACCCAAGGCATGGGATCGCAATCGAAAACTACAGATCAAAGCGCGGACGAGCTTGATCGCGCCCTATCGAAAGTGGCCATTCACGAATTATGCATGTCTTATTGCCGTGCCGTTGACCGTGGTGACAAAGAGCTTATGGCTAGCCTTTTCGCGGACGGCGCAACCGTTATGGCGGGGGTCTTTAATGGAGACGCGGCTGAATTTTCAAACTTCATCTGCGACTTCGTTCAAGAAAACAGCTCCTATGTATTCCATAGCGTTGCTAATGAGTGGGTCGAGATAAATGGCGATGAAGCGGTTGGTGAGCATTATGTCATCGCTATGATGTGCTCCGACGGCAACGACATCATGACGGGCGGCCGTTATATTGATCGCTATGTCCGTCGCGACGGTGTGTGGAAAATTCTTGAGCGCACATTTGTGATGGATTGGAACCGCACCGACCCCACGACCATGCAGCTCGATGGCATGTATGAAGGCCTTGAACAGCGCGGCCGATGGGGGAAAGATGACCCCGTTTACGCGCTCTGGGCAAGCATTTAATTATTACCGTGCAACTTTGAACAAATGGGGAGCCTCGAGGGGGAGCAATCACATGTTTCAGAAGGTTAAATACATTGCCAGTCTAATCACGCTTTTGGGTGTTATGGCGACGCCCCTCAGCGCGGCCGAAGAGCTGACAGGCGAGCAGGTATATTCGCAAATTTGTGCCAATTGCCATGAGGCGGGCGTCCCGAAGGCTGCCAGCCGTGGCATGATGGGCTTTATGTCACCGATTAGCATTCATCGCGCCATTACGACAGGCGTTATGACGGATATGGCAGCCGACTTAAGCGATCAAGAAAAAATAAATGTTGTTAAATTTATCACGGGAAAAAGTCCGCTTGATACGGTCGGCACCTTTCAAGGCAAAGCGTGCCAAGGGGCGCAAGCCAAATTTGACATGAACGAGCCGCCGGCTTTGGTTGGCTGGGGCTTTACGAGTAATAACCGACGCATGATCTCCGACGAAATTGCTGGCATTACTCGTGACAATGTCAAATCGCTAAAATTAAAATGGGCCTTTGGCTTCCCCAATGCGGTACGGGCGCGGTCACATCCAGCGGCCGCGGGTGGCGCGGTTTTCGTTGGCAGCCAAGATGGCACGCTCTATGCGCTTGACCGCGACACGGGCTGTATTCGTTGGAGCTACATTGCCGATGCCGAAATTCGAACCGGATTAGTGATCGCCCCCTGGCAAGCAGGGCAAGCGCAGGCAAGTTCCCTCACCTATTTCGGTGATTTTCTGGGCACGGTTTATGCGGTCGACACCTTTACGGGCAAGGAAGTTTGGAAAATTCGACCCGACGACCACCCCAATGCGACCATCACCGCCACCCCAACCCTTTACGAAGACCGTCTCTATATCTCGGTCTCAGCGCTTGAGGTGGTGAATGCTGTGAACCCTGCTTATGAATGTTGCAGCTTCCGCGGTGCCGTTGTTGCCGTGCATGCCGCCGATGGAGCCGTGCAGTGGAAAACCCACACCATCAGCGACCCGCTCGAACCGCATGGCACCAATGCCGCTGGCACACAACAATATGGCCCGTCGGGCGCTCCGGTTTGGAACACACCAGCAATCGACGGTAAACGCCGCCAGCTCTATGTCGGTACCGGCGAGAATTTCTCCTCGCCAGCAACCAAAACCAGCGATGCCATTTTCGCCATTGGCCTAGATGACGGCGACGTGCGCTGGACATTCCAAGCAACGCCGAATGACGCTTGGAACGCTTCTTGTACGGTGGCACCGCGCAGCTCATGCCCGACAGAAGACGGGCCCGATTTTGACTTTGGCGGACAGTCGGTCATCGCTCAACATTCTGACGGCACAGATTATGTCGTCGCTGGACAAAAATCAGGCATCGTCTGGGCCCTTAACCCTGATACGGGGAAACTTGTTTGGAAAAACAAAGTTGGCCGCGGCGGTGTTATTGGCGGCGTCCATTTCGGCATCTCCGTCTCGGGTGACCGCGTTATCGTGCCAATCTCCGATGCTGTAGCCGATCCATCCTATATTGATAATTATGAAGGGACACCACGGCCCGGGCTTTATGCTCTCGACCTCAAAACTGGTGAGTATCTCTGGCAATGGGCGGCCGAGGATATTTGCGGCGGCGATCCGCTCTGCATGAAGGGCAATAGCGCCGTCCCAACGACCACCGAGCAATTGGCGATTGCTGGAAGCCTCGATGGGCATCTCCGCATCCATGATATTCAATCGGGTGAGATTTTGTGGGATTTCGACACCACGCAAGAGGTCGCTTCAGTGACCGGTATTCCGGCTAAAGGGGGCGCCATGGAAGGCGGCGCCGCCGCCCTGTTGCAAGGTGGTATGCTGTTTGTCAATTCTGGCTATTTGTTTAATCGACACATGCCGGGCAACGCCTTTTTCGCCTTCGAAATCGCCGATTAGGAACAACCGGCGCGGGTGAACAGGGCTTTCCCGCGCCGCTCTATCGCGACCTGCGATATTCGCCACGATATTTATTTAGGTTTCCCAGACAGCAATTTCCGCCTGGTGATTGCAGTGAAGCTTGGGTGCGTCGCATCGCCCCACAGAGATCATCACTGGACAGGTCGAGCACGCTCATCCGTAAAAGATAATAATTATTTAGGAAAAATGGTGCCGGCACACGGACTTGAACCGCGGACCCTCTGATTACAAATCAGATGCTCTACCAACTGAGCTATACCGGCAACGCTTTGTCTATACGCCAGCTATAGGCTTAAATCAATGCGGTTTTTCCATCAAATATGGCTACCGTCGCCGACGTCGACCTGTTCGGGCCTGCCGCCAACAAAGGCTTGATAGCGGCTCGGATCGATCGCGAGGACGGCATCAAAATGCGATAGAAAAATCTTGCCCGTCAGCTTTTGCAACAGCGATGAGCGTTCTAGGCGATCCATTACAGGCCCTTTTACTTCCGACAAGTGCAAGCGGCAATTTTGTGATTGGAGTTCGTCATTAAGGTGGGTCAGGCTCTCTAAACCTGAAGCGTCAATCAAGCTAATCGAACTGCAGTTGAGAATTACATCACTCAAAGCACTGTTTTGAGCTCGTCTGGCTGTAATAAAGCGCCCCAATGCGGCAGCGTTAATAAAGAACATATTTTCATCTAGTCGCACCGATAAGATATGTGGGCTGGTGATCACTTTGTGCCGTTGAATATTTCGAAAATGCTGCGTGCCGGGCACCAAACCAATTTCGGCCAAATGAGGTGTGCCGGTTTTCAGCAGGTAAAGCAAAACCGAGGCAGCCACGCCCGTTGAGACACCGATTTCTACACCGAGAAAGAGCGTCATGACGATTGTTGCAGCGACAGCAATAAAATCAGACTTCGAATAGGCCCAGCTGGTTTTCAAGATCGAAAAATCGACCAACGACAAAACCGCGACTATTATGGTCGCTGCCAGCACCGCTTTCGGTAAAAAATACAGATAAGGCGTTAAAAACATTGTCGCCAAAGCAATACCTATTGCGGTCAGGGCTCCGGCGGCCGGGGTTGCTGCCCCTGCATCAAAATTGACGACCGAGCGCGCAAAACCGCCCGTCACAGGAAACCCACTGCTAAAAGCCGAGGCCAAATTGGCGGCGCCCAAACCGCGCAACTCCTGATCGGCATCAATATGTTGGCGCCGTTTAGCGGCTAAGGTGCGCGCCACCGATACGGACTCGACAAAGCCGATAAGGCTAATCAAAAACGCCGGCATTAAAATATGGCGGAGCATATCAACATCCATCGGCGGTAGGGCCAAAAGCGGCAAATGGTTGGGGATCTCGCCCACCAGCGCCAGTCGATCTTGCAATTGCCAATACACAACAGCGCCCATACTCATAAAGACAGCCAATACGGGTCCCGCCTTGCTGGTTTGCCCAGCCCAATAAGCCGACATTCCCAAACGCTGCAACAGGGGCTTCATGCCTTGGCGCACCCAAAATAAAAAGATAAGGCTCAACCCACCAATAATAAGGGCCGTCATATTGGTTTGCGGCAGAGCACGCCATAACGCAGGCACAATCTCGAGGAGCGTATGGCCAGACACAGAAACGCCAATAATGTGTTTCACCTGAGAGAGGGCGATGATAATCCCCGACGCGGTAATAAAGCCAGCGATCACGGGATGGCTCAAAAAATTAGCAACAAAGCCCAGCCGCAACAGACCCATCGAAAACAACATCACCCCCGAGATGAAGGCGAGACCGATGGCGATGACAATTGGATCATTGCCCGTCTGGGCAGCAATTTCTCCCGTCGCCGCCGCCGTCATGAGGGATATTACAGCTACCGGCCCGACCGCGAGAGCGCGACTAGAACCAAAAATTGCATAAGCAATGAGGGGCAATATCGACGCATAGAGACCATAATGCGGCGGCAATCCTGCGAGTAAGGCATAGGCCAGAGATTGCGGGATCAGCATAATGGTGACGATTACAGCCGCCGTAAAGTCATCTGCAAAGTCGGTCCGGCTATAAAGACGCCCCCAACCAAAAATGGGGAAAATTGTTGTAAAACGCATGATTTATCTAACTTTTGGCCGTGCCAACCACTCCCGCCCTTTGAGCATGGCATGCCAATACACAGCAGGTAATACGGACGCCTTTAAAAACCAAGCTGCACGCGTGGGTTGAAGCCCCTGCATCACCCAAGTCGGAAAAGTTGGGATAATTTTTCCTCCATAGCCAAACTCAGCCAAAACAATCCGGCCACGTTCTACCGTTAACGGGCACGAGCCATAGCCATCATACGTTGCGCGGCCTTTTTTACGCCCCATCGCCGCCAGTAAATTATGCGCAACGATCGGCGCCTGCTTGCGCACCGCCGCCGCCGTTTTGGCATTCGGCGTATTGGTGACATCACCAAGACCGTAAATATTGTCGAAGCTCTTATGCCGCAAGGTCTCCTGATCGACATCAACCCACCCCGCGGCATCGCCGAGACTGCTCTTCTTGATAAAGTCGGGCGCGGTTTGTGGCGGGCAAACATGGATCATATCGAAATCGCGCTCGACCTCTTTTGTTTTGTCGCCCTCGGTCACCTTGAACCATGCCTTTTGCGCTGCTCCGTCAATTTTAATCAAATTATGGTTGAAAGACAGCTTGGCTCCATATTGCTCAACATAAGCCATCAGCGCTGGCACATAGTCAGCAACCCCGAAGAGAGCCGCGCCTGCATTACAAAACTCAATATTGATATTGCTCAAGCGACCCGCGCGCTGCCAACTATCGGCAGAGAGATACATCGCTTTTTGCGGCGCGCCAGCACATTTAATCGGCATTGGGGGTTGTGTGAAGATCGCATTGCCTGAATGCAATGTTTGCACCAACTGCCATGTATAAGGCGCTAGATCAAAACGATAATTAGACGTTACACCATTTTGACCGAGCGTCTCCGGCAAGCCCTCAACCGCGGCCCAATCAAGCTTTAGTCCCGGACAGACAATCAAGAACCGATAATCAAGGCGCGACTTATCGGACAAAACAACCGCATTTTTTTTCGGGTCAAAGCGGGTCACAGCTTGCTTGATCCATGTCACAGATCTTGGCATGACACGCGCTGTCGCTTGCACCGTCTCCGAAGCTTGAAATATGCCACCACCAACCATTGTCCACCCTGGTTGGTAATAATGCACATCACTCGGCTCAACCACGGCTATGGACAGCGTCGCATCTCGCGACAACAAACTCGTTGCTGTCGAAATTCCGGCCGATCCTCCGCCGACAATAACTACATCGTAATCCGCCATTGCTTCCCCCCTTTTATTTGCGACGCATATCCTGCACAGGCACCTTTAAATAGACGGTTCCTTGTGTATCCGCGGGTGGTAAATGCCCTGCCCGCATATTCACCTGAATAGACGGCATAATCAATTTGGGCATTTCCAAAGTTTTATCTCGCGCTTCCCGCATCGCTACAAAATCATCCTCGCTAATGCCTTCGCGGACATGAATGTTATTCTGGCGTTCTTCGCCAACCGTCGTTTGCCACTGAATTTCGCGGCCGTTCGGCCCATAGTCGTGGCACATAAACAGACGCAAATCATCCGGCAGGCTCAAAATCCGTTTAATCGACTGATACAGCTCGCGGGCATCACCGCCAGGAAAATCAGCCCTTGCGGTTCCGCCATCGGGCATGAATAAAGTATCGCCAACAAAGGCTGCACTGCCGATCACATGCGTCATACATGCAGGCGTATGGCCAGGCGTATGCATAACTTGCGCCTCAAGCCCACCGATTGAGTAAATATCGCCATCTTCAAACAGGGCATCGAATTGGCTTCCATCGCGCTGAAACTCTGTTCCTTCATTGAACACCTTGCCGAAAATCTCTTGCACTTGCTTCACGGGCGCACCAATACCAATTTTGCCCCCAAGGGTTTCTTGGATATAAGGCGCCGCCGAGAGATGATCGGCATGAACATGCGTCTCTATTAACCACTCAAGCTTCCAGTTGCGCTCGGTGATGAAGGCGATCAGCGTGTCTGCGTGCGCGTAAGTGATGGTGCCGCTGGCATAGTCAATGTCCATGACACTATCGACCACAGCACAAATATCGCTATCCGGATCTTTGACGATGTAACTGATTGTGAAGGTCGCAGGATCGAAAAACCCATGAATTTCAGGAGAAATACTGGTGTCGATCTGTGGCAACTTGAAATCAGTCATTATTCCCTCATTACTTGAACAGCTGGCCCCAAGACGAATAGCAGAGCCACATGCGCCTTATTTTACACCCCAAAAATGTAAAATCAACGGGGTTCCCCTAGCGCGACAAAAAGTCTGTTTCTGCGAATAAAAATAATCGCGCACGCCACGCCGACACCGACTGGATAAATAATCGACAGGCTGGTTGGCCACCCTTGCTCGGCGATGCGGGCCGATAAGGACACGACACCGCCGTAGAACAGGATAGCGGTGACACTGGCAAGAAAAACCCGAAGCGAATAGCCAGCTCGGTTGAGCGCCCCCCCCGTCACAAATGACAGCGCAATCAAAGCAAAAACCAGAGGTGTAAACAGCTCCCCGATTTGCTCATAAACGCGTTGTTCTACGCGCAAGATCCGCCGTGGGTCGGTAATTCCGAGCGCCTCTGGATTGAGCAACTGGTGAAACATCATCTGTGATGGGGAGAGATGCGCCAAATTAAAAGGGTCATCCGACTGCATGGTGACCGGAAACTGATAGCTGTCGAAATGCACGACACGCTGGCGTCCATTAGCTTTTTCACGACTGAACAATCGCCCAGCCTCGAGCACCAGGGCATTTTCATCTTGCGATCGATAAATGCGTGCCCCTTTAGCAATGTAAACGGTTTCGGTTTGTGGATTACGATCATCAAAAATAAGGATATTGGTAATCCTGCCTTGCTCATCCTTGTCCTCAGCGTAAACCGTAACCCCTTTACCGAGATCCGTGAACACGCCGGCGCGGATCAAACCTACCGACAAACGCGTTTGCAAAGCATCTCGCTCAATGCGAAGCGTTTGCGACGCCAATGGCGCAACGTAAAGATTAATGATCGCAAGAACGACGGTGACGCCAGCAATCAAATAAAAGACCGGACGGAATAATAAAAGCGGGCTGATACCAGCGCCAGTCAGAACATAATATTCTCGCGAATTGAGTAACCCGCTATAAAGCAGCAACAAAGCAATCAGCAAAGCCGGCGCCGCCACATTGGCAAAAATGGTGGGGATCAAAAAAACCATAAAGCGGACAATTTCTGCCCCGCTCGCGCCTATGGTCAAATAAAAATCCACCACGTTCAGAACGCGCACGAGCCATATGGCCCCCAACAGCCCAAGCAAGACGCCAAGATAACCCAACAGGCCTTTTTGGCCGACAAACTTCTCGACGAGGCTCATGCGGGTCCCTCTGGTTTGCTAGCTCAACTTGGGCGCGGTAAAGCCCATTTTCGATAGAGCTTGCCCCTCACCGGACAACAGAGCGGCTACACTATCGCGGGCAAGGAAGCGGTCGAAATAGGCCGCCAAAATGGGGCTGTCGCCGGCCTGCAGTCGATAGCCGACATGCATCATATTTATCAAATTACAACCGATCGCTATATCTGCCAGTGTGAATTGCGAACCGCCGAACCAAGGCCCTTCGCCGAACTGGCTTTCTAAATAGGAAAAGTAATCAGTTCGAATGGTTGCCAGCGAAGCTTGCGCCGTCTCAATATCGGGCGACTTACCCGACAATGCGTTAAACAGGATCGGCCGGAACATGCCGCGGCCAATAATTTCAGTAAAACCCGTGTCGCTATATTCTTCGAGCCATAGCATTCGCCCATACTGCAAAGCATCGCTGGGCATCAGAGCCGGCTCTGGCGCAAGGCGCTCGAGGTAAGCGCAAATTGCTGAACTGTCATTAATAATGCCTTGCGGATTATTGGGTTCCACAATCAATGCTGGAATGCGCTTCATGGGATGGATTTTCACATAGTCATCGGGCATGCTCAGCGGACTTACCGACGGGTCGTAATCGTAACTAATGTTTTTTTCCGCGGCAACAATGCGAACCTTCCGCACGAAGGGAGAAAGTGGGGCACCAATTAGTTTCACGTGTGAGCTCCTCGGATGACAAATCGTTTTGAAAGGTTAAACTGCCGTAGAGTTTACATAAGTTTGAGGGACAAGGAATAGAGTATGTCGAAAATATTTGCCGCCAAAGCCATTGTGACCATGAATCCGGCACAACCGCGCGCGACGCATGTCGCGGTGCGCGATGGACGGATCTTGGCTGTCGGTCGAAAAGACAATATTGCCGATTGGCAGGCACATTTTGGCATCACTGAAATTGACGAAAGCTTCAAAGATAAAATTATTCTCCCCGGCTTTATTGAAGGTCACAGCCACATGTTTGAAGGCCAAATGTGGAACTATATTTATGTCGGTTATTACGACCGCATGGGGCCAGATGGAAAAATTTGGCCAGGACTGAAAACTATTGACGATGTCACTGCCCGTCTCAGGAAAATGCTGGAGGCGCGCGAGGATCGTTCGGCGCCATTGGTCGCTTGGGGGTTTGACCCGATATTTTTCGCCAATAATAGGCTCACCATAGCGGAGCTAGATCAGGTCTCTTCCGAGACCCCCATTTTGGTTTTGCATGCGAGCTTGCACATTGTGAATGTCAACAGCGCCATCCTAAAATCCGCTGCGATCGACCCTGACAGCAATAGCGAATTTGTTAGACGTGATGCCGAGGGGCAAATTACCGGCGAATTTCTGGGGCAGGTCGGCCTTTTCATGGCCATGCGCGCTTCCGACATCGATATTCTTGCTGCCGCGTCGGATGACAGCGTATTAGAAAATTTTGCTGCCGTGGCGCAACGTAGCGGCGTGACCACAGCCACCGATTTAGCAAACGGCTTGAGCGACGACGCCCTCGCTACAATGAAGCGTATCACCGCGCGCGACGACTTTCCACTTCGTCTTGTCGTGGCCTATTCGGGCAATGCGAGTTCGGCCGAGGATGGTCTTAAACGCCTCGCCGAAGTGCAAGATCAGCAAACTGACAAATTGCGCATGAATATTGTCAAACTGGTCGCAGATGGCTCAATTCAAGGTTTCAGCGCCCGACTGCGGTGGCCAGGTTACCACAATGGCGCACCAAATGGGCTATGGTATATTGAACCCGATCGCCTCAAATCCCTGATCAAAAGTTATCATGCGGCAGGTGCGCATATTCATGTTCACACCAACGGGGACGAAACAATTGGCATGGCACTCGACGCTTTTGAGGAGGCACTGAACGCGCATTATCGTGCGGACCATCGCCACACCCTGCAGCATTGTCAAATGGCAGATCGTGCCGACTTCAAACGCATGGCCGCCATGGGCATTGGTGTTAATTTATTTTCCAATCACATTTACTACTGGGGTGATGCCCATATTGCGCAAACAATGGGGCGCGATCGCGCTAACCGCCTCGATGATGCGGGCGGTGCCCTTCGCGAGGGGGTCGCATTGACCATTCACTCAGATGCCCCCGTAACCGCGCTCGGCCCATTGTTTACAGCCTGGTGTGCCGTTGAACGCAGCACCTCATCGGGCGACCGATTAGGTGGCGATGCCGAGCGATTAACCGTCGAGGAGGCGTTACACGCCATTACGCTCGGTGCCGCTTATTCGCTCAAAATGGACCATGAAATTGGCAGCGTGGAAGTTGGCAAGCGAGCTGATTTTGCTGTTCTGGACACCGATCCGCTCGATGACCCCGACACAAATCTTAAAGATATTTTTGTCCATGCGACGGTCTTAAATGGTCGTAGCTACATCAACGAATTGCCCAGCACCTCATGACGACGCAGATCCCTCTCACAGTGTTGAGCGGATTTTTGGGGAGCGGTAAAACCACGCTGCTCAACCATCTTTTACACAACCCGCAAGGCAGACGTATAACAGCGCTGGTGAATGATTTCGGCGCCCTAAATATTGACGCAGAAATTATCGCCCGTGATCACAATAATCGGATCGAGCTGGCTAATGGCTGCGTTTGTTGCTCACTCGGCGACGACTTGGTTCGCGCCTTGGTCACTGCCCTGCAGCAAACACCAGCACCTGATAACATCGTCATCGAAGCCAGCGGCGTCGCCGACCCAGCGCGTATTGCTGCCTTTGCCGCTGTCGACCGTAATCTTGTTCTGGATGGCATAATTTGTTGCGTCGATGCGACAGCATTTCTGGCACACCGCGCCGATCCCTATCTTCTAGATACGATGGAGCGACAAATCGCAGCCGCCCACATTTTTCTCATAACCAAACGCGATCTTGTCACAGCCGCCACCGAAGAAAACTTAAGGGCCGTACTGCCACATGATCGCCCCATTATCGCTAGCCACAATGGCCAGATTGCGGCCGATATTATACTTGGGTTGGGCCGCTCAGATGTTTCACCCAATATTGCACCATTACATGATTTTGCCGTGCAGACGGGTCACTTGCACCATCATTCGCCAGACGAACTCAAGGCGGATCTATTGCGCCTCAAACCACATATCATCCGCGCCAAAGGCTTTTGCCATGATAACCAAAGCGCCTATCTGTTTCATTTTGCTGGCTCCCAATTTAGTTTTGAACGGCTCTCAGAACCGCGCGCCTCTGGACATTTTGCCTTAATCGGCCTACCGAAGATGGATATTTCGCAAACCCTGTTCGCTGCGGCCGCCAAACCAACGGCCAACCGGTCGGGACAATAACAAAAAAGGACTGTGATCATGTTGTGGGACGTCTCAATGCGATTATATCATTGGCTCTTCGCGATCACGTTGAGCCTATCCTATATTGCCGGCGAAAAAGATGCCTTGGAATGGCATGAAATGCTGGGCCTAACGCTTCTCGCTCTATTGATCTATCGCTTGATCTGGGCCTTTATCGGCCCCGCGCCGGCACGTTTTACAACTATGATGCGGGCGCTCTGGCTCTTACCCGCCTATTTAAAATCAAAGTCAGATGTCGACTATCCGCTTGGACATAATCCGCTTGGCGTTTTATCGGTGCTAACCTTTTGGGCCGTCGCTGCGATTATGGTCGCCAGCGGTTTATTTAACTATGACGATATACTCTACGAAGGTCCGCTGTATAACTGGCAACCTTCGTGGGGCCCAACGGCGTCCAAAATTCATGAGATCGGGCATTTTCTTATTATACCCCTCATCGGACTACATCTTGCCGCCTTGGCTTGGCATCAATTTGCCAAACGGCATATGCTGATCCAGCGCATGACCTATGGCGTTCCAATCCCCGACGATCAAGCCCCGAGCCAAGCACACCAAGCTCTCGGCGTCGTTATTTTGACGCTAAGCCTCAGCACCAGTTGGATATTTTTAATCTAAAACAGTTGCTTAATGTTTAATGCGATAGCTGTCGTGGCACGCTTTGCACGCCCCGCCAAGTGCTTTGGCCGCCCCTTGCGTGGCAGCCAAATCGCCTGATGCGGCCGCTACAGCGAGCTCGGATGCAGCTTCAGAGAATTGATCTGCTTTAGCCTCGAAATCTTCCCAATTTTCCCAGATGCTCGCCTTTGCACCGATTGAAGTACTGCCGGCTGGAAATAGGTCTGTCATGCGCGCTCCCCATTCGGCCATCTCGGCGGCATAGGCGCCGATGGCGTCGAGATCACCCGCTGGCAGATGTTGTTCGAATACGGCTTTAATCCCAGCACCACTTTTTTTAAACATGGCCACGCGTTGACCTTCTACCGTGTTTGGATCGGTGTCGTGGGCTATGGCAGGAAACGCCAAAACGGTAGCTAAAACCAGAATCAAAGCTCGCATTGTGTCACCTCTCGAAAATCAAGTTCTGTAAGACGGATCGACGCGATCGAGGCGTCGCAACAAGCCCGGCCAAGCAAGCTGATCAATACCCTGCTGGAACAATGATCCGCTCTGATCATGCGTTGTATCGATCGCGGCTTGGCTCGGCATGTTCAACTTGCTGCCGCCTGACATGGCGCGGATTTGCGCCGAACAGGCACGTTCAAGAAAATAAATGCCAAGAAACGCCAGCGCACAATTCTCACCCGTTGCAAGGGTTCCGTGATTGCGCAAGATCATAAGCTTTTTATCACCCAGATCATTAATCAGGCGCTCGCGCTCATCCAAATTCAGCGCGACGCCCTCATAGTCATGATAGGCGATTTGCGGTATCACGAGTAAGGCTTGCTGGCTGAGCGGTAAAAGCCCCTCTTGTTGTGCGGAAACAGCAACCCCGTCATCGGTATGAACATGCAAAACGCATTTTGCATCCTCGCGCGCCGAGTGCACAGCACTGTGGATGGTAAAGCCGGCTGGGTTCACAAAGAACGGGCTGTCCATCACAATATTACCGTCGAGATCAATCTTCACCAAACTCGAGGCGGTGATTTCTTCAAACGTCATCCCATAGGGGTTAATCAAAAAATGATGCTCCGGCCCTGGTACGCGCGCCGAGATATGGGTGAAGATCATATCATCCCATCCGTGCATTGCGACGAGCCTATAGGTCGCCGCGAGATCAACACGAAGTTGCCACTCTTCGGGGCTAACCATATTTTTGACAGAGGTAATTTCTAAAGCTGCTGACATAGTTTTTGTCTCCTGAGAATTTTGTCCAGTTTGCGTTCAGCCACGAGGCCTGTCAACTGAGCTGATGTCGCGCTTTCCGCACGCCGCTCGCCCAAAGCGCCAATCGCGCTTGCCGGTCGGCGGCCGCCATGCGCGGCTTAAAAATGCGAGTTGCCGTCCCTTGGGCTGCCAAATCCTCTGGCCGCGCCACAATTTTGGCGCCGAGCATTGCTAAATATGCTGCGCCCAGCGCCGTTGTCTCCAACATATCGCCCCGTTCAACTTGCAAGCCGGTCATATCGGCAAGATTCTGCGCGAACCAGTCATTGGCCACCATACCGCCATCAACCCGTAAATTTTGAATTTTCCCACCCATATCTGCCGTCAACGCCGTGAGCAGATCATGCGTTTGCAAACTCACACTCTCTAGCCCAGCGCGAACGATTTCCGCCACGCCCGTGTCGCGGGTCATGCCGAGCAATGTGCCGCGAGCTGTCGGGTCCCAATGCGGCGCCCCCAGCCCTGTGAATGCTGGCACCATAATGACATGGCTATTTGGATCAGCAGCCTTTGCAAGGGACTCACTCTCGGCGGCATGCGCAAAGAATTGCATATTGTCCCGCATCCATTGCACGATCGCTCCCGCCATAAAAATACTGCCCTCCAGCGCGTAGCTTCGGGCGCCCGAGAGAGAATAAGCGATTGTCGACAACAGACGGTTCTGAGACAGGACGAGTTCGTCGCCCGTGTTCATCAGTGCAAAACAGCCCGTACCATAAGTCGATTTCATCTGGCCGCGGGCGACGCAACGCTGGCCAAAGCTAGCGGATTGTTGATCACCAATAGCGGCAAGAATGGGTGCCGATACGCCGAGGATCGAGCTATCGAGCTGCCCGTAATCGGCGACATTATCCAGAACTTCGGGCAACACCTGCCGTGGTATGTTGAACAAGCCGAGCAAATCGTCATCCCACTGCCCGCTACGAATATTCAGCAGACTCGTCCGACTGGCATTTGTCATATCGGTAACATGATTGCCGCCAGTCAACTTCCAGACCAACCAGGTTTCAATCGTACCAAAAGCCAGCTCGCCAGCTTTTGCCCGCGCACGATCCGCATCATTTTTGTCTAGCAACCAGGCAAGTTTGCTCGCCGAAAAATAAGGGTCCAGCAATAGCCCCGTTCTCTCTTGCACCATAGCTTCATGGCCGGCCTCGCGCAGATCGTCGCAGAAGGCTGCGGTCCGGCGATCCTGCCAAACGATCGCGCGCCCCAAAGCTTGGCCTGACTTTTTATCCCAAAGCAGACATGTCTCGCGTTGATTGGTGATGGCGACCCCGAGACACTGCGCGGTTTGTAGCTGTGGATGGGCCAGAAGCGCATGGCAGCTCGCGACAACACTGGCAAATATTTCTTCGGCATCGTGCTCGACCCAACCATCATCAGGATAATATTGCGCAAACTCCTGCCCCTCGCTGGCAATCACCTCACCCGTCACCGAAAACGCAAAGGCGGAAGATGAGGTGGTACTTTGGTCGATCACGAGAATAAAGTCAGTCATGTCCTACTTTCGAGGTTTGACGCTTGGCAAAACAGCAAAAGGATAACGCCCTGTTATTACGCCTCATTATATGCAATAAACTTTCACGAGTTTAAGAAATGCGGCGCCATGAGTCATTATGAAAAAATAGCTTTTATTGCCTCTGATCATCTCGGTGCTGATGACGTGCGCGCCGAAATGATCGCCCGCTATGGCGATGCGCCTCTCGAGGAAGCGGACTGCATCGTCGCATTGGGTGGCGATGGCTTGATGCTTGAAACGCTCCACCGTGTTATGGGGCGTGCTACGCCTATTTTTGGAATGCATCTTGGGTCAATTGGCTTCCTTATGAACCGGCTCGACCCAGATAATTTACGAGAGCGTCTCAGCGCCGCACAGTTAACGCTCCTGCACCCATTGCGGATGATGGCCACCAATACGGATGGTGAAACCTTTAATGCTGTCGCCATTAACGAGGTCTCACTCCTCAGACAATCGGCCCAGGCCGCCAAGCTCGAAATCTCCGTTGACGACCGCAAGCGCATGGACGAACTCATCTGTGACGGCGTTCTGCTCGCAACCCCAGCCGGTAGCACCGCTTATAATCTCTCCGCCCATGGTCCCATCGTGCCAATTACTGCATCGCTGTTGGCGCTAACACCAATATCGGCGTTTCGGCCGCGGCGGTGGCGCGGTGCCTTATTGTCAAATCGGGCAAAAGTCTCGATCCGCATTCAAGAGCCCGACAAACGCCCTGTCAGCGTTGTGGCTGACCATACCGAATTTAGGAACATCACCGAGGTCGAGATATTTGAAGACCGGAGCCTTGACCTGCTGCTGCTATTTGACGAGGATCACAGCCTCGATGAGCGTATTTTAGCGGAGCAATTTACCCCTTAACCCGGCCGATAGGTTCTTTCGGATCGCCATAGCCTGCGTTCGCTTGAATGCGCAGATAGGTTGTTCCATCAGGATCCTGCAACAAGAAGGGCTCAATCGTTACGACATTGCCGCAAGCCGCAATGGCCGCATCAACCGTCTCATATTGCGCCAATTTTTGAACATTCATGCGCGTCGGAAAGACCATTGTGCGGCGATCAGCGGCAACGTCCTCAAGGGCCTGCGCGGGGTTGATCCAAATCGAGTCAACATTCTCTCCGCCATCGTGCACTGCCAAATGATCTTCTGGCGCGCGCGCCAAATAAAATTGCGTGTCAAACCGCTTGGGCATGAGATCTGGCGTAATCCAATGCGCGTAATGGGCCAGACAATCCAATGCGAACTCTAAACCTTCGGTCGCAGCCAAGTCGCGCATAGTTGCACCCCCCGCATTAAGGCGGTCGCGCCATGGCTCAAGTGCGCGCAACCGTTCTCCCGAAATCAGGGCCGCGGCACCTTGCTCGCGCGCAAACAAAACACCGCTTTCTTCAAAAGCCTCGCGGATCGCACCAATTTGAAACGCCAGTGTGCGATCGTCCAAGCCGTCCGCCCCCGCACAATATTGCCGCAGATCAGCCTCGCCATCGGCCGCATCGACCTTACCGCCGGGAAACACCAAGGCGCCCGCTGCAAAATCGATCTGATGATGCCGGACTACCATAAAGACTTCCGGGCCAGTGGGGCGATCGCGCATGATGACAATGGTTGCGGCATCGAGGATCGGTTTTGCATCTGACATTTTTTACTCCTTTACCAAAGCCGTTGGCCTGTAATATCCAGCCCAGAACGCTAATATCATGGCGAGCATCATATAGACTATTGCCGCTTGGGCGAGCGCAGAAAACGATATGCCGTGCTCGAGCACAAAGCCGAAAAGCACGGGGGCAATAGATGTTGACAGAATGATAACGGGGCCCGTCATCGATCGAATGGCGCCCAAATGCGCTGTTCCATACATTTCGGGCCACAGGCCGCCACTGATGGGTGCCGCCATGCCCAAATTAATGCCGCATAAAGCAAGGTAAATATAGAGCGATGTCTCGCTGGTAAAAATATCGGGCAAAGCCAAAACACCAAATGCCAACATTAAGGGAATAGCGGCAAAAGGTTGGAAGCGACGCGCTGTGACAGCATCGACGATACGTCCTGAAATTAAAGACGATATTATCTTGCAGCCAGCGTAAAGCGAAAATGCCTGCGCCAGAACCTGTAGCGACCAACCACGGCTCGCAATTAACGCCGTATGACTGAAAAACATGCCCGTAAGCAAAAATGCAGGCGCAATGTAGAGCGGCATGACGCCGTAGAAGCGTGGATCGCGCAACACAGCGCCCCGCCCCGCTTGCACCTGACCAGCTGTGCTTTCCATACTGATGGGCTCAAACCGCGTTAGCCAAAGAACAACCGGTAAAGCGGCAAACAGAATAATGGCCGCAAACACCAGCCAAGTTTCACGCCACCCTACCCAAAGCATCAAGCTAATAGCTATCAGAGGCATAATGCTCTCGCCAAACGGCAACCCCAACTGACTGATGGAAACAGCGACCCCACGGTGATGCGAATAAGACCGCGAGACCGATGTCATGCCAATATGTGTACTCAAGCCCTGCCCAAAATGGCGTAACAAGAACAGAGCCACGACCAAGGTCCAAACGTGATAGCTCAAGGCCATAGTGATCGACGCCACCACCAGTCCTACAACCGTCACCCCGACGAAAGACCGCAGCGGCCAGGCGTCGATCAATTTTCCAGAATAAAAAAACACCACGGCGCTGAGCAAGGTGACGGCGCCATATATGCTACCAAAGGCACTTTGCGACAGATTAAAACTGTCTCGAATTTCTTCATTATAAAGCGCGATAAAAAATGTCTGCCCGAAATTACTCAGTGCAAAGCATAAAAACCCGAACCCCAAAAAGGCCGATTGCTGACGCAGAAAACTCCAAAGTGTCATGGGCGCCCCTAATGTGCGTGATCGAGACAAAAGGCGATGGCTGGATCGTGCCGTAGGCGTCGGATGTTAATCGCCTCATCGCAGACCATGCAATAGCCGAAATCACCCGACGCCAGACGCGCCAAAGCGGCTTCAATTTGCGCTATTCGCCGAACGCGACGACGAGCTGTTTCTTGCGCCATAGCCCTTTGCTGCATCGCATCGATGCGCGACAAACGACCTTGGCGCGCCTGATCGAGGTCGACTGGCGCTTGTTCGGTGCGCGTCGCAGCGTCTAAAGCCAGAAGCTCGCGCAACTCTGTCTCGAGCTGCCCTTTCATCTCTTCAGGGTTAATGATATCGTCGGCTGGCATTATCGTGCGTCATCCCGTAACAAGTCGAATGAGGATAAACATATCATGCTATCTGGTGTCCGTGTTGTAGAAATGGCGACCTATGTCGCGGCACCGTCCGCTGGCGGTCTTCTTGCCGATTGGGGCGCTGACGTTATCAAAATTGAGCCACTCAGCGGCTGCCCGATGCGCAATTTCTATGCCTCTGCGTTAACCGACAACTATCCCGATAATCCGGTTTTTGATTTGAACAATCGTGGCAAAAAAGCGATAGCAATCAACACCTCGAGCGAGCGCGGGCGCGCCCTTGTCCGCCAGCTCGCACAGCAAGCCGATATTTTCATAACAAATGTGCGCCCCAGCCAACTCGAAGAACAGGAACTCGATTACGCGGCTTTAAAAGGCATCAATGCAAAATTGGTCTATGCAAGCGTCACGGGTTTCGGGCTGGAAGGCCCAGAAAAAGATAAAGCCGGTTTCGACTCGGTAGCCTTTTGGGCCAAATCCGGTCTGGCGTGGATCATGACCCCGATGGACACAGCGCCGAACCCGATCCGCATTGCCGTCGGCGACCATGTTACGGGCTTAGCAACTGTCAGCGGCATATTAGCGGCGTTTCATCAAGCCCAGCGCACGGGTCAAGGTAGCCTTGTCGAGAGCTCGCTGATCCGATCCGCCGCTTATGTGATGGGTAGCGATTTCGGCACCTATTTACGATACCAGCGCGTCGCCCGCACGCGACCGCGGCATGAAACCATCGTCCCGATGACCAATTTCTTTGCCACGCAAGACGAGAATTGGATTTTTATCAACGCGCGCCCTGGTGAGCCAGATTGGCCTAATCTCATCCGTGCTCTTGAGTTAACCGCCTTGGCAGAGGATGACCGTTTTAAAACGGCACGCGATCGGCGCCAAAACTCAGCGGCCTTGATCGACATTCTCGACGCACAATTTAAAACACGCTCCTATGCCGAATGGAAACCGCGTCTCGACGCAGAGGATATTATTTATGCCCCCGTGCAGAATTTTGATCAGGTCATAGAAGATCCGCAAATGCATGCCGCGGGTGTTTTCGTCGATCAACCCAAATCGGACGGAACAAGCTATCGCGCACCCGCTTCCCCTATTCGCTTTCATGGACATCAAGATGGTCCACGCGGCCCCGGCCCGAAAATTGGTGAACAGAGCGAAGACGTCCTCGCCGATTTGGGCCTGTCGCAGGGTGATATCCAGACCTTAATAGATGACGGGATTATTGGGACACAGCAAGGTTAAGACGCCGCAAGCGGGCAAAGCCAAGCATACCTAAACCGAGGGATAGAAACGAGCTCAACACCGTACTATCCACCAAGCCTAGGGCGCCGCGCCCGAGCGGAAAACAAAACACATAGGTCATCGGGATCATCACCAACCCATAGGAAACTAGATGAATATACATTGGCGTGCGGGCATCGCCGCGCGCCCGCATCGATTGTGCCATCAGCGTTTGCCCCCCATCGACCAGAAGAAATAGGCTCAAATAAGCGAGCATCGCGCTGCCCATGTCTTGCACGGCGCGATCCGAACTGTAAAAGGCAACGATCTGACTGGCATTCGAAGAGATGAGAAGACCAATACCGCCCAACACAACCATTTGAACACCAAGGCCGAGCCAGCCGTTTTGCTGCGCCGTCTCATTATGCCCAGCACCATGTGCATTGCCGACGCGCACACCATTGGCTACTGAAATCCCCAGACCGAGCATAAAGCCGAGCGCAAAAACATTGATCGTGATTACTTGCGCTGCCAAAACCACGGTGCCGAGAACGCCCGCAAACAATACCAAAGCATTAAAGGCGACATGCTCAATGCCCATGCCGATCGAGGTCATATAGCCGATGCGCCGCATCTTGGTTCCCGCCTCCCAAGACCAGCGCGGCAGCGCGCGTAAACCATAGCGCTCGGCTCCTGGCATCCACCAAACATAGAGCAAGATGGCAATAAGTTGCGCCAGTCGAACACAAAAACTAGCCCAAACCGCGCCTTCGGCTCCCATCTCGGGAAACCCAAAAGCGCCATAAATTAAAAGGTAATTGGCCACCAGATTGACGACATTGGCGAGCACAATAATAATCATTCCGGGCCGCACCCGACGAAGCCCCTCGAGAAACATACTGGTAGCTAGATAGAGTGTGAGCAGCGGAAAAGAGAGACCAGCAATCGTCGATATCGCGCCGCCGGCGCGCGCCAACTCCGGCGCCTGCCCAAAAAGCAGCAATAGAGGCTCGCCAAAACTGCAAATCAATAGCCCCAAAAAACCGAGACCAATGGCATAGGGCACCGATTGCCACCAAATAGCGGCACACCCGTTAAAATCGCGGGCGCCATAATTTTGCGCCACCAAAACGGGCACCCCCATTAACAGCCCAACCAGTATCAAGACCAAAATATTGCTGGTCACTAAGCCGATGCCAAAATAAGCCAAATGCTCAGCCGCATAGCGACCAACCATGATGGTATCGACAACGCCGAGCGTCATCACACCCAGCCGATTAATCACAACCGGCCAAGCTAAATTTAACAAATCGAGAATATCTGCCCGCCAACGGGGACCATGGCTCATGCGCGCCGACTTTCAGAATTATTATTGCGTGGCTTGTCTACTCCGAAGGTGGGGTTAAGCCAATAGATAAAATTTGCTCGAGTTGCGGCCGCGGGCGATCTTCCGGCATCTTGTCGGCGTGGCCGATATTGATAAATCCCGCAATCTTCTCCGCCGGCGCCAGACCCAGCATAGCGCCTATTTGCGCATCATAGGCGACCCAACCCGTCAGCCATTGCGCCGCATAGCCTTTGGCTTGCGCGGCAATCAACGCGCCGTAACACACCGCACCAGCTGACAGATATTGCTCCCAATCGGGTATTTTGGGGTGCGGCGTCGGGCTCGATATGACGCACAAAATTGTTGGCGCCCGCAAGAAACGCTTACCTTCTTCGGTGGCCGCGTGTTCGTCCTTGCCGTCTTGTAAACATATTTTCATCGTAGCCGCGGCCAACGCGTTACAAGCCGCAGCATCCAAATGCACAAAACGCCATGGCGCAAGTTTGCCGTGATCAGGCACCCGCGCCGCGATCGTCACAATCTCGGCAAGGTCATCAGCCGTGATCGGCGGTCCTGACATTTCGCGTGCCAAAACGGAACGCCGACGCTTCATAAAACTCAATACATCCGTCATAGCTATCTTCCCCGAAAAATCTGATCTATCATATAGCTTGGTGCACGAATAAGAAAACCAATGCCACAAAATAAACGCCACTTCCTATTGGCGCTGACCGTGACCATGACGACCATGACCTCGAACGCCCTTGCTGGTGCTTGGGCCTTACCGCGTGGCGAAGCAGAAGTCATTTTGAAACAGACTTACGCAAAAGATATAAGCCCCACCCCGTTTCATGAGGCGCGCTATAATCAGCGCGAAATATATAGCCAGTTAGGTCTCGGACGTAATACGATGGTGACCTTTACGACATTGACCAAGCGATCAGCACAGCTCGGGCCTTACCCAACTGGCAGCAAACAAGAAATAGAGATCGTCTACGCGCCCAAGCGCGCCAGCCTTAGCCTCTTCCCACCTGGTTTAACACAAGTGATCAGTAAAATTAGGGGCAAACCTGTCGAACGCTATAAATCGGCAAGCATCGGCATCGGGTACAGTCAGCTGAAACTAAACGGTAGGCCAACCGATCAAGAGTTTTTACGCAGCAGCATATCGGTCGGGGACAAAATAACTTTCGGATCTATAGGCCTGTTTGGCCACGTCACTTGGGCCGATTTATCGAATAATCGTGACCACATTACCGATGCGCGCGCAACGCTCGCCCTTGAAAGCTCGCGATATGGAATTGGCTATGAGTTTGCTTATTTCGATCAAGAAAACCGCGAGCCCGTTCTCGAAGACTTAGTCTTTTTCGAAATCGCTTTGCCTTGGCGACGCGCAAAACTGCGGGTAACGCGCGCAAAAAAAACCATCGCTCTCACGCGTTTCAAAAGTCGTCATTTGGGCATTTGGCTGCGCGTCCCTTTCGATACAAGCCTAAAATAGGACACGCGCTATCGGGCTAAATCTGGCGGACACGCCTCTTTGCTGAGTTGGGTGAGCACATCATCCAAAGGCACAACGGTTTGATCAGATGAGCCAAGACGCCGCATCGAAACGGAACCAGCCTCGGCTTCCCTTTTGCCGACAGCGAGAATGACGGGGATTTTGGCCACTGAATGCTCACGAATTTTGTAGTTAATCTTCTCGTTACGCAAATCCGTGTCGACCCGCAGACCCGCTTGTGTCAGCCTTGCCTGCACTTGTTTGGCATAGTCGTCGACATCGGATGTAATCGGGCAAACCACAACTTGCCGAGGTGCCAACCAAAGCGGAAAGCGACCCTCATAATGCTCAATCAAAATGCCGATAAAACGCTCCATGCTGCCCAAAATGGCGCGGTGCAAAATGACGGGCACATGTTTGGCGCCATCTTCTCCAATATAAGTTGCGCCCAACCGATCGGGGAGATTGAAGTCGACTTGCAGCGTGCCGCATTGCCAGCTCCGACCGATCGCGTCGCGCAATTGAAACTCAATCTTGGGACCATAAAAAGCGCCCTCGCCCGGGTTCATCTCATACGGCAGGCCAGCGGCTTTCACTGCATCCATCAAGGCTTGCTCAGAGCGATCCCAAATTGCATCGTCACCGACGCGCGTGTCAGGGCGATCAGAGAACATCACTTTAATATCGGTGAAGCCAAGCTCGCCATACACCTCAAGCAAAAGTTCGCAAAACGCCTTGGTTTCTGATGTGATCTGCTCTTCCATGCAGAAAATATGAGCGTCATCTTGCGTAAAGCCCCGCACCCGCATCAAACCATGCAGAGCGCCCGACGGCTCATAGCGGTGGCATGAACCGAACTCTGCCATGCGCAGCGGCAAATCGCGATAGCTTTTGAGGCCTTGCTTAAAAATTTCGATGTGACAAGGGCAATTCATGGGCTTCAGAGCCAACATGCGCTCATCGGCTTCTGAGACGAACATGTTTTCACGAAATTTATCCCAATGCCCCGAAGTCTCCCATAATTTTCGATCAACGAGTTGAGGCGTGCGAACCTCGCCATAATGATTGCTCTCAAGTTTGCGGCGCACATAATCTTCAAGCGCGCGGTACAGCGTCCACCCCTTATCGTGCCAGAAGATCATTCCTTGCGCTTCTTCTTGAATGTGAAACAAATCCATCTCGCGGCCGATGCGACGGTGATCGCGTCTTTCAGCTTCCTCGATCATCCGCAGATGGGTCTCGAGCTGCTCCTCATCGGCCCAACAGGTGCCATAGATACGCTGGAGCATTTCATTATTGCTGTCGCCGCGCCAATACGCGCCCGCGAGCTTCGTGAGTTTGAAGGCCTTGCCGAGCTTGCCCGTCGACGGCAAATGCGGCCCCCGGCAGAGATCTTTCCACGCTCCTTGTCGATAAACGCTGACCGCCTCGCCCGCTGGAATCGAGGTGATAATTTCAGCCTTGTAGGCCTCCCCGATGTCAGTGAAATGGTTGACGGCGTCGTCACGATTCCAAACCTCGCGCGTAATTGGTTCGTCGCGATCAACAATCTCACGCATCCGCGCTTCGATCTTCTCGAGATCCTCCAGCGCAAACGGTTCAGCGCGCGCGAAATCGTAATAAAAACCATTTTCGATCACAGGCCCGATGGTTACTTGCGTTCCCGGAAACAACTCTTGAACGGCCTCGGCCAAAATGTGCGCGCAATCATGCCGGAGCAACTCCAGAGCATCGGGGTGTTCCCGCGTTACGATCTCGACCGCAACGTCGCGATCAATCAGCTCTGAAAGATCCACCAACTGGCCATCGATTTTTAAGGCCAGAGCTTTTTTGGCGAGCGATGGCGCGATTGATTTGGCAAAGGCCAGCCCATCGAGCGGCGCATCATAGTCGCGCTGATTTCCATCAGGTAGAGTTACTTTAATCATGTGGCTCGGCCTCTTTCCCGCTGATCATGTCTTGAGTCGCACAAACTCTCCAAGGGGCATACCAAGCTCCGCGCGAAATCTCAACTGGTACTGGGTCATAACCATGGCTTGCGCCCAAATGGGTAAATGGATGACACCGCCCCAAGCGTTTCAAGCCAAGCCAAAACCCATACCATGCACCGTGTTGGATGACGGCGTCAGCCACATAGTCTGAACAAGTTGGCAAATACCGGCAACTCGGCGGCATCAGAGGTGAAATCAGCCAGCGATACGCATAGACCGGCACCAACAAGAGGTGACGCATTAGACGCCGAGTTGGTCCAAGCATTTCTCGATTGCCTCAAACACCAAAAGCGTCGACCCGTGTCGCGCCGGATAATCTCGTACGCCTTCGAGCAGGGCAAGATCCGCCCACCGGCCCGTTGGCGGCAAACCACCCGTTTTTAACATCGCCCGCATCACACCCGCGACCTGACGGATTTCAGTCGGCTGGGTGCCCTCAATATGGTTTGCCACGATCGCGGCACAGGCCTGCCCCAAAGCACAGGCTGAAATTTCTTGCGCAAAAGCTTTGACCGCGCCGGTTTCGTCGAGTGAAAGGTCGACCTGAATTTCAGAGCCACACAGGCGTGCAACGGCGTGGGCGCTAGCTTGCGGTGCGTCGAGGCGGCCGACATGCGATATGTGCGCCGTAATATCGAGAATTTTTTTCGTATAGAGCTCGTTCAGCATGTCGCTTTTATAGCGCGTCGCCGCGCTCTAAGCCATACGCCATAAAGTCCCATTGGGTGTATCTTCGATAACTACCCCCATGGCTTCCAGTTCATCGCGCGCGGCATCGGCGGTGGCAAAATCACGATTGGCGCGTGCCGTTGCACGCTTTGCGATTAAAGCTTCAATCTGGTCAACATCGACGGCATTGACGCCAGCCTGAAACCAATCTTCGGGAGATGCGGTCAGCAGACCCAGCAAATTCGCCGCGGCGAGGAAAGCCGTGCGACCATCGAGATCGGCTGTATCGCGCGCCAACTCAGACAGGACTGCGAGCGCCTTAGGTGTATTTAAGTCGTCGCACAGCGCGGCCAGAAAAGCCTCTGGCGGCATTTTATCTTGCGCCGCCGCGCGCGCTTGAGCGGTCAGTTGCGAATTATCGCGCAAGAGGCCATACAGCCGATCGAGTAGGCTTCGACTTTGCGCCAAAACCGTGCTCGTGAAGTCCATAGGTTGTCGATAGTGCCCCTGTAAAAGAGCAAGGCGTACCACCTCTCCTGGATAATCTTCGAGGATCTCGTCGATCAGACGAATATTCCCGCGCGACTTCGACATTTTTTCACCATCGAGATTCAGCATGCCATTATGTAACCAATAATTGGCGAGTTCGATGCCATGCGCGCAGCGGCTCTGCGCGCACTCATTCTCATGATGCGGAAATTGCAGATCGACGCCGCCCGCATGAATATCAATTTGCGGCCCAAAATGTTTGGCAATCATGGCCGAGCACTCAATATGCCAGCCGGGCCGCCCCCGCCCCCACGGGCTATTCCATCCCGGCAAATCGTCGCTGGATGGTTTCCACAAGACAAAATCCTCGGGATTTTTCTTATACGGCGCAACCTCAACGCGGGCGCCTGCGATCATGTCATCGCGCTTTCGCCGCGACAGCGAACCGTAAGATGGGTCTGACGACACATCAAACAAGACATGCCCCTCCGCTTCGTAAGCGCTGCCCTTGGCAATCAGCGTCTCGATCATCGTTTGAATATCGCCTATATGGTCTGTCGCAAAAGGCTCAATATCGGGCAGCTTGACCCCAAGCAGGCCCATATCCTCATGATATTTTTGCGTATAACGCTCGGCAATCTCTCGAATAGGCCGATTTTCCTCTGCTGCTCTAGCATTAATTTTGTCGTCAATATCCGTAATATTGCGCGCGTATGTGACATTTGGATAGAGACACCGCAAAAGCCGGACCATAACATCAAACACCACGGCTGGACGGGCATTGCCAATATGCGCCGCGCCGTAAACCGTTGGACCGCACACATAAACCGTCACCTGTCGCGGGTTTTGCGGGACGAAAGCCTCTTTTTTACGGGTACGATTGTTGTGTAACGTGAGCTGCATGCGGCGCACTTTACGCGCCCGAAACGGCCCACGCAATGCAAATCCGGTAATTTTGTTGATCCGTAAGGGTTTAAAGCTCGTATAATGAATATATCTAGGTACAAGATGCGGCCGCGCTCCACCTTGACCCCTGCCCAGATAATCCCTATGTATGCGCAAGGGTACACTGTTATTTGCGCAATACGGTGTGCGCATTATAGATAGCGCCAAATTTGTGCTTTCATGGCACATATGAGGCGAAGGAACAAACAGGCTGGGGTGCCTAGCGATGGCAGGGACGTATTTCCCAGCAGACTGGCGAGCCAAACATGGATGCAATGATTGAGGGTAAAAAACCCAAAGCTAATGAGCGAGACGTAGTCGTGACACAACCATCACGTGAAGAAGCAGAAGCTGCTGTCAGAACTCTTATTGCCTGGGCAGGCGACAACCCTGACCGCGAAGGCCTTGTTGACACGCCGAAGCGCGTGGTCAATGCCTATGAAGAGTTCTTTGCGGGCTACCGTGAGGACCCAGAAGATGTCTTGGGGCGCACGTTTGAGGACGTCGAAGGCTATGATGATATGGTGATGCTGCGCGATATCTCTCTTGAAAGCCATTGCGAACACCACATGGTGGCTATCCTCGGGAAAGTCCACATTGCCTATATGCCCGTCGATAAAGTTGTCGGCATTTCCAAATTGGCTCGGGTGATCGAGATTTTTGCTAAACGCTTGCAAACGCAAGAAACCATGACGGCCCAAATTGTGGACTGCATTCAGCGCGTGCTAGAGCCGGCTGGTGTTGCTATTTTGGTCGACGCGAAGCACCAATGCATGACGACGCGTGGCATCAAAAAACCCGATGTGGCGACCATCACCACTTTGTTTACCGGGGTGTTTCAGGAAGATCCGCGCCTCGAAGCTCGCTTTCTGGCCATGGTGAAGAACTAAGCTTCACTTTAGGTATCGACAAAATAATCTCGGACCGTTATGGAGAACACCATGACTGAGATATTTGCAAATCGTTTAACGATCGAACAGGTCGAGGAAGGTGCCGAGCTAGCACCCAAATTCGACAGCAATGGTCTTATTCCTGCTGTCACGACGGATTACGACAGTGGCGAGTTGCTGATGCACGGCTACATGAATGAAGAAGCCTTGGTTCGAACAATCGAAACAGGCGAAGCGCATTATTATAGCCGCTCGCGTGAGCAAATTTGGCATAAAGGCGCAACCAGTGGTCTGGTCCAGAAAATTGCCGAAATGCGGATTGATGACGACCAAGATTGTGTCTGGCTGCGCGTCCGTGTTGGCGGCAATGGTGCCAGTTGTCATGTCGGCTATCGCTCTTGCTTCTATCGGTCATTGCCGACCGGACAAGATTTTGCGGGGCCTGTGCCCTTGACCTTCGAAGAAAATGAGAAGGTGTTTGACCCGCTTGAGGTCTATGGCGACGCGCCTAACCCGACCAAGCTGTAAAGACTAACGCCAAGCGCCGTAATCGACGCGGCCTGGGCCGCCCGATGGTGACAAAGGCGGCTTGTCAACAATCGCCAAAAGATAAAACCCAGCAATAAAACCAGCCAGATGCGCGACCCAAGCGACATTGATTGACGCTCCATCTGGTGTCATGAAGCCAAACGGCGCTAGGGCACCGCTCAGTAAATTAACACCCATCCAAACGCCCAAAAAAGCGAGCGTGATAGGCTGCTGTAGCGTCTCGCGCGTACTCAGTAGCCGCGGCCGTGCAGGCCATATGGCGTAGCGATGCTGGGGCGAAAAGGCAAACCGACAGGCAGCCCCCATGAGGCCAGAAACGCCTGCCGAGGCACCAACAATAGGAATAAGAAAAGATGATGTTGCGCTCGCCAAAACCTGTGATAGACCACCCACGAGGCTCGCGCCAAAAAACAACACCACAAATCCCCTCGCCCCTGTGCGTCGCGCAATCGGTGTCCCAAAAGCCAGCAACCAAAACGCATTGATCAGCACATGCGACCAATCTCCATGCAATAAATTATAACTGAAAAGATTCACGCTCCCGAGGAGCCACCCGCCAGGCAAACCCTCCGCCCCAACATCCAAAAACCGAGCGGGAAAGAGCGCGCCATAGACAATAGACTGAACTGCTAAATCGGATGATAACACCATGCGCAAGGCGTGAGCGCCGATCAGTAAACCAAACAAAAAAAGGACGCTATATGGCGCTGAAACGATCGAAGTTTTATTTGCCGCCCGCATATCGCCTTAGCCTTCCGAAGCAGACCGCATCAACGCATCATCAACCAGTGGCAGACGATCATTGCCAAAAAACATTAATGTGCGATTAACAAATAATGTCGGTGACCCAAAACCACCCCGCGCGATCAGATCTTCGGTGTTATCGCGCAGACGGTCTTTCACATCGGCTAGTGAAATTTTATGCTCGACATCGTCAGCGTCAAGCCCGACAGCGCGACACAGCGCGGCGCGCTCTTCGGGTAAGCTGATATCGCGCAACTCTCCCCAATAAGCACGGAACGCGGCCCATGAATATGCCGGCAAGCAGCCCGCGTCGAGTGCCACAATCGCTGTCCGCATGATCTCAACAGACCGCACAGGAAACACAGGGGGATTGCCAATCTCGACACCGCAATAACGCGCCCAGTCAGCAATATCCTTGTGGTAATAACGCTGCTTCACGGGATGCGGGTTAGCGCGCAATTCGTAGACATCCTTATTGACCTGATTGAAAACGCCACCCACTAAAATCGGCTTCCAGTCGATCGCGACAGCGTGTTTTGCGGCCAGCGCCTCGATCCGACTAAAGGCGAGATACGTCCACGGGCTCGATATATCGTAAAAAAACTCTAGCGTTGTCATATTCAGCTCAAAAATCCTCGGCAGGTAAATAAGAACGACCACGAATATGATCGGCAATTTTTTCAGCCATCATAATGGTCGGCGCGTTGGTATTGCCGCCAATTAATGTCGGCATGAGTGACGCATCGACCACGCGCAATCCCTCCAAACCATGCACCTGACCCGCATCATTGGTCACAGCCATGTCGTCAGAACCCATTTTGCAGGTACCGACGGGATGGTAAAGGGTTTCACCTGAAGCCTTGATCCAAGCGTCTAGCGACGCGTCATCATCAATATGTACATCGCGCGACGGCTTTAGCTCTTCTCCGCGATAAGCGTCAAAAGCGGGTTGCAGAAAAATCCGGCGCGTTTCACGGAATGCGTTGCGCAGGTCAATCAAATCCTGCTCTTCGCTCAAATAATTCGCGACGATATGCGGCGGCAATGATGGATCAGCGCCTTTCAGAGAAATCGTGCCGCGGCTTTGTGGCCGACAACAATAGACGATGGATGAAAATCCATGACGCTTGGGTAAATCGCCGCGGCCATGACTGTCAGGCATCGCCACTGAGACATAATGAATTTGCACATCGGGTATGTCTTTATCCGGCGTCGAGCGAATAAAAGCACCCCCAGCTGTTGGCGGGAAGCTGGCATCGCCTTTCCCCAGTAGCAAATATTGTATGCCGGCTAATTGCTGACGCCACCACACAGCTGACCGATGCAAGGTCACTGGTTGTGTCGAAGCAAATTGACTGACAACACCATAATGATCTTGCAAATTTTTGCCGACGCCCTTCAGCTCATGCACCATGGTTATGCCATGCGGCAAAATATCTGCACTATCACCGACGCCACTGCGCTGTAATATTTGTGGCGAGTTGAGTGCTCCGGCTGACAGAATAATTTCGCGCGTCGCGGAAATGCGCTGCGCTTTACCGGCGCGGCTAAGCTCGATAGCGACAGCGCGCTTGCCGTCAAACACGACGCGATCAACACTTGCCTCGGTCACCGTTGTCAAATTTGCTCGCTTCAGCGCCGGATGCAAATAGGCCTGCGCCGCACTGCACCGCTTTGTGCCCTTTATCGTGTGCTCATATCGCGCGACACCTTCTTGCGACTGACCGTTAAAATCATTGGTCAGAGGCCAGCCAGCCTCTTGCCCCGCGGTCACAAAAACATCGAGCAACGGGTCATTGGTACGGTCCGATTTTTTGACATGCAACGGGCCATCGGTTCCGTGATACGCATCATCACCATCGCCTTCGAAGGTTTCAGCTTTTTTAAAATAAGGCAGAACGCTGGAATAAGACCAGCCAACATTGCCCAACTGGCTCCAATGATCATAGTCCCAAGCGTGACCACGAATATAAACCATAGCATTAATGCTCGAAGAGCCACCCCAGCCGCGACCACGCGGCCAATATAATCGGCGCCCCCCAAGCGCGGGCTCGGCCGCGGTTTCAAAGCCGTAATTGTGATCATTTGCCTCGGGGACGAGCTGCGAATAGCCCGCTGGCATATGAATAAATAGATTTTTATCTTGTCCGCCAGCCTCTATTAAAATGACGGTTGTGTCTGGGTTTTCCGACAAACGCGATGCAAGCACACATCCTGCACTCCCCGCGCCCACGATTACGTAATCGGCCTGCATGATGTCCATAGCGCGCCTACTCCTCAAAAATTATGCTGATGGCAAAGGTTTTAAATCACGTTTATAGCGCTGCCAGTTTTCAACATAATGTTGTGCCATGGCGATCATCAGCTCTTCATTCTTGTCATCCAGTTGTCGGACGATTTTCCCGGGCATGCCCAACACCATTGAGTTGTCGGGAATTTCTTTGCCCTCGCCAATCAAGGCATGGGCGCCGATCAAACAATTACGACCAATTTTAGCGCCGTTCAAAATCGTTGCCCCGATCCCTACGAGGCTATTATCGCCAACAGTGCATCCGTGCAACATAGCCATATGTCCAACGGTAACATGCGACCCAAGCGTCAGCGGAAAGCCCATATCGGTGTGTAAAACCGATCCATCTTGGATGTTGGACGATGGACCGACGGTAATCCGCTCATTATCGCCGCGCAAAACAGCGCCAAACCAGACACTGGCGTTTTCCAGCAGCTGAATATCGCCAATCAGTTGCGCTGTATCGGCAGCCCAAGCAGCGCCGTTTTCGGGGAATTGAGGCGATTTGTCCCCGAGTTGATAAAGTGTCATATGCTTGTCCTTTTTATCTTTGAAGGTGTCTGCTCTGGCGGTATGGTGGCGAAGAATGGCACGAAAATCCAGCAAATTTGTGAGAAAGCGTAAAACATGATTAAGCGCCTGTTTGGCAAAGTTGTAGAAGAAGAATGGCCGATTTGGCGCCTGCTCGTGGTTTTCTTCATCTCATTTCTTGGCGCCATAGTGGCTGTGATATTGTATTTTTTTGGTCCCTCTTGGGATCAAATGCGCGGTCTTTCTTATGGTCCGACGGCGCGACAGTCGGACATTCGAGCTGAAGTTGGGGGCACACTGTTTGCGATACCAGCCAGCTATACGCGCTATGGCCGTAGCCGCTGGGAAAGCGAGGCCGACAGCCTGGAGTTACATGCCCTGCTGCCCGAAATGAGTGGCTATACGGCCGATCAAGCGGCGGCATTCACAAATCTGGAGGACAACTCGCAACTGCTATTGATTTCCATTTTGCCGGTCGAGAAAAACCTTACCCCGTCTGTTTTGCTGTCTGATGTCTTCGCACCCCAACTTTCATCGCGTCTTGAAACGCTTGCAAACGGCCTGCGCAAATCAGCCTTCTTAGCCGACAGTTCGTATGCATCATCGTTATTTTTTCAACCCAATATGGCAACACCCGAGACACTTGGTAGCCCATTTTACATTTGTGCGACGGAAACCAGCGGTGCGATGTGGTGCACGGGACGTATTCTCATCGGTAGAACCGCGCAAGCCGTCTTTCGCTTTCCCTATCGCTACCTCGATGATTGGCAAGCGATCAATCAAGGCTTAACGGAGTTGCTGCGGAGTTTCAGAGCCGAAGCGCGGCTTGCAAAGTAAGCTTAGACTGTCGGCAGATCAAATTCGAGGATCGCCATATTGAAGTCATAAGAGACCTCGCCTTCGTCCTCATCGCGAAACAGAGTGCCGATGAACTCATCAGACACATAGACTTCGACCATATCGTCCTTCGCACTGCGCCGCAGCTGGATCTCTTCGTTTTGAAATTTGAGCCGGAAATAGGCCTGCACGCGTAAAATTTCAGCACTGTTCATGTTATTATGCCTCCCTGACCTTATTTAGTGCGCAAGCCGCTCTCGACTAGCTATTATCAATTCTGTGATCCATGACCCGCGACGGTTCAGACGTTGAAACCTTGCCAATCACCTTCGCGGGCACCCCGACAGCGGTGGAATAAGCAGGAATATCCGTCAGCACAACACTGCCGCCGCCAATTTTTGCACATTCACCAACTTGAATATTGCCCAACACTTTTGCGCCGACCGAAATCAAAACACCATCAGCAATTTTGGGGTGCCGATCACCGCGTTCTTTCCCATTGCCACCCAGAGTGACACCCTGCAGCATAGTCACATTATTGCCAACGCGAGCTGTTTCACCAATGACGACGCCCGTCGCATGATCAATAAAGACGCCACGCCCAATCAGCGCATGCGGGTGAATATCAGCCTGAAAAACTTCCGAGGCACGATTTTGCAAATATAAAGCTAGCGAACGGCGGCCTTGCGCAATCAAGGCGCTCGTCGCGCGATAAGTTTGCAGCGCCAAAAAGCCCTTATAATATAGGATAACGTCCAATTTGCTCTGGCAGGCTGGATCGCGTTCGACGACAGCCAAAACATCGCTCTCCATTGTATAACCAATGGCAGCATTAGAGGCATAAGCGGCGCTGAGTTCCGCAGCCAAAACATCAGCCGACATTTCGACATTACCGAGTTTTTGCGCCAGATGCAGGGCAAGGGCCGATGGCAAATCCGATTGCGACAGAACCACAGCGTCAAAAAAACCACGCAAACTTGGTTCTTGGGCAACGACTTGACGCGCTTCGTCTTGCAAGCTCGACCAGAAGTCAGCCTCATTCCCAGCGTTTTGATTTACGTTCGCGGACATTAGACCCCTTGGGTATCATGTATTATCTGTCCGCACCATAGTCATCGCCTCGATAGAAGTCTATACTTGATCCAAGTTCGCGGTCGCGCTTAGCTTACGCCGCGGCGGAGGAAAACATGCCATTTGTTCAGACGGACACGATAAAAATATATTACGAACAGGTCGGGTCTGGACCACATTGTCTGATGATCAATGGGTCTGGCGGAGATTTAAGATACACGCCTAGCTTCATGCAATCACCGCCTGCGAAGGCCTTTACGCTTACGGGATACGACCAGCGCGGCCTCGGACAAACCGATAAGCCCGACCAGCCCTATAGCATGGCCGATTACGCCAAAGATGCGGCCGACCTCATCGAAGCGCTCAACATTGGCCCGTGTTTGGTCTGGGGCATATCTTTCGGCGGCATGGTGGCGCAAGAATTGGCGATCCGCTATCCTCAGCACGTCCGCAAATTAGCGCTTTTTTGCACCTCCCCAGGCGGCCGCGGCGGCGCCTCCTTTCCCCTGCATACGCTGATGGATCTGCCCGATGAGGAGCGCATCCGAAAAACAATTATGGTCGGAGACAGCCGTATTAACGACGACTGGATTGCAGCGCATCGCGATGTCTTCGACCGCCTCATGCATGCCTATAATCGCAACAAATATGCCGATGAACAAAATTACGCCATCGGCAAGCGCAACCAGCTTCTGGCCCGCGCTGATCATGATACATGGGATCGCCTCGATCGCATCACAGCGCCGGTTTTTCTGGCCGGCGGTTTCTTCGACGGCATCGCTAAACCCGAGAGCATGCGCGCGATGCAAAAACAAATAGGGAGCGCACAACTCAGCTTCTACACGGGCGGCCATCTCTTTATGTTTGAGGATCCGCGCGCCTATAAAGACATGATCGCGTTTTTCGAGGCGCCGTAATGTCACCCTCTCCTGTCGCGTCTCAGCTGATTATATCGTCGTGCCCCCTGATTGAGGCATCACATTCGGGAGGCGTGGCCACCATCATTATCAACAATGCTGCCCGCCACAATATTATGACCCTTGCTGCTTGGCAGGCTTTCCCAGATATCGTGGCGCAGATCGAGGCAGTGCCAGATATCCGCTTGATTGTGGTTCGTGGTGCGGGCGAAAAAGCTTTTGTTGCGGGTGCCGATATTTCCGAGTTTGAAACAAGCTTCAAAGGTGCCGACGGCTTTGCCTATGACCGTGCCACGGTCAATGCTTTTACCGCTCTGCGCAATACGCCCATTCCGTCGCTCGCGGCGATACGTGGCTATTGCATCGGCGGTGGGCTCGCGCTGGCATTGTCTTGCGATATACGCCTATGTAGCGACGATGCTGTGTTTTCAATACCAGCGGGCTGCCTTGGCCTCGCCTATCCGAGCGAAGCGGTTCATCGTTTGACGGAGATCGTCGGCGATAGTCACGCACGCGATATCCTGTTTTCTGCCGCCCGCTACTCAGCCGCGCAAGCACACCACATGCACTTGGTAAACCATGTCCATGAACAGGGCACCTTTGAAGCGGCTTTGCGCGATCGGATCGAAAAAATTTGCAGCAACGCGCCTTTAAGTCTGCGTGCGGCAAAAATTACGCTTGAAGAGGGACGTGGAGGCGATCAAGATAAGATCGCTCATGCGGCAATCACCTGCCTTGAGAGCGAGGATTACCAAGAAGGTTTGCGTGCTTTTGCCGAAGGACGCCCACCCGAATTTAAAGGGCGATAGTCTCGGCTAAAGACGGAACCCAAAGACAGCGAGTTAAAACATGGCACTGGATTTTTCGGACAAGGTTGTAATTGTGACGGGCTCATCAGCGGGCATCGGCGCCGCCGCTGTGAAGGGCTTTGCTGCGGGCGGTGCCAAAGTTGTGGTGAATTACGCCCATAATGAAGAGGCGGCGCAACAAGTCGCGGCCGATTGCATCGCCTCTGGTGGCGAAGCAATTATTGTTGGTGCAGATCTGTCGCAACCTGAAAACTGCGTTAAATTAGTGGACCAGGCGATTGCCCAGTGGGGTCGCCTCGACGTAATCGTAAATAACGCTGGCACGACAAAATTTGTCTCGCATGATGACCTGGATGGCCTATCGGCCGACGACTTTCATAAGATTTACGCTCTGAATGTCGTCGCCCCCTATGAAATGGCCAAGGCTGGTCGCTCGCATCTCGCCAAAAATGGTGGCGCGATTGTAAATGTGTCTTCCATTGCAGGCGTTCGGGCTGTCGGCTCCTCGCTCGCTTATGTTGCCTCGAAAGGCGGCTTGAATAGCATGACCCTCGGGCTCGCGCGGAGCCTCGCCAGCGACGGCATTCGCGTCAACGCCGTCTGCCCAGGCTTTGTCGGGACAGACTGGTTCCGTAACGTTTTCGGTGAAGATAACTTCAATCGCATTGCCGAAGCGCAACGCAACTTAACGCCCTCTAATCATGTCGCGGGACCGGAGGATTTAACCGGCCCTATCCTCTTCTTCGCGCACCCCCTGAGCGGGCATGTGACGGGACAATTGCTTGTGGTTGATGGTGGCATGTTACTCGGCATGCCCTTCAAACTTGGAGATAATTCATGAGCTCTGCAAAAGATCTTAAAGCGAAAGTGGTCAGCTTTATCGACGCCCAAGCCGCGCAACTTATCGCCGCGAGCCACGATATTCACGCCCACCCCGAAATTGCGTTTCAAGAACACTATGCCCATGGGCTTTTGACCGACATGGTGAGCAAAGCTGGCTTAAATGTCGAGCGCAGTGCTTGCGGTTTAGAGACAGCTTTTATCAGCCGCTTTGGCGCGGGTGAAACTGAGGTTGGCATTCTATCCGAATATGACGCCCTGCCTGGCATCGGTCATGCCTGCGGTCATAATATTATTGCTACAGCTGGGCTCGGCGCTAGCCTCGCCCTTGCCGCACTCGGCGCCGCCCTGCCAGGGCGTGTGCGCTATCTCGGAACGCCAGCCGAAGAAACAGGAAATGGTAAGGAGATCATGGCACAACACGGAGCCTTTGACGGGCTCGACGCGGCCATGATGGTTCACCCAGCCGGATTTGATTTGATCACCATGCCGAGCCTTGCCGTGTCAGAGGTTCGCGTCACCTACACGGGCAAAGCGGCACATGCTGCAGCAATGCCGCATGAAGGGATCAATGCACTCGACGCATTGGTCACTGCCTATCAATCATTGGCGCAGCTGCGCCAACATATCCGCCCCTCCGAGCGCATTCATGGCATTTTCACGGAAACGGGTTTAGCACCCAATATTGTGCCTGATCGGGCCAGCGGCGCATTTTACGTCCGCGCCGCCGATGGCACGGATCTCGCCGCTCTCAAGAAACGCGTCACTGCTTGCTTTGAAGGGGGCGCAATTGCCACGGGGTGTGAAGTTCAGATCGACTGGACATTTGCCGACTATCTCGAGATCAAAAACAGTTGGTCGATTGCCGAGAGCTATCGGGCAAATGCCGAAGCCCTTGGGCGTAGCTTTTTTGACGTCAAAAAGGTTATGGGGGCAGGCTCGACCGATATGGGCAATGTCAGTCACCGCGTGCCCTCGATCCACCCCATGATTGCTTGCGCGCCAGCCAATGTGGTTATTCACAATCCTGAATTTGCCCGTCATGCCGCTTCCGAGCGCGGCGATCTGGCGGTGCTTGATGGCGCCAAAGCCCTTGCCATGACAGCGCTGGATGTCATGACCAACCACGATTTGAAACAACAAGCGCGGCAATCTTTTGATGAAACCGCCGACATATCGGCTAAAGCGCTTGAATTGGCTTATCACAAGGACGGTGATCACGCGCTCGGCGGCTGTGGTTGTTGTTGAGGCAAAAGCATTTGCTTTGCGACGATAGCTTGAGTAAAACGTCGATCAGCTAAGGAGATAGTTATGGCAGACCAGCTCACACCCAAGCTTGCCAACGATGCAGGCGTCGATGAAATCACCATTGGCGTGAAAGAGTTCGAATGTATTGGTGCCTTGCCGCCCTATGACCACCCGCATGTCTATCTCGATATGGGCCGCGACGACGAGATCATTTGCCCCTACTGCTCGACCCGCTATCGTTACTCTGACAAATTAAGCGCATCGGCAAGCAAACCTGCTGGCGCTGTCGCCCACCTGTAAAAGCCAACGTCATGAGAAGTTTTTTCCTTCGCGCGGCGTTCATCATCGCGGTAAGTGCTGCTGGTGTCGCCGTACTCACCTTTTTCGCTATAACACCAGATATCGACCGCGCCACTCTCGAAGCACGCTACGCGGGCCCGCTCTCGCAATTTTCCGATTTGGATAGCGGGGCGCGCATTCATTATCGCGACGAGGGCAAGAGCGATGGGCCAGCTTTGGTGTTAATCCATGGCTCCAATGCGTCTCTCAACACTTGGGAACCTTGGGTGGCGCTGCTCGGCGACACCTACCGGCTGATCTCTATGGATCTGCCAGGTCATGGCCTGACTGGCTCAATGGCCAATTCGCGATACACGATCACAGAAATGAGCGATTTTGTTGTCGCTTTGATGGACAGGCTGGGCGTTGAACATGCCTATCTCGCAGGCAATAGCATGGGGGGTGCTGTTAGTTTGCAGTTGGCGCTGGACTATCCATCCCGCGTCGATGGTCTGATTTTGATTTCTGCTGCAGGCATGCGTCGCGATGTCGACGATCCACCGGTTGGCGCTTTTCGGTTTACCCAAACCGCGATTGGGCGTGCAGCGCTGGAATATGTTACCCCGCGCTTTATGATCAAGCGCAGCATCGAGAAAATCGTTGCCGACCCTGCGGGCTTCGTGACCGACGCCATGGTGACGCGCTATTGGGAATTGTTGCGCATGACGGGGTCACGCGAAGCCAGCGCCATTCGATTTGCTGGCTATGCTCAGCAAGCCCCGCTGGAACCCCGCTTGGGCGAAATCACGGCACCCAGCCTTATTCTCTGGGGCATAAAGGACAGCCTGATTAAGCCAAAATATGGCACGCGTATGCATGACGCATTGCAAAATAGTGAGCTGGTCATTTATGACAATGCCGGCCATCTCGCCATGGAAGAGATACCGGAAACAACAGCCCAAGCCGCGCGCCAATTTATAGAAGCAAACCGCCGATAGCCGTTTCAGGGCATTGCGGAGGAGAAGTGGTGGCCCCGGCCGGACTTGAACCGGCACTCCGCAAACGGACGCAGATTTTAAGTCTGCTGCGTCTACCACTTCCGCCACGGGGCCACGAAGCGGCTTATATCATGACTTATCTTCGGGGACTATGGTTAATGTCTCGCCAATACGCATAATCCGCGCTTTATTCCCAGCCGCACGTTGGAACCTCTCAAGCGGTTCCCCAAGCGGCTCCAGCGACAAAATAAAGGTGCCCCAATGCATCGGCACCATAGCGCGACAGCCTAGATCAAGCCCAACCTGCACGCCGCCTTCGGGATCCATATGGGCCCCCCGCATCATTGGGCGTGGTGCATAGGCACCGATACTCATCAACCCAAGATCACAGCCCCGATACCGCGCCTGCAAATCAGCACCAATATCCTTAAAGGCTGTCGGGTGGGTTTCAGTGTCGCCAGTATGAAACACAGTAACGCCATTGCCGTGCAGGGCATAAGACATCCATAATGTTTCATTAATATCGAACGGTGTGCGGTTGGACCAATGCACGGCTGGATAAGCTGAGACTTCGACACCCTTAATCTCGACGCGTTGATCCCAATCAAGCTCGTGGACGGCTTGAAAACCGAGCCCGTCTGCGTATTTCCCAATCCCCAGCGGCACAACCACGCTGATCGAGGATTTATTTGGAATATCGCGCAAGGTTTGCAGGTCCAAATGGTCATAATGGGCATGCGAAATAACAAGAATATCCACATCGCCCATTTGATCGAGCGGCAAAGCGGGAGGGAATAAACGCTTCGGACCGGCAAATGAAAATGGCGACGCGCGGCGCGAAAATACCGGATCGGTCAGAATTTTAACGCCGCCCAAATTCACCAGAAAGGTCGCGTGCCCAATCCAGGTCACATGATTAGCGCCCGCTTGCGCCAGCTGGGCCGAGACTTGCTCGGGGGCGAGGTTATGACCGTCTGGTAAGGCGTCGTCGCGACCAATAATTTGCTGCCATACGATACTTGCGAAAAACTTCAACCGCACGGCTAGGCTGGTATCCCGCCGTGGCGAATTAGGCGGATTACGAAAGCCATTATCCGTATGATGATAAGGCCGCTCTGGCAGCGGATCGACCGTTTTCACACTACACCCTGTCAGTAGCAAAGCCATCAAAACGAGGCCACGAGGTAAATATTGACGCCGACCTGTCATAGCAATGCTTCCCCCAAAAAAAACGGCGGCCCAAGACCGCCGTTTAACTAATGTGGGGCAAAAACCTTAGCCGTCCACCCCTTGCCATACTGGCCAGCAATTATTGCCTGCTTTTGAAGCCACTGCAGCTTGTGCTTCTTGCGCATTGGCACCATTTTGCGTTGCGCTGTAGTCATCTTTGCCTGTGCACCAGACGTAGAATTTATGATCGCCAGAGCGCGACATAGCTTCAAAGCTCGAGTCGAGAGCAAAAGAAACATTCGGCACACCAACAACGGCAGCAACAACCAAAGCGGCACATGATTTAATAAGTTTAGACATAGCTTCCTCCCCAAAAAAATTCCTCATAACACTGCCAGAAAGGCGCAGAATATGGAAATTAAATTTTTGTAATAATTGGCTTACGGCTTAGCTCGCAAGCATCACCCCTGTGGCCGTTCAACAAGTGCGCCGCCAATGGCAACAATATGCTCTTCCACAGCCATCGCAATTTGCGCCAGAAGGTCACCGTCAACGCCGCGAAGGACAACGCTAACGCCGGCTTGGCCAGCCGCATAATAAGGGTACAAGCCGATCGACACGCCATCATGAGCGGCCTGCAATGCCTCCATTTTGTCGGCGATCGTGCCCTCTGGAACATTGCCGGTTATGGTCACGGACTGAATGCGCTCACCACCCTTAAGCCGCGGCAATAATCCATCGAGCATGGCCTGCATAATTTTCGGAATGCCCGCCATAACATTTACATTGCCAATGGTAAAACCAGGTGCTGCGCTAACCGGGTTATCGATCAGGCTGGCGCCTTCTGGTATCCGTGTCATGCGTTGGCGCGCGGCATTAAATTCAATCTCAGAAGCAGCATAATGCGCTTCCAAACGTCGCCGCGCCTCTGGATGCGGGCCGATTGTCACGCCAAATGCGGCGGCAATACAATCCGCCGTAATGTCATCATGCGTTGGACCAATACCGCCCGTCGTAAACACATAATCATAGGTTGTGCGCAATGCATTGACGGCTGCAATAATCGCCGTTTGGTCATCTGCAACAACCCGCGCTTCCTTCACAGAAATGCCAATCTCGCCGAGGGTCGTCGCAATATGGGCGATATTGCTGTCCTTGGTTCGACCCGACAAAATTTCGTCCCCGATCACCAATACTGCTGCTGTGACCTGATTTTTACTGTCCGACATGCTTGTCTCCTCGCTTAGGCGACAATCTAGTAGCACGCTCGGCGAAGACAAGTGGCAATTTTTACGCTCTAGCCTGCCCCCCGAGGTCATGCTAAGTCTGGCACTATGAATTATATCGCCGCGCAAGACATGCCGGGCCGTAATACAGGTCAAATAAAGCTTCATTCGAAAGAAGAATTTGAAGCTATGCGTCAGGTTGGGCGCCTCGCAGCGCGCACGCTTGATCTTTTGTGTGAATTTGTCGTTCCCGGTGTGACCACTGAAAGCCTAGATAGCAAGGCGATGGAAATTATTGCTGATCTGGGTGCGGTTCCTGCACCTTTAAATTATCGCGGCTTTCGTAAATCAATCTGCACCTCGATTAACCACGTTGTCTGCCACGGCATACCGGGTGAGCGATTATTGCGCGACGGCGACATAATGAATGTCGACGTCACCCTAATATATGACGGTTGGCATGGTGATACGAGCCGTATGTTCGGACTTGGCGATGTATCAATTAAATCCCGCCGTCTTATGGATATCACCTATGAAGCAATGATGCGCGGCATCGAGGTTGCACGGCCTGGAGCCCGGCTGGGCGATATTGGGGCTGCCATCCAAGCCTACGCCGAAGCTGAAAGGGTCGCTGTCGTGCGCGATTTTTGTGGTCACGGCCTAGGGCGGGTATTCCACGACGCGCCCAATATCCTACATTATGGCCGGCCTGGGGAAGGGTTGGAATTGCGTGAGGGCATGTTCTTCACCATCGAACCGATGTTGAATTTAGGTAAGCCTGCTGTCAAAGTTCTGAAAGACGGCTGGACCGCAGTCACCCGCGATAGAACTCTATCGGCCCAATATGAGCATTCGATTGGGATTACAGCCAAGGG
>JAYQUO010000011.1:0-55343 GCA_038147995.1 Rhodobiaceae bacterium | reverse complement strand
TTCCTAATCTGGGGGTCGCGCGTTCGAATCGCGCCGGGATCACCAGCCTCTGCGTCCCCCTAAAATATCACGCCGGTTGCATTTGCTGACCTCATTGCGTAGCCTATGAAGTGCCGAAGCAAAAACAAAAATATAGGCAGCCGAGATGCAGTGGATAACGCATACGCAATTAGAAGCAACCCAAGCACTGTTGCACAACCGCATTCACACAACGCCAACGCTCTCCCTTGAGGCGGCAACCCTCGCACAGCTTTACCCCGACACAGAATTTTTTTTCAAAATGGAGCAATGGCAAAAGGGCGGCACCTTCAAACTTCGCGGTGCGCTGACGCGCCTTCTAACGACCTCGCCATGGCCGAAGGGGGTGACGGCGGCCAGCGCTGGCAATCATGCCATAGCGGTCGGATTGGCCGCCGAAGAACTCGGGCTGCCCGCACATGTTGCGATGATGAACACAGCCAGTCCGTTGCGCGTCAAAATGGCCGAAGCGACGGGGGCGCGGGTCGAGCTGTGTGAACCAGGGGAGAAAACATTCAAGACCGCTCAATGCATTGCCGAAGCCAACAATTATTTATTTGTCCATCCTTTTGATGGGGCGCCCGTGACGCACGCGACAGCGACCATCGCCGCCGAAATGTTAGCGCAAAGCGGTGGCTTAGACGCCATCTTTGTGGCCATTGGCGGTGGCGGCCTCTCCGGTGGCTTAGCAGCGGGTGGCAAATTATTAAATCCAAAGCTCAAAATTTTCGGTATCGAACCGCGAGGCGGCAATGCGATGCAACAAAGCATCGCTAACCAACACGCCGTCCCTTCGGTGCCCGTGAACACAATAGCCGATAGCCTTGGGACACCGATGACCACAGACTATTGCTATCAAATTAACCAGGATTTGCTCGATCATCTCCTGGTCGTGGATGATGACGATATTTGCGCTGCTATGGTTATGGCGCAGCAAGACTTAAAATTAGCCCTTGAACCTGCAGCCGCAACAGCGCTGGCGGGACTGATTGTACATGCCGATCATTTTCGACCCCGTCTAAGTCGCAAGAAAGTCGGCGTACTGATATGCGGCAGTAATATCGATGCTGGCAAATTTTCCGACTACATTCGTCGTGGCATCAGCCATATGGCGACCAACGCGACCTAACCTATCTTTCGCGCTGGCTTTCATAGACCAGACGGGCTTACACTATAATTCGTCTTGAGAGCGGCGGCACTGCGTCGCCTCATCTGCTTGATCTGTGCGAGGGGAGTATAGCCATGGATGAAAATGCATTCGAAGCCTTAATGCGAAAAATTGCTTGGCGGCTTCTCCCAATCCTTTTTCTGGGTTTTTTGATCAGCTTTATTGACCGCGTCAATATCGCCTTTGCCAAGCAGCAAATGGGGGCGGCTCTCGGGCTCTCCGATACCGCCTTTGGGCTCGGAGCTGGACTATTTTTTATTGGCTATGTCACGTTTGAAATTCCGGCCAATTATATCCTCGAGCGGGTCGGCGCCAAACGCTGGATTTCTTTGATTATGGTGGTTTGGGGCTTCGCAACAATGGCCATGGCTTTGGTGCAGTCGCCTATGTCGTTTTATTTGCTGCGGGTGTTGCTTGGCGTGGCCGAAGCCGGGTTTTTCCCCGGCGTGATTTATTTTATTTCAATATGGTTCCCCGAGAGCCACCGCGGACGCATGTTAGCAATTTTCATGTCGGCTTTAGCCCTATCTGGGATCGCTGGCGGGCCGATTTGTGGGGCCATACTGCAATATTTCGATGGCACCGCGGGCATCCAGGGCTGGCAATGGCTGATGATCCTCACGGGGCTGCCCGCCATTCTCGTTGCTTTCGCGATTTACCTGATTATCGCCGATAATCCATCGCGGGCCCCCTGGCTCACGGATCAGGAACGCAGCATGTTGGCCGAACACCATGTTGGCACACCGCGCGCGCATGGTTCCATTATGGCCGGCGTTAAGGAGCTTTGGAGTTGGAAAATAGCTTTCGTTTATGGCTGTTTGGGGACCGGCGGCTACGCCATATCCTTTTGGATCCCAACAATTTTACGCGAAGCGGGCATTGAAACGGATCTCGAAATTGGATTTCTCGTAGCCATTCCCAATGTGATCGGTGGCGCCGCTATGATCATGGTAAACCGATGGGCCGACCAAAGCCCGCGCGGGGTCTGGGCGTTACCCGTTTGCTGCGCTGTTGCTGCAGCGGGTTTAGCAATCACGGCGGCATCGGCGGGTAATGCCACTAGTCTCCTGATCGGGCTCAGCATCGCCTTTGCCGGCGTGTTGTCTGGACTTCCTCTGTGTTGGGCTATTGCAGGGCGCTATATGCCAGCCATTGCGCTAAGTGCAGGCATCGCTCTGGCAAATTCACTTGGCAATTTAAGTGGGTTCTTCGGGCCCGTTCTGGTTGGCAAAATTTCTGATATGACAGGAACGATTTTAGTGAGCTTCTGGGTGTTAAGTGGGTTGAGCCTTATTGCCATGGCCGCATCATCTTTGTTTTTGCAGCGCGCCACACGAACGGAACAATAATTATTGATCGCTTTATTGGCCGATCAAGACGAGATGACTATATAGAGCGCATGACCAAATCAAAAACACCGCCCCCTATCCTGCCCTGTTATGACGATCTCGCAGCGTCGCTCGATTATAGCTGGCAACTCCTAGCACGAGGGGTTGCCGATCGGCGGGCGGCATTTCACACGCCGAGCGTTGCTACACTCGGCCTCGATGGCACGCCACGGGTTCGCACCGTTGTCCTGCGCGGCTGTGACCTCGACCTGCGGCACTTGCGTTTTCATACCGATCGGCGCTCGACGAAGATCGCTGAAATCGCGGCTAACCCGATGGGCGCAATGTTATTCTATGACGCTGGGCAAAAAATCCAGCTCCGCCTGTCTTGCCACTTTTCGCTGTCCCCAAGCACTGTTTGGCAAAAAGCTTGGGAAGCAACGGCGCCCATGAGCCGTGAATGTTACCAAGTCGACCAACCCCCGGGCACCCCCATCGAACGGCCCGATTTGGCCCGTTTCGACGCTGAAGCAACGGAAGATGGCGCGCAAAATTTTCAACCAATCCTTGCCCGAATCGAGACGATCGAGTGGCTTTATCTCGCCGCACGTGGGCATCGGCGTGCTTTTTTTGATCTACGCGGCGACGCACCTCAGATGCAGTGGCTGGTGCCATAGCGGCAATTTGCCTGGACCAAAAGTGCATTTCGACTGGCCATGAGCGCCAATTCGCAGTAGATACGGTGCACCATTCTGCAAGGAGACAATATTATGCTTCGCACTTTGTTTTTTATAGCTGCGTCACTCATCCTCGTTCCAACAGCGCAGGCCGGCGATGTTGCTAAAGGCGAGAAAATTTTCAAACGCTGCATGTCGTGCCATATGGTCGGCGACGGCGCCAAAGCGCGCATTGGCCCGCAGCTCAATAATCTGTTTAATCGCGGCGTCGCAACCGTCGAAGGGTACAACTACTCAAAAGGCATGCAAAGCTTCGGCGCCGAACATAAATCTTGGACACCAGAGCTGCTCTCGACCTATCTCGAAAATCCGCGCAACGTCGTCAAAGGCACCATTATGAGTTTTGGTGGCTTGCGCAAAGAAAGCGATCGCGACGACGTGATTGCTTATTTGCAACAATTTAACAAGTAAGCGTCGCGCGCAACGGCATTAAAAAAGGGGCCCCTGTTGGCCCCTTTTCTTATTTTGGCAGGAACGTCTTATTTGACGCGCTCGAGGATCGAGACATAGTTGGCAACCGCCGCGCCGCCCATATTGAACACGCCGGCAATCTTTGCATCTTTGACCTGCATGTCGCCAGCATCACCCATCAACTGGCGTGCCGACATGACGTGCATCGAAACGCCGGTCGCGCCAACGGGGTGGCCTTTGGCCTTCAACCCACCCGATGCATTGACTGGCAATTTTCCATCTTTATACACCCAACCTTCCTTGAGCGCGGTCTCTCCCTCGCCAGCTTTGGTCAGGCCCATCGCTTCATATTGAATTAACTCAGCAATCGTAAAGCAGTCATGCGTTTCCACGAGAGACAAATCCTCAAGTGTCATGCCTGCAGCCTCAAGCCCTCTGCGCCACGCGGTCGCTGGCCCCTCAAAGGCGATGACGTCGCGTTTCGACATTGGCAGAAAATCATTGGCCTGCGCCCGCGCCCGAATAGCGATGGCTTTGTCATGACCTTTGGCGGTTTCTTCATCCGTCAGCACGACGGCGGCAGCACCATCAGAGATCATCGAGCAATCGGTCCGTTTGAGCGGACCAGCAACGATCGGGTTTTTATCGGACTCGGTACGACAGAAGTCATAGCCCAAATCACTTTGCATATGGGCCAGAGGGTTAACGCTACCATTTTTGTGGTTCTTGGCTGCAATCAAAGCCAGCGCATCGCTATGGTCCCCATATTGCTGGAAATATTTACCCGCGATCACGCCAAAAATACCGGGGAATGTCAGACCTTGCGATCCTTCCTCAGGCATATAGCTGGCCCGCGATAGGCAAGCGCCGACATCACGGCTCGACAAATGGGTCATTTTCTCAACGCCAATAGCCAAAACACGGCGCGCGTGGCCCGCCTCAATCAAATTGGCGCCTTGAAACACCGCCGCCGATCCTGTCCCGCAGGCATTCTCGACCCGTGTCGAGGGCGTGAAGCGGAAATGATCACTGACCTGCAACGCCATCGAGGAAATAAAATCCTGCTCCGACATGCCGGCGTTGAACGTGCCGATATAAATCGCGTCAATTTCCGACGCTTCAACGCCTGCGTCAGCAAGCGCTTCGTTAGCCGCTTCAACCAGGAGATCTTCAATCCCGCGGTCTTCCAATTTCCCAAATTTCGTGTGTCCCCAACCAACCATGCAAACTGCCATTTTTCTCTCCTGTCAGTCAAAAATTGGCGCGAGTATAGAGGAAGACATCAAATTCCCCAAGAGCTGCAATATCGAGTAGCTTGCGAAGAGGAAATAATTTTTGCACGGCCTTAGTTTGTTGTAATAGTTTCAGGCAGTAAACGTAATGATGAAGATCAAAAATTGTCTGCGAATATGCAAACCGTAATATGCGTGAAGTGGGGCACGCGCTATGGCCCTCATTATGTCAATCTCCTCTATCGAGCTGTAATGCAGTATACCTCGCGCCCGACGCGATTTGTGTGTTTCACCGACGATCCCCGCGGGATCGACCCCGCGATCGAAATTATGGATATACCAGAGGTTAATCTGCCCTCAATTAACCATAGCCCTGGCTGGCGGAAACTGTCTCTATGGGCCTACCCCTTGGGAGACCTCGAGGGCGACGTGCTGTTTCTCGATCTCGATGTTGTCATCTGTGGTGATCTCGACCGTTTCTTTGACTTTATGCCCGGAGAATATTGCGTCATCGAGAACTGGCCACAAAAGGGAGAAGGCATCGGCAATACGACCTGCTTCAAATTTCAGCCCGGAAAATTTAAATATATTTTCGATCGATATAATGCCGATCCTGATGGCATAAATGCTATTTACGGGATTGAGCAGAAATACATCAGTGCGGAAATAGAAGCGCAATATTTTTGGCCCGAACAATGGTGTGAAAGCTTCAAGCACACGATTTTACCACCCTGGCCATTACGATTTCTAAAGACCCCGCAGCCGCACCCGAATACTTCAGTCGTTGCTTTCACCGGCAAACCTGATCCAGATGAAGCGATGGCCGGCAAATGGCCAACCGAGGGTGAGCCATGGAAAAAAATATATAAATATACCCGCCCCTGCCCTTGGATTGCTGATTACTGGAATAGGGCTGATCGAGCGGAATAATTGTCGCCGCGCGGAAACTCTTTTCAGCCTCTGACGCTGCGTTATACTAAAACTAAGGTGAGGAGGCCGTCATGACACTAAACCATCCGAAATTTGCTTATACCAAAGGTCTGCACGAAATTGGCAATGGAGCATTTGCTTGGTTGCAACCCGATGGCGGTTGGGGGTGGTCGAACTCAGGCCTAATTGTCGATGACGATCAGGCACTGGTCGTTGATACATTATTCGACGCCCCACTGACACGCGACATGCTAGACGCTTATGCGGACGCCACCCCGGCGGCAAAAACTGTCAACAAAGTGATCAACACGCATCACAATGGTGATCACTGCAACGGCAATTGCTGTTGTCCAGACGCGCAAATTATTGCCCACCGAGCGACCCATGCCCATATGCAAATGGAACCACCAGAGCTCGTGCAAGGATTCCTCGACGCAGCCCCCGATTTAGGCGCGCTCGGCGATTATCTGACCCATTGCTTTGGCCCGTTTGATTTCAAATCGGTCACACAGAAATTGCCCGACACCTTGTTCGACGATCAGCTCGATATTCAGCTTGGCGACAAAACAGTGCACCTACTGCATGTTGGACCAGCCCATACGCCGGGTGACACGCTGGTGCATGTCCCTGCGGACCGAACCGTCTTTACAGGTGATATCTTGTTCATCGGTGGTCATCCCATTCTTTGGGAAGGCCCTGTCGCAAACTGGATCCGCGCTTGCGAGATGATTATGGCCATGGATGTCGAGACGATCGTGCCCGGCCATGGCCCGATTACCACCAAGGATGGCGTGGCGCAGGTCAAATTATACCTCGAGACTTTGCACCAAGAGACCCGCAAACGATATGATGCAGGTATGACCTATCAAGAGGCCGCCCTCGATATATCGCTCGGTGTTTTTGACAGTTGGGGCGACCGCGAGCGCATTATGGTCAACTGCGCCACCCTGTATCGCGAATTCGGCAGTAGCCATCAGGCTGAAATCGCAGAGCTATTTGCCAGCATGGCACAATATCGATCCGTGAAAGGCACTGCATGACAATGCGGCTTGATGCACTGGGGTTAAAATGCCCCTTGCCCGTCTTGCGGACACAGAAAATATTAGCTGACATGCTTCCCGGACAACAGATAGAAGTGGAGGCAAGTGACCCGATGAGCCGCCTCGATATTCCGCATTTTTGCCGCGAGGCGGGGCACGCTTTGCTAGCCCAGTCCGAAACGCAGGACAGCAAGGGGCGGCCGATTTATATTTTTAAGATTGAGCGAGGTGGACTTTAAGCGCGTCGGAAAAGCCAACAAAAACCTGCTCCCCCGTGACCACAACAGGCCGCTTGATCAGAGCAACATGCTCCGTCACCACGGCTGCCGCAGTCTTTGGATCTTCCACCTGCGCGCGGAGATCATCTGGCAGCTGTCGCCATGTTGTGCCGCGACGATTAATCAAACCATCGACGCCGACAGCCTTTAGCCAGCTTTGGATTTGCGACAGCGATACACCATCACGGCGCATGTCATGAATTTCGGCTTCGATACCCTGATCCAAACACCAACGCAGAGCCTTCTTGCACCCGTCGCAATTTTTTAGACCGTAAAGCTTAATCATTAAACTGAATTAGGCCGTCACCAACTGCGCTTGCATCAGCTGGACGGTATCGCGGTAACGTGCTGGTTTGCCAACACCCAATTCGGCACGCACGGCCTCAATCGGTTGCGTTAGGAGATATTCCCAATCAGCAGCGGCCAGCCATTGGGCCTTCTTGCCAAGACGAAAGCCCTCGCGGATCGCTGGCCACGCGCGAACACCAGGGGCTTCGCGGCGCATGATTTTAAGACCCATCATAATAATCAGGAGCAGACCAAAATTACCCAATTGACGATAGGTAAAGGCCAATAGCGATAATTCCCCGAGGGGATCGCGACCATAGCCTGTCGTCACATGCCACAGATCATGCGCATCACGCTGACGTGCGTGAAAGACCATTTGTTCCTCTGTCAGCTCACGCATTTCAGCGCGACCTTCCTCACTCGCCTCAACCAGCCCATCGGCGGTTAAATTTTCGCGATAGGTAAAATCATAATAAGCGCGCCCGAGACTACCTTCGGGCAAGCTTTGCAACCAATCGCGGTCGCTCAGATGCTCCAGCAGAGATTTTTCAGCATGCAAAATTTTGCCAGCATTTTGTTGTCTCTTGAACCGCTTAAAGCTCCGTTTGGCCGAGCCTTCGCCCGTTGCTTCGAGAATAATAAAGACCTGTTTGGTGTCTTCTTTATCGGCAATCAGGCGCGACATCGCCTGCGCAATACGCTTGAAACGATTTTTGGCTAGTTCTTCGCCCATGGCTCACTTCCTCGATCTTGTAGACCCTAATTTTTACCTGAGAAGCGCATCTCAGCCAAGAGCGGTGGCGAGTGCGTTATTGTCGCATGGTGCCCTTGGCCAGACTCGAACTGGCACTCCGGTGAAGGAAACGGATTTTGAATCCGTCGCGTCTACCAATTCCGCCACAAGGGCAGCCGTGCGTTCCTGCCTTATACGACCTTGTTGTGCCGACGTAAATGGCTTTTCGGCATCGATTTAACACTTTGCCAGGAAACACATTAAAGGTAGTGTTCGGCCATGTTACGTCGCTTATACGATTGGACTATGTCGATGGCCGCGCATCGCCGCGCGCGCTGGGCGTTGGCGGGCGTCTCCTTCGCGGAAAGCTCTGTCTTTCCTATTCCGCCAGACGTCATGTTGCTGCCCATGGTGCTGGCCGATCGCCGAGCGGCATTCAGGCTTGCCTTCATCTGCACCCTCGCCTCAATTGCGGGGGCTTGCCTCGGCTACGCCATCGGCTTTTGGGGCTATGACCTCATCGGCAAACCCATTGTTGCGTTTTACCATGCCGAAAGCGCGATGGAGACCTTCTCGCAAACCTATAACCAATGGGGTGCTTGGGTTGTATTGGCGGCGGCTGTCAGCTTCCTACCGTTTAAAGTGGCAACCATCGCCAGCGGCATTACAGGTCTCGGCTTCATTCCCTTTTTGCTGGCCAGTTTCGCGGGTCGCGCGTTACGCTTTTTCGCCGTAGCTGGCTTGGCTTATGCTTATGGTGATGCGATCCGTGGTTTTATCGAACGCTATTTTAATCTGTTGAGTTTGATTTTTGTCATCGTGCTTTTGCTCGGCTTCTTTCTCATAGGATATATGTCATGACCACGCGCCAAATTCACATCGCGACCCTGTGTCTGGCCGTTGCGACCATAGCGACGGCACTGGCCAGCCAATATATTGGCGGCCTTGAACCTTGTGATTTATGTTACAAACAGCGATGGCCCTATTACTTCGCCATCCCCTGCCTCGCCCTCGCATTGCGTCCGCATTTCGCACGGCCTTTGATAGCCCTTGCACTATTCAGTTTTGCCATCGGCGCGGCGGTTGCCGCCTATCATGCTGGCGTTGAATATGGCTGGTGGCAGGGACCGACAGGCTGCACGGGCCACGGTATGATGATGGGCTTCGAGAGCCTGGAACAAGCCTTACAAGAACCCGTGATCCGATGTGATCAGCCCGCCTTCACACTTTTCGGCGTTTCAATGGCTGGATATAATTTTTTCGTCAGCGTCATTTTGACGGCTATGACGGCGGGTTTATTGCGCTCTATAGTTCGGGCCAAGGCAGATTAAAGGATAGGGCGATGCGCCGTCACACGAACAAACTAGAACCCATGCTGCGCGTCGATCACGCTGGTGAATATGGCGCGGTTCGTATCTATGAAGGGCAAAGAGCCGTCTTCGCCGCCCTGCCGGGCAAAGAAAAGACCTGTGCCCTGATCGACCACATGGCTGAGCAGGAGCAAGCGCATCTTGAAACTTTCGACAAGCTGTTAAACGAGCATAAAATTCGCCCCACCATTCTGGGCCCTGTATGGCATGCTGCCGGATATGGCCTTGGTGTTGTCACCGCTCTGATGGGCGAAAAAGCAGCTATGGCCTGTACGGCGGCCGTTGAGGAGGTCATTGACGATCATTACGCACGACAGATCGAAACCTTGCAACAAGACGCGGCTCGAGGCGAAAATAATGAACTTCTCAATACCATTGAGGGATTCCGCGCCGATGAAGCGGCGCACCGCGAGACGGCACTCAATCATGGCGCGGCCGAGGCACCTGGTTATGAATTCATGCGCGCGGTAATCCGTTTCGGCTGCCAAACCGCTATCCGTATCTCTGAAAAAATATAGGCTTACGGCTCTAATTCGCTATCCCAGTAGAGATAGTCTTGCCAACTTTCATGCATATAATTGGGTGGAAAGCGACGACCGCTGTCATGCAATTCATAAACTGTTGGCTGACGCGGGGCGGTCCGCGGCACCATCGCGGCTTGCTTCGGTAAACGCCCGCCTTTGCGTAAATTGCAGGGCGAACACGCCGCCACAACGTTTTCCCATGTTGTCCGACCACCGGCGCGACGAGGGATCACGTGGTCGAAGGTCAAATCATGCGGTGCGCCGCAATATTGGCAGGTAAAGCCATCCCGCAAAAATACGTTAAAGCGCGTAAATGCAGGATAAAGCGGTGGCTTGATATAGGTTTTCAGCGCCACAACACTTGGCAAGGCAAACTCTGCCTGCGGCGAGCGCACTTTCGTGTCATATTCGGCTATGATGTTCACGCGATCCATAAACACGGCCTTAATCGCATCTTGCCATGACCATAGCGACAATGGGTAATAGCTGAGGGGCCTGAAATCGGCATTCAAAACCAGCGCTGGACAGGCTTCCGGGTTGGTTGTGGCGCGTCGCGCTGGCGACAAGAAAGGTGGGTCGTTACAGAGTATCGTCGTCATGGCCATTCTTTTCTCCGAAAACCTCCTTGGGGCGACTCAAAGAAAAAGCAAAAGCGTTACAGGATGATGACACTATCGTGTAGAAAAGCCAAGCCCCATACACATCATATAGTAGGTAGCGCCGATCGCCCGGTCGGGCTGAAGTCGTGACTATAATATCGCCATAGAATCAAAGCCGCGGCGGCGCGGTAAGGCCGCCATACTTCCGACAGGCGCTCAAGATCGGCCGCTGACGGGCGCTGATCGAGATTTTTCAGCCGCCGATAGCCCTCCTGCAGCGCCAAGTCACCTGCCGCGAAGCTGTCGCATCGACGCAACGAGAACATCAAATAAATATTCGCCGTCCATGGCCCAACGCCCTTAATCGCGGTTAACGCCTCGCAGACCTCTGCATCAGGCGCCCGCGCAAGCTGCGTCAGGCGTAAAGAACCGCTTTCGATCGCCGATGCCAATTCCTGCAAATAGCGATATTTCTGCGCCGATAAACCGCACGCCTTCGCCTGTCGCGGATCGAGATTGATAATTGCTTGCGGCGTTATATCGACCACGGCGGCTTCTAAACGGCCTTCGATGGCGCGCGCGGCGGCCACCGAAACTTGTTGGCTGATCAAGGTCGTCACCAGCCCCCGAAAGCCGCGTTTGGCGGGGCGCAAGCGCGGGCGTCCCGTCAGCGCCATGGCGCGCGCCAAATCCGCGTCTTGCCGCGCGAGTTGATCAAGCGCTTCATCGAGCGCCGCTGCTGAGCGAAATTGTTGCATCGGGGCAAATTATCGGGCAAGCCTGTAGCACAAACAAGAGGCAAATATGTCGAACGGAAAGGTCTTTCGCTTTGCGCCAAGCCCCAATGGTCGATTACATCTCGGCCATGCTTATTCAGCGTGCCTCAACCAGCATCTTGCCGCGCAAGTCGGTGGCACCTTGCTGGTGCGGATCGAAGACATCGATCTCGGCCGCGCCCGTCCGCATTTTATTCAAGCAATCTTCGACGATCTAGACTGGCTCGGCGTCACCTATGCCCGCGACAGCTTGCGCCAATCCGACCGCTTCGATGCATACGCCCAGGCTCTCACGCAATTGCGCGGCATGGGATTTGTCTATCCATGTTGGGCCACGCGAGCCGAAATTCGCAATCACATCATGGATCAACCAGGCGGATTAGCGGCTTGGCCGCGCGATCCCGATGGCGGTTATGTCTATCCAAATTTATATAAGCGGCTGAGCGATTGGGAGCGCCATGCCTTGATGTGGGAAAATCGTGATTATGCTTGGCGGATTGATATCGACGCCTTGCAAGCGGTCGCGGAAGATAAAAACGGCGGCCCGATCTTTTTTACGGCGTGTGATGCCCTCAACATGGAGACAGAAATTGAGACGCGGGTCGATGCCCGCCCATTCGGCGATATCGTAATCGCGCGCAAAGACATTCCCACCAGCTACCATTTAAGTGTCGTGCTCGACGACGCCTATCAAAATGTCTCGCATGTCGTGCGCGGACAGGATTTACTCGCCGCGACACATATTCATCGTCTGTTGCAGATTGTCCTCGGCCTACCAGCGCCCGTCTATACCCATCACCCTTTGTTGCGCGCGATCGAGGGTCGACGCCTATCGAAAACAGCGGGCGATAACTCTTTTCGTGCTTTGGAGTTGGCGGGGATCACAGCGGGCGATATCCGCCGGCATCTGCCGCCACCTCTGGGCGACGGGCGCTATGAGGATTTTCTTGTTTAGGCAACTAATTGGCGCAACCTGCTGGAGTTGGGTGAGGGGACGTGGTATCGGGTAAAGTCATGGAAAATGCGTTAACACAGTCCGAGATTGCAGAAGCGTGCAACATTGCGCATGCGGAGGCGCGCCAGTTCTGCGATGATCTGTGTCGCCAGCCAGCGCCAGAAAGTCAATTCCTGCGTCACGGCTTAGCTTGGCTCGTAACCTATGGCGCGGCGCTTGAGCAACTTAATAATCTGATCTGCCGACTGCACGCAGAGGGGCGGGCCACAGATTTAGAATATGATCTGACAGCTGTTATTTTTGCCGATTATCTGCGGCAAATGCGGGGTGGGCTCGCGATGAGCCAGAGCGAAATTATTCGACCAGAAGACTTTGGCTTGTCGGGACAAAATTATTTCACAAGTTCAACAAGCCAGCGCCTGATGGCACATGGTAACACGCCAACCCGCCGCAAAGCCATCGCGGACCGTTTGGCCGCCCAAGGACAAGCGGCTGGCGGCGAGACTGGGCTCGATGAAACCCATGCGATGATCCGATCACAATTTCGGCGCTTTGCCGATGAGCGCGTGGCGCCATATGCCCATAACTGGCATTTACAAGACCAATTGATCCCGCTTGATCTCATTCAAGACATGGCCGAACTCGGCGTCTTCGGATTGACCATTCCCGAAGAATTTGGCGGCATGGGCCTTGGCAAAGAGGCCATGTGCGTCGTTTCAGAAGAATTATCGCGCGGCTATATCGGCGTCGGCTCTTTGGGAACGCGCACAGATATTGCCGCCGAGCTGATCTTACAAAATGGTACGGCAGAGCAAAAAGCGCGCTATTTGCCGGGTATTGCCTCGGGAGCAATATTGCCGACCGCTGTGTTCACCGAACCAAATATTGGTTCAGATCTGGCCAATTTGACAACCCGCGCCAAACGCAATGGCGATCATTTCGAGGTGTCGGGTAATAAAACCTGGATCACCCATGCCGCACGCGCCGATTTGATGACGATGCTGGTGCGCACCAATCCCGACCGCGCCGGCCATCGCGGCCTATCTATTTTATTGGCCGAAAAACCACGCGGCGCGGAGGATAACCCGTTTCCGTCTGCCGGCATGAGTGGCAGTGAAATCGCCGTACTCGGCTATCGCGGCATGAAAGAATATGAATTGAGTTTCGATAAATTCCGTGTGCCAGAGACGGCCCTCTTAGGCGGGGTTGAGGGCGAGGGCTTCAAGCAGCTGATGCAGACCTTCGAGTCGGCGCGTATTCAAACCGCTGCCCGCGCCATCGGGGTCGCACAATCAGCCCTTGATAGCGCCTTGACATATGCGACCCAGCGTATGCAATTTCAACAGCCCATCTTCAATTTTGAGCGCGTGCATGGCAAAATTGCTATGATGGCGGCTGAAATTTTTGCTGTGCGTCAACTCACCTATTTTGCCGCCCGTCAGAAGGATAGCGGCAAGCGTTGCGATCTCGAGGCGGGCATGGCCAAGCTGCTGGCCGCCCGTACGGCTTGGTCCGCCGCTGATAATGCTGTGCAAATTCATGGCGGAAATGGTTTCGCGCTCGAATATCCAGTCAGTCGCCTGCTATGCGATGCGCGAATTTTGAGTATATTTGAAGGCGCGGCCGAAATTCAGGCCGATGTGATTGCGCGGCGCTTGCGCGAACTATATCAGGAGGCGGCATGACGCTTATTTCTTACCTCATCCCGATTGGCCTCGGGGCGGTCGTTCTGGTTTTGCTTGCTGGCTTGTACAATATGTTGCGCGATGGCAGCGCCAGCACCTCGCAGACCTTAATGCGATGGCGGGTTGGACTACAATTCTTGGTCGTCGTTTTGGTGATGATATTTGTCTATCTTTCGACAGGACAAAATTAATGGTGCGCCTGACAAAAATTTACACCAAAACTGGGGATGACGGCCTCACAGGTCTGGTCGACGGGTCGCGCCGACCCAAATATGACTTACGCGTGGTTGCCTATGGCACGGTTGATGAAGCCAATGCAGCACTTGGTTTGGCCGCCCTCTATCTCGACCCGCCTTTAAGCGACATGATCAAGCACTTACAGAATGATTTATTCGATTTGGGCGCTGAACTGGCAAGCCCAGGCGAGACACCCCGCTTGCATATCACGCCGCAGCAAGTCGAACGCCTCGAACGTGACATTGATACGCTGAACGCTGATTTACAACCACTCAACTCTTTTGTTTTGCCGGGCGGCACTGCTGGTGCGGCGCATCTGCACCTCGCGCGCACCATTTTGCGGCGCGCAGAACGTCAAATTGTTGAATTGGCTGATAAAAATGGAGAAGAATTGGGGCATCCGCTACGCCAATACATCAATCGCGCCTCGGATTTCGTGTTTGTTGCGGCGCGATGGGCCAATAATCGTGGCGAAGACGATGTTTTGTGGCAACCAGGAGCCGGCCGCGACCTTTAGGCGTGCACTTTGACGCACACGCGCGTCGCCGCAAATGTTTGACTTGCGGCGCGCCTCGGCGTAGTTTCTGCCCCATAAAGCGGCATGGCCGCACTATCTCAGGAGTTATATGATGAAAATATTGGTGCCCGTGAAAAGGGTGGTCGATTACAACGTCAAAATCCGCGTCAAATCGGATCAAACGGGTGTCGACCTCGCTAATGTCAAAATGTCCATGAACCCCTTCTGCGAGATTGCTGTTGAAGAGGCTGTTCGGATGCAGGAAGCTGGCATTGCCAGCGAAATTATTGTTGTGTCAATTGGCCCAAGCCAAGCGCAAGAAACCATTCGGACAGCGCTTGCCATGGGTGCTGATCGCGGCATTTTGGTGCAAACGGATGTGGATGTCGAACCTCTAGCAGTGGCTAAAATCTTGAAAGCTGTTGTCGAAGCAGAGGGCCCCGACATGGTTGTCATGGGCAAACAGGCCATTGACGGCGACAATAATCAAACGGGACAAATGTTATCAGCACTGCTTGGCTGGTCGCAGGGCACCTTTGCCTCTGAAATCAAACAAGACGGCGACAAATTAACGATCACACGCGAAATCGATGGCGGCCTGCAAACCATTAAGCTTGCAACCCCGTCGATTGTCACAGCTGATCTGCGCCTGAATGAGCCGCGCTATGCTTCTTTGCCGAATATTATGAAGGCAAAAAAGAAACCAATCGACGAAAAGACACCGGCAGATTATGGCGTCGATGTAACGCCGCGTCTTACCATCGTCAAAGTTACCGAGCCGCCGCAACGCGAGGCCGGTGTAAAAGTTGAAACTGTCGCCGAACTTGTCGGCAAGCTGAAAAACGAAGCGGGGGTATTCTAATGACAACTCTTCTGATCGCTGAACATAATAATTCTGAACTGAATGATGCAACGCTGAAAGCGGCCACAGCCGCGGCCCAGCTGGGTGGCGACGTACATGTTTTGGTTGCCGGGGCTGGTTGTGCGGCCGTGGCAGATGCGGCTGCAAAAATTGCTGGCGTTAACAAAGTTTTGCTTGCTGATGCGCCAGCCCTCGACAAGATGTTGGCTGAAGCCATGGCAGCTCTGGTTGCCTCGCTCGCTGGTAGCTATGACGCGATTGTTACGGCGGCCACCACCAATGGTAAGAACTTTATGCCTCGGATTGCCGCTCTTTTGGATGTCGGGCAAGTATCGGACGTCTCTAAAATCATCGACGCCAACACATTTGAGCGGCCGATCTATGCTGGCAATGCCATCCAGACCGTTGCGTCAAGCGACGCCAAAAAAGTTCTGACGATTCGGACGACTGCATTTGCCGCCGCGGATACGTCAGGGAGCGCATCGGTAGACAACGTAGCAATACCTGATCTGCCTGCTTTGTCGGAATTCGTTAATGAAGAGCTGACAAAATCAGATCGTCCCGAACTGACGGCTGCGAAAATCGTCGTTTCGGGTGGCCGTGGCATGCAGTCTGGCGATAATTTCGTCATGCTCGAAAAAGTTGCCGACAAACTCGGAGCCGCTGTTGGAGCCTCGCGCGCCGCCGTGGATGCGGGTTTTGTGCCAAATGATTACCAAGTCGGGCAAACCGGCAAGGTTGTCGCGCCCGATCTCTACATTGCTGTCGGCATCTCTGGCGCCATCCAACATTTGGCTGGCATGAAGGACAGCAAGGTGATCGTCGCCATTAACAAAGACGAAGAAGCACCCATCTTCCAAGTTGCCGATTACGGTTTGGTTGCTGACCTCTTCACCGCAGTTCCTGAGTTGGAAGAAGAGCTCGGAAAAATCGGTCTGTAAGGAGATCATTATGGTCAAATCCGTCGGAATCATCGGGGCTGGCCAGATGGGGAGCGGCATAGCGCATGTTTTTGCGCTGGCCGGCTTCAACGTCCTTCTGAATGATATTTCGGCCGAGCGCATTGCCGCTGGGTTGGCCACGATCACCGGTAATATGGGGCGGCAAGTGGTTTCTGGACGCATCGATGAGGCTGCGCGCGACGCCGCCTTGAACCGCATTGCCGAAGCCCCCGACCTGTCATCACTCGCCAGTGCTGATTTGGTCATTGAAGCGGCAACCGAAAACGAAGACGTGAAAATCGAAATTTTACGGGAAGTCAGCGGTGTGGTTGGCCCCGATGCGATCATCGCGTCCAATACATCGTCAATCTCGATCACCCGTCTTGCTGCAGTAACGGGGCGGCCGGAAAAATTTATCGGCATGCATTTCATGAACCCGGTTCCTGTAATGGAGTTGGTTGAAATTATTCGCGGCATTGCCACCGACGACGAAACCCATAACACAGTGGAAAACATTGTCGCCCAGCTTGGCAAGACCAGCGCTGTAGCAGAAGATTTCCCTGCCTTTATCGTCAATCGGATTCTACTGCCGATGATTAACGAAGCTGTCTACGCTCTATACGAGGGAGTTGGGACGGTTGAAAGCATCGACAAAGCCATGCGCCTCGGCGCCAATCATCGCATGGGGCCTTTACAATTGGCCGATTTTATTGGCCTCGACACGTGCCTCAGCATCATGCATGTCTTGAATGAAGGTTTGGGCGACAGTAAATATCGCGCCTGCCCTTTATTGGTGAAATATGTCGAAGCGGGTTGGCTAGGTCGCAAAACGGGGCGCGGCTTCTACGACTATAGCGGTGAAACCCCGGTCCCAACCCGCTAAGGCGCCATTGAGGCTTCAATCACGGCGGTCAACGCCGCCACGGCCTCCTCGCTGTCCCATTCCGCTTCACCTTGCAGACGCGCCCGCTCGCGCCCCTCGCGATCAACCAAAATCGTTGTTGGCACGCCAAAAAGCCCAATTTGGCGGGCAATCGCTTGCCGCCCGTCATGGCCGCGAACCAGCGACACAACGCCAAGTTCCTCTAAGAAAGCATCTGGCTTCTGGCGCTGCCCGCGGTCAAGGCTAATGGTCATAATTTGAACGGGATAAGCTGCCAGTAATTTTTGTAAATGTTCGAATTGTGGCATTTCGCGCCGACAAGGCGCACACCATGTTGCCCAAAAATTAATAATCAAAAATTGCCCCCGAAAGGCACTGATCGGCTTTGCGCCTTCTGGCAAATCAAGGGTAAAATCAGCCAAAGTGCGCGGCTCACTATGAATCGTCAGCTTGCGTGCAAAGCTATCCGATGAAGATGCTTGCTTGCTCTCGCCCCCATCGGTTAGGTATACAAACAGAGCGGCAAGCGACGCGGCAAGAAAGGCCGCTAGGATAAGACGGGATGCGCTGGATCGAAACATGGCCATCTCCATGAGGTGATAGATGAGTAATCGGATGTGGGGCGGACGCTTCGGTGGTAGCCCCGACGATATAATGGAAGAGATTAACGCATCCATTGGATTTGACCAGCGTCTTCATGCGCAGGACATTGCCGGTTCGCGGGCCCATTGCACAATGTTAATGGAGCAAGGCATCATCTCAAAATCTGACGGCGAAGCTATTCTGCGAGGGCTCGAAGAAATCGCGGCAGAAATTGCCGACGGAAAATTTACCTTTTCGCGCGCTCTTGAAGACATTCATATGAATATTGAAAGCCGCCTGAAAGACCTTATTGGCGACGCCGCGGGGCGGTTGCACACGGCGCGCTCGCGCAACGACCAAGTCGCCACCGATATCCGCCTTTACTTGCGCGACAGTGTCGATCATTTAGACGCGCAATTGGCTGGGTTGCAAACTGCGCTCGCCGAGAAGGCAGCAGAACATGCCGCGACCTTGATGCCCGGTTTTACCCATCTGCAGACAGCGCAACCTGTGACCTTGGGCCATCATCTGCTCGCCTATGTTGAAATGTTGTCGCGCGATCGCGGCCGCTTCTCAGACGCGCGGGCACGGATGAATGAATGCCCGCTCGGCGCAGCGGCCCTAGCGGGCACATCGTTTCCGATTGATCGCGCACAGACCGCCCGCTTGCTCGGCTTTGATCGGCCTACGGCAAATTCGATCGACAGCGTCTCGGCACGTGATTTCGCACTCGAAATCCTCAGCGCCAGCTCGATTTGCGCAACGCATCTATCGCGCTTTGCTGAAGAAATTGTCATCTTCGCAACCAGCGCCTTTCGATTTTTCACCTTGCCCGACGCCTTTTCGACTGGCTCATCGATTATGCCGCAAAAGCGCAACCCGGACGCTGCCGAGTTGGTGCGCGCCAAAGCAGGGCGCATTATCGGCAATTTGACAGCACTCCTCATTGTCATCAAAGGCCTCCCCCTCGCCTACTCAAAAGACATGCAGGAAGACAAAGAGCGGCTGTTTGATACGATTGATAATCTGTCATTATGCCTCGCGGCGATGACAGGCATGGTGAAAACCTTAGGGATCAACGCGCCCGCCATGGCGGAAGCGGCAGGCCGCGGTTTTTCAACCGCCACCGATTTGGCTGATTGGTTGGTGCGCTGCCTCGATTTACCGTTCCGGGATGCGCATCATGTGACGGGGGCCTTGGTAGCGCTGGCTGAATCCAAATCCTGTGATTTACACGAGCTCAGCCTCGACGATATGCGTAGCGTGGAGCCGCGCATATCAGATGATATATTCGCTGTTTTGACGACAGAAAATTCAGTGGCCAGCCGCCAAAGCTTCGGCGGCACAGCTCCAGAGCAAGTCAAACAGGCGGCTCTTGGCTGGGTCGACTGCCTCAAAGGAGAGAAATAATGCGTGCGCATCTGATCATTTTCATGGTTTTGCTTGCAACTGCCAGCCTGTTGGGTCTCTCTGCCTGTGGCAAACGTGGCGATCTCTACCTCCCCACCCAGTCGTCCGAGCAATAATATGGACCATTTTCAATATCGAAATGGCGAGCTGTTTGTCGAGAACGTGGCCATAACCGATATCGCTGAACGCGTTGGCACTCCATTTTACTGCTACAGCACGGCAACGCTTACGCATCATGTCAATGTCCTCACATCAGCCTTTGAAAAGGCCAATATTTCGCCCAAGCCATTGATCTGCTTTTCCGTGAAAGCCAATTCCAACATTGCTGTGATTGCCACTCTCGCCCAATCCGGTGCTGGCGCCGATATTGTCTCGGGCGGCGAATTAGAACGCGCGTTACGAGCGGGCGTTGCCGCTGATCGCATTGTTTTCAGCGGCGTCGGAAAAACACAGGCGGAAATGGCGCAAGCACTCCGCGCGGGCATTTTACGGTTCAATATTGAAAGTCTGGCCGAGGTTGAACAGCTTTCTACTGTCGCCTCAGAGCTTAAAATATCTGCATCGATCGCTTTTCGCGTAAACCCAGATATTGACGCAGGCACGCATGAAAAAATCTCCACCGGCAAAGCGGAAAACAAATTTGGCATTGCGTGGGAGGACGCCGAAAGCGCCTATGATCGGGCATCGCAACTCCCTTATATCCAATGTGACGGCATCGATATCCATATTGGTAGCCAGATCACCCAACTCGACCCCTTCGCGCGGGCTTTCGCCAAACTCGCGGATCTGCTCGAGCGATTGCGAAAAAACGGTCATAATATCGCGAGCCTCGACCTTGGTGGCGGGCTTGGCGTGCCGTATGAGCGCGACAACCAGCCACCGCCAAATCCAGACGCTTATGCACAAATCATTGCCGATCAGCTCGGCGGTAGCGGGTGTCAAATCATCCTCGAACCGGGACGCGTGATCGCTGCAAATGCTGGCATTTTGGTGAGCCGCTTGATCCGCGAGAAGCGCGGGCAGGTTAAAAATTTTATGATTGTCGACGCGGCCATGACAGAGCTAATGCGACCAACGCTGTATGGGGCCCACCATGATATTCGCCCTGTGATCGAAACCGATGGCGAGCCTGTGATGTGGGATATTGTTGGCCCAGTATGCGAAAGCGGTGACTTTCTCGGCAAAGATCGGAGCCTGCCACCGCTCGCACCGGATAGCTTAATCGCGATTTTCACTGTTGGCGCCTATGGCGCCGTGTTGGGCTCGACCTATAACACGCGCCCTCTGGCGCCAGAGGTCTTGGTCAAAGGCGATAAATTTGAGATTATCCGACAGCGGCCTGAGGTCGACGATCTATTGCGGTTCGAACGTCTTCCCAATTGGCTCGAGACCTAACCGACCACAGCGCCATGGAAAGAAGAAAGCCAACCCCTCCATCATGATACGCCTAGAAAATATTTCATTAAGTTACGACACAAAAACGCCGATCCTGTCGGATGTGTCGATTCATATTGAGGCGGGCTCTTTTCACTTTATCTCGGGGAATTCGGGGGCGGGGAAAACCTCTCTGCTGAAGCTTATTTTTCTTGCCCAACGCCCCAGCGCTGGCGAAATCTTTTTATTCGGCCAGCAGGTCTCAGCGTTAAAACGACATGAACTTCCCGATATTCGTCGCCGCATCGGTGTTGTGTTTCAAGATTTTCGGCTGATCGACCATCTCGATATTTATCAAAATGTGACTCTGCCACTCCGCGTCGCCGGTCAGCGCGAGGTCAGCTACCGCGAAAACGCCCGCGAATTGCTCGATTGGGTCGGGCTTGGCGAGAGAATGCATGCGCTGCCAGCAACCCTATCTGGGGGCGAAAAACAACGCGCGGCGATTGCCAGAGCGGTGATCGCACGGCCGCATCTCATCGTCGCCGACGAACCGACGGGCAATGTCGACTCAGAGATTGGAGATCGCCTTTTGCGCCTGTTAGAGGAATTGAATAAAATGGGCACCACCGTGATGGTTGCAACCCATGATCAACACATTTGGCGTTCCTTCGCGCATCCAAGGCTGCATCTGTCGCAAGGGCGATTGGAGCTCTTGCGATGAGCCAACCCGCTACCAAGAATATCCTCCCCCGCGCCAATATGGCTGGTGCATCGCTTGGCGCGGTGACCATGGTGATGTCGTTTTTGGCCTGCTTGGCGATTGGGGCGGCGCTGCTCGTTAGCATCTCTGCCGATCACTGGCTGGCGCGCGCGACGAGCGCTATGACCGTACAAATCAGCGATACGGATGCGATGACAGCCGATGATCAGCGTGTAGCCGTCATGCGAGAACTGATGCGATTTCCGGGTGTCCTAGCGGCGCGACCTTTGACATCAAACGACATGATTGAATTGTTAGAGCCTTGGCTAGGAACAGGCAATGTGTCAGACGACCTCCCCTTGCCGGTTCTGATAGAAATTACGCCCGATGCCAAACTACAGGCCAATGCCGAGGCGCTAGATATCGCTTTGCGTTCGGTGGCCCCAGGGGCACGCCTCGACACCCATGGTCGCTGGCGTGAAACGTTAACGCAAACCACGACCATCTTACGCGTATTTGCTGGTCTGGTTCTTCTCATGGTGGCGCTCGCAAGCATCACCGTTTTGATTTTTGCCATTCGGGCAGGCTTAATGGCGAATGCTGAAATTTTACAAGTCTTGCACCAAATTGGCGCCCATGATCGTTTTATTTCCTGGCATTTCGAACAGCATTTTCTGCGCCTCACCTTTATCTGGGCGGTGTTGGGTGCCGTGTTAGCTGGTAGCCTCTTCATGGCGCTCGGAGAGGTCATGGCAGAGTTGCAGAATTATCAGATGTTGATGTGGCTGGTGCCTGTGCCACTCGGCTTTAGCGTGCTCGGTTGGATTGTTACGCGGCGCCATGTTTTGCGAAGCTTAACCAATTTGATGTAATGAGATAACCATGGGCATGCATCCGCCACCGCCGTCGAGATTATGGACCGTTGTAAAAGCGGCCCTGAGCTTTGCGGGAATTGGTTTGATTGGAGCGGCGATTATTTTTCTGGTTTTCGTCGCAGCCTTACCGCCGGGGAAACCCGACCGTGATGTCTCAGCCGACGGAATTGTGGTTTTAACGGGCACTGCTGTCGAGCGTCTGATAACCGGCATTCAATTGCTCGAAGAGCGTCGTGGGAAGCGACTTTTAATTTCGGGTGTTTATCAAGGTCAAGGTTTCGATGATATTGCAAAACTAGGTCACGACGCGGCTTTGATAAATTGCTGCCTTGATCTCGACTATCATGCGGAAACCACAGTTGAAAATGCCCAACAGACAGCGCAATGGGCACGCGTGCATGAATTTTCGTCTTTGCTCATTGTCACCAGTGCGCACCATATGCCACGCGCTATGCTTGAATTTCGCCGCGCGATGCCGCATCTTAAACTGACCGCCTATCCTGTGGTTCTTCAGAATGTGAAACTCGATAAGTGGTGGCGCTATCCTGGTACCTTTGCGTTACTTTTAGGCGAATATGCACGCTATATTTTGAGCCTGATCGGACTGTCGGCCTAAATAATCTGCTTCGCCGCAACACCTCAACCCAAGGAAGGCCCTATTATGGCACCTCAAAAATCTAAAAAAACATCCCGCTTTTGGCTTTTTGCCCCTTTTGTTGTGTTGGCTCTCCTCACGGGCGGTTATTTCCTCTTCTGGCAATGGACGGCGGACTTCATCCTAACCAATTTAAAATCTGCCGGATTGAATGCTGCCACAACGCAAAGGTCTGGTTTCCCGGCCCGCTTGTCTTTCGTGCTCAGCGAACCTACTTACCGTGACCCGAGCCTAGAGTGGCGGACGACAGAGTTGCGCCTCGATTTAATGCCCTTTAGCCGCCAACAAGCTGTCTTGAAAGCCGATGGCACACACAGATTGACCCTATCGACTGGTGCCGTGATGATTGATCACGCCCTGAATACCGCCAGTGCCCGCGTTGATACCGAGGGGCTCGCCCGTGTTGACGTCGTACTCGCGAAACCCGTCTTTTCGGGCCAGCTCGGCCGCGTTAATTTGAACATGGCGAGCCAAGCCTCGGAAATACACTTGCGGCGCTCGCCCAATAATGCGCACATCGCCAATATTGCCGTCACAAACAAAGCTATTCGCATGGGACGGCAGACTGCACTCGACATTCTCGATCTTGAAGCGGCGGCCCCGATGAGTTGGTTCATGTCGCCGGGGCAATGGGCGAAGGATCTAAGGGCTGGAACACGCATCGATATTACCAATCTACATGTCAGCCGCCAGGGTCTGTCGATACAGGGCGATGGTGCCATTGGCGCCGACCGAAATGATAAGCTGGTCGGCGCGATCAAATTAAACGTCAATGATCTCTCGCTGTTTCTTGACTTGCTGCGTGAACTTAATGTGATCGACGGCAAGAGCAGAAAGCAAATCGAGCTTGTCCAAGGCATTTCGGGATTATTTAAAGCTCTGACAGGCGATCAGAAGACGGTCAAACTCAAGCTCGATCTCGAATTTCGTGATGGCATGAGTTACCTCGCCAAAATTCCGTTAGGACCAGCCCCGCGCTTGCCCTTACCGCTACGCGGCTCTTAGTCTATTTTTTGTCTTGTCGACCAAAATTAGGAGACGCCACATCTTGACCGGCTTCGATGATGCTGCGCCGAATGTCGCGGGTGCGCGAAAACATATCCTTCAGGGTCGGGCCATCATCGTGACGAATGGCACGTTGCAGTGCCGATAAATCCTCGGTAAAGCGTCCGAGCATCTCAAGGACGGCGTGCTTATTGCGCAAGAACACATCGCGCCACATAACGGGATCGCTGGCAGCAATCCGTGTGAAATCACGAAAACCACTGGCAGAATATTTAATCACTTCGGAGCGCGTATCCGTTTCGAGATCGGCGGCTGTGCCAACAATATTAAAGGCAATCAAATGCGGAATATGGCTGGTAATGGCCAATACCAAATCATGATGGGCCGCATTCATAAACTCGACTTCAGACCCCATGGCGCGCCACAATTTGGCGATCAATTCGACGGCCCGCAAATTGGTGTCTTCGCTCGGTGTTAAAATGCACCAGCGTCCAGCAAATAGATCCGCAAAGCCCGCATCTGGGCCCGACTGTTCGGTGCCTGCAATCGGGTGCCCTGGCACGAGATAAATATCGGGCCGCAAAAAAGGCTCAACATCGTCGATAACGCATTGTTTAACCGAGCCCACATCGGTGAGCGTCGCGCCAGATTTCATGGCGGGAATAATTTCGGCCGCGAGCCCCGCCACAGCACTCAATGGTACATTCAAAAACACGACATCGGCGCCTTGTACAGCCGCTGCGGCACTTTCAAACACACTATCCACACACCCATTGGCCAAGGCTGCATCGCGTGTTTTACGCGAGCGTGCATAACCGCGCACTTCATCGGCGAGACCATATTTATGCAAAGCATGGCCCAAGGATGAGCCGATCAAACCCAGTCCGATCAGAGCTATTTTAGGAACACTCATTTCGACCTCAGAAAATCCTCTAGAGCCGCCACAACGCGCCGATTGTCAGCTTCGGTGCCAACCGTCAAGCGCAAGCAATCAGCGAGGCCATAACTTGCCATTGCCCGCAAAATCAAGCCTTGCTGACCGAGAAACATATCTGCGGCCTCTGCCTGTTGCGGTGATGCAAAGCGCAACAAAATAAAATTAGCATGGCTGGCAATCGGCGTGATATCCAGCGCCGCCAATTGCTGCATCAACCAGTTGCGCCACTGCGAATTGTGCGCCCGCGAGCGCACCACATGGTCTGTGTCACCCAGCGCCGCAATAGCGGTGCCAGCCGCAAGGGCATTGACGTTAAAAGGGGGACGGATGCGGTTCAACATATCGGCAACAGATGCCGGACAATAGCCCCACCCGACACGCAAGGCTGCCAAGCCATGAATTTTCGAGAAAGTGCGTGTTGCCACCACATTTTCAAAGCGATCAACCAGATCAAATCCTGCCGGATAGAGATCATCATCGACATACTCGGCATAGGCGCCATCGAGCACCAATAAAATGTCGGGTCTGAGCCCAGCGTGCAAGCGTTCGATCTCGCCACGGTCCAACATCGTCCCGGTCGGGTTATTGGGGTTGGCCAGAAACACCATTTTCGTTTGTGGCGTCACCGCCGCGAGCAGGGCATCAACATCGGCAATTAAGTCTGGCTCCTCGACAACCACAGGCGTCGCACCCGCAATTTCTGTGACCAGTCGATAAACCAAAAATGCAAAACGCGTCATTATGGCTTCATCGCCTGGCGCGAGATAAGCCTGCGCCAGCAAGTGCAAGATTTCGTCGGATCCATTGCCACATACAATACGATCTGCATCAAGTTGATGATGGGAGGCTAAAGCCATCCGCAGAGCCGCCGACGAGCCCTCGGGATAAAGCGCCAGACGGTTAAAACGAGCAAGATAGGCCAGCGCTTGCGGGCTGGCACCGAGCGGGTTTTCATTGGCGGATAATTTAACAGCCGTTTCAACGCCCGCGATGGCCTCGCGGCCTCCAACATAAGGCGCAATGGTCAATAAGTTTTCGCGTGGAGAGGGTCGATCGCTTGTCATGCCTCTTCCCTATCATTTACAGGCAGAATTGCATAGCGCCCGATACAGCGACCCGCATATTTTGCGTCCGATGTTTCAACCAGCGCATGCGTCTTATTGGTCGCTAAATTGGTGGTCGAGGTCGAGGAAACGCCAAGAGGAACGAGGGAAAGTACGGTCGATCCGATCAGCTCCTCATCAAAACATCCAAGGGCGAGGCCGACAACCTGATCCCCGCCACCGAGGCGCGCAAAACATTGTGCTTGGGGTGGCAGTTTATCGATGACCGCCAATAGGGTCTCGGGATCAAGGACGATAATATTGCTGCCACTGGCTAGCACGGAGAGATCAACCGGCGTGCGCATGAGGTGATAATCGATCGCCGCGCCGAAATATAGCCGCGCGATATGCACTGTCGACGCCGTCACATACACCCGCAAACCGCCCTGTTGTGCCAAAGCGGCGCCGATGATTTCACGCCAAATTGCGACAATACTGGCAAATGGCATATCGGGTTGTGCCGCGGCATACCAGGCTGCTAATTGTTGTAACTGCTCCGCTTCACGGCGCGGCCGCAGGGGGGCCGCGATGCCCGACGCGGCCTTAATTTCACCAACCGAAGTAATGAGCGCGCTGCGACGGATCAACCGCTCGAAAATCTCGCGATCGAGCGCATCAATTTGCTGTCGAATGTCGGCCAAAGACGGTTCGGCGCCTTGCGCAATCTCGTCAGACATGCCACCTCACTTTCTGGTTTTCCGTTTTACGATCAGCGCCGCCCTAAAGCAAAGAAAAGATTTATCACAGGGCTCCCTCGTTCACGACACGGGTTTTCGTTGACCAGACGAGCCGAGAGCGTTAAACCCGCCCTATGAGCGTCGAAAAGTCAGATGAGACCCTATATCACCAATTTGACGGCCAAAGCCTAGCTTTGGACGGGGGTGGCCTATTGCACAATCCGGTCATCGCTTATCGAACTTACGGCGCGTTAAATTCTGACAAGTCGAATGCTATATTGGTTTGCCATGCACTGACAGGTGATCAGCATGTTGCCGGCCATAATCCCATAACCCATAAAGCGGGGTGGTGGGAAACGCTGGTTGGGCCTGACTTGCCCATTGATACCAATCGCTATTTTGTCATTTGCCAAAATGTCATCGGCGGCTGTGCGGGCTCGAGCGGCCCCGCGACGACGAATCCCGACAGCGGCCAAATTTATGGCCTTGATTTTCCGGTGATCACCATCGCCGATATGGTGCGCGCCCAGGCCATGCTGCTCGACGCCCTTGGCATTGATGACCTGTTTTGCGTGATCGGTGGCTCCATGGGCGGCATGCAAACCCTACAATGGGCGGCAAGCTACCCAGAACGCGTGTTTAGCGCCGTCCCCATTGCAACAGCGGCGCGACATTCGGCACAAAATATTGCTCTCCATGAAGTTGGACGGCAGGCGATTATGGCCGACCCGCTCTGGCATGGTGGTGCTTATCATAATAATGGCGAGAAACCCGCCAAGGGTCTCGCCGTTGCACGCATGGCGGCACACGTCACCTATCTCTCGGAAGCGGCCTTGCACCGCAAATTCGGACGCAATCTGCAAGATCGCGAGGCGCTCGGCTTTGGCTTTGATGCAGATTTTCAGATTGAGAGCTACTTGCGGCATCAAGGCATGACCTTTGTCGATCGCTTCGACGCCAATAGCTACCTCTACATCACGCGGGCCATGGATTATTTTGATATTGCCGCTGAGCATGGCGGGTTATTGGCGAAAGCTTTTGCCAATAGCCGCACCCGGTTTTGTGTCGTTTCTTTCACCAGCGATTGGCTTTTCCCAACGCATGAAAGCATTAATGTTGTGCGCGCGCTGAACGCAGCAGGGGCTGATGTTAGCTTTGTTGAAATCGAGAGTGATAAGGGGCACGACGCGTTCTTGCTGGATGAACCAGAAATGTTTGCCACCTTGCGCGGCTTTATAAAAGCATCGGCCGTGGCACGCGGCCTCGAGACGGAGGCAAGCGATGATTGATCCACGCGTCATGGCTGCTGGGAATATTGCCACCGATCGCCTCGACCTCAAGTTAATTGCCGAAATGGTTCCCGTTGGTAGTCGTGTCTTAGATATTGGCTGCGGACAGGGCGATCTTTTGGACATTCTGGCCCGCAATAGAAACGTGTCTGGGCATGGGCTAGAGCTCAGCCAAAGCGGCGTGAACACCTGCGTTGCCCGCGGTCTCAGCGTCGTGCAGGGCGATGCCGATCGCGATTTATCCTATTATCCCGATGATGGCTTTGACGTTGTTATTTTGAGCCAGACCCTACAAGCAACCCAACGCCCGCGAGACGTGCTACAGGAAATGGCGCGGGTCGGCAAACAACTCATCGTCTCTATTCCAAATTTTGGCCATTGGGCTGTACGCCTCGATCTTTTGCGGCGCGGGCGGATGCCAGAAACCGGCTTGCTCAGCGCGCCATGGTACGAAACCGCCAATATCCACCTGTGCACTTTATTCGACTTTGTTGACCTCAGCCAAGATGTAGGCTTGCGCATTGATCGCCATCTCTTATTTGTTGGCGACCGCGTGCGCGAGGGTCACGGGCCCATTTCATGGCTCGATAATTGGCGGTCGACACTGGCAATCTTTACTTTGCACCGAGATTAAAGCTTTTGTCGCCGCAACGCGGGTTGCGCGATCGGGGCAGTAAAGAGCAATTTTGACTGCCGCATCTTCACCGGGGCCGGCACGCGTTTGATCAGCTCAACCAACAATAACCCAGCAAGGTCGGACAAAACCAATCGTCCCAAGCGTTCTGTCGCGGGGGTAATATAAGTGAACCGCCGGAGCAAGGGGAAGTGTAACGCACTCGACCAGCCCACGGGGACAAAACCTGCCGCCTGCGCCAGATGTCTGAGTTGTGTTCGGCTATAAGGGCGACCGGCACCGAAAGGCGTGCCGTCACGACGCGCCCAAAAACCTCGTCGGTTCGCAACCAAAAGAGTCAATCGACCCTCCGGCTGTAAGACCCGCCATATTTCGCGCAAGGCGTGCTCGCTATCGCGACTATGTTCAATATAGTGAGCGGCCAATAGTGCCCGCTGTGACTGATCGCGCAATGGCAGAGAAAACTCATCAACCAATATTGCAGGAAGGTCCGATTGCACACTGCCCTGTTGGGCTGGCATCAGAACCGGCATGGTGGCAAAAGGCGCTGTATAGCCTAGTCCAAAATCGAACGCGGTCGCACCTGAAGGCAATGTTGCGAGCGCGGTTTTGAGTTGCGCCGCAACGCGTTGGCCAAGCTCAGCGCGATAAAAACTCTCAAGATCTAATATATCAATGCTCATGAGCGATGATTTCGTTTTATCCTTGGGTTTGACCCTAAGGCAAAGCGAGATAGATATCCAGATTGATGATTGCTGAGCAAATGGTTAGGCTGGGGTGTGGAGACGACTATGATTGAAATCGAACAATTTTCCTGCCTGAGCGATAATTACGGCTATTTGATGCATGACCCCCAAAGCGGTGCGACAGCAACCATCGATACGCCCGAGGTCGAACCGATTTTAAATTGTCTCGCGCGGCGCGGCTGGTCGTTGACCCATATTCTCAATACGCATCATCATTTTGATCACGCTGGTGGCAATCTGGAACTGAAGGAGAGAACGGGGTGTACCATTATCGGCCCCGAGGACGATGCGGCCCACATTCAAGGCCTCGACCAAACTGTTAATCATGGCGATCAAATCGCAATCGGCGCCATCAAGCTCGATATTCTCAATGTCGGCGGTCATACCAAAGGCCACATTGCCTATCATTGCCCCGACGCGCATGTCGCATTTGTTGGTGACACGCTTTTTGTTCTCGGTTGCGGCCGCATTTTCGAGGGAACGCCGGCGCAGATGTGGCAGAGCCTGACACGGCTCGCCGCTTTGCCCGCCGAGACCGTTGTCTATTGCGCGCATGAATATACGCTCGCCAATGCCAAATTTGCCCTGACCATTGACCCGCATAATCAACGCTTACAAACGCGCATCGATGAATTTGAGGCCCTGCGCCGCGACGGTAAACCAACAGTACCGACGACCATTGCTCTCGAGAGAGAGACCAATCCATTTCTGCGTGCCGCTGACCCTGATATTCGATCTCGTTTGGCAATGTCAGACGCCGAAGACGTCGAGGTTTTTGCTGAAATAAGACGCCGTAAAGATAGTTTCTAAACCCGATGATCGTAAACGCTCAAACCGCCGCCGAGATTATCGATGAACTCGGTCTTCAGCCCTATCGCGACGGCGTCTATCGGGGCGTGGAGCCATCATGCATCGGCCTGCATTTGCTGGTCGGTGACGGGTTTTTGCCCTGGCACAAGCACCATACCGATATCACCTGGAATTGGCAGGGAGGGGCGACCTGCGTCGCAACCCTATCGTCAAACGGGCATGACGCCAGCGCGACAAATCTGTCACCCCAGGCTCCAACACTATTTGCGGCGGCAGAGACATGGATGACTTTGGTCTCGCTTGGCCAGTGGTCGCTGCTTGCGCAAACACCATTATCTGACACGCATTGCGTAACATTTGCCGATTCCGATTGGTATCCAAGGCCGAGGTCATCATGATCCGGTTCCTCTCGAAAACAGGGAGCATATTGCAAGAAATTGCCTGGTGCGATGCCGAGGCCGTGTTTGCAAAAATAGCGATCGAGGATGGCGCCGTTTGGCTCGACGGCCAGAGCGATCATCCGCTCGCGCGAACCAGTTTTATCTGTCGCGCGCCCTTCCAACCGATTGCAGAACAAGCCGATACAGCGCTCTCATCGCTCGACCTCCAGTTACAGCGACATAGCGACCCTTGGCCCGATCTGCCGCGCGATATCAGCGCCAGCCTGCCAAATTTCCGGGGCGGTTTTGTCGGGGTCCTGAGTTATGAGCTTGGCGGTGCGATCGAGCGCCTGCCCGCGATGCCAGCTTACCGCCTTGGCGACACAGACATCGCACCCATGGCCGGTGGGCTATATAGCGACCTTCTCGCGTTTAACCACCAAACGCGGCAGTGCTTTATTCTCGCGACAGGATTACCAGAGCAAGACAGCGCGGCGCGGCGACAACATGCAGAGGAACAGATAGGCCAATGGCGCGCTTTAATTGCAGCGGCCGGCCCTGTCGGCGACCTGCCAATGCCGCCACAGCTGACAATGCGCAGTAATTTTACAGGACAAACCTATCAACAAGCCGTCGAAGCTATTATCGAGCATATTTGCGATGGAGATATTTTTCAGGCCAATTTAAGCCAAAGCTTTAGCGGCCAATTTTTGGGTCCCTATGCGCCCTTTGACCTCTATCGTCGCTTGCGCGCCGTGAGCCCCGCCCCATTCAGCGGCTTTATGCAGTTTCGTGATTGGGCTTTGCTGAGCAGCTCGCCAGAAAGGTTCCTCGAAACCGACGGACGCACCATCAATGCCCGGCCCATTAAGGGAACACGACCGCGCTTGTCGCCGCCAGATGCTGATGCAGAGCAAGCCGCTCAGCTGCTTGCCAGCACCAAAGATCGCGCCGAAAATATTATGATTGTCGATTTGTTGCGCAATGATCTCGCCCGTATTTGCGAAGACACATCGATTGAGGTCCCAGAACTCTGCATTTTAGAGAGCCACAGCCAAGTGCATCATCTGGTCTCGACAATTACGGGGCGCTTACGCGATCAAATGAGCGCTACCGATATTTTGCGCGCGAGTTTCCCTGGCGGCTCGATTACGGGTGCACCGAAAATTCGCGCCATGGAGATCATTGCGCAATATGAAAACGCCCCGCGTGGGCCCTATTGCGGCAGCCTCGGTTATATCGGCTTCGATGGGCGCCTCGATCTTAACATTCTTATTCGGTCATTGGTCATGGCGAAACAGGCGTTTTGTTTCCAAGTTGGCGGCGGCATCACGGCACGCAGCGAACCGGTGCGAGAGTTTCGTGAGACCCTGGACAAGGCGGCAGGGCTATTTGCGGCCTTGGGCGTTGATCTTCCGCTTCGACAAAAGGTTGCGCGATGATCCTGATGATTGACCATTACGATAGTTTCGTTCATTCCCTCGCGCGCTATATCCGGCTCTGCGGGCACACCTTGCAAACCGTACGATGCGATGCGCTGAGCGTTGATGAGGCTCTCGCCCGCCAACCGGAGGCCATTATCCTATCGCCTGGTCCAGGCCACCCCCGCCAGTCAGGGCTATCGAACGATTTGGTTCGCCACGCGTCGGTGCCGATACTAGGGGTTTGTTTAGGGCATCAAGTGATAGCGCATAGTTTCGGCGGGCGGATCGAGCGGCATCATCCGTGTCATGGGCAAGCTTGTGACATTCACCACGCAGGCGACGTTCTATTTTCGGAACTACCGTCACCTTTTTCTGCTGCACGCTATCATTCGCTTATTGCGGACGACTTACCCGCATGCCTTGACGCTATTGCCTGGGATGATGACGGCACGATCATGGCTTTGCGCCACAGAGACAAGCCAATTTATGGCCTGCAGTTTCATCCTGAGTCCGTCTTAACGTTGCATGGGCAAAAGATTATCGATAATTTTCTGTCGCAGAATATTGGAAAGCCGTCATGACAATATGGTGTAACGGTCACTTAGCGAAGGTCGAAGATGGCGGGCTGAGGTTGAACGACCGTGGTTTTTTGTTAGGCGATGGGATTTTTGAAACCATTGCTTTGCGCCAGCAAAAAATATGTCACTGGTCAGCCCATTGGAAGCGCCTCGAACATGCGATGGCTTATTTCCATCTCACGCCATATTTCAACGCGGCACAGATTGAGGCGGCAATATTTACCCTCGCCCATGAGCTCGAAATCAGTGATGGCGCCATCCGCATCACCGTCAGCGCCGGAGCTGGTGGACGTGGCTTAGTCCCGCTCGTAGCGGCAGAACCGAGCTGGGTGGTGTCGCTCGCCCCCCATGCGCCGCAGCCGCAATTCATATCACTGGCACAAAGCGCGGTGATGCGAAGCGCGGGCAACCCGAGTACCATGCACAAAACATTATCTTACATTGATAACATTGTGGCCCGACGGCAGGCCGAGGCCGATGAAGCTTTTTTACTGAACCAATATGGTCGGGTAGCCTGCGCCGCGGCCGGCAATATTTTTGTTCTGCGCAACGGGGCGTTGCTAACACCCTCTCTGGCAGAAGGTGCTTTGGCGGGCATCATCCGCGGCCTCCTTTTAACAGCCGGATCGATTGCGGGGTTTGCCTGTCGCGAGACACAAATCAGTCTATCCGACATGCATGAGGCGGAGGCCATTTTTGTCACCAACAGCCTGATTGGCGCGCAGGCCGTAACAGTGCTGCAGTTGACCAATCAGCCACCCATAAAAAAAGGATCGCCGCAGGTGACGGCGATCCTTGAAAGGATTGAGGCTCTCGCTTTTTAGCCTTTAGGAGCCAGAACCTGACGCCCACGATAGAGACCGCTTTTCAGGTCAATATGGTGAGGGCGGTGCAATTCACCGCTATCGGGGTTTTCGACATAAGTCGGCGCTTTTAGCGCATCACTCGCCCGACGCATACCGCGTTTCGACGGAGTGGTTTTTCTCTTTGGTACAGCCATAATGCTCTCCGGGGTTTAACTCTGGGCGGTTTATACGCCATGCAGAGGCTCGCGTCCAGCCTCCTTTTCACGCAAAGGCATAGCCGCTAGGCGATGCCTCAACTTTTCGGCTGAATACGAACGATCCGACCAGATTTCTCCTCTTCATTGCCTTCCAACAAGAGATAGATCAAGCCGTCGGGACCAACCCGCACATCCCGCACGCGATGCGCAAGCTCGGGGAACATGATCGCATCGCCCACAACCTGAGTGCCATCCAGCGTCAGACGGCGAACGTGCTTGAAAACCAGACTGGAGACCAATACGTCCCCGTCCCATTGTGGGAATGCCGCGCCGCGATAGATACTCATGCCGCTTGGCCCGATCGATGGCACCCAATATTTAAGCGGTTGTTCCATGCCCTCGCGTTCGGTAAATGGGCTCACGCGAGCGCCCGTATAATTGATGCCATAGGTGATGGCGGGCCATCCATAATTTTTGCCCGCTTCAATCAGGTTCAGCTCATCACCACCGCGCGGGCCATGCTCGGTGGCAAAGACCAGCCCGCGAACCGCGTCATATATAATGCTTTGGGCATTGCGGTGGCCATAGGTCCAAACTTCAGGCTTGCCGCCGCCTTTGACTGCGAAAGGGTTATCTTCAGGAACTTTGCCATCATCCAAAACCCGCACAATAGTGCCGAAATGGCTCCCTGGATTCTGCGCCTCCTCCCGATAATCAAAACCGTCGCCGACCGTTATCAGCAACGAATTATCAGGTAAAAATGTCATACGTCCGCCGTAGTGCACCGGTGTATCTTTACTCGGCGCGGCCTCAAATACGGTTTGAATATTGGTCAGCTCCGACCCTGTAAACGTGCCGCGAATAACCCGTAGCGCATTTGCCGCCGGTGTCCCACTTGCCAGGGACAGGTAAACCAACTGATTTTCGGCATAATCAGGGTGTAAAACGAGATCCATCAGGCCACCCTGACTGGCGCGATAGACGCTCGGGACCCCAGCAATTGGCTCACGAACCAGAGCGCCATTGCTGATCAGGCGCAATCTGCCGTCTAATTCCGTCACCAACATGTCGCCATTGGGTAAAAACGCGAGAGCCCAAGGCAGATCCAACCCCTCAGCAATGGTAACAACATCGTAATCGGTTTCCACAAGCTGCTCTTGTGCGACCGCGTTCAAGCCCACAAGGGCGCCAACAGGCGCCGATAACAAAACCGCAACGCCCACCCCAATCCAAGCAAATATACCCAACAAAGACCGCATAGCGTCCCCCTTTTTGAAACACGACGTCGCGAGGCTCAAACCCGATGCCTCATAAAAAGCTCGCGCCAGCCTAGCACAGATGCTAGCTTATGTCAGTTGAGTTCTCGACCCTCGTCGAGGCATGGGAGGTATATATGCGTGTGCTGCCTAGCCTGCGTCAAAGCTTTGGCTTTGTAATCGCCTGGTTATTTTTCACGCTGACGGGCATTACCGTGTGCAGTCAGTTCAATATGGCTGAAATATCCAATATGGGCATTGTCATCTCCTTGTCGGAGCGCCTGCAAACAACGGCCCAGGATATTATGGGCATGGCGCCCCTCTTTGGCGCTATTTTTGGGCTTGGACTGCTGATTGCCATGATCGTTGCGAGCCTCGTTGCGCGCTTCCTGCCATTACTCCAGACAGCCATATTTGTCGGCGCAGGTTTGATTGCCATTGCGGCAACATTGACAACAATGAAAGCAACCTTCGCGATTACGGCGATTGCCGCGACACGCGATTGGGATGGCTTTTTGTCACTGTGCGTTCTCGGTGGGTTGGCCGCCTACGTTTATAATAAAATCGCTCGTACAGAGCGCTAGCCTTACCAGACCCGTAAAATGGCAGATTGGCTGGCTGTCGCCATTAATTCGCCAGTCTCTGCAAATATCAGCATACGACCGTGCACGAATCCGCCCCTAATGCCGTGAATACGAATATCGCACAGCACCCATTGCGTCGGCACCAGTCCGACCACGCGCACCGTGTTATCGAGAGAATTCGCCCCAGCATCTAAGCCCAGTGCGTGTCCTGTCGCCGAGGGGACGAAATCGGCGATAATAGCCAAAGCGCCGGCGTTAATAGGATAATCATTCTTCATCCGCGCCCACATCACAATATGGCCATCATCACTCGCGACACCCGTATTGCGCTCGGCGCCATAGCGGCCTTTGACAAGACGCGTTTCAAAATTACTATGCAAATCGTCGCGGCCGTCCCATACGCGAATGGTTGGATAGTGCTCCGGCGCCTCGGCTTCAGGCATCGCCGCCCACTGACCAGCCTGCGGTATGTCGCGTCGACCGAGCGCCCCATTAACTGTAAAAATTTCCCTGTCCTCAACATGCGCAACAACACGCGCCTGTGTAATTTGATTGCCAATTACAGGCATTTTAACATCGAGGTCGAGGGTTTCCCCTGGCCGCGCATAAGACAAATACTGTCCCGTTGCCCAAACCACAGGTCGATCGGAGGCTGCCTCAAGCGCTGAAATTGCCGCCGCGAGACCAACGCCGCCAAAAAGAAATTGACGCTCGGGGGGACCCACACAAATATGCCGCTCTATCGGGAGGAGATAACGCGCTTTGTTGTGGGTCGACTGAAGATCAAAAATATGCTGTTTCAACGTCGTCATGCATTCGCCGCTTTGAACTCCAAACGACGTTGGTGCAGGAGCGGCTCGGTATAGCCATTTGGCTGTTCGCGCCCTTTAAAAACAAGATCACATGCTGCTTTGAAAGCAAGGCTGCTATCAAAATTACCCGCCATCGGTACATAGGCTGGGTCACCTGCGTTTTGTTGATCAACCACGGCCGCCATGCGCTGCATGGTTTCCATAACCTGCGCCTCGGAACAAATCCCATGCAACAACCAATTGGCGATATGCTGGCTTGAGATCCGCAAAGTCGCGCGATCTTCCATCAAACCGATATTGTTAATATCGGGCACTTTCGAGCACCCAACCCCTTGGTCGATCCAGCGCACCACATAGCCCAAAATACCTTGGGCATTATTGTCTAACTCGTGCTGCACATCCTCGGGGCTCCATTGCGGATGGCTCTCGACTGGCATTGTCAGGATTGTATCCAGCGACGCCCGGGCGCGACCCTTGATCTCATTTTGAACCGCTTCGACATCGACGCGGTGATAATGAATCGCGTGCACCGTCGCCGCCGTCGGCGATGGGGCCCAAGCGCAATCGGCTCCAGCACGCGGCTGCCCAATTTTTTGTTCCAGCATAGCGGCCATCAGGTCTGGCATGGCCCACATACCCTTGCCGATTTGGGCCCGCCCTTGCAACCCACATGCGAGACCAACATCGACATTCCAGTCTTCATAAGTCAACAACCAGCCCTTGGTTTTCATGTCAGCCTTGCGCACCATCGGACCCATTTCCATTGAGGTATGAATCTCATCGCCCGTGCGGTCGAGAAAGCCCGTATTGATGAAGATGACGCGATGCTGGGCCGCACGAATGCATTCCTTGAGGTTCACAGTTGTCCGGCGTTCCTCATCCATAATGCCCATTTTGAGACAATATTGCGGCAACCCCAAAGCCTGTTCAACGGCGCCAAATAGGTCATTGGCGAAAGCCACTTCTTCGGGGCCATGCATTTTGGGTTTCACAATATATATCGACCCGGCAGCGCTATTGCGCTGACTGACATCTGATTTGCCCAGATCATGCTTGGCCAGCAACCCCGTCATCAAAGCATCCATAATGCCCTCGGGAATTTCATCACCCGCGGCATCTAAAATAGCGGGGTTGGTCATTAAGTGGCCAACATTGCGCACCAGCATTAAGCTCAATCCTGGCAAGGTGAATTTTGATCCACCATCGGGGGTCGTATAGTCACGATTATCAGCCAAGCTGCGCACCATGGTCTTGGAGCCTTTCACCATCTCGACATCGAGCTGGCGACGGAAAAGGCCGAGCAAATTATGATAGCACTCGACTTTGTCTTCCGCGTCCACGGCCGCAACCGAGTCCTCGCAATCCATGATGGTCGTGACAGCCGATTCCAAAACAATGTCAGCCAGGCCCGCAGCATCGTCGCGGCCAATATTATGGGCGCGATCTATGACCAATTCAGCATGCAGATCATTGTTCTTGAGCAAAATCGCCGACGGTGCGGCCGCCTCGCCGTTAAAGCCGACAAATTTTTCAGGTGCCTGCAATGTCACCTGGGCTCCCTTAGCATCGGCCAATAACTGACCTTCAACCACCGCATAACTGGTGACATCGGCGTGGCTTGCGCCTGCAAGCGGGAATATTTCATCAAGCAACGCCTTGGCACGTCGGATTACCTCAGCGCCACGCACAGGGTTATAAGCGCCAACGGGTGCCAACTCGCCCTCTTGCGGGATAATATCCGTGCCATAAAAAGCGTCATAAAGGCTGCCCCAGCGCGCATTCGCGGCGTTCACCGCAAAGCGAGCATTTTTCACAGGCACCACCAATTGCGGTCCAGCAATCTGAGCAATTTCGGGATCAATATTCCGCGTTTCGATCGAAAAATCGGGCCCCTCTGGCACCAAATATCCAATCTCTTGCAAAAAGCTCTTATAGGCCGAGGCATCGTGGTCTTGCCCACGACGTGCTCTGTGCCAGTCATCAATTTGCGCCTGCAGGGCATCACGTTTTGCCAAAAGATCTCGATTGCGCTGTTTAAAATCGTCCAGCACAGCGGCGCTCGCGGCCCAAAATTGCTCTGGGGTTATGTCGGTGCCAACACTCGCGGCATTGGCAACAAAGTCGGCCAGTGGCTTAGCCACCTGCAAACCAGATAAGGTGAGGCGTTCGGTCATGATTTTTCTCCTGTGCGCTCGAAATTTGGCCCTACAATAGGCATGACGAAGGCGAATGCAAGTGTCATTGCGCTTCATATCGGTGGTAAGTCACGCAACAAGGCAAAATCATACTCTAGCCGCTCAAAACTCGCATGAAACTTACTTTAAATACAAAATTTCGACCGATTGTTACTATTTTCTGTCAGGATCTTGTCAAAATCAGGGTCTTTATAAGATGATCGTGGTGAACAAGTGAGGAAATATGGCGTCTAAGAAACCATCTGCCCGCAAGACATCAATGAAAGCCAAATCTGAGCCAAACGCCCAGCCCCGGCCGAAGGCAAAGCCTTCGCCGAAAACCGCCGATAAAAAAGTGGGGAAACCGCGCGGCAAGTCAGTTGCGACGGCCAAAAAAGCCCAAGGTGCGAACAGCGCGCGGGGAAAAGCGCGTTCCCAAGCAAGGGCGCAAAGCAAGCCCAAGGCGATACTCGATGACGCAACACTCCTGGGGGCTTGGCGCGACATGGTGGAAATTCGTCGTTTCGAAGAGCGCGCCGGACAGCTTTACGCCATGGGTAAAATTGGCGGCTTCTGCCATCTTTATATTGGACAAGAAGCGGTCGCTGTGGGGATGCAATTATGCGTCAAACCTGGCGATCAAGTCGTGACGGGCTATCGCGATCATGCCCATATGCTGGCTTGCGGCATGGAGGCCCCGCGCGTAATGGCGGAGCTAACTGGCCGCCGCGATGGCTATTCCAAGGGTAAGGGCGGCTCCATGCATATGTTCTCTGTTGAGAAAAATTTTTACGGCGGCCATGGCATTGTTGGAGCGCAAGTCCCGATTGGAACTGGGTTGGCCTTAGCCAATCAATACCGCGGCACGCCGGCGATCAGCTTCGTCTATTTTGGCGACGGCGCGGCCAATCAGGGTCAAGTGTATGAAAGCTTCAATATGGCCGAGCTATGGCGTTTACCCGTCATCTATGTCATCGAAAATAATCGCTATGCCATGGGCACCAGCGTGCAACGCGCCTCGGCACAAACCAATTTGTCGCAACGCGGTATCAGCTTCAACATCCCAGGAGCGCAGGTCGACGGCATGGATGTCGAGGCGGTTTACGAGGCCGGCCAACGCGCGCGCGACTGGGTCGAAGCTGGCAAAGGGCCTTTTATCCTCGAGATGCTCACCTATCGCTATCGCGGTCATTCGATGTCTGACCCCGCCAAATACCGCAAACGTGAAGAGGTGGATGATATGCGTGAACATCACGATCCGATCATGCATACCGAACAAGCTCTGATCGCGCGTGGTGTGGTCAACGAGGATGATTTGAAAAACCAGCGTAAGACGATTTACGACGCTATTGCGGATGCCGTCGATTACGCGCTGGACAGCCCTTTGCCCGACGCGTCCGAGCTGACGACCGATGTCCTCGCGGAGGCCGACCATGCCAATTAAAATTTCGATGCCAGCCCTGTCGCCAACCATGGAGCAAGGGAAAATCGCGCAATGGTTGGTGGGCGAAAATGACAGCGTTAAGTCGGGCGATATTATCGCCGAAATCGAGACCGATAAGGCTGTTGTTGAACTTGAAGCGATTGACGACGGCCGAATTGGAAAAATTCTCCATGCGGCAGGGCCAGAGGACATCCCCGTCAACACTGTGATTGCAGTCATCCTGCAAGACGATGAGACGGTCGATGACATGAGCGACCTGTCCGAGACCGCCTGCACGCCACAAGCTAGCTCCCCTCCACGGCCTGAAACCCGCGCAACCCCTCCAGCTGCGGCAGCGCCACCAATCGAAGAAAGCTTGCCCGCGGGGACGAAATTTAAACAGCAACCCGTTCGCGAAGCTTTGCGCGACGCCATTGCGGAAGAAATGCGCCGCGATGATCGCGTTTTTATTATGGGTGAGGAAGTCGCCGCTTATGAGGGCGCCTATAAAGTCACCCAAGGTATTTTGGCGGAATTTGGCGAAAAGCGCGTCATCGACACACCCATCACAGAGCACGCCATTGCGGGCGTAGGGGTTGGGGCGGCCTTTGCTGGGCTTCGTCCGATTGTCGAATTTATGACCTTTAACTTTGCCATGCAGGCGATCGACCAAATCGTCAATAGCGCCGCGAAGACGCGCTATATGTCGGGTGGGCAAATTGCATGTCCCATTGTCTTTCGTGGGCCAAATGGTGCGGCGGCGCGGGTGGCTGCTCAACACAGCCAAGATTACGCTGCATGGTATGCGCATATACCCGGGCTCATCGTGTTGGCGCCCCATTCTGCAGCCGATGCCAAGGGTCTTCTCAAAGCCGCTATTCGCAATCCCAATCCAGTCGTCTTTCTGGAGCATGAATTATTGTATGGCGAAGTTGGCGATGTACCCGATTTAGACGATTTCTTGCTCCCGATTGGACGGGCACAAATTATCAAGCCCGGCTCTGATGTGACGCTTGTGTCTTATGCGCGCGGTGTCAGCCGATGCTTAGAAGCCGCCGCGCAACTAACCGCCGCCGGCATCAATGCTGAAGTCATTAATTTGCGGAGCCTACGGCCCTTGGATATCGATACCATTCTTGCCTCGGTTAAACGCACCAACCGTTTGGTTACTGTGGAAGAAGGCTGGTCGATTGCTGGTATCGGCGCAGAAATCGCCGCGCAAGTCCAAGACAAAGCTTTCGATGCCCTCGACGCGCCAATCAAACGTGTATCGGGCCTTGATATTCCAATGCCCTATGCCGAAAACCTTGAAGCCATGGCGTTGCCCGATGCCGAAAAAATTATCCGTGCCGTGCGGCAAGTCTGCTACGTGGAGGAATAGATGGCGGACCGCATCGCCATAAGCCCTCTCGCCCGTAAACTTGCTGAAGACAAAGGTATTGACTTATCAACACTAGTCGGCTCGGGCCCGGGTGGTCGCATCATCAAACGCGATGTTGAAGGACTGGGCCAAGGCGCTGGAACCTCTCCGGCCGCGCCTCAGGCGAGCCCAAATTCGGATAGGCCGGCGTCTCTGCCCGACCCCCGCCTTTATGCAGACGCCAACCAATATGACACGCTCGAACTCAACCCAATGCAACGGGCCATTGCGCAGCGCCTAACCTTGGCGAAGCAAACCATGCCACATTTTTATCTGACGCGGCGGGTAGAGGTGAGCGCCCTACTGGCCTTGCGCCAGAAAATCAATGACGCTCTCGCAACGCGCGGCGAAAAGCTCAGCGTCAATGATTTTATCATTCGCGCCGTCGCCCTCGCCTTGATCGATGAACCCGATGTTAATGTGTCCTTCGCCGACACAGAAATTTTACGACATCACCACGCCGATATTGGTGTCGCTGTGGCCTTGCCCGACGGCTTGATCACGCCTATTATTCGTAAAGCCGAAACAAAATCAGTGCAGCAAATTGCGACTGAGGTAAAAAAATTAGCCACCAAAGCCGCAGACCGCCGGCTCAAACCAAATGAGTATGAGGGCGGGAGTTTTTCGGTTTCGAATTTAGGGATGTTCCACATCGATTCCTTCACCGCTGTTATCAACCCACCGCAAGCCGCCATCCTTGCAGTTGGCACGACGCAAGAACGTCTTTACCGCAGCCAGGAGGGGGATATTCTTGCAGCGCAGGACATACAAGTCACATTATCTTGCGACCACCGCGCCATTAATGGTGCCGTCGGCGCCCGTTTTTTGCAAACGCTGGCCGATTATTGCCACCACCCGCATCTTTTGATGTTTGATTAGGCCGTTGTAGCCATTTGCTCTTTATAGAGATCGACTAGCTCACGCTTCAACACTTTGCCGATGGCGCTGCGCGGCAATTGATGCGTAGCGCAAATATCGCTGACGCGTTGGGTCTTACCCAATTTTTCATTTAACCAAAGTAAAATCTGTGCAAGGTCGGCACGAGCATCATCTGTCACGACGACATAGGCCACTGGCGTTTCACCCCAGCGTTCGGAGGGCACGCCCACAACAGCCGTCTCAATGACATGCGGGTGCTGCACCAGAATGGCCTCAATATCGCTCGGGTAAATATTAAATCCGCCTGAGATGATCATATCTTTCTTACGATCCATCAGCGTCAGGAAACCATCTTCATCGAAAAAACCGATATCACCTGTCCTGATGTGGCGTCGCCCATCAGCATCAAACCACTCAGCCTCGCGTGTTTTCGTCGGCTGATTATGATAGCCCTTCATAATCGCCCCCGAACACCCCACAATCTCACCAATCTCGCCGGGCGCGCAGCGCTCACCTGCTTCATTAATGGTGAAAATCTCATGCCCCGGCAATGGTCGTCCCACCGTATGCAACTTATCTGGATAGTGGTGGGCGACCAACGCACAGCCGCCACCGCCCTCGGTCATTCCATAATATTCAATCAAGCCGCCCGGCCAACGTTTTAGTACATCGGCCTTCAACGCCGCGGCAAAAGGTGCGCTGGTACAAAACTTTGTATCGAAGGCCGACAGGTCAAAACTGTCAAAACTTGGGTCAGCCATAATTCGCCGATATTGCACCGGCACCAACATGGTATGGGTCACGCGCCAACTTTCAGCCAATGCGAGATAGGCCTGCACCTCGAACTTCTCCATTAAAATCACGGTGCCGCCGCCTGCGAGCGTCGGCAAAAAGCTCGTCATAGTGGTGTTGGAATAAAGCGGCGTTGACAATAACGTCACAGCATCCGGCCCATATCCAGGCGGGTCTTTTGGGATCATCATAGGCAAACGCATCCCGTGCGATTGTACGATCCCTTTCGGGATACCCGTCGTCCCAGAAGAATAAATAATATTGAAATTTGTTTCGGGCGAAATCGCGACAGCCTCGAAAGCGGTACTGTCGCGCATCAGATCAGCGAGATGCGCGCCCTGCAAGGGGTGAATTTCTGCACTCAGTGTTTGCCCGGCCAAATGCGCCTGCATCGCCGTATCGAGAAAAACAATTGGCGCTCCACAATCGGCTATCATGGCAGCCAGCTGCTCGGGGCTAGAGGATGGCGCCAAAGGGACAATCGTCATCCCTGCCCGCAAAGTCGCCAAAAATACTTGGCAATACGCCAAGCTCGTATAAGCACAGACCGAGATTTTATCGCCTTGCTGCAGGCCCATCTGTTTAAAAGCCTGCGCCAAGCGATCCATTATCTGATCAAGCTCTTGGTAGCTTATACTCTCGTCGTCCTGCCGCAGGGCAATATGATCGGGCCGCGTCGCTGCATGGGCAGCGATAAAGGCAGGTAAAGTCGGCAAAGGGCTTGCTAACACAGACTCGATTTCTTGAAACATAATCACGCCTCCACCATCGCTGCACGATATAAATTAAGTTTGCCGAGCATGGTAAGCTTAGGCTCGAAAGGCAATATAAAAATCGAGCGCCTCCGGGTTTTGCAAGGAATCCTGATTGGTGACCTGCCGCCCCATCAAACAATTGCGAATGGCGATTTCTGATATTTTACCCGACCGTGTCCGCGGGATATCGGGAACCTCCGCAATCAAAGCTGGTACATGGCGCGGTGATGCCTTGTCACGAATAGCTTGGCGTAAGGCCATTTGCAACTCCGTGTCGAGCGTTTGTCCCTCTGCCATGCGGACGAATAAAACCACCTCTTGATCATCTGCTGCGGGACGCCCGACCACGACGCTCTCCAGAATTTGCGGAAAACTCTCGACAATGCGATAGATTTCAGCCGTACCGATCCGCACGCCGCCCGGATTTAATGTCGTATCCGATCGACCATGTATCACCATCTCTCCAGATTCATACAAGCTCGCCCAATCACCATGCCGCCAAATATTTGAGAAATGGTCAAAATAAGCAGCTTTGTAAGCCTGCCCCGAAACATCACCCCAAAAGCCAACTGGCTGTGACGGGAAGGCTGACTTGCAAACCAACTCGCCAGGCTGGCCAACGATCGCATTGCCAGCATCGTCCCAAACTTCAACATCCATGCCTAGGCCGCGCATTTGCAGACGGCCCGCGCGGACCGGCAAAGCGGGGCTGCCGAGGGCAAAACACGAGACAATATCTGTCCCGCCCGAAATAGAAGCCAAGTGAACATCTTTTTTGATTGCTTCATAGACATAGGCAAAACCCTCGGGTGCCAGCGGCGAGCCAGTCGAACTTATGGTTTTGAGATGCGACAGGTCAAAATGTTCGATCGGTCGAAAATCGGCCTTACGCAAACCATCAATATATTTTGCCGAGGTACCAAAGAAATTCAACTTTTCATCGGCAGCCATGCGCCAGAGGCGCGACATATCAGGATAGGCGGGGTTGCCATCATACAAAATGATTGTGGCCTCAACGGCCAGCATGGTCATCAGCCAGTTCCACATCATCCAACCGCATGTCGTGAAATAAAAGGCTCGGTCGCCGACGCCAATATCGGCATGCAGCAAATACTCCTTCACATGTTGTAAAAGTGTGCCGCCAACGCCATGTGTGATGCATTTCGGGCGTCCCGTCGTCCCCGACGAATAGAGAATATATAAAGGATCATTAAACAAACCCCGATGATAGGGCAGCGGGGTCTCATCACCTTGCGTGTCGGCCCATCGTGTGACGCCGTCAATTGTCGCAACATCGCCCTCAGGATTTAGATAGGGCACGACAACCACGCGTTCGAGGCTGGGTAAGTCCGACATAATCTTTATGAGGTCTGAATGACGGCTAACAGACTTACCAGCATATTGATATCCGTCGGCGGCAAAGAGAAATTTTGGTGCTATTTGTTGAAACCGATCGACCACAGCTTGAGCGCCAAAATCAGTCGAGCAGGACGAAAAAATTCCGCCCAATGCCGCAGTCGCCAGCATAATCTCAAGTGTTTGCGGACAATTGGGCATATAGGCGGCGACGCGATCACCAGCTTTAAGACCCGCCCGCGAGAGCCAATTCGCCAAACGGTCGACACGCGCCTTGAGCTCGGCGCGGGAGATTTCTTGGCGTCCGCCATCCTCGCGATAAGCGATCACTGCTGTGCGTTGGTCGGCATTGCGCAAACAATTTTCGGTGAAATTAATCCGCGCCTCTGGGAAAAACTGCGGCACACGCATAGACTGGTGCGGTGAAAATACGGGGCCGCTCTTGTCACCGATCAGCTGCGCAAAGTCCCAAACCGCATCCCAAAAACTAGCTTTATTGTCGATCGACCAGCGCCAAAGGGCATGAACATCCCCCTGCCAATTAAAAATGCCCTGCTCGCGTAACTGGGTCGCGAAACCATTCAAGGCCGTGGTGTCGACCCTTTGCACCGAGGGTTGCCATAAAATATTATCGTCTTCCACGCCCAGTCACTTTTCTCTGCCACTTTGGCAACTATCGCTGTTTTCCTACTGACATCAAGAATGCGCCAACCCAAGAAATTTTTCAAATGGCTCAGTCATATCTTTCTGGGTAAAGTGTTCTGCCGCAAGCTTGCCCGACTTTAAGTTTTTGTTTACTTTTGTGTCATACAGTTTGGGAAAGTGCATTTAGACGAAGTAAGACTTCGATAAAAGCGTGCACTGATCTTGTTGTGTAAGTGGAGTTTGCGTATATGGCCGAGACAAAGACAGATGGAGACGTAGCGACGCCTCTTGCTCTCGGAGGCCCCGTTATGGGTGCCCGGATTTATGTCGATACAAATGGCGATGGTCTTCTCGACATCGGTTCTGATCCCCTTCTAGGCCTGACAGATCAAAGCGGCTCAATTCAAATTGACCAGCAATATGCAGGCCAGAGGCTTATTGCTGATGTTGGCGATGCGGTTGACCTGCTTGCTGGCGAACGCCTTGAAACGGGCACTGTCTATACATTTATCGCGCCGCCAGACGGCAACCTTATTGTCTCGCCACTATCAGCCGTTTTATCAAAAGCGGTCGAGCTTGAGGCTGAATTGCCGCGTCCACGGCCGGCGCGTGACGTACAGTCTGAGCTGCTTCAGAAAGTATTTGGCGACACTAAAATCACGCCCGAAGATATCGCCAATCCGGCCTTTTATGATCCACCGCAGGATGAGAATGACCCGCTTGCCGCTCAGAAACTGGCAATCATCGAAGCGAGCTTCCGCATCCAAAATTTAATGGACACGCTTAAAGGGACCGATCAACTCGCCCTCACGACCCGCCATATTATGGAGGGCACAAAACTTCCAGGCGCGGACACGGAAATCGCGGAATTAGCAAACCGACTGGCAACGGGTGCTCCATTTGCCGTTCCTCATCTTGAAGATTTACTGATCGAGCCAGGGAGAGATGCCCTGCTCGATCCAAGCATATGGGGCTATATTGACGCCTATGGCGAAGGCGGTCGGCAAGGCGGAACGCCGCTTGCGCATATCCGACTGATTGATATCTCAGAAGGTTTCGTCCTTAAAGATGCCTTTGGTAATGAATATGCGTCTGGTATGCGGATATCGGCGGAACGCCTGGCTAATCTCTATATACCGGCGACGGATGGCGATAAATCGGTGGCAATCACCTATGTGGTGAATGATGGGCGTCATGACAGTAGCCCCAAAACGCTCGTCATTCCGACAGTTGAGCGCTGGACCCCAGCTGACGACCTAGCCGATCAGGTATTGTGGAGTATTTTACAAGAAAAACGCCGAGCGCTTTATGAGGCCACGGAAGTTCGATATTTAATCGATAGCGATCAACTAAAGCTATCGCTCGATGACTTGCTTAGTTTTGATCCGCGATTTTTTGTTACCTCGTTCTTGCCATCAAAGGCGGACGGCTCAGATCTCGAGCTATCCGACGGTCTTAGTGCGACCGTCTCCGAACTGGTCGCACCAGCATCTTCTTTGATCGATGATGGCAGTAACGGCGCAGCAGATATCGCCCAACAAACCTCCGCCGCCATAATTAATGATGGCAGTAACGCTGCAGCAGATAATGTCCAACAAACGTTCGCTGCGCCTATTTTTAATGGAGCAGCAATACGTCAGGCTGCATTGGCTGAAAATAGCCCGGCACCGGCCTTTGATTTTTCGGCAACCGATCCCGCCGCACTCAGCATTAGCTATAGGCTCGCCGGCGCCGATGCGGCGGCCTTTACGATCGATACAAATGGCCAGCTCGTCTTTAACGGGTCAATGGATTTTGAATCGGGTCAAACGCAATTCCATGTCGATATTTTTGCTGAAAGCGATGGAGGCTCAGCGGCGGGCAGCCTCGATTTTACCCTGATAAATGTGAATGACGTTTCTCCACAATGGAACCCAGCCAATAATCTAACCCCCTCAATGGCCGAGAATACGAGCAATATAGGTATCTATACAGCATCGGATGCCGAAAATGACAGTCTGACTTACACGGTCACGGGTGGTGCGGATGCTGGCTTGTTCACGATAGACCCCACATCAGGGCTATTAAGCTTCAGGGCACCACCAGATTACGAGGCCCTGGATAGTGCCGCCAGCAGTAATAATTACAGTGTAGAAATCACAGCCAGCGATGGTGTGAATGATAGTCCGCAAACCATCACCATTAGCGTGACGAATGTGAATGACGTTTCTCCACAATGGAACCCAGCCAATAATCTAACCCCCTCAATGGCCGAGAATACGAGCAATATAGGTATCTATACAGCATCGGATGCCGAAAATGACAGTCTGACTTACACGGTCACGGGTGGTGCGGATGCTGGCTTGTTCACGATAGACCCCACATCAGGGCTATTAAGCTTCAGGGCACCACCAGATTACGAGGCCCTGGATAGTGCCGCCAGCAGTAATAATTACAGTGTAGAAATCACAGCCAGCGATGGTGTGAATGATAGTCCGCAAACCATCACCATTAGCGTGACGAATGTAAATGAGGCCCCTTACGTATCTGCGGCGCTGCCAGATATGACGCTGAGCTATCGCCAAGCTGGAACCATATTAACGGCATCGGCAGCTTTTTCCGACCCCGATATTGGTGATCAGCTTAGCTACACAGCGCTTTTGAGTGGCGGTGCAGCGTTGCCGTCTTGGTTATCATTCGACCCGACCACGGGCATCCTCACCAGCACTGGCGCGATGGTTACTGGTGATATTGGTCAAGTCCTGACAATTGACATAACGGCCACAGATACAAGCGGCTTAAGCGCGGCAGATAGCGTGACCATCAGGGTTGAACTCTCTGCAGCTCAATTGCAAGTTCTGAATAAAATCTACACTTACTCGGCAAGTGACGGAGATCTGACGGCGGCGCCCGCACCCGATCTCGCGGAACTGCAAAGCCTGATGCCAGGCGTTAACAGTTTAATATTGGGACGATACCTAACAGCCCTGCAAAACAAAGCAGATTTCTCAGATCCGTCCACCAATGCCAGCGCCATGCTCGGCGAAGTTATTGACCGGATAACAACCGATAGTCGAAGCCTGACCTACTTATATCAAAATGCTGGGACGCCCGTTCCAGCCGATATCGGAAGCGCCGATACGTCTCTGGCGCAATTTATGACGGGCATGTTCAATAAAAACAATACATTCAACGCCGATATCAGCAACTGGGATGTCAGCAGCGCGATAAGTTTCAGCTTGATGTTTTCGGAGGCCACCGCCTTTAATCAAGACATTGGCGGTTGGGATGTCTCCCAAGCGACCAACATGAGTTATATGTTTAGATCCGCATCAGCCTTTAACAAAAATATTGGTGGCTGGGACACCAGCTCCGTCACCAATATGGGGAGCGTGTTTCAAAACGCCAGCGCTTTTAACCAAGATATTGGCAGTTGGGATACCAGCCAAGTCATTTCGATGACCTACATGTTTCAAAACGCCCGCAATTTTAACCAAGATATTGGCAGTTGGGACACCAGCCAAGTAACGAATATGCGGTATATGTTTAGCGGTGCGACCGCTTTCAATGGCGATATTTCTGGCTGGGATACCAGCAAAGTCACCGATATGCGGCTTATGTTCAACTCGGCGGCGAATTTTAACCAGGATATTGGCGGTTGGGATGTCTCGTCCCTCGCTAATGCGTCTAGCCTGCTCACGGGTGCAACGCTTTTCTCGCTTGAGAATTATGACAAATTGCTGGTCGGCTGGGCCGATATTAACACCGCGACAGGGGAAACGGGCTTGCAAAATGGTGTTACATTTGGCGGCGCGGCGTCTGGATATACCAATGTAACGGCGCGGCAATATTTGATCGATAAATATTCTTGGACCCTCATCGGCGGTTCTTTCCAAACGGGCCTTGCGTCACAGGGGACGGCAATTGGTGAAATCATCGATAAATCGGCAGAGGTAACGGCACAAATTATTCACGGCCTTGGTGGTGACGATACGATCACCGGCGGCAGCGGCGCGGACCAAATTTATGGCGGCGCGGGAAATGATCAACTAACGGGTGGTCTCGGGGCAGATCGCTTTTATTTTCTGTTTGATAATACCGGCACAGACGATATTTTAGACTTCAGTTTGAGCGAAGGCGATAAAATCGATATTAGCGTTTTGCTCGATGGCTACGGCAATGCAGCCTATGGCACAACACCCAATGATTTTGTCACACTTGCCCAAACGGGGGCGCATGCTGGCCACACGGACTTTGCTCTCACAATTGACCCCGATGGCAACGCAGGTGCGGCAGCCGCTATTACAATCAATCTCCACATCAATAATGCCGATGCAGCAGGTATCGGATCGGCTCAAGACCTCGTGGATGCTGGTGCGCTGGTCCTCATTTAGACGATGAAATACGCGTTTTATTGAAATATAATTGCGCCAGCATCGATCAGCTCTTGCACGCTATCGAGGACTGTGGTGTCGGCGATATTTGCAAGCGTAATACTCACCTCAGGCACTGCTGTCGCGTTCACGCCATTCTTATCGATCGTCAGGGTCACGGTCTCGGCATCGCTCGTAACGATAACAAAATCAGAGAGTGAGGTGCCGTAAGCCGCATTGCCGTAGCCATCGAGCAAAACGCTAATATCGATTTTGTCGCCTTGGCTAACATTAAAGTCGGTGATCGTATCGCGGCCGGTATTGTCAAACAGGAAGTGGAAAGTGTCCGCACCAGCATTACCGGTTAAAAGATCATTCCCCTTACCACCATAAATGTGGTCATCACCCGCGCCGCCGGTAAGCGTATCATTACCCCCCAAGCCATGAATAATTTGAGGAGTTACCGCTGCCGATGTATCGATGGTATCGGCATTGGCCGTTCCCGGTGACGCAAGGCCTGCTTGGAACGAACCGTCGGATATGGCCCAAGAATATTTATCGATCAAATATTGCCGCGCCGTTGCATTGGTATATCCAGACGCTGCGCCGCCAAACATAACATTCTTTTTTAAACCCGTTTCCCCTGTCGAGCTGTTAATATCGGCCCAGCCGATCAGCAATTTGTCGTAATTTTCTAGCGAGAAACGCGAGGCACCCATGAGCATGCCAGACGCATTAACGAGGGACGAGACATCCCAACCGCCAATATCCTGGTTAAAATTAGACGCCCCGTAGAACATAGACAGCATATTCGTGACTTTGCTGGTATCCCAGCCAGAAATATCCTGATTAAAATTAGACGCCGCGTAGAACATGTTGGTCATATCTGTAACTTGATTTGTATCCCAGCCAGAAATGTCGCCATTAAAAGCCGTCGCACCGCTAAACATATACCGCATACTCGTGACTTTGCCTGTATCCCAACCGCCAATATCTTGGTTAAAATTGCGGGCGTTTTGAAACATGTAGGTCATCGTATTGACTTGGCTGGTGTCCCAATTGCCAATATCTTGGTTAAAACTGGTCGCCGAAGAGAACATGCTACCCATCGTGGTGACTTTACCTGTCTCCCAGCCACCAATATTTTTATTAAAGGCTGATGCGGATCTAAACATATAACTCATGTTTGTCGCTCGGGAGACATCCCACCCGCCAATGTTTTGATTAAGGCAGTGGCGTCCAGAAACATCATGCTGAAACTCATCACGCCACTAACATCCCAGTTGCTGATATCGGCGTTGAACGTATTGTTTTTATAGAACATGCCCGTCATTAATGTCGCCAGAGATGTATCGGCGCTTCCGATAATATCGGCGTGCTTATTGTGCGTCCCAGCACCCTCAAATAAGTAAGTCAGGCTTCGGCTGTCGCTTGTTATTCGGTCAATAACTTGGCCATACATAGCGCCAGGATGGGTGGACGGATTTGAAAAATCCGCTGTGCCCCGCATGGCTGCTTGGTAACTAACCAACAATAAACTATTAACGCCTGGCATCAGGCTTTGCAGTTCTGCGAGATCAGGTGCAGGCGCCAATGTGGTATCTCCGTCACTTGCAGAGTAAGTGTAAATTTTATTCAAAATTTGCAATCGAGCCGCAGAGAGTTCGACCTTGATGGTCACGCGATCTATCGCGCTTAAGCCCTCAGTGTCTGTAGCTTTGATGGCAGTTGTCAGGATTGGATCAATATCACTGATCCGCATCTCGCCATTGCTACTGAGGGTGCCCGTTGTCGGGTCGAATGATAACCAAGACGGCAAAGCTGTACCGCTATTCAAAAACGCTGAGTAGCTGAGCTTATCCCCGATATCGGGGTCAGAAAAAGCTCCCGGTGCCGTTAATATGGTTCCAGCTTGGCGATAGCTCAGCGTCGTATCTGGGAGCGCCAAAGATACGTACGGGGCTTCATTCACATTCGTCACGCTAATGGTGATGGTTTGCGTAATAGGGGTCTTACCATCGCTGGCTGTGATTTCTACGCTGTACGTATTGTCGCCACCAGCATCGGCTGGGTTCTCATAATCTGGTGATGCTCGGAAGCTTAATAGCCCCGATGCGGCGTCTATCGTGAACAGATCAGCATCAGCGCCACCCGTGACCGTATATTCCAGGCTACCGCCATCATCATCGGTTGCTGTGTATGTGCCGACCTCGAGGGTGTTTTCATCCATTGAGGGGGGATTGGCTGGGTTCCATATCGGAACATTGTCATTCACATTTATCACGCTAACCGTGATGATCTGCGAAACATCATTCACACCATCGCTGGCGGTGATTTCAACGCTGTACGTATTGTCGCCACCATCATCCGCTGGGTTTTCGTAATCTGGGGCTGACAAGAAGCTTAGATTTCCCGATGCGGCGTCTATCGTGAACAGATCAGGATCGTCACCACCCGTGATCGCGTATTTTAGGCTATCGCCATCATCATCGGTTGCTGTGTATGTGCCGACCTCGATCGTGTTTTCATCCATTGAGGGGGGATTGGCTGGGTTCCATATCGGAACATTGTCATTCACATTTATCACGCTAACCGTGATGATCTGCGAAACATCATTCACACCATCGCTGGCGGTGATTTCAACGCTGTACGTATTGTCGCCACCATCATCCGCTGGGTTTTCGTAATCTGGGGCTGACAAGAAGCTTAGATTTCCCGATGCGGCGTCTATCGTGAACAGATCAGGATCGGCGCCGCCCGTGACCGTATATTCTAGGCTATCGCCATCATCATCGGTTGCGGTGTAGGTGCCAAGCAGTGTTCCCCCCTCCTCATCAATCTCCACCGCGCCAGAGCTGCTAGCCCAGACAGGTGCCTCATTCAAATCATTGACCGTGACATTTAAGACATGCTGAATACCATACGTGCCATCACTGGCTTCAATGATCACCTCATAAACATGATTGCCATCGGCATCCGTCGGCGCTTCAAAATTCGGGGATGACGTAAAGCGCAGCTCGCCCGTATCGGGGTCGATCGTGAACTGACCCGCATCGGCGCCACCGATAATGCGATAGCTTATCGGATCGCCCGCACTGCTATGCGCGCCCGAGGCAATGGCGGATAGATCATTCTCATCCTGCACAAGCGCGGCTGTTGCATTATCCCAGGCTAAAGCCCCCTCCGTCACGGGTAAGATCAAGCTTTGGGGCGCACTGAGATAGGTGCCGTCGCTAACTTGATAGTCGATCGAGAGCGTGTCCCCCGAACCCGTCGAGAGAACCTGTAAGCCAGCCAGCTCGGAAAACGGAATTGTATCGCCCGCATAATAAACGGTTCCATCGGGCCCGAGCAAAACCGTTCCTTCCGATAGAGCGGTTAGAACAATCGCCGCCGGTTCGGGTGTGCCTTGCGACACGCCATCATTTCCAAACGGATCATAATAGCCCCAGACACTACTATCGAGGGTCTCTGGCACACCGCGCGCAACTGTTACATCTCCCGCATTGGGCAGTGCGAAGGGCTTACCATAATCGAGCCGCGCTAGCGTCTCGCTCATCTCATTATCAAGACTTGGTAGCCCACCACCGCGTAGGATTTCTTCCACCGTGTCGCGGATACGCTGATCGCCACCGAAGTCATCCATCATATTATCGAGGCGCAAACTGATTGATGAAATCGCATTCCTCTTGGCGGCATCAATCGCGCTGAGATCATCGGTGGGGGTGTAAAAATCCGGGTTTTGGATATCGTCCTCGCTGACCGCCCCTGAGCCAAATAAGCGGTCGAGAATATCTTGTTTAACCTCTTCGGCACTGCGCGTGCCGCCCATATCAGCCTCGCGCATGACGGCATCATATAAAATCGTCGTGATTGGCGAGATGACGACAATCGAAGAGACTTCGTCAAGCAGCGCCGAATAGACGGAATTACCGTCAAATCCGGTACCCGTATATATATCGATAGCTTCGCTGACATCGGCCAAGGCCAATTTGCCGCGATGCTCAGTCGGCATCTGTATGTGCCCACGATTATCGGTCACGCCAATAAAAGTGTCGGTGTCCTCATCAAGAACACCATTATCGTTAGCATCAACATAGATCCGCGCGCCCATGGCCGGCCCATCGATGACATAGACTTCAAGATCATCGCTCGACGGCGTGACACCCCCGCCGTCCGTCGGCGAGATCACGGAATATTCATGGCCACGCCCGCCACTGCCACCGCAAGCGGCCAATAAGGCAAAAGCCAGGGGAGAGATTGGGCCAACGCCGCGACGCCAGGCTGAGAAAGCGCTATGCTGCTTGAGCATCGAAGCCAAGCCCGCGCCGCGCGGCGCGAAAATAATTGCATGTGAAATATTGTCAGAAGATTGGGCGCGCGAGATACGCGGAGCGTGAGCGGTCATAGAGCTTATCCCTTTTTTTTACTTGCCAAGTGAGGCGGTTTTTTAGAGGACGCAGGACAAACGCAACGCGAGAACAAACGAAAATTGTTCACAAACCTAATTAGAACAGAGCAATGGTTTCTTTTTCCTTAACGGCGTTATTTTTTTTAATCACTGGTTCGGTTTTTAATTTTGTACGCATATTCTTATTGATAGACCAAAGCGCCAGCATCGATCAGCTCTTGCACGCTATCGAGGGCTGTGGTGTCGGCGATATTAGCAAGCGTAATACTCACCTCAGTCACCGCTGCCGCGTTCAGGCCATTTTTATCGATCGTCAGGGTCACGGTCTGGGCGGCAGCATCACTTGTAACGGTGATAAAATCAGAGAGGGAGGTGCCGTAAGCGGCATTGCCGTAGCCATCGAGCAAAACGCTAATATCGATTTTGTCGCCTTGGCTGACATTAAAGTCGGTGATCGTATCGTTGCCTGCATTGTCAAACAGGAAGTGGAACGTATCCGCACCAGCATTACCGGTTAGTTGGTCGTTCCCAGCGCCGCCATAAATGTGGTCATCACCCGCGCCGCCGGAGAGCGTATCATCACCACCAAGGCCGTGAATAATTTGTGCTGTTACCTCTGCCGATTTATCGATGATATCGACATTGGCCGTTACCTGTGTCGCAAAGCTTGATTGGAACCCACCGTCGTCTATAAACCAACCATAGGTGTCGATCAAATATTGCCGCGCCGTTGCATTGGTATATCCAGACGGAGCCCCGCTCAATGAAACATAATTTAGTAAGCCTG
>JAYQUO010000010.1:32329-58894 GCA_038147995.1 Rhodobiaceae bacterium | reverse complement strand
CACCGTAGTAACTTCCTGTGTGTTAGGATCTTGTACAACATTGACGTCTACCGACGATGGTTGTGAAGACGCCTCCAACTGCACTTGGAAGCCGTATTCAATGCCAGTATCTGAGCGCGTTTTGCCCTTGAAAATAATTTCAGCGTCTTCTTGGAACGACAAATCTTTATAATCAACGCCTGTATTGTCAGAATCGACACTATAGGCCATTGAGTTGTAATAACCACCGACCGATACATCAAAAGCCATGGCAGGCGATGCAATGACCGCAGCGACAGCAGTGCTTAGGAGAACTTTTTTCATGTGAACCTCTTCAAAATCTGGCCGGCCCTATGCCGACTGAGGGCAAAATGATGCCTCGAGTTCAAAAATACAACTGAAAATTAAGATAATTAATTAAACTCGCTTATTGATTTATGGCTTGTTGCTCAATTGCCACAAAATGGCTGTCGCTGTCACAGTTTCGCAATAAAGCGTGCAAGTTTCCGTAATCATAGCCCGGCTGAGGGACAGCAAAAAACTGCTCTTAACCACGTTTGACGAATCTAAAGCTGCTCTTATACTTGTCCGGGAGGAGCCTAAGATGTCGTACCAAAACACTTATAAAAAATGGCAATCTGACCCCGAAACCTTCTGGTCGGAGCAGCTCGACACAGTCGATTGGATAGCGCGCCCCAACACAGTTTTTAATCAACAAGATGGGCTCGATCGTTGGTTTCCCGACGGCGAGCTGAATACCTGCTATAACTGCCTCGACCGCCATGTTCACAACGGCAATGGCGACCGCGCGGCCTTGATTTACGACTCACCCGTCACTGGCCAAAAGCAAATCATCAGCTATGCCGATCTGTTGGATCGCGTCGAACTTGTGGCTGGCATGTTACGCCAGATGCAGATTGCGAAAGGGGATCGCGTCATCATTTACATGCCGATGATCGTCGAAACCGCCATTGCCGCATTGGCCTGCGCCCGCATTGGGGCTATTCATTCAATCGTTTTTGGGGGCTTTGCTGCAGCCGAACTCGCGACCCGCATTGACGATGCACAGCCCAAACTGATCATGGCCGCTTCATGCGGCATCGAACCCAATCGGATTGTTGATTACAAGCCATTAATCGACAAGGGCATTGAGATTGCCATTCATAAACCGACCACATGCTTGATCTGGCAACGCCCCGAATGCGTCGCCGCGATGAACGAGGGCCGCGACATTGACTGGGCAAACCAAGAGGCAAAGGCGCGCGAGCAGAACTTGCGAGCCGACTGTGTCGCTGTGCGGGCCACAGACCCACTCTACATTCTTTATACATCGGGGACGACAGGTGTTCCCAAAGGCGTCGTACGCGACAATGGCGGACATTTGATTGCCCTTATTTGGGCGATGAAGAATGTTTACAATATCCAAGCTGGTGACGTGTTTTGGTCGGCTTCGGATATGGGCTGGGTGGTTGGTCACTCCTTCATTCTTTACGGCCCCTTGGCAATCGGGGCGACCTCGATTTTATACGAGGGCAAACCCGTCGGCACGCCCGATGCAGGCGCCTTCTGGCGGGTTATCGCCGAGCACAGTGTCAAAGCGCTGTTCACCGCGCCGACGGCATTTCGGGCCATCAAAAAAGAAGATCCCGATGGCAAGCTCATTCCAGCCCAAGGCCTCGAGCATTTTGAAACCCTTTTTTTGGCTGGTGAACGTGCCGACCCCGATACAATCAGTTGGGCTGAGCAAAACCTTAAGCGGCCCGTGATCGATAATTGGTGGCAGACCGAGACGGGCTGGCCCATTTGCGCTAACCCCGTCGGGCTTGAGAAACTCCCCGTTAAACATGGCTCTCCCAGCGTTCCAATGCCAGGATATGACATTCGCATTCTCGATGACAATAATGTCGAAAAATCAGCTGGCGAGATCGGATCTGTTGTTATCAAGCTCCCCTTGCCGCCCGGATGTCTCCCAACCCTCTGGGATAATGACGCTGGCTTTACCGAGAGTTATTTGGCTGATTTTCCAGGCTACTACAAAACGGGGGATGCTGGCTTCCGCGACGAGGACGGCTATGTCTTTATTATGTCGCGCACGGATGACATCATTAATGTTGCCGGTCACCGTCTGTCGACGGGTGGCATGGAGGAAGTGCTCACTGGCCATCCCGATATTGCTGAATCGGCAGTGTTAGGTGTGCGCGATGCCCTAAAAGGCGAATTGCCGCTGGGACTGGTCGTATTCAATGACGGCGTTAACCGTCCCGATGACGAAATTCTCGCCGAATGTATTGCCCGCGTCCGTGATCAAATCGGCCCCGTTGCCGCCTTTAAACTTGTGGCGCGCGTTATGCGGCTGCCAAAAACGCGTTCGGGCAAGATCTTGCGCGGCACAATTCGAAAAATAGCCAATGGCGATAATTGGGTGTTACCAGCAACAATCGATGATCCCGCGATTTTAGATGAGATCACAACTGTTTTGGGAACGCTCGGATATCCAAATTCAAGCGATACTGCGTAAGTTTTGTAAAAGGGGATTTAGCGTGGATGTAACACGGCCATTTGAAGGCATCAAAATCATCGAATTATCGACGATGATTACGGCGGCACAAGCCAGTTTGATATTGGGTGGCCAGGGCGCTGAAACCATCAAGGTTGAGCCCTTAGGAACGGGCGACCCCTTGCGGGTGATCGGCTCACAGAAAAAACAGGTCTCTGCTTTTTATTCAAATTTTAACCGCGGCAAGCGTTCTTTGGTTGTCGAGCTGAAAGATCAGCGCGGACAAGAAATTGTTCAACGCTTAGCGCATGAGGCCGATATTTTAATTAGCAATTATCGCCCTGGTGTGCTTAATCGCCTCGGCCTCGGCTATGACACCCTGTCAGCGCAGAACCCGAATTTAATCTATATGGCCATTTCCGGGTTTGGTGAGACGGGTCCAATGTCGTCTGCTCCCGCTTATGACCATGTTATCCAAGCCATGACGGGGTTTACGGCAGTTCAGGGCATGGAGCAGAAGCCAGATTATATTCGCACCCCCCTGTGCGATAAAATTACCGGCTATACGGCGGCGCAGGCCCTGTCTGCCGCCCTTTATACGCGCGAACGACAGGGGCGTGGGCAATTTATCGAATTGTCGATGCTGGAGGCTTGTCTGGCCTTTATCTGGCCTGACGGACTTATGCATTACACCATGCTCGACCCCGATGTTATGGATTTGGTTCCTTTTTCACATTACTACCAAATTTTAGAGCTGTCTGATGGCTATCTCGCTTGTTCGCCGCTGACGGATGCGCATTGGGAGGCCATATTTACGCTCCTCGATCGTCCCGAGCTTCGCGACAATCCATTATTTGCGACGGCCGCAAGCCGCTTGATGAACGCCGGTCCTGTGATGGCTGAAATTGGTAATGGGCGCGTTAACCGCACCGTTAAAGAAGCGCTCGAAATTCTAGCGACGGGCGACGTGCCATGCGGCGCCAGCGCGCCCTTGCCTGAGGTCCATCAAAACCCACAAATCGTCGCGCGGGAAAGTCTGGAAGAATTCACGGATACAGATCTTGGACATATGCGGGTCCCAAGACCACCCGTGCGATTTGACGGCCAAAAATCCTCACTCCCCGCTGCAGGGCCTCTGCATGGCAAGCACACGCTGGAAATTTTGAGCGAACTTGGATATCAAGAAGATCAGATTGAAAAACTCGAGCAAGATGGCGTCGTTAAAATTCTTGCTTAAGACTGCATCTAGGAGCCAATCAGGTGTTTTTTCGGCGTAAGCAAAGCGAGCAAAAACAGATAAAAATGCTGGCTGGCTTCGAGACAGAGATTACGTATAAACCAGTCCGCAATATAAATATGCGTTTAAAGCCAGGCCAAGATCTGGTTTATATCTCAGCACCAAGGCGCGTTAGTCAGGCTGAGATTGCTCGTTTTATCGAAAGTAAACGGCACTGGTTAATAGAAAATCTGGCCAAGATGCGCAGGGTTCAACCGGCAAAGCCTGTGAGCATGGCGGCGGGCGAAATCCACTACGTTTGGGGGCGGCCGCTGGTTTTGCACCCCGTGGTACAGACCAAAGGCCGCCCGCACTGGCGTCAAATTGATTACGACTTAACGCATTTGTTTTTCCCTGTATCGAGCGGTCCTGAGAGCAAGGCTGTCCGCGAGAAGCGATTGAGCAGCTGGTACCTAGACGAAACCCAACGCGCCGTCGCGCAATTGCTCCCGCATTGGCAGGCGCGCATGGATGTCGAGGTCTCGCATTTATCCTATCGTAGCATGAAGTCGCGCTGGGGAACCTGTTTCGTCAATGAAGGGCATATTCGCTTGAATACAGAGCTCGCCAAATATCCATCTTCCTGTCTGGAATACGTTCTGGTGCACGAAATGGCGCATTTTTTTGAGACAGCGCATGACGCAAAATTTTATAAAATCATGGACCGCCATTTACCGGATTGGCGGTCTCGTCGCCAACTCCTCAACAAGACAAGTGTGCAAGGGTTGGAAGACGCCTAGGCGCTCTTTTCGTCTGCTCTCAAATGAAAAATCACGGATATGGTACAGCCTCCCCGAATTGAACGGGGGACCTCTAGATCCACAATCTAGCGCTCTAACCAACTGAGCTAAGGCTGCCCATCTCGACGACACCGCTCACGCCGTGTCTTAAGGGCGGAAAGTACTTCCCTTTTAGAAAAAACTCAAGCCTATCAAAGCATTTGTCCGCGACAAGTCGCGCGCCTCGCATGCTTGACCGCACACTATGTTCAGCGTAAGTGTTGCGAATGATTTGCAACAAGCAGAATTGTTATGCGCCGCCTATTCCTAATCACCAATTCAGCATTTGAGGGGTGGCGCCTGGGCGCTATCGCAACCAGCCTGTTGGTTTTGATGCCAATTTTGGGGCTGAGCCTGCTTGCCTTGGGCGACAGCAGTGACATTTGGCCGAGCATGCTGCAAACGGTCTTGCCGCGGTATATCCTGACCACGCTTGCCCTGACGCTCGGTGTCGCATTGATCACCGCTTGTATCGGCACTTTGACGGCTTGGTTCGTTACATTTTTCAGCTTTCCAGGACGCAATATTTTGGTCTGGGCCATGCTCCTGCCATTAGCTTTGCCGACCTATATTGCAGCCTATTGTTACACTGACCTGCTTGACTATGCGGGGCCCGTTTTCACCCTGTGGCGGGCCTGGCTGCCGCTCGCGGCTTATCCCAATGTTCATTCCCTCGGCGGAGCCATTATTATCCTGAGCTTTGTCCTCTATCCTTATGTCTACCTATCGGCGCGGACGAGCTTTATCCAGCAATCCACGGGTCTCATCGAGAACGCGCGCTTACTGGGCCTGTCACCAAAACAATGCTTTTGGCGTGTTGCTCTGCCTCTGTCACGGCCGGCAATCGCTCTCGGCGTTCTGCTCGCCGTCATGGAGTGTTTAAACGATATCGGCGCCGTGGAGCATTTAGGTGTGCAAACTTTAACCACGGGTATTTATAGCACCTGGATCAATCGCGGGTCACTGGCGGGAGCGGCACAGCTCGCGCTTGCCATGCTGAGCATTGTTGCCCTCTTAATCGTCGTCGAACATGGTTTGCGCAAAATGGGAAGCTTCCAATCGAGCCGCCTGCGCAACCGATCTATTCGTCGCTTTGACCTCTCCCCGTTAGCGCAATGGTCGGTGTTTCTGTTTTGCCTCTTTCCAATTATTCTCGGCTTTGGCATCCCAGTTTGGATTTTGCTGGCGAACGCCCATTCGCCCGCGCTAGACACATTGCAAGCGGCTGGTAACAGCCTTTCCCTAGCGCTGTCGGCCGCTATCTTTACGGTTTTAATCGCGATTTTTTTGGCCTATGCAAGGCGGTCGTCAATCCCCGAAGGGCGCGGCCGTCTGGCGCGGCTGGCCGCCATCGGATATGCCATACCGGGCACCGTCCTCGGTCTCGGCTTGCTGATCGTGCTGACCCGGCTGACGCATATGACAAGTGGCAGTATTATTTTAACGGGAACGGTTTTTGGCTTGCTATACGCCTATAGTGTGCGCTTTCTGTCACTTGCCTATGGCACTATTGATGACGGCTTCGATCGCATACCGCGTAGCTTCGACCTCGCCGCTCGCTCTTTGGGAGCATCGCGACGATCAGTGCTCACGCGGCTTCATAGCCAGCTTATGCGTGCTCCACTTATTGCCGCACTCCTCTTGGTTTTTGTCGATGCGATGAAAGAGCTGCCGGCAACTCTAATCTTGCGACCCTTTAACTTCGAGACCTTATCAACGCAAGTTTATACTCAAGCCTCTCTCGGCCAGTTCGAGCAAGCCGCCCTGCCCGCACTCACCATTGTCGCTGTGGGGCTCATTCCAATATTTATTATGCTGCAACTATTTGACCGCTTGCGGCAAAAGTCACACGCTTAGGCCGTCTCGGCAAATAATTCGCGGCCAATTAACATCCGGCGGATCTCAGACGTCCCTGCCCCGATTTCATAAAGCTTGGCATCGCGCAAATAACGCCCGCATGGATTGTCATTGATATAACCATTACCACCAAGAAGTTGGATGGCATCAAGCGCGCACTGGGTTGCATTCTCGGCCGCAAATAAAATCGCAGCCGCTGCATCCTTCCGCGTCGTTTCCCCCCGATCGCAGGCCTGATTGACGGCATAGACATAGGCGCGGCTTGCCGACAGTTTAGTATACATATCGGCGACCTTGCCCTGCACCAACTGAAACGTTCCAATCGCTTGGCCAAATTGTTCCCTCTGATGCACATAATCAGCCACCACATCAAGGCAGGCTTGCATAATCCCCACAGGCCCAGCGGCCAATACGGCGCGCTCATAGTCCAGTCCGCTCATTAAAACTTTCACGCCCTCATTGAGCGAACCAAGAATATTTTCTTTTGGGACCTCACAATTTTGGAACACCAATTCACCGGTTTCTGATCCCCGCATACCGAGCTTGTCGAGTTTCTGTGCGCAAGAAAATCCTTTAAAGTCTTTTTCAATCAGGAAGGCTGTTATACCGCGCGGGCCCGCATCGGCCTGCGTTTTTGCATAAACAACCAATGTGTCAGCGGATGGGCCATTGGTGATCCACATTTTACTGCCATTCAAGACATAGTGATCGCCGCGCTCCTCGGCCCGCAATTTCATCGAGACAACATCAGATCCAGCGCCTGGTTCAGACATTGCCAGAGCGCCGAGATGCTCCCCCGAAATAAGCTTTGGCAAATAATTTTGCTTTTGCGCTTCGGTTCCCCAACGGTAAATTTGATTGATACACAAGTTTGAGTGCGCCCCATAAGACAAACCCACGGACGCCGAGGCTCGGCTAATTTCTTCAAGCACAATAGCCTGCGCCGTGTACCCCATCGGCACGCCGCCAAAGTCTTCTGACACAGTTATCCCATGGACGCCCAGATCACCCAAACCGCGCCACAGATCGCGGGGAAATTGATCATCGCGGTCTATGGTACTTGCACGCGGTTCCAACTCATGTGCAACGAAACTGCGGATGCTATCGCGCAGCATGCTGATATCCTCACCGAGATTAAAATCCAACATCGGGTATGTATTGGCAATCATTGCAATCCTCTTATCACTGATTTTGGCTTATTTGCCGGACCAGTTTGGTTGTCTTTTCTCTTTAAACGCGAGAGGTCCCTCTTGTGCATCATCGCTGAGATAGACAGGTTCAAAAAGCGTTTCGCCAATTTCAAGCGAGCGATCCCACGCTTCTTTCGCAACAGCATAGACCATGCGCTTGCCAGCCCTGACGGACAAGGGGGCATTGTCCGCGATCGTCTGCGCCATCTCCCAAGCCGTGTCTTGCAGCGCCTCGGCCGCCACAACCTTATTTACCAGCCCAATATCGAAAGCGCGCGCGGCTGTAATCGGTTCCGCCGTGAGCAATAATTCCATCGCAATTCGCGGTGGTATCAACCACGGCAAGGGCCCAGCCCAAGGCGCGCCGCGGCCGCGTTTGGCCTCGGTAATGGCAAAAGTGGCGTGCTCGGCGGCAATACATAAATCACACATTTGCGTCAGTAAAAACCCGCCCGCAAAAGCGTGTCCATTAACCGCCACAATCACTGGTTTGTCTGTGTGAACGGTTCTGTTCCAATAGGGAATAAAATCAGGTGGTGGCACTTTAAGTTGAGTATCTGACATTTCCTTCAGATCTCCACCCGCACAAAAGACACGGTCGCCTGTTGCCGTCAGTATAGCAACAAGCGCCGTATCATCTTGCGAGAACCGTTCAAAGGCCTGCCCTAAGGCCTCACGCGTCTGCGTGTTTAGGGCATTGCGCGCCTCAGGCCGATCGATCGTGATCGTCGCTATGCGATCTCGTACCGTGTAGTGAACCGTTGGCACCTCGATCTATCTGCGGGCGCTCCTGCGCCCACACCTCTTATTCAGCGGCATATCCGAGGACAGCTTTGGTTTCAAGGAAGTCCTCAAAGCCGTATTCGCCCCATTCACGGCCATTGCCAGATTGTTTGTAGCCGCCAAACGGCGCACCGAGGTCAGGCCCCGCACCATTGAGATGCACGTTCCCCGTCCGCAACTGGGACGCAACGCGACGCGCGTGCTCAACATCACCCGACTGAACATAACCGGACAGGCCATAGACCGTATCATTTGCGATGGCGATGGCTTCTTCCTCACTGTCATATTTGAGAATGGAGAGGACTGGGCCAAAAACCTCTTCGCGGGCAATGGTCATATCATTGGTGACATTGGCAAAAATCGTTGGCTTAACGTAATAACCAGCATTCAAGCCGTCTGGCTTACCTGGCCCACCCGTGACAAGCTCAGCCCCTTCTTCAATCGCCTTCTCAATCAGGCCTTGAATTTTATTGAATTGGACTTCGCTGACAACTGGGCCAATTGTTGTATCGCCAGCTGTTGGATCGCCAACTTTCACCTGTTCCGCCGCCGCTCTGGCGATTTGAACAACTTCGTCATGCCGCTTGGCGGGCACCAACATCCGCGTTGGCGCGTTGCAAGACTGCCCCGAATTCATAAAGCAGGATTGCACGCCATGGGCGACCGATTTTTCGAAATCGGCATCGTCAAGAATAATATTGGCCGACTTACCGCCCAGCTCTTGGCACACACGCTTAACCGTCGGTGCAGCAGCTATCGCGACTTGCGTGCCGGCGCGGGTTGAGCCTGTAAACGACACCATATCAATATCGGGATGCGATGAAAGCGCTTCGCCAACCGTCGGACCATCGCCATTTACTAAGTTGAATACGCCAGCAGGAACCCCTGCATCATCCAAAATTTCTGCCCATAACGCGGCATTTAGCGGCGCGACCTCTGAGGGTTTCAAAACCATTGTGCAACCAGCTGCTATCGCAGGGGCAACCTTACAGGCGATCTGATTAATCGGCCAATTCCAAGGCGTAATCAGCGCACAAACCCCCACAGGCTCTTTACGGATCATGGTGCTCCCTTGCGCGCGCTCAAATTCATAGCTCGCCAAAACTTCGCGAATTTTACCGAGGTGAGCCATGCCCATAGCCGCTTGTGCTGCTTTTGACAGCCACATCGGGGCGCCCATTTCGTTACTAATCGTTTCAGCAATTTCTGCAGACCGTTTGCCATAAGCTGCCAAAATAGCATCAATCAGGTCGAGACGTTCTTTCACTGTGGTTTGCGAGAAACTGTCAAAGGCCTTTTTAGCAGCCGCGACAGCTTTATTAACATCGTCGCGATTGCCCATCATAATTTGACCAATGACTTGCTCATTCGCTGGATTGATCACATCGAAAGGCTTCGGATCGCTTGGGTCAACCCATTGGCCATCAATATAAAATTTCAGACAATTATCCATGTCTCATCTCCCTAAAAGCTGGAATTAAACTGGCGATATGTTGGCACATATTGGCTCGAGTGCAAGCTAAATTGCGCGCTTATTCACTGAGTGCGTCTTGGATATATTGCGCCAATAGCCAAATACGGTCGCGCCCCCAGCCAGCATATATTTCGCGGCCACGAGCGCCCAAAAGCCGATAACTCGGAACCCCCCAAAGACCGCTTTTCATGATTTGAACGCGATTAGCTTCGATTTCGTCTTCCCAAGCTGGATTGTCGAGATAGTCGCCGACACCACCCCAATCGAGCCCAGCTCGCTCTATCGCAAGCTTTAGGTTTTGATCTCGGCTCATATCGCGCCCCTCTGACCAAGCCAGCTGACAAAATGCATATAAATATTCTGGGCCGCGGCCAAGCGCATTAGCATAGGGGAACAGAGAAAACCCACGCCGAACAGGTGTTCCAACTGGATCGCAAATATTCCCAAAAGGAACGCCAATGCGATCCGCCTCTCGCTTGGTATCCTGAATAATATACAGTCCCTTATTGGGTGGCACGGGAAGCCCCCGCATGACCATTGGCATTACCGGCCGCCAAACAACATTAACAGGATAGTGGTTGGGCAAGTCCATCATTTCCGGCATCGCTAAATAGCTGTAAGGCGATCGCAGCGAAGGGTAAAACTCAACTGTGAGACGCCTTTTGGCGGGCTTAGACATGAAATTGGGCCGTTGTTGAAAACGACTGACGTTTTTTGTGCCGACGAGTCTTAGCTTCGCCTCCGTCAAACGATCTTCAAGGTAAGGAAGCCGATCAACACCCCAATACCACTCCCCCTCAAAATACAACATAGCGCCGAGATAATGCCCTAAACTGTCGCGAAGCGCGGTGTCGTTTTGCAGACGGCTCTCGGCTTCGCCTGCGCTAAATAGCGGTTTTTTCTTCAATCCTTGCGTATCATTGGCCCAATATTGCGCCATAAGTTCCAATGTTTCCTTGGAAAAACTTGTATGTGCCACCAGAGCCCGCAACGCAATCTGGTAGGTATTATGCGACGGCATGCTGGTCACATTGGGAAATTTAAGCTTGTAAAAAGGTGCAATTTCCCTCGCGTCTTTCAGCGCATAAGCCTCCAACGCCGCCCGCTCAGGCGCCGCCGCATCACTTGGCGGACGAACCAGATGGAATTCGAGATCAATAGCGTAGCGGTTTTTCACCTCGAGCATCTGCTGTGCCAGCAAATAGCTATAGGGGTCGTCGAGTTGACAGAAAAAATGCACGGTCGGATTAGACCGCGCCAGCTTACGCTTAAAGCCCCACCAGCGGCGCTTTAAATGCCGGAACTCAGAACTAACAATGAGGCGCATGATACGCGATTGGACGGTTCGCTTTAGGGTCATAAAATTCCTCTTTCTCTCGTATAGCCTGAGCCGCCCCCAAGGCTCAATACGCAAGGGCCTGTATTTGAAAATATTTTAAATCAATCTATGTCGTGCTCATGAAAATGAAGCTCAAATCTGATCTGCCACAAAAGGTTTGCCCTGCCTGCAACAGGCCCTTTGTTTGGCGCCGCAAATGGTTGCGGAATTGGGAAGAGGTACGCTATTGCTCCGAGCGTTGCCGGAGAAAGCGGCCCGCCTAATGCCCGTCTTGCGGCCAGTATTGGGCGATCAGCTATCGGTAAAACTAGCAAGCTTACGGGGCATCCAAAACGGCGATGTCGTGGTGATGGCAGAAATGCCACAAGAAACCAGCTATGTACGTCATCATAAGCAAAAAATTCTACTGACCTTCGCTGCCATGCGACATTTCGCGAAATCCTTGGCGGAGAGCGGCCACAGCGTAAAATACTATCGCTATGATCAAGACCCGCCACATGATTACGCCAGCATGATTACCCGGGCGCGTCAGGAGACGGGCCTTACCTCAGCCATCGCCACCGAACCCGGTGAATATCGCTTGCTGGCAGCGATGCAAAAGCTCGACGATGTTGATTTACAAATTCTTGAGGACGACCGCTTCATCACCTCCCGCTCTGCTTTTGCCGCCTGGGCCAAAGACCGCAAACAACTGCGCATGGAGTTTTTCTACCGCGACCTTCGAAAGCAAACAGGCCTGTTGATGGATGGCGACCAGCCGCATGGCGGACAATGGAATTTCGATAGCGAGAACAGAAAAAAATTGCCTACCAATCTCCACCCACCCCAACGGCCGATTTTCGACTATGGGGCTGACTTTGAAGATTTGCGGCAGTTTGTTGATACCACCTTCGCTGACCATTTCGGGAGCACGGCGCATTTTTTTTGGCCAATCACAGCAGAGCAAGCGCAGCAGGCACTCGACTTTTTCCTTGATCACTGCCTCAATAATTTTGGCACCTATCAAGATGCGATGGCGCTTGGTGAGGTAACGCTGTTCCACAGCCTGATATCGACAGCTTTGAATATGGGCTTGCTCGACCCGCTTGCAGTCTGTCAGGCCGCCGAGGCACGTTTGCAGAGGGGCGCAGCACCGATTAATGCCGTTGAGGGCTTTATCCGTCAAATTTTGGGGTGGCGTGAATTCATTCGCGGCATTTACTGGCTCAAAATGCCAGACTATGAGGCCTTAAACGCACTTGATCACGAGGCGCCGTTGCCGAGCTTTTACTACTCTGGCGAGACAGACATGGCGTGCTTGCGTGAAGCGATCACGGCGACGCGCGATTATGCCTATGCACATCACATTCAACGTCTCATGATTACCGGTAATTTCGCCCTTTTAGCCGGCCTTTCCCCGACGGCCGTTAACCAATGGTATTTGGAAGTTTATGCCGATGCCTATCAATGGGTCGAGTTGCCCAACACACATGGCATGGCCTTATTTGCGGATGGCGGCATTGTTGGCTCCAAGCCCTACGCAGCCTCAGGAGCCTATATTAATCGTATGTCTAATTACTGCGCGGACTGCAAATACAATGTCAAAGACAAGCTCGGTGAAGCTGCCTGCCCGTTTAACTATCTGTACTGGGATTTTATTATGCGCCACGAAACACAGCTCGCTGGCAATCCGCGTATGGCGCTCGTTTATAAAAACTTAAACAAAATGCCACATAATCAAAAAAGTGAAATTGCGCGGCAGGCTGAGTACTTTCTGTCGTCGCTAGACCGAATAGGCCCTAGACCCTGAGTTGTAAATTCGGTTGGAATGCATTTTAGTAGAGTAGTCGAAGAACAACAACTTGGAGATTATACATGGCCCGCCCGCTCCCATTTACTGCAGTCACTGATACAGGCGACAAACTTGATATTGAATTCGCTCTCCATCCTTCAACCGAGTCAGCCGTGCGCGTGCATCAACTTCTTGGCGATACGCTCGAAACTATTAGTCGCGAAGTTCGACGCGACCCGATGTCCAATGGCGACGTTTTGCAGGCGCTCGCCATGGCGCTGGCTGTCCGCGCCCGCATGATCGCCGCGAGTACTGACGTCACGGCTGAGCTCGCGACAACACTTGTGGAAACAGCGCTCGCAAGTGTCGCCAGAGCAGATATTTACACCCCGCCCAGCGGCAACGCTTAAGACGGCACAAGCTGCCCGTCATAGGCAAAAACGCACCCCGTTTCAGCAGCCGACAAACCATCGACAACCTGTAAGAGGCGAGACGCAGCATCCACGGGGGAGAACAAGCGACGTTCTTCAACCCCCGATTGAAATGGCTTCGACAAATGCGTATCAACGGTTCCGGGATGCAGGCCAACAATCAAAGCCTCGGGATAACGGCGCGCGACCTCAATCGCTGTTGTCCGCGTGATCATATTCTGAGCCGCCTTTGCAGCACGGTAGCTGTACCATCCGCCGATACGATTATCGGATATTGAGCCGACACGAGCAGATAGATGCGCAATCACCGACTTCCCCTTGCGCGGCAACAGAGGAACGAAATAGCGATTAATCAATGCGGGGGCGATGGCGTTGACGGCGAAAGACTGCATCATCGCGGCGGCCGAGACCTGTGTCAGGCGTTTTTCAGGTTGTAGTGTCTCGCGATGCAGTAAACCGCTGGCATTGATAATCAAATGCAACGGGCCTTGGCTTTCTAGACTGGCTGCATAAGCGGCGATCGCTAGCTCATCGGTTAAATCCAGCGCCACCACATCTTCACCCGCCTGCCGCGACGAAGCGAGACAGACCTCGACCTTTGGGTTAGCCCGCAAGAGCGTGACAAAAGCGGATCCAATCCCCCCGCCCGCGCCAAAAATCAAGCTACGAACGGGGCCATCAAAACTTGTAAAATCGCAGTGTGACATGAGCTTGAGATAGAGCACCGCCCTCAATTAACAAGCGGTCTAAGACGAATTTATGATGTGAGTGCCAGCGCTGCTTGGAGCCTTGTTATAATCTCAGCACTTTTCTGCTCGGCGTAAGGTTGCATTGGGCCCGACCCCCAAATCGGATTGGGCCAAGCGGCATCACCAATATGACGCGCGACGACGTGAATATGCAATTGCGGCACCTGATTACCAAGCGCTGCAATGTTCATCTTGTCGGCATTGCTGTAAGCCTCGGCCCATGCGGCAAGCGCCGAAACGTCCTTAAATACCTGCATGGCGACATCCGTTGGGAGGGCATGCCATTCGCGACAATCGGCATAGCGCGGGACTGCGAGTAGCCACAAAAAGCGGCTGTCACGGACCAAGCGGATCATACAATGTTGCGTATTGCCAACGTCGTAGCTATCGGCTGCAAGTTGAGGGTGTAAGGCGAAGGCCATTAGCCGAGCGCCATATCCGAGACAAATGGGTTGGTTTTTCGCTCGGCGCCAAATGTTGAAACAGGGCCATGCCCAGGAATAAACGTCACCTCATCACCCAGCGGCCAAAGCCGCTCCGTAATTGAACTGATAAGTTGATTAAAATCACCTTTGGGGAAATCCGTACGACCAATGGATCCCTTGAACAAGACATCGCCAACCATAGCGACATTGTCTTGCGGCTGGTAAAAGACAACATGCCCTGGTGTATGCCCCGGACAATGTAAAACATCAAAGCGAATACCTGCCACCTCAACAGCACCCCCATGTTCGAGCCATTCATCGGCCTCAAACCTCTCGGTTTCAGGGAAACCAAACTGTTGCGCTTGTTGCGGCATGCTATCGATCCAAAACTTATCGTCACGATGCGGGCCAATAATTGGCAAGGCGTATTTACGCGCCAAAACAGCAACTGCGCCAGCGTGGTCGAGATGGCCGTGGGTGACCAAAATTTTATCCAAGGTAATGCCATTTTCAGTCAAAAATGCTTCGATTGTTGCCACGTCGCCGCCGGGATCAACAATACCACCATGCATGGTGTCTTCGTTCCAAAATACAGTGCAGTTCTGTTCAAACGGGGTCACCGGAATAATCTGATATTTGGCCATGATTTATATACTCCATGTCTGACGGGACTATGCCCGAATTATACAACTTGCACAAATCCCCATCCCCTTGTGGGTGTCCTGCCCTCGTAAAGTGATGGTTATTTGGATCGAATAACCGTAAAATCTGATTCGTTATTAACAACCGAAAGGAGGTGATCCATTGTCTAGTGATTTATCAGGTTTGAAAGCCACAGCCGTTGCGAATCAAGGACGTGGAGCAACCTTCGCGGTCCTCGGGCGCGCGAATTAAGAGATTTGGTTCTTCAAACCAGTCACGGGGGCGTCCGCAAGGACGCCCTTTTGTGTTTCCCCACTCGCCCGTACAGCCTCTGGCTGTAAAGATCATGGTAGGCTAAAGTCTGGCCATGTATTTGGGACTTGATCTCGGCCTCAGCAGCCTCAAACTATGCCTCATCGACGACGGCGGGAAAATGCGCGCGTTGCATCAGCGACCGATCGAAACGCTGACCCCAAACCCCTTACAGGCCGAACAGAATCCAAACGACTGGTGGCGTGCAATTGATGACGCTCTAACAAGCTTGAAATCCGATCTTGGTGACAGCATGCAGGCCATTCAGGCCCTCTCCATTACCGCCGGGGCGCATATTGCTGTTCTCTGCGATGAAAACGCCAAACCTTTGCGGCCGGCTATTTTATGGAGCGATCAGCGCGCGGCGCCTCTGGTGACCGATCTCGGCCCGCTTCCCCTTGCCGAGACCGGCAATCAACCCAGTGCAACCTGGTCTTTGGCGCATCTTCTTTGGCTTCGCAAGCATGAACCCGACACTTGGCAACAGCTCGACCATATCAGCTTTGCTAAAGATTGGTTGCGCGGCCAGCTGACGGGCGATCGACTAACCGACCCTGGTGATGGGTGCGGCAGCATGCTGATGCGGTATCAAACCCATGACTGGAGCCCACAACTTCTCGATCTGCTGGGTTTAAGCCACACTCAGTTGCCGCAGATTGTTCCTCCCAAGACCGAGGCTGGTGCATTAAAGCCAGATCTGGTCAGGCGCTGGGGCTTGCCGCAGAACGTCAAGATTTTCACAGGCAGTATCGACACATCGATTGAGTGGCTGTGTTGGGGGCAACCACAAGCTGGACAAACAACGCTTAAATTGGCCTCGGCGGGCGTCGTCTCGCGCGTGACCAATGATTTAAAACCAATGCCACCCGTGTCGCTTTACCCGCACTTAAATGCTGCGCAAGCCTATTATGCGGCGGGCATGAACCAATGCATGACGGCGCTGGCTTGGCTTTCCGACCGTTTCTTTTCGACCCCGCAGGCACTTTATGACGGGGCCGCACGAAGCTCAGCGGGAGCTGGCGGCGTGCAATTTTATCCCTATCTCAATGGCGAAAGAGCCCCAATTTGGCGAGCGGATCTGACCGCAAGCTTGGTGAACATGACCCGCGCCAGCCATGTCGGCGACATTGCCCGCGCCGCGATTGAAGGACTGGGCTACTGCTTCCGGGAGATTTATGACAGCTTGCCTCGTGCTGGCGAGGACACTGCCACGCAGCCCATCGGCCTTTTGGGCGGTGGCAGCGGACAACCCCTTCTGTGCCAGATCACGGCTGACATTTTAGGCCGACCCGTCAAGACCCGCCCAGAGCGCGACGCCGCCTATGGCGCTGCCATTTTTGCCGCCGCCGCTAATGGTTTTGAGATTGCACCGCCCACCCATGCGATCACCATATTCGAGCCCAATGCCGCGACGCGCGCGCTCTACGACACGGCTTATCGGAACTACATTGATCGACGTGCGTCCCTTTATCCCAATCAATCGGACTAGGCATCCCGCCTCTGAGCGGATAGGCTTAGGTATCAGGAGGAAAGACCATGAATGATCGCGTAAGCTACAGCGTTGAAAACCACATCGCCCATATCCGCTTAATTCGGGCCGACAAAATGAACGCCCTTGATGATGCGATGATCGGTGCTCTCATTGAGGCAGGCGAACAGTTAAAGGCAGACAAAACCGTGCGCTGCGCTATTCTATCGGGCGAAGGGCGGGCTTTTTGTGCGGGCCTTGATATGGCAAATTTCTCGCGAATGGCAAGCGGTGGAAGCGGATCCTCCGTAACGGGCAAAAAATCAGGCCGCTTGGCCGAACGCACCCATGGCATCACCAACCGACCACAACATTGCGCTTGGGTTTGGCGCGAAGCGCAGGTGCCTGTTATTGCAGCTGTTCACGGCGTTGCCTTAGGCGGTGGCTTCCAAATCATGTGCGGCGCGGATATTCGCTATGCCGCGCGAGATACCCGCTTCTCCATCATGGAAATCCGCTGGGGCCTGATCCCCGACATGGGCACCACGCATGTCATGGCGCGCCTTGCACGCGAAGATAAGCTCAAGGAGCTAGCGCTGACGGGACGCATTTTTGAAGCCCCCGAGGCCCACGATACAGGCTTTGTCACGCGCGTCTGTGATGACCCTCTGGCTGCAGCGCAAGAAACTGCGGAGCTGATTGCCTCGAAAAACCCCGAGGCTATTATTGGCATTAAAGAGCTCTTCAACTCGCAAGCCGATCGTTTCGCGCCCGAAATGCTAATGCAAGAATCGGTTTTGCAAGATGATATTATCGGCGCACCAAATCAAATCGAAGCGGTTATGGCCGAGCTTGAGAAGCGTCCCGCTAAATACGCCTAGCTGTTGACGCTCTAAAATAGCGGGAGAATGATAGCGCTAGAGCGATCGAAGACCCAGTAACTTGCAACGGCGCCCATCAGCAAGGACATCGTCGAAAGCCCAATATGGCGTTTTTCTGGTGACAGAAATCGCGCCGCCAAAGCGGTCACCACGAGAACGCCTGCAACAATCATAATTTGTCCTGCTTCGAGGCCTATATTAAACAGTGCCAAGGCTAAGGCCGTCTCACCGCGCGGCATGCCAATATCGATCAAGACACCAGCAAAGCCAAAGCCATGCACCAACCCAAAAGCAAAGGCGATCCATTGCGGCGATTTGCTGGCAATATAAGACCGCCGCTCCTCGACCAACATAATTTCAACGGCGACAAACAAGATCGATAAGGCGATCACCGCCTCGACGGGAGCCGACGGCAGACGCAAAATGCCAAGCACAGCCAGAGCCAAGGTAATGCTGTGGGCCAGAGTGAAGGCGGTTACCATCCAGACAATACTACGGCGGGTCGCTGCCAGCAGGCTAATACCGATAACAAACAGAATATGATCATAGCCCGTCAACAAATGGTCTACGCCGAGCCTAAAGTAACTCTGCAAATCAGCCCCGCCACCTTGCACGACGATCGCTGGTTGTTCGGCCGTTAAGCGATAATGCCGAACCTCCCCCGATACCGCTGTAAGCCTGACAAAAACATCTGTAATGGTTCGCTGCAAACCGTCCATGGCAAGCGTTTGCCCCTCGAGGCCTCCGTTGCATTGCAGGTTAAATTGCTCGATTAAAGCCCCCGACCGGCGCACCATTTTACGCTCGCCACGATGCAAACAATTGGGCGGCAGGACGAGACGAAGACCTAGACCCGTTACACTATCGACGCCCTCACGAACGGGCTGTTTCCAACTCACAGCATAGAGTTGCGGTTCAACCTCGGTAATTTCAACATAACCAGGGCGCACCTCATGTGCCGTGGCAGGCGCGACGACAACAAGCAACATGCTCAACAGTAAAAATCGTAGCATTACTCGTCCAGCGGCTGCATCGTGATGGTATATTTTGCCCGTAAATCTGCCCAAGCTTTATCCTTAGCCGTTTGCTCGGCCTGAACCACCCAATCACGGGCGACTCGCTCGGCGACAGTTGCAAAATCGGGTTGCTGGGGCGCAAATCGCTCGCTGATTTGCACCAAATGCCAGCCATAGGCCGATTGAAGTGGTCCCTGCCAGGCCTTCCCGTTGCGCGCAAATAGGTTTTGCGCAAACTCGCCGCCGAATAATTCAGCAAGGTCATTCTGCGAACGATCGACATAATCGCGTTGCAGCATGAAGGGCTGACCCAGCATTTTCCATGACTCGGGGTCCTTGTCTAAAGCGGCCAGAAGTGCTGCAGCCGTCTCGGGCTTTTCGGCTAAAAAGATATGGCGAAAACTGAGCCGTTCGGGACGGCTATAGCTGGCTATATGATCGGCATAAAACTGCCGCAACATATCTTCGCTCGGTTGCTCGGCATCAAAGCCTTCCCCGAGCGTAAATTCAATCTTCTGCGCCAGCCGCCGACGGATGATCACATCGTCATCATCCAAACCCAAGGCGATCGCCTCTCGCATCAAAATCTCTTCTCGAATATAGCCTTCTATCAGCATGTCGAGATCACGTGGGCTTGGGGGGCGTTTGGTCTGCGCCTCCCATTGCACGGCGAGCTTCTGAACCAGCGGTAGCGTAATCGCGATCTCGCGCGTATCGCGCTGTTGCACCATGTAATCAATGGCAAACAGCGCCAACCCAGCCGCGATATACCAAAATAATCGATCCCGAAATAAACCGCCCAGAGGCATAGCTTAGCGACGCGCCTCCAGCCAAATCGGTGACGACCAAACGCGTTCTTGAATAGTCGTTTTTAAGGACGGATTTGGCTCCGCTTGGCTTCGAACGGCATCCCATGTCGACCAGCGACAAGTCGGGTTTTCGATCCCGCGCACATAGTAAAAAGCTGGTTGCTCGGCCTTGTAGGTCGGATCACGCCAGACGGCCTTCAACTCGTCGGCGCCCGTATCAGCACTATAGCTGCAATCTTGCAGATTGACGCTGGCATTGTTATCGGGACAGCGGTTCGTCGTCGTATCAACGGCAACACCCCCCGCACAGGCAACATCGAACACCTGCTCATGCGCTTCGCCATTTTCCAGCCAACCCTTGACAATCTGCACCCGTTGTAAAGGTGCACTCGCCGTATCGCGCATCGCCCAAACAACAAATGCAGGCGATTGCTTCGGCGCCTTCATTTCGCCGCCCATCGGCACACCATTTTGATAACCTTGTTTCACAAGATCAGAGCGCTCAATCACATTATCGGCGTAATCCCCGGCGAAAAAACGCACCCGCATGCGCGGACCTGAGGTCGCGAAAGTTTCGCGCCGCCGCATCGCAGCAAAAATTGAATCGCGGGTATTCTCTTCAGCCCAAACACCTGCGAGACCAGACGCGCCCCATGTAGACCATTGCATTTGCGCATAACCAGGCGCTGGGTTCGGCCCGGGAGAACCAGGGCCAACGGCCTCAGGAATGTTTCGATTGCGGTACCACGAAACCACACCATAGGCGTAACGGGTCACGCGCTCCCACCAGGTTAAGGGAACAGATCCCCTGAGCTTTGGGGTCGAGTCAACAATACCGATTTTCGACCAGTAATTACTTTCGGTAAAAGCGCCTGCGCCCACATGCGTATCGGATGCGCCGATCAAACCGAATTTAAATGGATTGCCGATCCCCTGCTCCTGCAATTTGAGGCCATTGAGATAAGCCTGCCGGATATAAGACCCTTCGGGGCGGCTATCGCGCCATGTCGCAATTTGATACGGCATGATCTCGAAGTCGGCGAATTCGTCGTTCGGCGACAAGAGCGGATGGGTCTCTGAGGTTCCCTTGACTTGTGTCACCTCAACCAGGGGCTCATTGCGCATCCGCATTTCGGAATAGGCTTTGGTAAGCGGATCGCCATCATAAGTTGATGTGCGGAACATAAAGCCATCCGATCCGTTGGAGTTGTGCGGAATGGCGATACTATCGATCCCTTGCCCACGGAGATCATCCATCCAAGCCCATAATTTCTCTGGGTTTTTGGAAATCAGCCGACTAAAGGGCTCGTTTGGAACTTGCGCGCCTTTAAAGATGACATTGCGGTGAAGGTTTTCAAATTGATCCTGCGATGCCGTATATTCGTAGCCGATGAAGGTCGTGAATTTTCCGGGTTCATTATGCTTTTCAGCCGCATCAATAATTTTTTGCCAGGACGCCCGAACAATATCCATATTCAAGAGATCGTCTTCAACAACACCGCCAATATAGGGGAAGAACTGTTGGAACGCGTCTCGCCGCTGCAGGGCCGTTTTGGCATCGCGAAATGCGACGGCCAAGCGGTGATCGGCGACCGCCGAATTGGGGTCAAACATTGCCGGGATAATGCCGAGATAAACGGCATGATCGGTCACCGCCTGAAAATCAAGCGGCTTCTCCAGTTTCATCTCAAAGCCTGCAGGGTGCGGGATCGCCTCGCCCTTGGCATATCGATAGGCGGCATCGGGGTCATTGCGGTTCCCAAAGATATAAGCATCCATCGATAAAGAGGTATGAACATGCGTCTCACCAAATAACGCTTGCCGGCTCTCTGGCCCCGCGGCCTGTGCGCTTGGCACAAGGCTTACCGCCACAATCGCCGCCAAAGCAGTTTTCAGCATGTGATGTCCGCCGCCGCAAAGCGCGCGCATAGTCGATGTTGTGTTCAACATGATACTCCCCCCAAAGTTATGGCACAGGATATCTGTTCGCGTTGCGCTCGTCAATTTCTTGCCGACGAGAACTCCATCGCTGGATCATCAACGGGGCCATAGCCCAAAGTCAGCAAATCAAGAACATAGTTCTGGTACAATTTCCAAGGCCGTTCATGGCCCTGGCGTGGCAAGTCTTGCAACGCACGCTGGACGTAGCCCGAGCTAAAATCCAGCAATGGCTCATCTTCGATCCGCGTTTCATCGACCACGGGCTTGGCGATTGTGTAACCCTTCTTGTCCATGTGGTTCAGCAGGCGACACAGATAAGCGCTGGTCAAATCACACTTCAGAGTCCATGACGCATTGGTATAGCCAAACGACTGCGACATGTTTGGAATGCCGCTAAACATCATCCCCTTGTAATTATAGGTATCGTGCGGATGGATCGGCTTCTCATCAACCGTCATTTTCAAGCCACCGAGCATTTGCAACTTTAATCCCGTGGCCGAGACAATAATGTCGGCATCGAGATGCGCACCAGATGCGAGAGAAATGCCCTTGGCATCAAACCGATCAATATGATCGGTAACAACATCGGCCTTGCCCTTTTTCATCGAGACAAAAAAGTCACCATCGGGTGCGAGGCAGACGCGTTGATCCCACGGATTATAATGCGGTGTGAAATGCTTTTCGACATCATACCCATCACCCAAAACATCATGCACGGCCTTCACAAGCATCGCCTTGGCGCGTTGAGGATATCGGCGGCAATACCAGAAGCTCAGCCGTTGCATTAAAATTTTCCATGTTCGCACCAAACGGTAGGCGGCCATATCGGGCAAATAGCGATGTAAAGTCTGAGCCAATCGACTGATCGCTGGCATTGCCACAATATAAGTCGGCGATCGTTGCAGCATGGTGACATGCTTCGCGCGCTTCGCCATTTCAGGCACTAACGTGACGGCGGTCGCGCCACTGCCGACAATAACCACGTTTTTATCGTCATAGTCGAGTTTTTCGGGCCAGAATTGCGGATGCACAATTTTGCCTTTAAAGCTCGACTGCTTCGGGAAATCTGGCTGATAGCCTTGGGCGTAATCATAATAGCCCGTGCACATTGCAATAAAATTCGCTGTGTAGATCTGCTCTTCGCCAGTGGTTTGATCGGTCACTGTCAGCGTCCAACGGCTTTGAGCAGAAGACCAGCTGGCCTCTGTCACATAGCGGTTAAAGCGGATCTTGTCATAAATGCCAAACTCGCGCGCCGTCGCCTCAACATATTTGAGGATAGACGGCCCGTCAGCGATAGCTTTGGGGTCGGTCCACGGGCGGAAACTATAGCCCAGCGTGTACATATCGCTGTCGGAACGAATACCAGGGTAGCGGAATAAATCCCATGTGCCGCCCAAGCGCGGGCGGCCTTCGAGAACACAATAGCTCTTATGCGCGCACATTTTTTGCAGGTGATATGCCGCGCTGACGCCGGAAATGCCCGCACCAATAACCAAGACGTCAAAATCGCGATCTTCGTTGGCCGCTGATGTTGCCCGACGGCGCGCCGTCTGGCGACCCGCAGGTTTTTTCGCGGCTGGCATCGATTTTGGCTTTCGCGATGTTGTTTTAACCTGACCCATGAAGACCCCACTGCTTGTGATTTACACCATCAAGCCTGCTGGGACCTTCTGGGTCAAGTGTCATATTGTCCTAGTCGGACACAAACCTATTGCATGGTTGGGATAATGAACGACTGATCGTCGACATCACCCGACGGCCAGCGCTGAGTCACGGTTTTAATTTTCGTATAAAAACGAACGCCCTCTGGGCCATGCTGATTGACATCACCGAAAGCTGATCGTTTCCAGCCACCGAATGTGTGATACGCCACAGGCACGGGGATCGGCACATTGATACCAACCATGCCAACATTTACTTTTTGCGCGAATTCCCGCGCGGCCAAGCCGTTACGCGTGAAAATCGCGACGCCATTGCCATATTGGTGTTGGCTTGGCAGACGAGCGGCTTCTTCAAGCGATTCTGCACGCACAACTTGCAAAACAGGACCAAAAATCTCTTCTTGGTATGACTTCATCGTTGGCATGACATTGTCAAACAAAGATGGGCCAATGAAAAAGCCCTCTTCATGGCCCTGCAATGATAAACCGCGCCCATCAACCAAAAGATTGGCGCCCTCTTGCACACCCATCTCAATATAATCCTCAATACGCTGGCGGTGCGCTGCGGTGACAACGGGACCGAAATGCGCCTCCGCATCGGTTGAAACGCCGACTTTGAGCTTGCTAATCTCTGCGGTCATCCGCTCAACGAATTCATCCGCGGTGTCTTTACCAACTGGAACGGCTACGGGCAGAGCCATGCAACGCTCGCCGGCGGAACCATAAGCCGCGCCTGAGAAGTCGGCGATGACTTGGTCCATATCGGCATCGGGCATGATAATGCCGTGGTTTTTAGCGCCACCCATCGCCTGTACACGTTTGCCATTCGCTGTACCTGTTTGATAGACGTAATGCGCGATATCGGACGACCCGACAAAGCTCACGGCTTTGATGTCGGGATTGGTCAAAATGGCATCCACCACCTCTTTATCGCCATTGACGACGTTCAAAACCCCTTCCGGCGCGCCCGCTTCGAGGAATAGCTCGGCAAGGCGCATCGGCACGCTTGGATCTTTCTCCGACGGTTTCAGGATGAATGTGTTGCCGCAGGCAATTGCGACACCAAACATCCACATCGGGATCATTGCCGGGAAATTAAATGGGGTAATACCGGCGGCAACGCCAAGCGGCTGGCGCATGGCATAAATGTCAATCCCTGGCCCAGCACCCTCGGTATATTCACCCTTCAGAAGATGTGGAATGCCGCACGCAAATTCGATGACTTCCAAACCGCGCTGAATATCGCCTTTCGAGTCAGCAATCACCTTGCCATGCTCGCTCGACAACATTTCAGCCAGCTGATCCATATTGGCTTCCAGCAAGGCTTTGAAATTAAACATCACGCGGGCGCGGCGCTGTGGGTTGGTCGCCGCCCAACCGACTTGAGCCTTCACGGCTTTGGCAACCGCGGCATCGAGCTCACTCGCCGTTGCCAGTGACACCTTCGCCTGCACCGCACCTGTGCTGGGGTTAAAAATATCTGCAAAGCGCCCAGAGGTGCCCTGTACACTTTTTCCATCAACAAAATGGTGAATTTCGCGCATGTTCTATCTCCGTTGAAAATTTAGCGCTAAACTAGAGATAGGATCCGCAAAGATCAACTGGCCAAACAGCGAGAAAATACGCGATTTCTGGAAACACATATCAACCCCCATGAGCCTGTATCAAACATGAAAGACCTCTTCTCGAGTACCGAAAAGCCAGCTTGGGGTGTTCCCTTCACTGTTAAAGTCACGCCGAAAGCGCGCCATGCCGCCTTTCGGGTCGAAGCCCATGACGGCCAGTTTCATGTCAACATCAGCGTCACGGCGGCGCCCGAAAACGGTAAGGCCAATGCGGCTGTCATCGCAGCACTGGCAGATGCCTTTGGGATCGCAAAATCACAAGTCGAGTTATTACGCGGCGCCAATGGCCGCCACAAATTGTTCCAACTCAAAGAAAAATAAAGCTCAACCGACCTATTCAGCAGCTTTCATTGCAGCGAGATAGATAGAGTTTTTCGGCGATGCGAAGAGCTTTTCTACCATTGGAATAAAAAACTCCAGCGGTTCGCTCTTATAATCGGGGTCAAAAGCCGCTTGATCATATTTATGGCAAAACTCGGCGCAATGATCGAAATACTCATGGCCTTTGAAATTATCGCGCAGATTGCGATCCAAGCCCAAATAATGGAAGAAATAATAGCCTTGGAATACGCCATGATTGGCCACCATCCACAAATTAGCCTCGTTTACAAAGGGTTTTAAAATAGCAGCGGCAACATCAGGATGGTTCATACTTCCGAGTGTGTCGCCAATATCGTGCAACAATGCACAGACGGTGTATTCTTCGTCACGCCCATCGCGCCACGCCCGCGTCGCGGTTTGCACCGAATGTTCCAGCCTGTCGACAGGAAATCCGCCAAAATCGCCGTCGAGAATCTTCAGATGTTCAATCACCCGTCCAGCAAGCCCCTTATTAAAAGACATGGCAGACTTTTGAATGATCGCCCAGTCTTCCTGCGTTCCCTCGACCATATTCGTAAAAACAGCGCGCTCTGCGTTCTCATCGTGTGACATTAGCAATCTCCCTTTGAACACATAGTTTAAGCGCCGCTCAATGTTTTGTCCATATTGGCTAGGTTCGCTCACCGAAATGCCAGACATTCCGAGATCCACGCACCAGATTTCCAAATGACGATGTCTACACCCCAGGGCATAATCTAAACTGTGCAATTGCGAGACTTAGTGGCAGGCACGTCGGCCAGAAACAGCTTGACGAGCTCGGTTTTAACAAGCGCCGACCAAAACATTAAAGCGCAATATTCGCTGAGCGTCTTATATCACTGAGCTGTTACAGGATACTCGCTTTGGCGATTGATAAATCTTCAAAAAGCCGCCGCAATGAGACGAATGGAAAAGGCGAGCGTGAGCACGAGAGCGGCAATGCTGATACCAATCAAGGCAATAATTTTCGCGAGTGTGAAGTAGTTATCAAGACGAGAGCGTAGCTCATCGTGGCGACGACGGCGGCTTATCTCGGTCAGTCTATCGGTCAGGGCAGAAAGATCGCGAGAAATGATTTCTCGTCTTTCGCGCCCCAAACCTTTTTCCTGCCGAGATAAGCTCGTCATCTATACGTATCAAGACGCTCGTTATTTTTTCCGAGCGGTTGTCCGTTTTGCAGCTGGCTTTTTAGCGGCTGGCTTTTTAGCAGCGGGCTTTTTAGCGGCTGGCTTTTTAGCAGCGGGCTTTTTAGCTACAGCTTTTTTAGCGGCTGGCTTTTTGGCTACAGCTTTTTTAG
>JAYQUO010000010.1:0-32229 GCA_038147995.1 Rhodobiaceae bacterium | reverse complement strand
TGGCTACAGCTTTTTTAGCGGCTGGCTTTTTGGCTACAGCTTTTTTAGCGGCTGGTTTTTTAGCGGCTGGTTTTTTAGCTGCAGGTTTTTTAGCTGCAGGTTTTTTGGCTGCAGGTTTTTTGGCTGCAGGTTTTTTGGCGGCGGGCTTCTTTGTGGTTGCCATAATTACATCTCCTTTTGCTTCGTCCTCCCCCCGTCCAGTCTGATCTGATCTGGTTTTAGGAGATACGACTTTTCGCATCGCTACACTGCGTCTAAAACTGTTTTGACGCAAGAGTTTTGATAGCTTTGGATCTTGCTTCATCAACTCATCCATAGCGTCATCATCGAGCTGCTGGGCTCGGTCGTCCGTCGCTTCAACAGGAATATAAATTAACTCGCGCTTGACAATCTCAGTCGGCACCTCTTTTTCAACTTCAATAATTTTTTCCGTCTCGACTGTTTCATATCGAATTATAGGAGACGTGATACGCTGACGCATCGCGCTCATGGTTTTGTTAACGGCACGACCCGATCGCATAATGGATACCCGCAGCGCATCTGCAATCAACCTTACAAACTCTACGAAAACACTAGCAATTGTGCCGATTAGGAAGATCACAGCACGGGCTATGCTAAGCCATCCTTCACCAAAGCGAATACCGAATTCGAGAACGGCGGATCCCATGGCGCGGACAAAATTTGCAAAACGATTTAGCATGCGCAAGATCATTAATCCGCCTCGGCCGCGACGACGCAAGCGCGGCGCTGCCATGCGTTGCGGGTCAGCCAGAACAAAAGAAATGAAAGCCAAGAAGGTTCCCATGGTCGCAACGATCGCTGCCGTCGAACCAAACCACAGCGTTGCGACGGCCTTCACTTTTTCTTCCGGCAAGTCGGCAACGTCGAAGCTGGTGAGCTGTAATTGTGCAAGAATTTCCGAATCACTCGTTGCGGCAGACTCCTGCTCGCCAAAACACCATCCCTCAAAGGTGCCGCAGACAATAGCTGTCAATTGATAGACCTGAACCGTCTCAAGCTTCGCCCGATACAGCTGGCGCAGGTTATGAAACTCATTCATCAAAACAGCATTGTCTGCTTCGAGCTTATCGATACGGCTTGAATGTGTGCGGGTTGTCTCAAGATGCATCGCACGTTGTGTATTTAACTCGGCCAATTGGCCGTCGATCTGCCGGTTAATTTCTTGCACCCTGACGCGATGAGACTCTCGGGCTTTACTGACTTCACGATCAATTTCTTGCAACCGCGCCGACAATGCGCTCGACAATTGTCGAGACTGTTGCCCGGCCTGATTGCGCAACCGCGCTTCTTCCTCGACAAGCCTCCCTTGCCGCGCATTAAAACGATCTTCGACAGCTTGCCGTACCCGCGCTCGCTCAGCATCCAATTGTTGAATGCTGGCGGTCACTTGCTCGGTGCGCAATTGCAGCTGGGTATTAATTTGCTCGATCAAAGCTGCCCGCCCAAAAAGAATATTGGTGGCACGTTTGATTTGCTCCGTGCGGTCGCGTTCGATCTGCGCAAGCTCTTGCTGTTTTTGCGCCAAGGCCGATTGATAATTCGCGTCGCTATCAGCTAGCGCCTGATTGCGCTCCGCCGACAAACGAGCGTTTTCACGATCGACCCGTGCAATCTGATCTTGCAACGACGTCAGTCCAGCGGTGTCTTGGTCCGCCAGCAAAGTCTGCCGCTGTTGCAGCTTACCACTCACCAAACGATCTAGTTCGGCATCGGCTTGCGCGACGCGCTCGCGACGTTCGGCGCCTAGCGCATCGAGCGATTGAGTGAACTGCGCATTGATAGACTGCGGCGTTTCACTGCGCATGCGATTGATCATTTGTTGGTTGAAGATCAGAGCATCACGCTTTTCCAAACGCTCATTGACCAGCTTTTGGACTTCCCGTGTCACATTGGTGTTTTGTTGCACCAAGGCATTAAACATGGTCTCAAAGGTCACAAAGGTCAGGGCGATCAAGCCCAAGAGAAAAAGCGACCGCATGAGCAGGCGCTGACTAAGATATAGACCCGAGGCAAGATAAATTTTTGTCGGTTCCAGAATAGCGATAATGACAAAAGGTAAAGCCCCCACCATCGCGCGGGCGTAGGTGCCAAAATCGCGCTCGACTTCGGGTATGGTCATAAAAACAGAAAGACCCTGGGTGAAGGCAATAAAAAGTCCAACAATTGCGGCCGCAATCTCAACCACCCAGGCCGTTATGTAAACGGTCCGTGGCAAACGCGAGGAACTAAAGACTGCGTTCTGCTCCGCGGTTACATTATTCACTGTAGCGTCCGTCATACACAAGTACCTCCACGACAATGACGCAGGAGACGTCACAAAACGCGCCGTTACACGACAAATCCGCGCGAAACGGGCAACCACACTATGACGAAACGCTCACACTGAACCGCCACCATCGTCTTCACCATGGTCGGCTCTCATCTGTCAGAGCGCAGCCCTCTTGCTCTCTGCCTTTGCGCTTTTAGTATGGTCAGGCCGTATCACTTTGGCAAGTGTCGAGATTGGCGTTTGCGAAGCCCATTTTCGGGGAAATCTCAAAATAAAGGCCTCAAAATTCAAAAAATTTGATAAAAATAAAAAAAAGAAGCAAACAAACGACTAAACGAGTTGGTGCAAATTCTCTGAGGGGGGAGTGTCATGGACTATATCTGGGGGCGTTATACCTTAGTTTTGGCCGTTATTTTATTGACGGGGGTGGCTCTAGCACTCTCCCCCCTGTCGCCTTGGTTTTATCTTCCCGCAACCGTCTTCGGCGCTTTATCGCTATTAGGGCTCTATGATGCCTTGCAAAAAGAGCGCGGCATACTGGGCAATTACCCTTTATTGGGTCGTGTCCGTTTTATGATGGAAGCGATCCGTCCCGAACTGAGGCAATATTTTTGGGAGTCCGATACGGATGAACTCCCCTTCTCGCGCGAACAACGCGCCATGGTGTATCGCCGCTCCAAAAATATCAGCGCCGATCTGCCATTTGGGTCTGTCGCCGATGTCTACGCGGAAACCCATAATTGGCTAAACCACTCCTTGACCCCCCAAAAAATAACCAATCATGATTTTCGCGTTCTCGTCGGCGAAGGCGCGCACGCTTATGGAATGTCGGTGCTGAATATTTCGGGCACATCTTTCGGCGCCTTATCCCCGCCTGCTATCCAAGCCTTGAACACGGGGGCACGGCTCGGGGGCTTTGCCCACAATACGGGCGAAGGGTCCCTCTCGCCCTATCACGAGGCTGGCGGCGGCGACATTATTTGGCAAATCTCGACAGGCTATTTTGGATGTCGCGATAGCGCAGGTCATTTTGACCCAGATAAGTTTTCTGCCAAGGCTGCCTTGCCGCAAGTAAAAATGATTGAGATTAAGCTCAGCCAAGGTGCTAAGCCTGGCCATGGTGGCGTTCTGCGCGGCAGTAAAGTGAATGCCGAAATTGCTTCCACCCGCGGCATTGAAATTGGTCAGGACTGCATCTCTCCTTCGCGGCACTCGGAATTTTCCACACCCAATGAACTGCTGCAATTCGCCGAAAAATTACGAACCCTATCTGGTGGCAAGCCCGTCGGCATAAAATTATGTATTGGTCACCCGTGGGAATTCGTGGCCATTGTTCGCGCTATGGTGGATAGCGGCAAGCGCCTGGATTTTATCACAGTAGATGGCGCCGAGGGCGGGACAGGAGCGGCGCCGGCCGAATTTGCCGATCATCTCGGCTGTCCGCTTCGCGATGCAATTGTCTTCGTCGACAATGCGCTCCGCGGCGCTGGTTTACGCGACCACATCAAAATTGGCGCCTCTGGTAAAATTGTCAGCGCCTACGACATTATTCGCCACTGCGCACTCGGCGCAGACTGGTGCAATATGGCACGCCCTTTCATGTTTTCAATCGGCTGTATTCAAGCCCGAGATTGCGCTTCAAATCATTGCCCGACAGGCATCGCGACCATGGACCCGAAACGGTACCGGGTTATCGACGTCGACAACCGCGCCCGCCGCGTCGCGAATTTCCATGAAAATTCGGTAGCGACGCTTGCCAAACTTCTCGGTGCCGCGGGTCTGTCGCATCCTTCTGAACTCAATCGTCGCCATATTGTGCGACGTTTATCGGGAAGCGAAATCCGCCTTGCAGATCAAATCTATCCGCATGTCGAAATTAATGCGCTGATTGACGGCAAGACAGTCGAAGACCCCAGGCTGGCGTCATATTGGAACCGCGTTGGCGGTGACAGTTTTCAACCGATTGATCGGGACACGCGCATATTGCGGGTTGTTGAAACAAGCCTGACGTCAGCTTAGCTCTTCCCGCAAAAGTTCGAGCGTCAGCCACTCCTCCTCGGCGTTTACCAAATTGTCGCGCAGCATTGAGAGCTTGTCGGCCAATGTGGTGAAAGCTTGTGGGTCCGTATTGTATAAATTGGGATCCGCCATTTGGCTCTCGCAAGCGGATATTTTCGCCCGCAAATCTTCCATCTCTGACGGCAACTGTTCCAAGCGATAATTTTGTTTGTAACTCAACCGCGGCGGACGTTTGGCGCGCACTGGTGTTTCCTCAGCAGATGCCGGCTTGCTGAATTTCTGGGGCACACTCCGATTCAGATGATCGCTCCGTTGGCGGGTCATATCACTGTATCCCCCTGCATAGAGCACCCATTTACCATCACCCTCAGCGGCCAGAACATGCGTGACGGTGCGGTCGAGAAAATCACGATCGTGGCTCACAAGCACGACAGTGCCTTCATAGCTTGCAATCATCTCCTGCAAGAGATCGAGCGTTTCCAAGTCCAAATCATTGGTTGGCTCATCCATAATTAAAAAATTCGAGGGGCGTCGCAGACCACGCGCTAAAAGCAAGCGCGCTTGCTCGCCGCCCGATAAAATCGTTGCCGGTGTTCGCATTTGCGAGGGATGGAATAAAAACGCCTGCATATAACCAATGACATGCATTGTTTCCTCCCCAATCGCGACCAAATCCCCTGCGCCATCAGTTAGAGCATCTTTGATGGTCCAATCGGGCTTAATGCCAGAGCGTGATTGATCCAGCACCAGTGTATCGAGCTTTTTACCCAACCGAATTGTACCGCCATCTGGCTCAAGATCGGCAAGCAGCAGTTTGATTAATGTCGTCTTACCAGCACCATTCGGCCCAACGATACCAAGCCGATTCCCGCGGGCTAAGATAAAGGATAGGTCCTTCACCAAACTGCGACCCGCAATTGCCTTGCTGACACGGTCAAACTTAGCAACCAATTTGCTCGAGCTATCGGCATCTGGGCCATTCAATGCAACGGCACCCGTTGGCCCTTGATAGTTTTGTTTTTGTTGGCGCAGTTCGAAGAGTTCTTTAACGCGGCGGACGTTTCGCCGACGCCGACCAGAAACGCCGTGGCGCAACCAATCATCTTCGCGCGCAATTTTGCGGTCTAACTTGATTTGTGCCGTCGCCTCGCGTTCTAAAAACACATCACGCCAGTCTTCAAAACGATCAAAAGAGACCGCCGTGTCATGGGTTTCGCCTCGATCGAGCCAAATTGTTTTCTCGGCCATATTGGCAAGGAAACGGCGATCATGGCTGACCAAGACCAGGGCCGCAGGGAGGGCGCGCAGGGAGTTTTCCAACCATTCGATGGCAGGCAAGTCGAGATGGTTGGTTGGCTCATCGAGGAGCAAGATATCAGGTTGGCACGCCATCGCTTGCGCCAAGGCGACGCGACGCATTTCACCGCCCGACAACCCAATCACAGATTTCTCGGGGTCGAGATGCAAGTCGGCCATAATCTGGTGCCCCTTTTGGCGATCTTCATTATCGAAAATATCGGAGAGAACGACCTCACCAATACTGGCCTTATCGGAAAAGCTCGGGCTCTGTGCCAAATAACGGACAACAATTCCAGGCTGGACAAAAACCTCGCCGTCGTCGGGTTCAATCAAGCCCGCAGCGATTTTCAATAAAGTGGATTTTCCCGAGCCATTGCGCCCAACGAGGCACAGCCGCGCACCCGGCTTGACCGATAAATGCGCCCCATTCAGAAGCGGCTGACTGCCAAAGGTCAGGGCAATATTGGCAAGGTGTAACAGCGGTGGTGTGGCTGACATTATTATCCTATGGCAAGAAAGTGAGCGCAGCAAAGCGCTCGCTGAACCACTTCTTTACCGCTCCGTATGGTGGGTTTCAAGCCTCGGCCTAAGCTGCCCCGATGCGGTAGCCCGCCAGCGGGAAATGGACAATGAGAGACCCTAAATCAGCATCTTCCCGCAGCAAGGCCACCTCGTCATGTCGAAGCCATAAGATTTTGCCAGTGGTCACTTCTTTGCCGTAATCATCAGCGCACACAGCCACAGTCTGGCCAATGGCAAGATCGCCGACAGTCTCAATAGCATCAGCCGGCGGCGCCATCTCAGGCTCCGTATCGCGAGCGAGGCTCAGGGCATCGGCGGGATCAAGAGGTTTCATATCGCCAACGCCCATAGCACGGATACGGTCGAGCCACTCCAAAATTGCGGGGAAGCTCTGCAGGGCCATGGCAAAGCTCGGCGCAAAGCTCGCAAAATTAATAACATGATAACTCGCCGCATCGGCCAACGAGAAGCTCTCGCCCAAGAGATAAGGCGTTTGGACGAGCTGACGCTCAAGTCGTTGGCAACTGTGCAACAATTGTTGTCGTAAAATCGGTAAGGCTTGGGCCATGGCATCGGGCGAGAAACCATCCGTCATTGCTGCGCGGTCTTCCATAAAGCCTTCTGGTAGAGCGTCAATCAATTCAACAACCGTTGGCCCCGCTGACATCGAAAATAGCCGATGGTCAGCCCAATCGGCGACAATATCCACCACTCCACTATGACCTTTGGGATACAAAGAGGGGTTTGCAAAACGACGTTCAATTTCAGCAACAATTAATTTCGTATCGCAAAAAATATCCGCCCCAATCTGTAACACGGGGATACGGCGATAGCCGCCCGTCAACGGCGTTAGATTAGGCTTCGGGGCCATATTGGGTTGCTCGACCGCAAACCAAGTCAGCGATTTAAAAGCGAAAACCTTGCGCACTTTTTCTGAGAAAGGCGACATCTCATAGTGGTGCAGGATAAGATCTTGAGCCGAAACGCCGCGCATCGGCCTTACTCCGCTGCCAACTGTTCAGCCGGAGCCGCACGCCGACCGCGGATCAAACGCCCTGGCATTGCGCCCGTCGGTGTACCATCTTCATAGGTCACCACACCACTGACGATGGTGTAGCGATAACCGCTAACATGTTGGATCAAGCGACGGCCGCCCGCTGGTAAGTCGAACACCATTTGCGGGGCTTCCAGCGCCATGGCCTCAAAATCGATAATATTCAAATCGGCCTTCATACCAGGCGTAATCGTGCCGCGATCATCGAGACCATAGGTGCGTGCTGTATCGAGCGTCTGCGCCTTAACGGCTTGCGCGAGATCGAGGCGATCACCACGTTTGCGATCGCGCACCCAATGGATCAAAACAAAACTCGGCATACTGGCATCGGCAATCACACCGCAATGCGCACCACCGTCGGAAAGGCTAACAACTGTATTGGGGTTGTTAAACATTGCGTGAATATGATCGAAATTTTGATGCGCATAGTTGAGGATTGGCAGATAGATATATCCCTGCCCCTCGTTCTCCATCAGCATGTCATAAACAACCTCGGCTGCCGGGCGGCCCTGTTCCGCCGCCAAAGCAGCGATACTGCGCGACCGATCGGGCTCGTAATCGGCATAGCCATTGTCCATCAGCGGGAACATATTATCAAAGCCTAACGCCACCATCGCGCTAATACCTGCCGTCGAGGGCAACCCACCCGATCCGTCTTCCATATCTTCAGCAAAATAGGGCAAGGAGTTCACAAGTTTCTCGCGCATTTCTGGTTGCTTTAAGACGGCCAAACGCTCGGCGAATGGCATTTCTGCCAACGCTTCATAGGCACGATGGAAAATGAAGGGATGCACAGTGCTCTGCCAGCCGAGAATGAGGCCGGTTGGCCGCATCGCAATTTGCGCCCGAATATCCGCACCGTCAGCCACTGCCTGATCGGTCATGTCGAGAAGCCTACGCCAGCTTTCAGGATCACTGGGGTTTTGCAATAAAGCATAGGTCACAGGCAATCCAGTCCGCTTGGAAGCTTCCACCATCCATTGGAACTCTTTCTCTGCTGGATTGAGATCGGAGGCCATTTCGAACACGCCATGCCCGGCGCGCTTCATCGCATCGGCTATCCCAAGAAGCTCATCTTTATTGGCAAATGTCCCGGGCACAGGCTCGCCATCCTTGGCCAAATGCAACATCGTCCGTGATGTCGAAAAGCCGAGCGCACCTGCTGCCAGCGCGTCTTCGACAATAACACCCATTTTTTCAATATCCTCAGCTGTCGCGGCTTCATTACGCGCCCCGCGCTCACCCATAACATAAGCGCGCACCGCGCCATGTGGCACTTGCGTGGCAACATCGAGCGCTCGCGGCATTTTCTCCAGAGCATCAAGATATTCGGGGAAGGTTTCCCATTGCCAATTAATACCCTCGGCCAAAGCAGCCCCTGGGATGTCTTCGACGCCCTCCATGAGACTAATCAACCAGTCATGACGATCTGGAGCGGCGGGCGCAAAACCGACGCCACAATTTCCCATCACAACCGTCGTAACCCCATTCCACCCCGACGGCGAAAGATAGGGGTCCCATGTTACTTGCCCGTCATAATGCGTATGAATATCGACCCAACCAGGTGTTACCAGATGTCCTTTGGCATCGATCTCTTTTTTACCTTGCCCGGTCACGCTCCCGATTTCGACAAAAACGCCATCGTGAATGGCGATATCGGCGGTAAAGGGCGCGCGCCCTGTGCCATCAACCAAATTTGCATTGCGAACGACTAAATCATACATGGCTCATCCTCCCTGAGGTCTATAGGGTGTAGCCTTCATATGTATTTGGCAACCCCCTGCATCGCGACCAATTGACAAGTTTCACATTATCTTGATTGATGCGGGGGTAATTTTGAGGCTGAGAGAGGAAGTGAGATGGCAAAGTTTGAGATTGGCCTGAATAATGTGCCAGTTATGGCGCGCCTGCTTGGGCTTGCTGGGCTTATCCCCTTTTTTGCAGCCGGTGTCGTGGGCTGGCTTCCGATTGGCCTGACCGCCAAGTTGGGCGTGATAGATATCGCCATATATTATGCAACCCTAATTTGCTCATTTCTTGGCGGCGTCCGCTGGGGGGCTAATCTAGATAGACAAGATGATTTTGTCTTCGCCCTGAGCGTCATTCCAAGTTTGCTGGCTCTCGCTTGTTTGTTTTTTCCCACTGTCTTAGCGCTCGGTCTGTTAACCGTTATTTTTATCGCGTTGGGCCTGATTGATATTGTCGACAGCCGCCGCGGACTTTTGACCAGCTGGTACGGCACCTTACGCTTATGGCTATCGCTCGGCGCCAGCGCGTCTCTTGCGTCGTCGGCGCTTTGGTTCATACTAAATGCGACCAATCGCTAAACCTCACTAAAGAGGAGACTGCTATGCACCCCGTCCTGAGCGAAAAACGTGGCGCTGTTAACCTCATCACACTCAACCGCCCCGAGCATCGCAATGCGGTCAATCCCGCGGCGGCTCAAGCCTTGCACGATGCCTTCACACAAGGCGAAGCCGATGATGAGGTGATGGTACATGTTCTAACCGGCAGCGGCGGGCAATTTTGTGCGGGCGCCGATCTTAAAGCCTTTGTCAACGGCGAGACCTTCGCGACGACCGCTCCGCTTGGTCCTAGCTGGTTAAACCTCACAAAGCCGTCAATCGCGGCCGTTGAGGGCTATGCCGTCGCTGGAGGGCTGGAGTTGGCGCTTTTATGCGACTTGCGCGTGGCTGCGCGGAGCGCCGTTTTCGGTGTTTTTTGTCGCCGCTGGGGCGTGCCCTTGATCGACGGAGGGACGGTACGCCTGCCGCGCCTGATCGGCCAATCACGCGCGCTCGACATGATCTTGACAGGTCGCGCCGTAAACGCCGATGAAGCCTTCAGCTTTGGGCTTGCAAATCGGCTGGTGGATGATGGCAAGGCGCTCGAAGAAAGCCTTGCTTTGGCCGAGAGCCTCACAGTTTTTCCGCAAAGCTGTATGCGCAACGACCGCGCCGCGGCCGTAGCGCAGTGGTCACTCACCTTGAGCGATGCTTTGCAATATGAAAATCAACTGGGCCGCCAATCGCTCGCCGACGGTGCTGTCACGGGCGCGGCCCGTTTTGTTGCTGGTCACGGTCGCAAAGGCGACTTCGAGAGCTTGTAATTACCATGGCTGAAGCAATGCCCCTCACGCTCGACCAATTGGTTCCCCTGCTGGCAGAGCGCCTGTCGCATGCGGCGCGCCCAAGCATTATTGGTGTTTCTGGCGGACAGGGCGCTGGCAAAACCACCCTCTGTGCCGCGCTTGAAACCTATCTTGAGCAAAATATGCAATGCGAAAGTTTGACACTCGCTTTGGATGATTTCTATCTCGGCGCCGAACAGCGGGCGGCGTTGGCGGCTAAGGTTTCGCCACTCGCAAAAACGCGTGGGGTTCCTGGAACCCATCATGTCCAAGCCCTCTACGATTGCCTGACGACTCTGACGAGCAGCCAAGACAAGGGTATCTATCTGCCGCGTTTTTCGAAAGCGGACGACACCCAAGTCGAGCCTCTATTTTATGCTGGCAGACCAGCAATTATTTTTTTGGAAGGTTGGTGCATCGGCGCGCAAGCCGCTTTTCTGGCGGGCCGCCCGCAGACAGAATGGGAAAAAGAGCGCGACCCCAATCAGGTTTGGCGCCAATGGTCGGCCGAAGAAGTAAAAGCCTACTACCCAATCTGGGGTCTTCTCGATCAGCTCATCTTAATCCGACAGGAGAGTTTCGCGGCTGTTATAGATAGCCGCTGGACGCAAGAGCAAAGCAATGCCGCCAGCTCCGGCAAATGGCAATTCACGTCGCGCGAGGAAGTTGCTGAATTTTGCGCCCATTACGAGACATGGACGGAAGCCTTATGGGAACACTTGCCGCGATCGGCCGATCTGACCATTTGGCGCGACCAAAGTTTTCAGTATTCTATTGCAGTCTAGGCCCAATGTGTAAAACTGGCGCCCTACAGGAGACGCGCGCATGAAACTTGAATTTGCCCGTGAGGATGAGATTTTTCGCGAAGAAGTTCGCGATTTCTTAACCGAAAATTTAAGCCCCGATTTACGCCAATACAGCGCCCGCATGACCAGCGTTTATGCCAGCAAGGACATTGCTTTAGCGTGGCAAGCGATTTTGCATAAGCGTGGCTGGGCAGCACCAAAGTGGCCAGTAGCCTATGGCGGCTGCGATTGGCGGTTGGCGCAATATTATATTTTCGCAGTCGAATTGGCGCGCGAAGGCGCGCCCCCTTTGTCCCCTATGGGGATTGGCATGTGTGGACCAGCCCTGATCGGTCATGGTTCCGATGACCAAAAAGCTTATTACCTGCCGCGCATTCTTTCTGGCGAGGATTTCTGGTGCCAAGGCTATTCCGAGCCACATGCAGGCTCCGATCTTGCCGCTTTAAGCATGACGGCGACCAGAGACGGCGACGACCTCATTTGTTCGGGAACAAAAATTTGGACAACCCATGGGCATGAAGCCAATATGTGCTTCTGTCTGGTGCGCTCGGATAATAGCGGCAAACCGCAAGAAGGTATTAGCTTCGTGCTGATCGATATGACGCAAGACGGTGTTCACGTCGATCCGATTATTATGCTGTCAGGTGAACACATCCAAAATACATTATTTTTCAACGATGTGCGCGTGCCGTCGAAAGATATTGTCGGCAAAATCAATCACGGGTGGACGGTTGCTAAATATCTTTTGAGTTTTGAGCGCGGTGGCTCATCATACGGACCGGCTCTGTTGGCGCGGCTGGCGAATTTGCGCACGCATTATGGTGACGCCGCCACGACAGCAGAGATGGCTCACAAAATAGCGCAGTTGGAGGTTGAGCTCTCTTCACTGGAAGCGGCTGAACTGCACATGATGTCAGAGCTCTCGGGCGGCGGGACGCCTGGCCTGAAGGCCTCGATGATGAAAATCAAAGGCACCGAGCTGAGCCAAAGACTCACCGAATTGGCAATCGAGCTTGCTGGCAATTATGTGATGCCCTTTCAAGCGGCGCATCTCGCGCCTGGTGGACCCATTGTCACTGTACCCGCCAGCAACCAGCCCTTGATCGGCCAAGCACCTGCCGCGGTTTCTGCCAGTAAATATTTAAACGATCGGGCCGGTTCTATTTATGCTGGATCAAACGAAATCCAGCGCAACATTCTTGCCAAAGGCCAGCTCGGCTTTTAACGCCGGCGTCGACGCCATAGCACAGCAAATAAAAGGCTTAAAACAATGCCGATGGTCAGGATCGGTGCAAAGCGGCGCGCTTGATTGCGTATTGTGTTGCTGGTGATTTGACTAATGGCATTGTAATTCGCTGGCATGGGTTGCACCCCAACGCGGGCTTCATAATCGCCATAAGCGCGCAACAGGTGTTCAAATCGCTCAGGCGCTTCGGTCGCCAGATCATGTGTCTCGCCAGGATCAAGGATCAGATTAAATAGCCGCCACGCACCGTCTCCGAAGGGTGGTAAGTTGCGCGTGATTTTATAACCGTCGAGATACAGCGCTGCATTGCCCGAGACTTCAATTGCTTGTGGCTCGGATGGATCGTAAACCCGATCGCTTTGGCCCGCGATAATCGGCTTTAAACTCCGGCCGGTCATCGATCGGCCATTTATGGGTGTAATTTTCGCGAGATCAAGCAAGGTCGGGGCGACATCACTCACCCAGGCCATAGCAGGTGTTTTTTGACCATTGGTAATGCCCGGCCCCGCCATGATCAGCGGCACGCGAAGCCCCCCTTCTGACGTCGCAAATTTAAATTTCAGAGCTGGCCCCGAGGCGGCCATAGCCCAATCACGGCCAATAAATCCGTAACTATTTGGTCCGCCCATAGGTTGCGCTTGCGCGTCATAGCCTTGGGTCTTCAACCAAAACCGCATCCGCGCATCATCGGTCGGGTTATTGGGTTCGGCCCCGTTATCCGACGTCACAACAAAAATCGTATTTTCAAATTGCCCATCTCGCTTGAGATAAGCGATTAGCCGACCAATATGATAATCCATCGCTTCAAGCATTGCCGCGTTAACGGCCATGCGTTGCGCATAGAGCTCTTGCTCCTCGGGCCCGAGCGATGCCCATGGCCGCATTGGCTGGTTGGGCGCTAAGGCCTCTTCAGGGACGAGCCCAAGTTTCTTGGCGCGGTCCATGCGGCGCATCCGCAATTGATCCCAGCCTTGTCGATACAGGTCGATATAGGGCGTCACAAGTTCGGGCGGCGCTTGTACGGGGATGTGGATGGCCTGAAAGCCGAGCACAGAGAAAAATGGTTGTGCTGGATCGCGGGCCTCGAGATAGCGCACCATCTGCTCGACAATAAAAGCCGAGGAATAAAAATCGTCCGGCAAGGTCGCCGCCTGCCCATCCTCATACCATGGCGCGGTCGAATAATAGGGGAGATAAGATTTTTGCGACCAATTATCCGCCCCAGACGCATCCAAGGCGTAAGACCTATCAAAACCATGATCATTGGGAAGACCAGCGCCCGCATGCCCCAAATGCCATTTGCCGGTCATAAAAGATTGATAGCCAGCTGGCTTCAAGTGGTCGGCTAATGTCTTGACCCCCTCTTCGAGGCGCATAGCGTAGCCAGGTTTTCCCTTTTGACTCGGGGGCAAAACCTCGGGAATAGTCGCAATCCCTGTGAGGTGATTGTCGAGCCCCGTCAACAACATGGCCCGCGATGGGGCGCATAAAGGCGACGAGCGATATTGTGTAAACAATGTCCCGCGCGCAGCCAGAGCATCGATATGTGGGGTTTTGGCCTCGCCCCCATAGACCCCTAAATCCATCAAGGCGGCATCATCAATAATGAAGATAACAATATTGGGATTTGCCGGCGCGGCGTTGAGCGGCAAACCGCCGATCACAACACTGAGCAACGCGACCAACAATCCGACAGGCGTCCAGCTTTTCATCCGCATTTACTCGTCAAGGATTGGCGCGTTCAACTCACCAACATCGAGAATGGGAGCAGCGTCGATGTGGTCAGCTCCGAGTAATTTAGCGACGCGTTGGAGCGACGAGACGAGAAGGCTTTGCTCCCAGTCCTCAAGTTTTTGAAATTGGTCCTGAAATTGTGCCTGCAAAATATCGGGGGCGGCTCGCAAGGTTTCAGCACCGAGTGGCGTAACTTGCAAATATTGCCGCCGCTTATCCTTGTCGTCGCGCTGCCGCGTGATCAACTGGCGCGATTCGAGTTTATGCAGAACCGTCGTGATGGTTGCTTGGCTCAGCGTCGTCCGCGCCGACATAAGGCTTGGCGTCGGTTGAGTTTCATTGGCGATCAACTGCAGAACAATCAGCTGGCTTGGCGTTAAGCCTGATTTCTTGGCTAGGGCCAGGGAACTCAGCTCGGTCGCCCGCATAATGCGGCGCATCGTCACCAGTGCATCTTCTAACCTGGACGATGTCATGCTCCCCTTCCTTTCCTAATCTTGCTCCAATTGTTTGAGATGATACGTCTCTAAATACAAACCCCGCAACAAGCTTATTGCCGCAATCAGCAAAATAAATGTAAATGGCAAGGCCGATGAAATTGCACCTGCCTGCAGCGCCCCGAGCGCAGAACCGCCCCCACCAACCAACAAGACAATGGCGAGCAGACCTTCAACGATCGCCCAAAAAACCCGCTGAACTGTCGGCGCATGGAGTTTTCCGCCAGCGGTAATGCTGTCGACAACCAACGAACCAGAATCAGACGAAGTCACGAAGAAAATCACCAGCAGGATAACGGCGAATAAACTGCTGACCATGGGAAAAGCCATATTCTCGAGCATTTGAAACAAGACCAGAGAGAAATCAGTAATGCCTGCGGGTAAGGTGCCGACCTCTTGTTGATATTGCTGGATCGCGGTCTCGCCAAACGAGGTGAACCAAATGAGAGCAATGACCAACGGCACGAACATGACCACAAAGAGAAACTCCCGCACGGTTCGGCCGCGCGAAATACGGGCGATAAACATGCCAACAAAAGGAGACCACGAGATCCACCACGCCCAATAGAAAATAGTCCAACTATGGAACCACGAACGATCTTGGCGGTCGCGCCATTCGCTTAAAGCAAACATGTCTGAGAGATAATTTTGGGCATTGGTCAAATAAGCCGTAAAAATATCAGCCGTCGGGCCGACGCAAACGACAAACACCAACAACGCAAATGCCATCGCAATATTAATGTTGCTCAGCACCCGAACGCCGCGCTCGAGCCCGCGCACAACCGACATAATCGCAATCGAAGTTATGATCGCGATGATCAGCGCCTGCACCTGAATGGTGGGCTGCAAATCGAATAAATAATACAGCCCCGCTGAAACTTGTTTTGCGCCGATGCCGAGCGAAGTCGCCAGACCAAAAAGCGTTGCCACCACAGCTGTCAAGTCGATCAGGTTGCCCGGCCAGCCCCAAACGCGCTCGCCCAAGACAGGATAAAATATTGACCGAATGGTAAGTGGCAAATTCCAGTTATAAGCAAAAAAAGCGATTGAAAGCCCAACCAGCGCGTAAACAGCCCAGGCGCCCCAGCCCCAATGGAAAATCGTGGCGCTGAAGGCCATGCGATAGGCGGCATCACTCTCGGGTTCAATGTTGAGCGGTGTCCCATAGGGACCAGTATAATAAGCTAGCGGTTCGCCGGCGCCGTAGAAAATCATGCCAATCCCAACCCCTGCCGCGAATAGCATGCACACCCAACTCAAAAATCCAAACTCGGGCTGAGCCTCAACGCCGCCCAGACGAATGCGGCCGAAGGGCGACAGCATTAATAGCAAGATGAAGGCGCTGAAAAATGAAATGGCGAGTGAGAAGAACTGATCGAAGCCGTTTAGTACAGCATCGCGTAGATCATTTAAAAAACCGTTTGATTGGTCTGGAAAAACGAGCACCAAGCCGACAAAGAGTAAAACCAAACAGGCGCTTAAAACAAAAACAGGATTGTGAATATCAAAACCCCAAACCTCGACATTGTCTTGCCCAACCTCGTAATCCGTATCCACGGGGACCACGGGATCGGTCATTTGATCTTGTTCGTCGCTCATGCCGCTGCCTCTTTTTTGATATATGCCCAATCGTCGGGACCAACGATATCTTCGCCCAAAGCCTCGATGAGAGGTGACAAGTGGCGCGCATGGGCGCGCCAACGATCCATCCCGGAACGGTTGATCGGCTGGCGGACTTGCTCCGAACTTGCCGTCCTAACGGCGCGGTCCGTCGCGTGAAAATTTAAACAAGCAGGCTCGAACGGAAGATCAAGATAATCGAGCATGCGACGAACTTGTCCTTCGAGATCGGCGACGACATCTTCGTGCTGAACACGAAGAACCTTGCCAGGCAGGACGTCATCCCAATGCGCCATCAAATTTACATAATCACGGTAATAAGTGCCAATTTCATGGAGGCCGTAGCTAAACTCCTGCCCTTGCGCAAACAACTGCTTAAAGCCGCTGAAACAACAATCGAGCGGCCCGCGGCGCGCGTCGATAATTTTAGCATTGGGCAGGATCAAGTGGATCAATCCAATATGACGAAAATTATTCGGCATTTTATCCGTGAACAGAGGCGCATCCCCTCGGTGAATGCGTGTCTCATCAATATAGGCCTGCCCTAAGGCCAGCAACTCGGCCTCCGGCAATGTGTGTAGGTTTTGCGGATAAGCTGACCGACCGGTCATACGATTTTGTCCCCGAAGCGACTGCGCCAGCGACAAAATATTGGGTAGCTCGAGCGTTCCATCTATTTGGCTATGCGATGCCAAAATTTGCTCAATCAGGGTCGAACCCGAGCGCGGCAAACCGACAATAAATATGGGGTCTGGCGCGGGACATCCGCGACGTTCATCAAACAGGGCGGCTGTACAAGCGTCGACTTGAGCCAGCATCTCTTCAGTCATACGCGCGGCATCGTAATGGCTTTGCTGTCGCTTGAGTTCGTTACCCGATATCAGGTGCTGAAAACTAGCATCAGCTTGCCCCTTGCCTTCCAGCGCGGTGGCCAATGCAAAGTGAAAATATATCCGGTTCATGCGCGTCAGACCGGGTCGATCGAGTTGTTTTTCCATGTCGGCAATAGCGGCCTCGTCGAACTCATATGTCTTCAAATTCGCCAAGGAAAAATAAGCATCCCCATGGTCCGGCTTGGCGGCGCAGGCCGCTTCATAAGCGGCAACCGCGCCGTTTTGATCACCCATGGTTTTGAGCGCATGCCCCTTCGAGGTCAACGTACTCGGATCTTGCGGAGCTAGTGACAAGATATGATCGAAAATCTCGACTGCCGCGGCGTGCTCACCCATTTGCATTTTCTCAATCGCCGTTTGCACTTGGTAGGTTAAATTATCGGGGTTCTTACGAACCAAATATTCTGCCTGCGCTAAAGCTTCGGTAAAATTCTGCCGCCGCCGCAAAACCAGCAAATAATCAAGGCGGATATCATCATGCTCGGGGGCGAAAGCGATGGCTGATTCAAGTAAGAATTCAGCATCATTCAAGACACCGAGACGGCTGGCAATTTCGGCTAACAAACGCATTGCCTCGATATTTTGCGGGTCTTGCTGCAAAATCGTACGGCATAGAGTTTCCGCCTGGCCCAGCAAACCCTCATGCAGTAATTGTGTGGCCCGTAAAATAACTGGCGGCAGGGCTTGCAAAATTTCAAGCTGCTGTTCGACATAACGTAGGGCCTGGGTTTCGCCGCGGGCACGGTAAATGTCGACCAACATGGACCAACTGGCGATCAAGCCCCGATTGCAATCAATCGCCTGCCGATAGGATGCCAAAGCTTCGTTCCAACGGCCTTGATCGCGCATCAGATGACCATATTCTTGATGAGCGCGCCCCATATCGGGTGCAGCCAATAGCAACCGATCAAGATCATGCGCCGCCGCTTCAAACTGCTTCAGGTAGCGACGCGCAACCGCACCAAGATACAGAAACTCCGTCTCATGTGGATGTTGGCGCAAATTTGCATCAACAAGCTCCAGAGCAGAGGCAAAATCTTTCTGCTGGAGCTTTTGCTGAATAGCTTGCGTTTTTTGGGCTAGCGCCGAGCCGTCCGTCATGCAACTCCTTGACCGCAATATTGCGGCGCACCTAGAATTCTTGGCTAAAGCGCACGCCGATAGTCATTGGCCGCATATAGGTTGCACGCTTTCGGTCATTGACGTAATTGCGGCTGATTTCAGCTCTTTCATCAAAAACATTGTCGACAAAGAACTCGCCAGACCAGCTATCTTTTCGAACACCGGCACGGAAGTTCACCGTCACCCAACTGTCCACGACATCCTTATTCATTTCAATGACGTCGCTATAGGAATCATCGGAGAAAGAAATTTGCGGCATGACATGGGCCAGCAGACCGCTGTCCGTCATCCACTCATAGCGGAACCGAATATTGCCTTGAAAACTTGGAGCAAAGGCCAGCTCTGATCCTTTCCGGACGTCCTGTGTCGGGATGAGAACTTCGGTGATTTCTGTATCAAGGAAAGAGAAGGCACCGCCGATTGTGAGGCCATCAAAACTTGCGGGCATAAAGGTGATATCACCCTCAATGCCTTTGACTTCTGCATTCGCAGCATTGTCGGAGAAGAACAAATTTACGATGCTGGGGTCGAAAATCGTTGTTTGCAATTTCTCAATGTCGACAAAGAAAGCACTACCATTAAAACGTAGACGACGGTCTTCTGACGTCAGCTTCCAACCAATTTCATAGTTTTTCACCTCGTCGGTATCGACCTCAAACGGCACTGTGTAGCCATCCGGCCCTTGGGCGCCGCCGGGGCGATTGAGCAAGCCTGGACGAAAGCCTTCAGAGTAAGTGGCATAATACAGGCGATCATCCTCTGGCGTGTAGCTGACGGTGACTTTGGCGATTGTGCCGTCTGCTGAAGCGGTATCTGGAGCTTTAGTAGCTGCACTAATTTGTGCTGCTTGATCAGCGCTCAAGTTTGGATCTCGTGCCAAAATATCAGCAATGCTCATATCCGCCGTATAGGTAATGTGACGGCTTGTTGCGCAGGTCCCGCGGAACGTATATTGCCCATCGCCATTATAAAGATCAGAAATATCGGTCCCATAGGCATTTGCATCGACACCAGTGGAGCCCGAATTACAAAACGAACCATTTGCCGACCCGTCTAGATCCACTTCAATATCATACCAACGTGCGCCCAAAGTGACGGCGAGCAATTGTGGCACGACATCATAGGTTAGCTCACCAAACACGCCTTGCTGCTCATCCGTTCGCTCGATGTCGTTACGGAAAATAACGCCAGCTGGGTAAGGACCAGCTTGCGAGGTAAATCCAGTAGTGAATGGATAATTCGGCGCGAAAGATGGCGCAGGTCCAAACACTGCCGCATTTACAGACCCGAGATAGGTAAAATCATTGCGTTCGCGTAACACCAGATCGCTGTAGAAAGCGCCGACGGTAGCGCGTAGGCGATTTTCTTCCGGCGTATCAATGCGGAATTCATGCGACTCGACCTCTAATTCAGAGTGACTTGTGACGTTCAAATCTGGGGCTTGGCAAGTTCCCGCGGGCGCTGTGCCAGTAGCTGGGTAACTGACTGTGCCGTCACAAATGTAATAGGGGATATACTGACCAACGAACAAATAGTCAGCATAATCAACCAACTGGTCTGTCTCACGCTCTGTATAAGCGCCCGTATAGAGCAACTTCAAAGCGCCCATGCGTCCTTCGAGCGTCCAATTCATGTTGATAAATTCATCTTCAATCGTATCGCGATCAAAGCGCTGAATTTCTAAGTCGCCAAGATTGGGGTCGGCAAAAAATACACCATCCGACTCGACTGTCTGGTGCGTCATCGACAAGAGCCCCGTCCAATCATCGCCAAATTCACGCTTCGCACTTAAGCGCATCCCAGCATAGGTTGTGTCATTAATATCGTCATCAACCAAAGCCGCATTATCAGATTGCAAAAAAGTCACATTGCTAAGATCGACACCGGCTTGAATACCGTTTCGCGTCGCCGCAACGGGAACGCCATTTGACCGCACCGTGCCAGCTGACCGAAAGCGGGCCGATTCGCTCGCATCGCGCGTTCCGCGCACATTATCAATGTAACCGCCCCTCCGGTCGACATAAAAGACACCGCGGACAGCTGTGCGATCGCCTAGCGGCAGATTGATCACACCCACGGCTTTGGCGCTCATTTCCCCTTCCGGCATATAAGACGTTTGGAAGCTGGCCGTCCCTGAGAACTCACCTAGTTGTGGTTTATTGGTGATCAAGCGAACAACGCCCGCCTGCGAGCTAGCACCGAATAATGTGCCTTGCGGGCCCGCCAGCACCTCAACGCGCTCGAGGTCGGCAGCATAGACATCGAGATTACGGCCAGGTTGCGACAGAGGCTGCTCATCGAGATAAAGCGCCACATTTGGGGCTAAACCAGCCACCCCAGCGGTCGTTAAATTGGGGGTCGTCGACGCAACGCCGCGGATATAGATTGTGCTCTGGCCCGGCCCCGAACCACCTGCCGTGACACTAGGTAGCTGCACGAGATAGTCCTCAAAAACCGACACGCCAAGCTCTTCCAGTGCAGCACCACTCAACGCCGACACTGCGACCGGCACATCTTGTAAGCTCTCACTTTTCTTCCGCGCGGTGACAACAATTTCATCAATGGCGCCGCCGACTTGTGCCCAGGCTGGCTGGGTCAGCCCAGCGCCAATAACCAGTGCCATTGACGACACACTAAATGAAAGCTTTGTCATGAAATTCTCCTCACCGCATCAAGCCGATACAAAATCTTTCGAATTGCGAAGCACAATCCTTAATATTTCAGTTTCCGTAATAATATTGGTACGGTTTACATAGTACATATACGCGGATAGGTCAAATTACGCCTAATTTCTCGGTCAATTCCCTATGGAATAAAAAATAAATTTAATATTCGATAAGATATTCAAACGTTTGTGGAAATACTAATGAGTTTCTGAGGCCGCGCAGCCTTGTCGAAATCTCGGCAAGTTAGACCCGAAAGGCTAAAAATTATCTTTGATTTGTTGGTCGCCCCAAGCACCGGATTGGGTCTCATAGTGCTGCTGTGGCTGCCGCGGCGCGGCAGGTTTTGCGGCAGGCAAAGCAGTCGCCGATGGCGACGCGGGAACTGGTAACGAAACCTCCGTGGCTGCATCTCTCCCAGACGTAGCGGCGGCGGGCTCCGCACAGGCGCGATCGAGTATCGGATTGCGCGATTTTTGTATCTGTCGAACCCGCTTGTTTCGCTCGCATTCCCAAGCGTCAACAGGATCTGCTTTGTTCCAAGCCTCCATCTGAGCGCGGTTTGTTTGATTGACGATGGCAAAATCTGGATAAGCGGTCTGCATATAAAAATAAGTTCTCGCGATATCACCGCGAATAAACTCTGATGGCTCAGCGCGCTTGCCGCTAATTTCGAAGTCACAAGCGCCGAAATCGCGCACTTCGCCAGCAATCTCGCCATAGGGATAGTTACTCCGCAGGCCGTTCACCTCGCCAATGGCAGGTTGCAAATTGTACATATCTGCCTGCATGAGCCGAAAACTTTGACTGACCTTTTCAGCGCATTTACGCCCCTTGTAAGACTTGCCAGCGCGAGACGCGCATTGCCGATCGCCCCTTCCCCAAGCCTCAAGCTGGCGGCCAAAAACCGAGACAGGAACGACATGCTCCCACTCTATGCGGCTGGCGCGTTTGCGATCTTTTTTGGCTTGGAATTGGCACGAGGCCCAATCGGGGCCAGTGCGATCAAAATCACAACCACAGTAAAAGCTTTTAGGATGCGCGGCAAAAATATCCCACAGATGATCTTTGGCCTTTGAAAACGAGCTGATGGTTGTATTTTGCGCAGCCACAGACCCCAGCATCGAGACTGAAACCACCGCCATCATCATTATCAAACGCAACATCACACCTTACTTTACGAGGATTCGTGAGCTAACACGGCAGTCCAAGGCTCTGATCGAGCAAGTCTTGCCGGATCACATAGATTTTCTTAGCAACCCCATGCTCATCGCCACGCGCGAAAATATGCGATGGACCATTATATGACAGATTGATGTTTTGCCGGACCACAGGACAGGTGGCACCGACAACCTCAGCCAAGCGCTCAGCTAAGATCCAATCCTCTTCTTCGGTCTCGCGCACCGTGAAGAAGTAAAACCCGCCCCGCAGCGACCAATCCTCAGCAAGGATGCTTGGATTTTGATCGAGCAGGCGGGCGGCGTCTTGCATATCCCCTGCCCGCGCAGGAAAGGTTAGCATCAAAGCCAAAGCAAAGCCGAAAATCGATCTCGTCATTAAAGGCAGGCCCTCAGACACTCCTCCTAAAAATCATCCTCGACCGTATCATCACCCCATGTGCCGCTACCAGCCGCGGCACCGCCCGAAGCGCTGGAAGCAGGTGCGCCCGATTGTGCGCGCTCGCGGGCGCGTTGGTCATAGGTCCCTTGCACGGCTTGACCGCCCTGCTTATAGCCTTGCTGATACAAGGCCTGATTGTCTTTGGTTTCGGCCGCCTTATCACGCATGCCCTGCACTTCGCCCTTCATGATACTCTGCTCGGCATTAAACTCGCGCAACGTGGCGAAAGTATCGGCCAACAGATCGCCTGCCTGAGCCGATAGGGCACTATTTATATAACCGACGGTGACCAAAATATTACGCCCAGAAGCAGGATGGGTCATCTCAAGCGGGGCCAATACCTCAAGACCACGCATTTGCACATCCTTGACTTCATTCGACAACTCGCGGGAGGCATCTTTATAGAATTTTGTATCCGTCCCGCCATCGGCGTTACGAATTTCCTGCTTCACCTTCTCAAACTTCTTGAATGAACGCATATCACCTGTGACAGACAAAATAGCTTGCTGCTTCGCCCAGGCCTCAACTTCGGTCGCCACGTCAGCCCGATCGTCATAATCGGGGTCATAAGCCATCGCCGAAATACCCATGAAATAGATGGTTCCGTCCGAAGCTTTAAAGCGCCGCGGGCCGACCATATGCGACAGGTCTTTTGAATTGACCCAATTGTAAAACTCCTCTGACGCATCACTATCAGACGTCTTCGCGCCCTGCTCATTGAGTAGAATAGACCGCGCTTCATTTTCAAGCTTTTGGCTCCAAACAACCAGAAGCGACATTTCAAACCGCTCATTCAACTCGTCATAGCTCTCGATTTGCTGCACCACGGTCGCCCCGAAAATCGGCATATCGGACAATGTCTCAACCGAGGACTTCAACTCCTTCTTGATTGAGCCCTGCAACTCATCGATCTTGCCTTGAATTTCCGCTTCAAGCTCGGCCGCTTTGCTTTCGGCATCGCGGGCCAATTCGAGGCGCTTTTTTAAATCATCCAGACGTTGTTTCTTCTCCGCCGCGAGCTCGCCTTGTTGGTAACTAGCATCAATTTTCCGAATAATGGCATCGAACAAACGCCCTTTGCGGTCGGATTCGGTTACGCCCGCGAGTTCATCCGCGGTTTGCTGGTCGACAGCTTCGGCGAGCAAAGCCGCGTCCTTCTGCGCTAGCGCTAGATTTTTGCGCGCCTTTTCAAGCTCAGCCCGAATTTGCTTTTGCTCTTTTTCGACCTGTTTAGCAATCGGGTTACCTGGAACGGATAAAATGTTGCTGGCCGATGCCGTGGTCAGAAAGGATTCGATAATTTTCGCCTTACCCATCAGCAAAGCTTCGATCGCAAGAAACTCCCGCTTCTCCATAAAATCCGGATCGGTTGACGAAATTTTTTCGCTCGCCGTGGCGATCACCATGGTGCGGTTTTTCTTATTGTCCCAATTTTCGCGCCAATTTTTCTTGCGCATAAAATCGCGCAAAGCTTTTTCAGCCGACTGACCTTGGGCAATGGCGATCGGCGCGGTTTGGCGTTGCTGCTCTTCGACAAATTGTACCGTATCATCCTGAGGTGGTGTCAGGGGGGATGGAATGGCTTGCTCATCCGCCGACAGGCCGCCTTGAGCAAGCGCAGCGGGTGCGCCCCCAAGTGTCAGCGTCACTGTTACGGCGAGACCACATACAGCCCCTCGAAAAATACTCCAGTTAAATTCCGACGTCATCGTCTTCTCCTCAAACTCAAAAGTAAATTGTTACTGCCAGTCATCGCCGCCAAAAGGATCCTCGGCGTCTTTGTCGGCAGGCTCATCAGCAAAAAAATCGTCCATTTCTTTATCGGCTTTGGCGGCTCGTTGTTGCGCTTGCGACTTGCCTTTGGTCACCAAACGGCACACCAAACGTTTCGGCGCAAAATCTTGGGCCAAGTCAGCACCGGAAACAATTTTCGCCGTACTGAATTTAGCATTCACATTGTCCACCCGAATTTCAGCAATCTCGGTTTCTTCATAACCCAAGGCTTCCTTGGTGTACGGGTCGATAATCTTATTATCGCGCCGATACACTTTATATACATCACCCACGGTGATGAGATCTCCGCCTTGGTTCAAGGTCACGGAGCCGCCATTTACGGCGGCGATCATCAGCGGATAGATGGCCGCCAAAATCTCGTCAGCCATTTCCACACTAGCAAGTTCCGCCAATGCCATAACGGGGTCAGGCACATTTCCCGCATCGAAGATTTTCAAAAAATCATCTGATCCGTAGCGACGCATCACTTTGCCGGAAAACTTTGTTTGATTGGTCGTGACATCGATAATTTTATAGCTGAGCGCAACTTCGCCTTGCGGGATTTGAATGGTGCGATCAAGCGTTTTGAAATGCACCGGCACCAGCTTGTAAGACACAGCGCTGACGGAACCGACGACAATCATTTCCGCGATAATATTTTGACTTAATTTCAGTGTTTCTTCGATGGGCAAAAGTGGATTATCCAACACCAAAGCTTTTTCGCCCAAGGTTTGGTTCATAAATTCGCGGTCCAAAACGGTAAACCGCCGCGAACTGGTAATTTTGTCTTCCAGTGCTTGTGAAAATTTCGAACTAATCAGGCCTGGATCGTCGGCCAATCTGTTGAGCGCTTTTTGGCTCGCATCAACCCGAAATGGCAAAATCGCAATCCGCTTGCGACCAGCTTGCCCTGATAGCGACAATTGCGCAATTTTGGCCGTCACATCGGCGCGCCATTGACCGTCACTTTGTTGCTCGAGCTTCACAATTTCGTAGGACGAAACAACACCGCGCGACGCTTCGCGGTAATTGCGCTGCATGGCTTTGTCGGTTTGCGTGCTCCGCACACCATCCTGCGAAGACGATTTCGTCACTTTTGCAATTAGGTTTTTGGCGTCGATCGCCGCACCATTCACTTTCGTGATGGCGCGGGTCAATGCGGCATTAATCGCTTCCTCCTGCGTTTCGGCCAAACCAAAGGCCGAGACTTGTTGATAGGTAATTTTCTGCGCCGCCACAGAGGTGGCGAGAAAAACACCGCAGAGAAGAAAGCTGATGACATACCGCATTGACCTAACACCTAATTAAAATTCGCTTCATTGGCTCCTGAGGTGTCGAGCTTATTGCTCTTACCAATGCCGATGACGTCGCCCGTCAGCGTGCCCAAGAAAGCAGGGATCAGTTTTGGCAAAGTTGTGAACAAGAACAGGCCAGTGCTCAATTTTTGCTGCAATTTGGCCAAGCCCATAACGCCGGCGCCAGCAATCTCAGATTGGGCCGACTTGCCCCATTGCGCAATTTCTGGCCCCAATTTCACGATGTGGTAGGTGCCTTGAGCGAACTGAACCAAGCCATCATTATAGTGTTTCGACTGTTCGGCTGACAGTTGAACTTTATTCTCAGCGGCTTCTTTGATCATCGCATTGGTATCTTCAGCTAAGTTCACGGCTGTCTTCAGACCATCTTTACTCGGGTCTTTTTTGATCAGCTCAACACTATCGCCAAGCGATTTGGCTTTGTCATCATAGCCAAAAGCAAGGGCAAACGACCTTTGCCCCTCGAGAATATTCACCAAAGCAGCGTGGGCGCGGAGCACCAAAGCCTCTTGACTATCGCCCGCCGAGGGGCCACTTGAACTACTTGAGCCACCACCAAGGGCGCTTTTCAGCGCGCCGAACTGGGCCGAAGCCTGTTGGTTGGTCGCCAGAAAGGCAACTACTAATAAAACTAAAATACGCATCTTTATACTCTCCTCCCAATAAAAACCTTGTTTCCTAATAAAGACCTTGTTGTTGCATGAAATCGACAATGCGCTGGCCGGTCTCTTCACCAGCTTTTTGTAACGCCATCGTCGCAGCGACCGTTTGATCAGGCCCTTGCCCGCTATATTGGATCGGGCCAACAGCCGTGATTGTGTCGGCGAAAATATCCGAAACATCGGAAACAATGCCATTTACCGTGACGTAAACCACATATAGCCCGCTGTCGGGGTCGATCCGTGGCGGCCCCACATCCATCGTCCCGTATGCAAAATACTTGAAATTGAAGTCGCGCAAGGCTTGCAGAGCTTTACGATAGGTCTGCGGGCCAATTTTACCTGCTTTGATAAAATCTGCTTCCATCGCAGCTACATCAAATCCAGGCGCATTGGCCTGAATATTGGCGCCGGATATAGCTCGAAAGTAACCATCGGATAATTTTTGCAGTAGTTTTATTTCGTGATCTTGATTTGGCCAGCGGGAGAATTTGAATTTGTCACTGGCGGTAACGGTCGAGGATTGCGATGAAGAATTTGAAGCAGATTGCGACTTGGTCTGCGACATGGCTGATGTTCCAGAGGCGGTCAACCGCTCCGCACTTTTAGCCGATTGCGAACTCTCCGAACTCGTTTTGGTTGCGGGACCCGACGATAAAACATCCATCTTTCGGGCGACAAAAAGCGTCGCCATATATGATTTTTGTTGCCGATTTACGGTCTCAGCGACCGAGCCTTCTTCGACCTCAATATTGAGCCGGTTTTCATCGATCACCGCTGTGATCACCATGCTGTATTTCTTGAGCTTGGTGTCGCACATTGCCTCGACAATATCCCAGGACACGAAATATTTATCGGCCTCAGAATGGATGCGCGATTCTTTCTCATAATAAATTTTAGACTTTGCCTTGCTGAATTTGCGGCTGGCATAGTTGTTGAGCGCGGATTCTTTTGCGGCTTGCGTTGCCGCCTCAACCACCGAGGCCTTTTTCGGCGCGTTCTTTTTACAACGCCCATCCAGTTCGACAGTACCAATGCCCTCGACTGTTTGTTGCGCCGCGGCAGGCGATATACTGATCAAGCCAATCACCAGGGCTGCGATCGAAAATACGGAAAACAGGTTACGCAAAATCATCAATTCACCTTACTTTTACAAATACAGTTTCCTCAAGGGCCTTAATCTCTTTCACAAGGTCACTGACACGAGCTTTCTTGTCCGACTTGTGATCTTTTATCCATTTCTTATTTGGCTTTGCTAGTTGCGTTGTCGTCTCATTCAGCAAGATCAGAATACTATCGCGAAATTGATCAACATCACTCACGGCGTCGGATTTTGGGATTTTAATGACATTGCCGCGTTGGTATTTTTGGTCGAGATAGGTCGCCAAGCGGCCATCTATCTGCAGGCCAATCGCGCTGATGTAGCTATAGGCGGCGCGATGATCCGTCTCGTCCAACATTTTTTTAAGCAACCCTCTCAACTTGATCTTGATGCTAAAACTAGCTGGCGGTAACTCAATGTCAAATGCGTCATCACTATTGGCGATTTTAAGCGGCATTTTGCCGGCAATGGCTTGCCCCCGCGTATAGGGAAGAATTGGGATTCGGATATTATTAAACAAATACCCTTCAAGACTGCTGGCCAGCCATTTTTCAAAGCCCTGTGGCTCGGGGGCCTGATCGCCAAGTGTTTCATAAACACGGTCGGCAATCTCGACGTCCGCAATTTCTATAAAAAATCTTGCCGTATCGATAGTTATATCGCCAAGGCGCGACGGCAAAAATCGGATGATTGAGTTTTGTTGGACGTCGAATATCAGCTTATGAAATTCGGCGCGCTGGCGCTGATCCGAGCAATCCGCGTCCTGCGTACACGTGATGATGGTGCCGACACTAATGGGATAATTGGCCAACAGGTTTTTTTTCTGAAAGTCGTAGAGAATAACCCGCGCCACAAGACCGAGGCGCAAGTTCCTTTTTCCGAGCGCAAAAACTTCTTCCACCGTTTCAGATTCAAAAGCCACCGCCAGCATAAAATTCCGTAAATCGGTGGACTGCTGATCGGATATCACAACCCTGTCATTGCTATAGCCGACAATCTGGTCATAAAAAATGCGATAGTCTGGGATGAAACAGTCTGGGTTTTGGCCCGCCAGGGCACAAAGATGCGGAAATTTAGACTTCAGGTCCTCAGCCGAGGATAGATAGCCTGTACCAGCATATAAAACCTGTTGAGGGCCGGCCGCTTGGGCAAAGGTTGCGAGCAACAGCCCCATGATAAAGGTTGACGCAACGAAACAGTGTCTTAACATAGCAACTAACAAATTTTCTTATCGATAGGTTTTTACATGACGCTCCATAAGACAAGCACCTTTGCGACAAAAATTAAAGTATTTTCTATGGCTCTTTTGGTCAGTGGCTGCGCCTCAACAGGCGGGCGGTATGATGCCGATCAATACAAAGGCTATAATGTCCTGAAGCAGGCCGAGGGCTACATACGCTACGAGCACATGAACGACAAAGACACGCGGATCGAGATCGAAGATCACGCCATCGCGCATTGCAAATTAATCAATAAAACAGCGTCGCGCGGGCAAACAAATTGCGTTGGCGATGCCTGCACAACGACGTATCTGTGCCAAGACGTAAATCTATTAAACCGCGACTAGATCTGGGTTTATAGCCTCTCCTATTGGTTAATGACGGACTGAGGCCGCATCGGCCTCAAACCCTAATCATATAAATTAAATCAACATCTGTTGACTTATGATTGCTATTTTTCATATCATAATAAATCAACATTTGTTGACTTTAAAATATTTTTATATTATAGAAAGGCATGCGCAACCGCAAAGACACGCAAGCTCGTATCTTGAACGCCGCCAAAGCATTATTTTGGACACGCGGCTATAGTTCCGTTGCGATGCGCGACATAGCCAGCCAAGCAAAAACCGATGTTGCCCTTGTCGCGCGCTATTTTGGCTCCAAAAAACGACTGTTTCTTGCAACTTTGGATGGAGCGCTCATATGGCCTGGGATAAGCGGCAAGACGGGTGAGGACGTCCTGCACCACATGATCCAGCGTCTTGCCAAGGACGGCAGAGAGGGCCAGGATATCACCGCCATTCGCATGTTACTGGTGAATATATCTGACCCCGAGGTTGGCGCAGAGGTGCGCGCACGCTACCTTGCAGGGCTTTATGAGCCTATGCAAAGTGCTTTTGCCCGCCGTTACGATGACACGGCCATCGCCCTTTTGGCGGCCACTCTGGTTGGTTTGTCGTTGGGCCGCTCATTGCTTCAAATCCCCGAGCTCACTGAATTGACCCCCGATCTCTATGCGCAATTATTGCGCGACACAGCGCAAACGACGCTGCACTATCGTAGTCCCTAAAAGTGCCCTATATGGTGAGGACGGACGCCACTTCTGGCCGCGCCCGATAAGCAGCATCCCAACGTTGAATGTTGCGCCATGGTGCCATCACGTCTTTCTGCGTAAACCGCATAAATTGCAAAAAACCCTGCAAGGTACAATCAGCCATCGTAACCTTGTCGCCGGCTAAAAAGGGCCTGTTATCAGAGAGCAAAGCATCGAGATAAGCACTGGCTGGTTGCATCGCTTTTTCGAGTTCAGCCGCGCGATCCGGATTGGACGGAAAGCCAAGCGGTGACTTATAAACGTGCACCCATTGCGCCATCAAATTACCCAAGCGGATTTCGCATATGCGCTCGAGGTCGCGCTCATGCGCGCGGGCGTCAGGGTCGGCACTGAACAGGCGATGATCTTCAAAGCAATCTTCCAGATAATCGATTATCACGCGTGACTCGACGAGATAGCGCCCTGACGGCGTTTCCAAAACGGGCAATGTTCCGAAGGGATTGCGGGCGAGATGCTCAGGCTCCTTATGCCGCCCTTTCAGGGTATTCACAATAATCTGCTCGATCCCCATATCGACGCCCAAAGCAGCGCGCTCCGCAATATAAAGCATAACCCGCACGGGATTAGGTGCCAGCGGCACAACATAAAGCTTCATATTTTTTTCCGCCTCAGACATGGCCTTCCTCTGCTGCTGCTTGCTGTGCCACCTTAGATATCGCATAAAAACCGTCAAGATATCCCAATAACCCGTCATCGATAATTTCGATCAACAGACCTGATGGATCTTTAAAATAGCCAAATTTATCGCCGCTGGTACCCAATACGCGGTGATAGCCTTGCGCCTCAAGCTGCAAACAGGTCTCAACAGAAGACGGGCTATAGAAGCACAAATGATGCAAAGCAACCTCGCCGTCGAGCTGCCAAGGCGTATCAGCAACCGCCTCGATAAGCTCATAATGGGTTGGGGCGGCATGCCCATGCGCTATCCGCATATCAAATTGTCGGCGCTCGCCAAACACGACCAAATCCCAAGGGTCTGGCTCACCACCGGCCCACCGCACGCCTAACAGTGCTTCCAGTTTTGGCCGCGTCTCGTCCATAGACCGACACACCAAGCCGATATGGATCAAACGCACCGCTTGCGAGACTGGTAATTGCATAGCTCACCTCCGCTCCCCAAAGCCGCCCAAAGGGCATCATCTGACAAATAGCATAGCTTTTTTTCTGGCTCCGATCGATCATCATATAAGGTAGGTAAAGGGAGACCCAAGATGACCGATCACCTCGTCGCACTCGCCTCAGGCGTTCATGATGGCAATCCACCCGAAGTATCGCCGGTTGATATGGTTCGGATCGCCGGAGAAGCAAATTATAATGCCGTGGGCCTATGGGTTGACCCCGGCGTGAACTGGCATCAAGACACAACTCGCGCGGTGCGTGCCGCGTTAGATCAGTTCAAGCTTGTGCCGCTCGATGTCGAGGTGATTTGGCTGCAGCCTGGTGCTGACCCCGATCCTGTCCACCATCAAATTATTGCCATTGGTGGGGAAATCGGTGCCCGCAACTGTTTGATCGTCAGCTCCGAACCCGATCGCGACAACACCAAGCGCTTATATGAAGACCTGTGCCGCCATGCCGAAGCCGCAGGCATACGGGCCTGCCTCGAATATATGGGCATCACCGAAATCAAATCGCTCGATGACGCTCTCGATGTCGTGACGGCAGTTGACCACCCTGCCGGCGGCATATTGGTCGATGCTTTTCACCATGAGCGGGTTGGTCATGCGCCTGAAAAAATTGCTGAAATACCGCGCCAATGGTTGAGCTATGTCCAGCTCTGCGACATGCCAGAGCGTGGGGCAATATCAGAATATAACCCTTATCTCACTGACGCTTTAGATGGGCGCCTTGCCCCTGGCGAAGGCGCTTTGCCACTGGCTGAGATGATCGCGGGCCTGCCTGAAAATTTGCCTGTCAGCCTTGAAATTCGATCGCGCCATTACCGCGAGACCTATCCAGACCCCGTGGCGCGCGCCATCGCTATCCGCGAAAAAACCGAAGCCTTTTATCACAGCCTTGCGGCGCCGACACGCTGAGAGCAACGCCGACCAAAACAGAAAAATGCCCGCATCTTGCGATGCGGGCATTTGTTTTTAGGCGGGGAGCTCTGGATCAGAACTTATAAGATGCCAACAAGCCCACGCGACGCTCGCTACCCGGAGAGATAAAAGATATGCTTATCTCCATATGGTTGTTAATTTGGTTGTCGTCCACACGACAGTGCCCAGAAAATTCATTTAAAAGAGCGTTAGGGACGTTCTTCAAAATGATGATGGTTATCACATCAAAGTTACTCAGGACGCTATTTTTTACTACCAGTAAAAAACGCCTTTGAGTTTATAGCTGGGCATCAAGGCCGCGATGCTTGGCTCTCGCATACAAAACAACTGGGATCGCTGTTACATACATTGAGAACAAGTAAACGACAGAGGGTATCGAAAATTCTGGGGAGTTCAGCATTCCTATAGCGATCACGATGGCCAGAACATAGTTTTGGAATCCTATTTCGATCGCAATGGTACTAGAT
>JAYQUO010000009.1:0-67308 GCA_038147995.1 Rhodobiaceae bacterium | reverse complement strand
AGCCATGATACCGCGCTGAACTTCAGAGGTACCACCGTAAATGGTAGAGGCACGCCCCGAGAGCATACCAGCCATTGTTTCAGGGCCGCGTGGGCGGAACGCCGGTTCATTGCCGCTGGTTGCCGCAGCATAACCGTAGCCTTGCTTCGGCAAAGCGGCATGATCCATCACTTCGACGGCAAGGTCAGAGACGTCTTGCTGCAGATGTGTGCCGAGAAGCTTCAATGGCAAAGGCAAAACCATCGACTCGATCGAGCCCGACTGCGAGGCCAAAGCCCGCGCCTCTAGCATCGAGAGCGCATCCAAACGCACCGATAACTCACTGAAACGGCGCAGAATATCATCGCCAACATAGCTGTCATTGTCGGCTTGGTTGAGGTGATCATGCATGGATTTGATGTTTTGCAACCCAACGCGAATACTTCCCGTATTGGCGATACCAATACGCTCATGGGTCAGTAGGAACTTAGCATATGTCCACCCCATATTTTCTTCACCGACGAGGTTCTCAACCGGCACCCGTACATCGGTAAAATATGTCTCATTGAGGTGATGCTCGCCGTCAATAGTATGGATCGGCTTGACCTCAACGCCTGGCGTCTTCATGTCGATCAGCAGAAAGGAAATACCTTGTTGTGGCTTACCCTCGGTGCTGGTGCGAACAAGGCAGAAAATCCAGTCTGCCCAATGCGCCTGCGTCGTCCAGATTTTTTGGCCGTTGACGACATAATGATCGCCATCGCGCACCGCCATCGTTCGCAAGGATGCGAGATCCGACCCCGACCCAGGCTCGGAATACCCTTGGCACCAGAGAACTGACCCATCGAGGATAGAGGGTAAGAATTTTTCTTTTTGTGCCTCAGTGCCGAATGTATAGAGCACTGGGCCAACCATCGTGATACCAAAAGGGGATTGCATAGGCGCGCCGTGTTCTGAACAAGCATTGGCAAAAATAGCACGTTTATTATCGTTCCACCCCGTGCCCCCGAAGTCTTCGGGCCAAGCCGGTGCCGCCCAACCGCGGGCAAACAACTGCCGTTGCCACCACTGCGTCTGCTCTTTGCTCTGCGTGAACAGGTTTTTTCCTAAAGCCTCATGCCCGACAGGTAAAACCTCGTTAAGCCAAGATTTAACTTCAGCACCAAAATCTAATTCTTCTGCGGAAAATGAAAGTTCCATACCCGTAATCCTTGATTAAGAAAGTATAGAGCAAAGATAGGAACGCAAGCTTTCGAAGTCCAGCCACTGTGATGTGGCGAAAAGCCTCACGCAGTAGAGCAGGCAAAAGCGCGTCAGCGATTTCGAGTAAAGCGCACCCCTGGGGCCGGCGGCGTTTCGGGCGGGCCCGCAAAGCACTGTGCTTTGGCCATCCAATCTTTGGCAATAGGCCCGACTACATGCAACGACGTGTCCGCAATATTGCGCACTTGCGTGACGACCTGACAAAATTCTGAAGCCGCCCCTGAAATGCGGTCTGCCGACGCCGCATCGCCGTAACACCAAACCGCGCCCGATGGCGCCGTCAATTCGACATAAGGAATGTCACCGGGCGGCTCTTGCTTGCGGGTGGCATAAGTCCAGCCATAGGTATTCAGACCTAAAACAACAATATTTTGGATGTGATCTTGATCAGACCGGGTCTCGCCGAGCTGATCATAGACTTCTTGCGCATGGGCCCAAGTTTCCATCAGCCGCGCCGTAATGCTCGAGCGTGCGCTCATCGATGGCCCGGCCCATTTCAAACGGCGCTTGGGGTCTTGATCCCGAAAGGCATCGGCTGTCGCGATATACATATCGCGCCATAGCGCCAGCAAAGCTTGGCCCGTCTCACCCTTTAAGAATTGCCGTTCACGCTCTTTCAAGGGCAAATGCGCCAACTCCTTACCGAGCATTTTCTCTATATAGGCGTCAAAGCCTGCTTCATTAACCAGGGACTCGCGGGCTGCCCAGTTCCAGATGTGCAAATGCTCCAGCACATCATTCAAGCTCCAGCCCTTAAATTGTGTCGTCTGCTCGAAGTCAATATCCGATAGCGGGTGCAGAAGAGCATAAAGCGCATCGCACTCGGCCTTAAAATCATCCGCTTGGCTAATCATTCTGAACCCTCCACAATTTCCGCCAGCATATCGCCAGCAGCTACTTGTTGGCCATTGGTGACAAAAACGTCTTCAACGATACCGTCAATTTCGGCGGTAATTTCATGTTGCATTTTCATCGCCTCGACGACGCAGATTTGCTGACCGATACTCACTTGCTCACCTTTTGCGACCGAAACTTTAATCACACTACCATGCATCGGTGCTGTCACGCGCCCCGACCCGGCCGTGGTATCATCCGCAGCCGAACGGCCCGTTACGTTTTCGCTGACGATTTGGCGACCATCGATACTGCAATGCAACAGCTGACCAAGGGCCAACATGTCCATTGCGTGGGTGTGCCCATTAATGACACAGCTTAGGTGCGACGCCGTTCGCTTTAAAACACGCACATCAAAACCTTGATCATCAATCAAGACATGGACGGCGCCAGCATTCGAAACCCGTATTTCAGCGGCACACGGCTCTTCACCTTGTCTGAATTTCAAGAGCGAGCGTGTTCCCCCGAGGGTCGAAAAGTTTAAATAGTGGTCACCCACCGCGATCGCTTGCGCTTGGTGCCGGATCTGGGCTTGCACAAAATGTGCAACACCGAGCATGACCTGTTCATGGGCCGAAACGGGCGGCACCGCGAAATCTTGCTCCGAAAAATTTTCAGCGATAAAGGCTGTTGTGGCCTGACCAGCAATAAAGGCATCACGCTCCAAACAGGCGATCAGGAAATCGCGATTATTGGGCAATCCGAATAGAGGGGTCGCCCGCAAGGCGGCCAGCAATCTTTGTCGTGCAATTTCCCTCGAACTTCCATAGGCGATAATTTTGGCCATCATAGGGTCGTAAAATGGCGATATCGCTTGCCCCGACACAATACCGGCGTCGTAGCGAACGCCATCAATAGCGGCGGGCTGCCACAACTCGACCCGTCCTGTTGCTGGCAAAAAGCCGTTGGCAGGATCTTCGGCATACAGCCGAATTTCAATCGCTGCACCCTCCAGCTGAATATCATCTTGGCTAAGCCCCAGCGGCAAACCTTCGGCGACCTGAATTTGCAAAGCGACAAGATCAACACCTGTGACGGCTTCGGTTACCGGATGCTCAACTTGCAGACGCGTGTTCATTTCGAGGAAATAGAACTCCCCTTCCGCATCGAGCAGGAATTCGACAGTTCCAGCGCCACGATAATTAATGCTCTTCGCCGCATCGACGGCTGCCTGGCCCATCTGTGCGCGCAACTCAGGGGTCATTACGGGACAGGGCGACTCCTCAATCACTTTTTGGTGACGCCGTTGGACCGAACAATCGCGCTCGCCGAAATGCACTGTGTGCCCGAAGTTATCAGCGAATACTTGAATCTCGACATGGCGCGGTTTGATGATTGCTTTTTCCAAAATTAACTCGCCCGACCCAAAAGCATTTTCAGCTTCTGATCGCGCCGACTCGAGCGCGCCTTTTAAATCTTGCTCTGCATGCACCAAGCGCATACCCCGCCCGCCGCCGCCGGCGGCCGCTTTCACCATGAGTGGAAAACCAATATCAGAGCCAGCCGCGAGCAAGCGTGCTTCGGTTTGATCCTTTTCTTCATAGCCCGGCACACATGGCACACCCGCTTCGATCATCAAACGTTTAGCCGCCGCCTTATTGCCCATGAGATCGATAGCCTCGGCAGTCGGACCAATAAAGGTGATCCCTGCCTCCTCAACAGCCGCAGCAAAATCCGCATTTTCCGATAAAAAGCCGTAGCCAGGATGAATGGCATCGGCACCACAATGTTGTGCCGCAGCAATAATCGCGTCACCCCGCAAATAAGATTGCCCGACAGGTGCTGCCCCAATACACACAGCCTCATCAGCTGCTATCGTATGCGGCGCCGCGGCATCAGCATCCGAATAGACCGCAACCGTTTTGATCCCCAGCGAGCGCGCCGTACGCATGACCCGAAGGGCGATTTCACCGCGATTGGCGATCAGAATTTTAGTTATCTTTGCCATGCTTCTCTCCAACCTCAACGGCCCAGTTTGGCTTCCGCTTTTCGATAAAAGCACTGACGCCTTCAACACCTTCAGCACTGAGCATCGCTTGCGCAAAACCCTTGGCTGCAAATTTGCGCATTGCCTCGCCGCTGAGGTCACGCGTTTTCAGAACAATTTCTTTGGTGATGCGGTTGGCGCCCGGTGCGCAGCGCAAAATATCGGCGCGAATAGCCGCTTCGCGCGCTTCAGCTTCAGCACGGTCGGCAACGACAAAATCCGCCAACCCTATATTGCCAGCCTCTACCCCATCAAATCGAGCCGCCGTCAGCATGAGACGGCGTGCGCGCGACAGCCCGAGGCGTTGAACCACGAAAGGCGCGATCTGCGCGGGTGGAATACCAAGCGTTGTCTCGGTAAGTGCAAATTTGGCATCGCGCGTGACAATCACAATATCGCCGGCGCAAACAATCCCAAGCCCGCCCGCCATCGCGGCACCTTCGACCAACATGATGACAGGATGAGGAAACTCATTAATAGCGGCAAAGAGTTCGCCTCCAGCTTCGCTTGCCGCCGCAACATCCGCTTCGTTTTGTTGGCCACCTTGGTAAATGGCTTTGAAGCCTTTAATATCGCCGCCAGCGCAAAAAACGCCGCCCTTGCCACGCAAGGTCAGACCCCGAAGATCAGCGCGATCGCGTAAAGCGGATAAATGCTGCAGCAGAAGATCCGTTACATCGCCCGACAGCGCGTTGCGGGCCTCGGGCCGATTAAACCAGAGCGTTGCCCAACCAGCGTCGACATCACAAATTACGGGCACATCACTCATAGCAATCCCTATATCCGCGCCACGCCAAATGCATTTGGCTGCAAGGTGCGATGCTGCGACTCCCAAATCGTGTCGAGGACAAAACCCAAAACCTTGCGCGTATCGCGCGGGTCAATCATGCCATGGTCAAGCATCCGGCCCGAGGTGTAAAAGGCATCACTTTGCGAGTCGAAAATGTTTTCGATTGCCGCACGTTGTTTGGCCAAAGCCTCGTGATCAACGGTCTCGCCACGTCGCTCGGCACCGACAATTGCCACTTGCTCCATGGTGCCCGCGGCTTGCTGACCACCCATGACGCCAGTTGTCGCTGACGGCCAGGTAAACAGAAAATCAGGATGATAGCCAATTCCTGCCATACCGTAATTGCCCGCTCCAAAACTGCCACCGACGTAAAAACTGATTTTCGGCACCCGCACATTAGAAACGGCTTGGATCATTTTTGACCCCATTTTGATCATGCCGGCATGCTCATATTTCGTGCCCACCATATAGCCAGTGATATTATTGAGAAAAACCAAGGGCATTTGCGCCTGATCACACAATTGAAAAAAATGCGTTGCCTTAGCCGCGCCATCGGGATCAATCGGGCCGTTATTGCAAACAATTCCGACCTTATGGCCATAGACCTGCGCCTGTAGGCACACCAGTGTGGTGCCATAGCGCGATTTGAAATCCATAAAGTCGGAACCGTCGACCAAGCGCGCAACCAATTCTCGCGCTTCATAAGGCACTTTGTAATCGACAGGCACCAACCCCAACAACTCCTCGGAGTCGTATAGCGGCTCGCTAAAATCGCGGCGTGGGGGAGCTTGGCAGAGATCATTCCAGCGCAGGCGTCCGACGAGATCACGACATTGCGCGATGCCTTCGGCATCATCCTCAGCGAGATATTCCATCAAGCCAGAGACACTCGCATGCATCTCAGTTCCCCCGAGGGCGCGTTCGTCGGCGACCTCGCCCGTTGCCGCGCGTACCAGCGCGGCGCCGCCGAGCGCCGCCATGCCATTGTGCTTAACGCCGACATTATAATCCGACATGCCTGGCATATAAGCGCCGCCCGCCGTGCTTGGACCATGCAAAACCGTGAAGGTCGGCACGCCAGCGGCGCTGAGACGCGCCAGCGAGTAAAAGATCTCCCCGCCGCGGGCCCAACCTTCGACCATATATTTCATGAGATTGGCGCCTGCGCTCTCTACCAAATGAATAAAGGGAAGCTTTTTATCGAGCGCCATGCGCATGCACTCCACCCCTTTTTGAAATGTCAGCACGCCCGCCGCGCCCGCATTAATGCCGCTATCGTCGACATAAACCATGCATCGGACGCCGCTGACAAAGCCGATACCAGCCAAAACATTTGATCCGATCAGTCCAGTCTCGCGGTTTGGGTCATCGACGCAATAGCCAGCAATATTAAATAATTCGAGAAACGGCATACCGGGGTCAAGCAAATGCGCTAGCCGATCGCGCGGCGTTAATTGATTACGTTCCTCAAAACGCGGACGGCGCTTTTCCGACGCCGCTGCCGTACGCTCCTGCAAGGCGCGCATCAGGTCAATGTTAACGAGCTGATCGGCGCGATTTTTGTCATAGGCCTCGCTACTGAGATTGAGTTTGGTTTGAAAAACGGGCATTAAAGGTTCTCCGCGATAGAACGAGGCACTGCTATTTTTTGATCCAGAAGAATTTGCGCATAGGCCTTGCCTTGTGGGTCATTTCGCAAGCTGGCTACACCGCCCCCTCCCAGAGCTTCATGCATGACAATATTCATGGCATGCGCTCCGGGCAAGTAATAGATATCTATTGCGCTGCCCGCCGCTAGGAAATGTCCAAAACGCGCGCGTATCACCGCTTCCGAAAGGCTATGCCAGATATAGGGCAAATAGGCGGCATCGCGCGCAATAATACCGATATTACTTTTATTGCCTTTATCTCCCGAACGCCCCCACGCAAGATCTTCAAGGTCTAATTCGACCAAATCAGCATCCGCGTCATCATAGGCGGCGGGGCGCGTTGGTGTTGGCATGGTAGCCGGCCCATCTGACGTTTTTTGGCCAAAATCGGGTACTGCAAAAGTCATAGGCGTCCCGTCAAGTGTGATGGCAATATCGACCTCGCCTTTATCAAGCAGGAAAGAGTAAAGCCGCACCACGGGCGAAGGCTTCGGGCGCGCGCCTGCGAATATCGACAGTCCTGGAGGTGTCGCCAGAGCCAGCCCCGTTGCTTCCTTCAACATCAACCCGACGCCACGCGCATCCTCATGCTTGACGGCCAGCTTCAAAACGACTTCGCGATGATCACCCCCCACCGCTTCGCCATATTGACTATTGGCGCCGAGAACCTCGGTGCTGACTTCGGTAAAATCGGCTTGATTGGCATTGCGAAAAGCCGTGCGGCAACGCGCGATAATCTGATCAGCGTAATGTTGCGCTTTACGATCGGCGGCACGACCGACAAAACTCAGAAGTACGCCGCCACGAAACCCCTCAAAATAAGTGGCGCAAACCTTGTAGCTTGGCGGCGCTTGCCGACCGCGTGCCCCTGACACCTGAACACGATCTTGCCCGATTTGGGTAATTGTTACGCCCGAAAAATCACACACCACATCAGGAAGCATATAGGCTTGCGGATCACCAATTTCGTAAAGCATTTGCTCGGCCACTGTGCCCACGGAAACCAGCCCAGCTGTGTTGTCAGGCTTACGGCAGACAAAACTGCCGTCGTCGGATATCTCGACGATCGGATAGCCAATATCGGCGAGATCACCTGCCTGCTCCCAATCGGTAAAATTACCACCTGTCGCTTGTGGGCCGCACTCGATAATATGCCCCGCGAGAGACCCGCCTGCGAGGGCGTCCCAATCGTCTGGCGACCAGCCAAATTCATGAATACAGGCGCCAAGTGTCACAGCGCTATCAACACTGCGACCGGTAATTACAATATCGGCACCAGCGTCGAGTGCTGCAGCAATCGGAAAGGCACCAAGATACGCATTAATACTCGCGAGTTTGTCTTGCGCCGGGAATTCCGTGCCGCTGAACATTTCCCGCATGTTGGCGGCATATTTCTCTTTTTGCGAAAGTAGATTATCACCACTTACAACGGCAACTTTGAGGTTTAATCCAGCATCCTTAATCAGCGCCTGCACAGCGGCACCACATGCTTCGGGGTTAACACCGCCGGCATTGCTGATGATCTTAACCCCTTTGGCGGCAATGGTTGTCAAATGCGATTTCATGACAGCGGTCACGAAATCCGTCGCATAGCCCGCCATCGGGTCCGCCTGATAGGCGCGGGCCATAATCGACATGGTTATTTCGGCAAGGTAATCATAAACGATGTAATCGAGGTGCCCCGCCGCCAAGAGTTGTGGGGTCGCGACAGGCGAGTCGCCCCAAAAACCGCTCGCCCCGCCAATATGTATTGTTTTCCCCATCGCTTGTCTCTCTCCCCATAGAGTAGTTCTCTATCATACAGAACGATCGTTCTGCTTGTAAAGCCTCAAAGCATTTGATAGCGTCCAGTTATGTCAGATAAACTACCCACAATCCCCAATGCTACCCCAGACATGACCCTAAAGGAGAGGCAATCTTTTGCCGCGCGCGCGACATTGGTCGAAGCGACCATGGGTTGTCTCGATCGTTTTGGCTACTCGGACACATCTATTAATCGCATTCAGGAGGCGGCTAATGTATCGCGCGGAGCTCTAACGCACCATTTTCCGACCAAGGAAGACTTGATTGTGGCAACATTAGATCGCCTCTTAATTACCACTTTGCGCCCGTCGCTCCCGAGCAAACGCGCTGATAGCGACAAGGGCTTGGTGGGCGACCTTCATTATATCGCGCGCGGCCTGTCGCGTAGTCGCGAAGGACGCGCCTTGGTGGAAATTCTTGTCGCCATGCGGACCGACAAAAACCTGCGCGACCGCGTTTCGCCGCGCTTGCAGGAATGGGATCAAATGATTGGCGAGGCCATTACCGGTTATTATGAAGCCGTCTCGGGCAATGAGGAAGACTTGGTGCTGATCTGGACCATTATGCGAAGTTTCCTCCGTGGGCTCATTCTGCAAGAACCCTTTTCTCCTGACGAGCGCAAAATCGAAACCATGATCACGCGTATGGGCGAAATTTTTAATCCGCTCTTGCGACCGCGATCAAAACTTGAACATCTAGAAACATATCAGCGGGACAAAAATGCGAAATCCTTATGACACGGAAGAGCGGCGCGCATTCCGCGAGACCATTCGACGTTTTATGAAAAACGAAATCGAACCGCATGTCGACGATTGGGATGAAGCCGGATGCTACCCGCATGAGATCAACGAGAAAATGTGCCAGCTCGGCATTTTTGGTTTCGCGATTCCAGAAATATATGGTGGGCACGGCATGGACGACCAGTTCATGCGCAAAGATGCTGCCGTCGAAATGGGCTATGTCGGAGCTGGTGGTGTCATGGCCAGCGTTGGCTCGCGCTCGATCATGCTCAAGCCCCTCACCGAACTTGCCAATGAAGATATTAAACGCAAAGTGTTACCCGAGCTTCTGTCTGGCCGCAAAGGTGGTGCGCTCGGGATCACCGAGCCAGGCGGCGGATCGGATGTCGCCAATATGAAAACAACGGCCAAACGTGATGGCGATGACTGGGTCCTGAATGGCCAAAAAATGTTCATCACGGGTGGCATGCAGGCGAGCTATTTTGTTATCGGCGCACGCACCGGCGGCGCGGGCCTTGGCGGCATTTCGCTGTTTTTCGTCGAGGCCGATACGCCAGGATTTTCTCGCACCCCGATCGAGCGCAAAATGGGGTGGTGGGCATCCGATACAGCCGTACTTTATTTCGACAATTGCCGCATACCGCATGCGCAGCTTATGGGTGAAGAAAACCGAGGTTTTATTGCCATCATGGATAATTTTAATTACGAGCGCTACATGATGGCGGCTCAAATGCTTGGCATGGCACAACGCTGTTTCGATGACTGCGTTGCCTATGCGCAAGAGCGGTCAACCTTCGCCAAGCCGCTGATCCAGCATCAAGTGATACGTCACAAGCTGGCCGATATGTCCGCCAAAATCGACGCCATGGAGGCTTGGTTGAACCAAGTCGCTCAATTGATGAATGAGGGCGAAAAGCCGGTGGCAGAAATTGCCAAACTAAAATTTTACTGCTCAACCCATCTCGAAGAGATCGCGTCACAAGCGATGCAAATATATGGCGGCGCCGGCTATCTGCGGGGGCAAGCCGTCGAGCGCATATATCGCGAGGTCAAAGTCATGGCGATTGGCGGTGGCTCGGAAGAAATTATGCGCGATCTAGCGATCAAACAAATGGGGCTTTAAAAGCTACTCTTGCGTCAACTCATTGACCAACTTCTCAATCAGGTCAAAATCGAAATCCAAGACCTCACTTGCCTCGAGCGTATAGCCCGTCTCGGCATAATCCGTTTGCCCAGCTTCAACGCGCATAAGCCCACGAACAATCAGCGGATCGGCATAGGTTCGAATTTTTACCCCTTGTTTGCTGGTGACCAAAACGGTTTGGTTCGGCGGCGGCGGCGGCACGTGAATACATTGCCCAGCGCTCGGAACAAGTAAAAACTGAAAGACGAGATCGCCCGAGTAGTCGAGCGGTACCATATACCCTGGTAAAACTGTCTTAGCCTGCTCCAATTCGGGACGCGTCCGACGCTCGCTCTCCTTCAGCTTTTTCTGAAACCCTTCGTCGAGCCATAGCTCGCTGGTAATACCGCCCTCGGGCACAAAGTCGTATAAATTGGCAGGAATGAGATCTTCCCATTCGTCCACCACAATCGCGCCAGCCTGCGTACCGCGTGCAAACCCAATCAGCGCCAAGAGCAGAACAGCCCAAAATAAGCCTCTACTGTTTAATGGTGATGCCGTCATGCACAGTCCGCCTATAAAGTTGCACCGATGGCCAGATCGTTGCCACGACCGCTGCCAACAGCACATAAAAAATAAAATTCAAATCCGTCCAAGAAAGCCACGCCAAAGACAATTCAGCCAAACCGTAACGCGAGCTCAAATACAGTGATGCACCATAAGCGCCAAGCACACTTAAGCCAAGCCCGATCGCCGCTGCAAGGCTCGCAATGAACAGCGCCTCGAGCAATAGCATCGACACGAGATGCGCCGGGCTGGCACCGACCGAGCGCAAAATCGCCAATTCTCGGCGCCGCCCCTCTAAGCTCGTCAGCGTCATGGCCATCAAGGCAATCAAGGACACGCCAATAACCAACCAGGCAATAATCCGAAATCCGCGTTCGGCGCCACCGAGGAACTGCCAAATTTTTGCCAGAGCGACCCCTGGAAGCACGGCCGTCAAACCCGCCGCTGTATCATCATTAATAGCGCGCTGGATCGCAAAAAGATTTCGCCGGCCCTCAACCCGAACCAGAACTGCCGAGATAGGGTCTGGCTCGCCATCATGCGCGTCATGCTCTAACGCTTCTGCTGAAATATGATTTTTACCACCCGACCAGCCCGTATGAATAGCGTCCACTGCGGCGAGCGACACCATCACCATGCGATCAAATGGGGTCGCTGTCGGTTGTAAAATACCGACAATGTGAAAAGGCATTTCGTCATGTGTATCGTGCGTCACCCCGCCCATACCATGCTCGACAATAATCGGATCGCCAATCTTCAGCGACATCTCGCGCGCCACCTCGGCTCCCACGACGACATCAAACAATTCAGCGAAAGGCTGACCAACGGCAAAATGGAAACCTTCGCCACTGGCCTCGCTCGCAAAAATCTCTGGCACTGTCCCAAGCACACGAAAAGAACCGACACTATCACCGAGTGATATTGGAATGGCACGCTGAACGCCGTCATAGGCCGCGATCCGTTCAACCGCTTCCCACGCCATAAGCCCTGTTGGCTCACCCATATTGAAAAAACTATAGAGAATGATTTGGACATCATTGCCCCGCGGCGCGACAACCAGATCTACGCCCTGTAGCGCGTTGGTAAAATGATCGCGCGTTGAGCGTTGCACCCCAAGCACCGAAAAATACAGAGCGATCGACAAAGACAAAGAAAAAACCACCAGCGCGACGCTAAAGCCGCGGCTTAAGATGGAGCGCCAGGTTAAAGACAGCATGGTCAATCGCATCACCGAAGCTCCATAAAATCGGCCATATTCACGGTGCGCGTAAAATATGGTGCAAGGCGATGATCATGACTGACCATGATCAGCGCTTGTCGTTTCGGATCCAGAGACTGCGTCAGTAATTGCATGAACTCAGCCGTTGTATCAGGATCCAGCGCCGAGGTAGGCTCGTCGGCGAGAATAAGCTCGGGCTGTCCGATCAATGCCCGGGCGGCCCCCACGCGTTGCTGTTGCCCGATGCTGAGTTGCGCCGCTGTCTGATTGGCATACATATCGGCGGCCAAACCAAGAGCGTTCAGCAACTGCGTAACTTCCACCTCAATTGACCCGCTGAGGCGGGCTTGGCGATGCGCTGAAAAAGCCAGTCCTAAGGCAATATTCTGTGCGGCACTCAACCACGGTATCAGGTTAAGAGTCTGATGAATGAGCCCGATATGCTCGCCGCGAAAACGATCGAGTTGACGCGCCGAAAGAGTGCATAGGTCGCAACCCTCGAAAACAATCTCGCCTTGCGTCGGCCGTAAGACACCACTGAGAAGATTGAGCATGGTCGACTTGCCGCTTCCCGACGGCCCCAAAAGCAAAATGCGCTCGCCCGCCGCAAGATTAAAATCGGCAATGTGCAAAGCAAAATAATCTGTCGAGGGAAAAGCAAATGCCACCTCGCGCAAAGTTAATAACGGGTTCATCGCGTTCCTTAAGTGCTCATCATGACATGCCGCTCTCGACCATCATCTCAGAGAGGCGTGTTAAATTCAAGACAGCACCAAATTGGCAGCACCTATGATAAACAAAGGAATTTGCAATCCAAAATTCGTCATAATGGCGCCATCGCGTTTGACATAGCCAACCCATGTCCACAGCAAGACACCGACGGCATGAAAAGCCAAATTGATCGGATAAATATTTAAATTGGTCAAAAGAATGCCGGTGAGCACACAAGCAGTGCTAAACCATTTTAAGCGATCGGCGAGTTTTTGGTGGTCCATAAAACGCTCTTTTCTACTCTAGAGGAATACACGGGCAAGACGCGTACGCAGTAAACGTAAATCGTTTAACAAGTTTACCGCAAGCTCGGCCTCCAGCTCCTTGTGAAACGCGTTGGTAAAACGCTGCATTGGTTTTTCAAGTTTGCGCAACAGGCTTCTTCCGGTTGCAGAAATCATGAAGAAATGATGCCGCCCATCAACTTGGCCAGGACGTCGCTTAACCAGACCTTTTTGATGCAACCGCGCCAGCAAAACCGACATTGTGGGTTGCCGAACACCAAATAAATCGGCCAGCAGACCAACGCTTGCCGTGCCGCCGGCCAAATGCCGTAGCACCATATATTGCTGTAATGTCACACCCCGCGGCAAGAAACGGGCCATCGCCTGCTCATATAATAAATGGCACATGCGCATCTCCCACATGACCGCTGCCTCATTCGTGGCATGCGGGGCCGATCCCTGCTCAACTCCCTCCTCATAGGACGCCATTTTTACTCCAATCTTGAATATCAAATATTATATAGCTAGCTATATAATTACACAATAAAATATTTCAATATTTTCAATGCTCTAGAGTTGATTTGCACGCGAGTTCTGATGACTAGCGGCCGCACCTGCGAAACCCGCTCCAGCAGGCGCTAGTTAGTTTAAAAATAATTATATAACCAATTGTTTTAATTACATTAATTGGTGAATTTTAATTCTTCCAATTGGCCTCCTAATTTCACTTGCGTTGGAAAAAAAAAGGAATATTGAGACATTATCGGTCAAAAAGATCGGGCCCGGGCCATGCGGTACAGCCCTGCTTCAAACCGTCTAGGAATTTTCGACTTCCTTTTGAGGTTTAACATGGTTGACGTTAACGCAATTCTTCAAGTTGGGGCGGTGTTCTTCGGGACAGTCATTGCAGCACCATTGCTTTCGAGTGACTCTAAAAAGCTTCGTTATTACGGTTTTGCCACAATGCTAATCGGCAACAGTTTTGCGCTCGCCTTGCATGTAAGCTTGTCCCTGTGGATTCTAAGTGCGGCTTCCATTTTTTGGGCTTTGATGTCGATGCGAGGGGTTTGGTTAAACCGCCCGACGGGAAATGATGCATCGCAAAGTGTAAACGCCACAAGCGAAAAGCCAGCTAGTTTGCCTCATTCTGTGCCCGATTTGGTTCCGGGCGAATAAATATCGTCAAACGATCGGCCAATTATGGGCAATGACGGCACCCCATACCAAAAGGGTTGCCATCATAAACATGAAAACGGCCGCCGAGCCGAGGTCTTTGGCCTGCCCTAACAGCGGATGATTTTCCAAAGAAATATGGTCAACCACGCGCTCAATGGCGGTATTAACCATTTCCATGGCGAGCACCCCCATAATCGGCAACATTAACACCGCCCATTGCAAGGGCGAGCGCGCGACGATGAAAGAGGCTGGCGCAAAAAAACACAAAAGAAACAGCTCAAAGCGAAAAGCGGGTTCGCTTTGCCAGCACGTCTGAATGCCTTGCAGCGAAAACTTAGTAGCGTAATAGATACGACCAAGGCCAGTTGCTTTCCGCATTTAAATGCTCCTCCTGAAACTCAATAATCGGCACCGCACCATCCTGTTTTTCTTGCGCCTATAAAAGGCTTTTAGTATAGAATTTGCAACTGTTTAGCTCAGCACCTTGGGATCAAAGGAGTCAAAAATATGGCAGGCGATGCTATCCGCCCCCTTCCGACCTATCTCGCCAAGCGCTACCTCGGCTGGCGGGCAACGGACTACGAAGATAACAAGAGCTGGTATCAGCATTTGGCCGATCAAGGACAGCACCCGCGCGCCATGATTATCAGCTGTTGCGACAGCCGGATCCACGCCATGTCGCTTTTCGGCGCTGAGTCAGGCGATTTTTTCATTCACCGAAATATTGCCAATCTGGTTCCGCCTTATAAAGAAGATGGCGATCACCACGGCACCTCTGCCGCCATCGAATACGCCGTAAGAGCTTTGAAAGTTGCGCATATTGTTGTGCTCGGGCATTCGGGATGCGGTGGCATTAATAGCGGCTACCACGCCTGCAATGGCACGCAAAAAGAGCTTTACGAAAATACGACTTTTATTCGTAAGTGGCTGGATATTTTGCAACCCGCCTATGATGAACTGAGCGGGCAAGGCTCGCAGGCTGAGCAAATCGCCAAGCTCGAAAAACAATCGATCATGGTATCGCTCCATAATCTCTTGGGGTTTCCGTTCATCGCCGAAGCCATTGCTGACGAGCGCCTGACGCTTCACGGATTGTGGCACAATATTGGAACGGGTGAGCTTGAGAACTACGATACCGCGTCGGGCGGTTTTACCATCGTTACAGCCTAAGGACATTGATCAATGCTTTTTCGTTCGGCATTTGCGACGCTTGGCTTAATGATGCTGGTGGCCTGTAGCGCGCCGTCAGCACCTAATATTAAAATTGAATTTCTATCTGTTCGCCAAGGCCATGCCGCAGATGTTGGTTATTTTTCAATCCGCAATTTAGGAGAGACAGACGATAAGTTGCTGGCTGTCGAGAGTTCAGGCTATCAGCGTATCGAAATGCACGCGACGAATATGCAAGACGGCATTATGCAGATGCGGCAAATCGATAGCTTTGAGGTCGCCGCTGGAACAGAGTATCGCTTCGCGCCCAAAGGCTATCACCTTATGTTGTTCGGGCGCGACGAGACGGTAGCAAACCCTAGTTTTACCTTCCGTTTCGAGCTATCGCCCCCCCTGACCCTAACGGCGAAACCCTATCAAAGCGAAACTGAACATCATAACGGCTCAATGCACTAGGCATTTAGATTTATGTTTCGGGAATAATTTTCGCGAACTCGCTCTCCATCTCTGACCAGGCAAGCAGCGCGCCTTGCCAGCGCGCCTTATCTTGCTGCGCAAGCCACTGCCCGATGACTGGAAAAAAACTAAGAAACTGCTCCCGCGTCGTTTCATAAGTGGCGTGATTGTAATAAATCCCAAGCAGTTGATTAGCGTAGATCGTCCCTTCAGAGGCGTAATCAACAATGATCTCAAAACAATTTTGTAGCATGGCGCGACGCACCCCGCCTGAACGGTCAAGTCCGAAAACATCTCGCAGCTCGGGTTGCTCGGCAAATAAGAGTGCAAAAATGCTATCCGTCGGATCTGCGTCACCGACGCCCGCCAAACAGGTCAAAATGCTTTGACGCGCCATAATTATGCTGCGCGGTCCGCGTCTAGCATCGCCTCAACCGCGCGATCCAACGCCATGAAACGAGCTTCGACGTCTTGGCGCAACCGCTCCAACTCATCGCGGTCCGAGGTTTTCGGAATAAAAATTGGTTCGCCATAAAGCACAATGCCACGCCCGAAAGGCTTCATGAACCGCATTCTGTCCCAGCCGCCTGCCCGCCATTGGCGCCGTGATCGCCACACCGCTGGCACGATCGGCGCACCAGTCATCATGGCAAGGCTTATTGCCCCTGGTGCCAATATATGGGCTGGACCGCGCGGCCCATCTGGGCTGATCGCGATGGCCCGCCCCTCTTTCACCTCGCGCACCAAAGCCCGTAAGGCCGCCGTTGGCTGGCGATTGGAACTCCCCCATATGGCGCGATGGCCAAAGCGACGCAAAATATATCCAATTACGCGTCCATCGGAGTGCGGCGAACACAAAACTGAGAAAGAATTAAACAAGCCCATAATCACGGGAAACGCCGTCAGTTGCTCATGCCATGTGATTAAAATCGGGCGAGGCGATTTTTTCAAAGCATCGGTGAGATGCGACCGGTTCACATGGCGCCACAAATTACTGTAATTCAAAACAGCAATAATACCCGCCCCGATCAGGCTCACCAGAAACATCCCAACCGAAGACGATAAAAAACGCTTCACGAGATTAGCTCTTCCACTTTGGTGCCCGTTTCTCGGCAAAAGCGCGCGGCCCTTCAATGGCATCAGGGCTCTGCTGCCAGTCGCGAAATGCCTGATAATTCTGCTGCTGTTGCAAAGCAGTGGCAAGGCTGTCTTCGTCTAAACCACGCCTTGCGGTTTGCTTCGAGGCACGAATAGAGGCGGGCGACGCCCGCAAAATATCATCACACCAGGCCTGAACGGTTGTCATCAGGGCCTCGGGGGCAACCACCTCATTGACCAGACCATAATCCAGCGCCGTCGCCGCGGAAATCGCGCGACTGGTTAGGATCATCCCCATGGCGCGCTTGAGACCGATTTGACGCGGCAGACGGTGTAAGCCGCCGCCCAAGGCGACAGCCCCAACCAAAGGCTCAGGCAAACCAAACCGCGCCGTGTCGCTCGCGATAATAATGTCGCAGGCCAAGGCTAGCTCAAACCCGCCGCCCAACGCGAAACCATTGACAGCAGCAATCACAGGTTTGTCGAGATCAAAACGTTCCACAATGCCAGCATAACCCGAAGCCGGATAAGGCCGATAATGCTCGAGCGCCTTCAGGTCGGTGCCAGCGCAAAAAGCACGATCACCCGCCCCTGTGATGACACAAACCAATTGGCTTTGATCAGCGGCAAAATCGTTAAAAGCGTCGTGCAAGGCATCATGCGTCTCAGGCAAGAGCGCATTCATGGCGTCAGGCCGGTTCAGCGTCAAGCGGGTGATGGCACCAGATTTTTCGATCTGTAAAGAAGAGCTCATCGCAGTTACGCAGGATAATAGCGGCTGATCGTATCAACCACGCAAGCCGGACGCTCCTCGCCTTCGATCTCGACTGTAATGCGGCACGTCAATTGTACGCCGCCACCAACTTCCTCGGCATGGACAAGCTCGCCATGGGCGCGCAAGCGTTTGCCAGCTTTAACGGCATTGGGAAACCGCGCTTTGCCGACCCCATAATTGACGCCCATCGAGATATTTCGAACAGCCACCAATTGCGACAAAAACTTAGCCGCCAGAGAAAGCGTCAAATAGCCATGCGCTATGGGCGCCCCGAAGGGGCCTTGGGCAGCTTTTTCAACATCGACATGGATCCACTGATGGTCCTCAGTGGCATCAGCAAAGAGGTTTATGCGATCTTGCGACATCTCAAGCCATGGCGTTGGGCCGACCTGCATCCCCTCTTTTCCCATTAAATCATGGGCTGTTTCAAATTCTGCTCTACTCATCTGCTATCCTCCGCCTTTGCGCATTTACGATAGAATATGTGATTTCAACAGCAAAGCAAGGATCGTTGCGGACTTGATTTTCATCGAGGATTATCGGGTTTCACGCTTGCTTTTTGCGACATTCTGCTACATTCATTACACACATTTTCAACCTTAGTCTCGGAGTTCTATTCGACAATGTCCGACCAACAAAAGCAGTTTCGATCGGCACTCGGAAAATTCGCCACTGGCGTTACCATCATAACGACCCGCGATGACAAAGGCGTTGCTGTCGGAGTGACAGCTAGCAGTTTCAATTCTGTATCTCTATCGCCGCCCTTGGTCCTTTGGTCCTTGGGGCGCGACTCGGCCAATCTCGACAATTTCTGCTCCGCTAACGGCTTTAATGTGCACGTCTTGGGCGCGCATCAGAGCGCCTTGTCGAATACATTTGCCCGCACAGGCTCGGATAAATTTTGCGGTCTCGATGTCACCGACCCCGCGGGAACATATCCGCGCCTGCCCGACTATGCGGCCCTATTTCGGTGCACAACCAAATTTCAATACGATGGCGGCGACCACATTATTTTCGTCGGCGAAGTCACAAGTTTTGAGAGCCATGATATCGAACCCTTGATCTATTGTGGCGGTCAATATCTAAACGCCCGCAGCGATAGCTGAGCGACCCTTCGGCGCTTGCACAAAGGCAAGAGAACGGTCTAGGTTAAAAGGCCGGAGGGCCCCATGAATGATTTTCAAAAAACCTTAATTGGACATGCGCTGGTCGTTATCGTAATTGCCTTACTCGCGGGCTTTATGCTGGCCTTTGGTCTGATTGGGGGCCTTGAGGTGACGCCAGGACAGTTTGTCGATGTCGCGATTTTTGGAACGACGCAAGGCTGGGCCCGGGCGCATACAGGCGGCGTCTTAAACGGTCTCTTGATGATGGCAATCGCCTTTGCCCTGCCCCATTGTGACCTTACCGTCCAACGCCAGAGATTATATGCGCGTTGCATGATTTTTATCGGCTGGGCCAATACAATTTTCTACTGGTTCGGCAATGCCGCGCCCAATCGCGCTCTATCCTTTGCCGATAATATGCTCGGGGCAACGAATATATTTGGCATGATTGGCTATGGCGTTGCGCTGATTGGTGGCCTCCTTACTTTAGCGATTTTGATTCATATGGCGCGCAATCTTTTACGCGACTAGATTTACCCGCACCTTATCGATCTGACGCATATTTGATCGCCGATCGTCATCGTCAAAAATAGCTTGCGTGCGCGCCTTTATAGAGCCACTCTCTTGCCCAGTTATAGGGGGAAGTTATGGACAGAATATTACAAATCCTAGCCGGCGCTTTTAGCGCTCTGATATTGGTTATGGCACTGCGTTGGGCCCTCGACCCAGAAGGAGCTGCGGCGGCCATACAAATGGTTCTTTTAGAGGGACCAGGGCGCAATTCGCAGATCGGTGATGTCGGCGCGTTCTTTTTTGGTATGGGGGGGCTTTCTGCTTATGGCGTGTGGAAAAAGCAGCCCGCTTTTCTGTTCTCCGCTGCTTTCCTAATTGGCACCGCAGCTGTGTTGCGGATCCTATCGGGTATAACGCATGACGCACCGACCATCTGGAGCGCGGTTGTATTTGAAGCCGTCGTCGCGGCTATTTGGATGAGCTACGGACGAAAGCTGGCGAGCTGATTGGTCAGAAGATTTATTTCTGCGCGATCGCCTGAGATCATGATGCGCCTATCATGAACTGGCAAAAGAGTATGGAGACAGAGCAGCGCGCTGGCGCTGTTGCCATATTTGTATTTTATTCTGATTTGACCGATTAAGCGCCACCGTTACGGCGGCGCCGCGCTGGACCGCGCGGCGGATTTTTATTGCCACCTTTTTTCCGCGATTGGTCGTCGCGTGCTGTAGCGGTGCGACCGCCAGCGGGTTTTCCAGCCTTCGGCTTATGCGGTTTAGCTTGCCCATCCGATCGATGCGTTGGTGCATTGCTTTTTTTCCGCGACTGGCCATCGCGGGATTCAGCGGTGCGACCGCCAGCGGGTTTTCCAGCCTTCGGCTTATGGGGTTTAGCTTGCCCATCCGATCGATGGGTTGGTGCATTGCTTTTTTTCCGCGATTGGCCATCGCGGGTTTCAGCGGCACGACCGCCAGCAGGTTTGCGCGCCTTCGGCTTATGGGGTTTAGCTTGCCCATCTGATCGATGTGTTGATGCATCGCCACGCTTTTGACGGTCCCGGTGCTTGGCTTTTGGCGTCGCCAAGGCCTGCATCGGATCATAAACGCTATCGTCAATCGCACCGGCCTGCATATTCTCGACAGGCAATTTGATTTTGACAAGCCTTTCAATATCGCGCAGATATTTTTGCTCTTCGGGGGCGCATAGTGTTATGGCGCGGCCCTCGCGACCTGCCCGTGCCGTTCGGCCAATACGATGCACATAAGCTTCTGGCGTCGTCGGCACATCATAATTCACCACCAAGGACACATCAGGAATGTCGATGCCACGCGCCGCGATATCTGTGGCAATGAGAATATGCTCTTCACCCTCGCGAAACGCCTCCAGCACACGTTGGCGTTGGTTTTGGCTCTTATTGCCGTGAATGGCCGCGGCGGTGATGTTTTGCTTCGATAAAAATTTCACCAATTGATCGGCGCCGTGTTTGGTACGGGTAAAAATAATCGTGCGGAATTGGTTTTCCAGCGCCCCGACAAGGAAGGGCCGCTTCTCGCTACTTGCCATTAATATAACGGCTTGCTCAATGCGCTCGGCCGGCGTTGATTGTGGGGCCACGGCAACATCCCGCGGGTTGTCCAACAATTCAGCAGCCAGCGCCCGAATGGGCTTGGGCATGGTCGCCGATAACAGCACCGTCTGGCGCGACTTGGGGGCTTTACTGACGATACGGCGAATGGCTGGAAAAAACCCCAAATCAAGCATTTGGTCTGCCTCATCCAGAATAACCGTTTCGGTTTTTGCGAGCGATAAATTGCCTGATTTTAGATGATCTTCCAAGCGCCCGGGTGTCGCTACCAATATATCCAAGCCCTGATTGAGACGGTTTATCTGTTTGGGGTATTTCATGCCGCCAACAATACAGGCGCGCTGATGATAGGTTTGCGCACCGTATTTGGCGATATTATCGTCAATTTGTTTAGCCAATTCGCGCGTCGGCACAATAATCAGCGCGGTGCAATGTTTCGGTGTGGCTTTATGTTGATGCGCCTTCAGCCGCTCCAACAGGGGGAGCACAAAAGCGGCCGTCTTGCCCGTACCCGTTTGCGCGATACCAACAATATCGTGGCCCTGTAGCATGAGCGGAATAAACTGCTGTTGAATAGGGGTCGGTTGATCGTAGGCGCTTTTTTCGAGTATTTTGGTGAGCGGATGGCTCAGGCCGAGTTCGGCAAATGAAGACATAAAATTACCTGTTTCCGTGATCGAAAATGCTGACTGTCAACCGTCGCATAAACGCGTTAAGCGCGAGCCAGCATATCTGATCGCTTCACCGAGATCCGTGTAACACATCTCGCTGGCTAGCGCGACCTCATTCATGAGCTAAATTATCCGCGCGTCCTCAGACTATTCTGGCATCCGCACATATGCGGCGAATGGCACTCACGGGCTGATTTTTAGCGGCTGACGGACTTATCTTGTTATGAGCTTTGGTAGCGGAGGAGGGACTCGAACCCCCGACACGCGGATTATGATTCCGCTGCTCTAACCAGCTGAGCTACTCCGCCAAAGCGGCATCCTTGTCGCCAAGTGACGCGTGGAGCTTGATATAAACCAAATGAAACAGGCATGCAATTGCCGATTTCTGCCGCTGCGGCTGAGGTTACTGATGCCGCCGTAATAACCGCCGGATTCGCCACCAAACGAGCGGCACCACCACCACAATTAGCCCCATTTCAAGAAGGCGCGGATCCGAAATCAGCGGCGCCAATCCCAGCGCCTCGGCTGCCCACAATATGGGCGACCGCAGTAAGCCAACCGCATAATAGCTGATGGCGACCACTGACACCCCTTCGACGGTTTGTTGCAAGCGGAGTTGCCGCTCTGAGCCCTCATTCAAGGATGTCAAAAGCCGGGAATTTTGTTGTTGCAAACCGAGCTCAATGCGCGTTTGCAACAGATCGGATAATTTGGCGACCTGATCTGCGATATTGTCGCGCTGACGTGCCGTCGATTGATAGGTGGCTATAGCAGGGCCCAATCGCCGCTCCAGAAAACGACCAATGGTCAGGCGCGCATCATGTCGTTCCTCACCCAATGCCGACAGCCGCTCCTGCACCAATGCCCAATAGGCCTGACACGCATTAAACCGGAACGACGTATCGCGGCCGATTTGGTCCAGCTCATTGGCTAGGCCGGCCAAAATGCTATAGCGCGCGGTTATTTCTGTGTCGTCGCTCATATCCACTGAGTCATGCGGGATGAGATTGGCAATTTCCCACAACCGTTCTTGCGCACCCCGCGCTTTCGGCAGGCCTAGAGCGGCAAAACAGCGATATGTCTCAATTTCCAGAACTTGCAGTGCAATCCGCCCAATATCGCGCGGCGAGCTTTCGGGCGTTACATCGAGCCGAATTTTGGTATGACCGTCGGCAGCAACTTGAAAGTCGAAATATCCTGTTGCGCGGCCGCCCTCAAACTTGCTGGCACAAACTGAGGCGTTGACCGTCTCGGCCTCACCGTGCCGCACCAAACAGTCCACGGCCACCACAATTTCCCCAGCCAAGGCCTGCATCCAACCGGCAGGCAGAACCGAGGCGAGCGTCGTTGTTTCTTCTCCCTCCTCAATCAGCGTCAGTGAGGTAAATTCGGTGTGCCTCTCAATATTCACCTGAATATCATTATAAATGCCGCGAATGATCTTTCCGCGCTCGGCGACCTGCCAGTCGACACCGCCCAAAACATCGGACAGTTGTTGGCGGATCGAGGGGAAAGCTTCGCGCCCCTTTACACATAGGCGAAACAAACGGGTGGGCGCCACAAATTCGGGGAAAGGCCGCGCGTTCAGCTCTTCGGTTAATTGCGCAAGGCGCCACCGTGCTGTTTGCCGCTCCGGCCATGACTTGGTGTGCGTGGGGTTCTCTTCCATCTTTTCTCGATATAGAGCGCCGCTAGGCCTGCGGCAAGGCGGCCCCCTTAGGAAAAAATTAAGTCAATTATGTCATATCCCTAAAGACCGTCCCGATCTGGTCGTAATCGGGAATATCAAGGGGATCAATCGACACGACCCGCGAAGGAGCGCTGACCATGAGCAATAATGTTATTTTTCTCGAAAAATATAAAACCGCGCCGGCCGAACAAACCTATAGCGCTCCATCGGAACCCGACGCAGAACTCAGTCCCGCGGAAATAAAGCGTTTGTCGCATATTCGCGACGAAGCCGAGCATCTTCTCGATGCCCTCACGGCGCGGCATCGCGATCCGGTTGCCGTCGCTTATGCCGCCGCGCGTTATGCCTCGATGCGCCTGTATCAAATCCAAGGCCGCGCGGAAACCATGGATTTCGTGAACCAGTGCATCGAAACGCTCGAAATCGCTGGTGATATGTTTCACGCCGAATAAAGCATCTAAAAACTTGCCAGCCCCCTCGCTCCTCGCGTAACTTTCAAAGATATTGCGTTGGGGGGGAGTTCAGTGTCCACTGCAGAGAGCTCATATGATCGCGTTCAGCGTCGGTGCATGGAAATTTTAGATCGTGGCAAGGTCGACGATAAAACCAGTCGCTATGCGGATAATTTTTTAGCAATTCTTATTCTGGCAAATGTCATAGCGGTTAGCCTCGAGTCGGTTGAGGCCCTCGCCGTGCGCTACGAAAACTTCTTCCTTCTCTTTGAGAACGTTTCGACCGTTATTTTTTCTGTCGAGTATCTATTGCGGCTTTGGTCAAATGCCGCGCGGGCAGACAGCAAATACACGTCATCGCTTGGCCGGCGGTTGCAATATGTTTTCAGCTTTAATGGACTGGTTGATCTATTCGCTGTCTTACCCAGTGTCATCTCATTTTTTGTCGGCGACCTCGACTTACGTTGGCTCCGTGTGATCCGGCTGCTGCGCCTATTCAAGATCTCGAATTATTCGTCCGCTCTCGAAGACCTCATGTCGGCAGTTTATCAAGAGCGACAGTCTTTCATGGCAGCCCTGTATATTTTCACCATTGCGCTATTCATGGCGAGTGCTCTGATGTATCTGGTGGAACAAGATGCCCAACCTGATAAGTTTTCGTCCATTCCCGAGAGCATGTGGTGGGCGCTCATAACCCTAACAACAGTTGGCTATGGTGATGTTTCCCCCATTACCCCACTGGGGAAAATTATCGGTGCCATCACAGCGATTATGGGGGTCAGCACGGTCGCCCTGCTCACTGGTATTTTAGCCAATGCTTTTGCCAATCAAGTGTCGAGCAAACGCGCGATATTTGAAGCCGAGGTCGCAAGCGCCTTAAGTGATGGTTTTATCGACGAGGAAGAAACAGGCAAAATCGAGGCTCTGCGTGAGCGTTTTAATTTTAGTGAAGCGCATGCGCGTGCGGTCATCGAAACACTCGAAAAATCCAAAAACATACATCCCAGCTAAAAAACTCCGCCCCGCGTCGTAGACGAGACTAAGGGTGGTATTATGAACGCGATTGATCTAATAGGCGCGGTGCAAGCCGATTGGCCGCGGCAAATATTTAAAGCTGGTGCTCGCATTATCGCCCCTGGCGATACGACGGACGTCGCCTTCATCATCCAAACCGGCCATGCAACGGGCTTTGACGGCACACTCAGGCGCCGCTACGCCGCAGGCGATCTTCTCGCCACCCTCGACTTTCTGGCTCTCAACACCTATCAAAGCGCTGTTACGGCCTCAGATCAGGTCGCCGCGTTTATGGTATCGCGCACGCAAATCCGTGATCTCATCGACCGCCAGCACCACCTCACCTGGCCCCTCTCCTGCCTATTAGCGATCGATATGCAAAAACGAAACAACATAACAGGTGCGCAATGATCCACTTGTCTCCCAAAGGGCTGATCGCCACCACGGGGCGCAAAGGGCAGTCGCTTGCGATGATCGATGGCGAAACGCTGTTTCTGGCTGGTCAAGAAGCCAGTCATATTTACCTTGTTGAAATCGGCACCCTCAACGTGTTTGCCCCCCGCGGCACCTCACCCTTACGGCGCTACGATCAGCATGAGTTGATTGGCATCCCAGAGGTACTAGCAGGCATAGCGTGGCCGGTCACAGCAATTGCCCGCGGCAAAACACAAGTTCGGATTTTCCCAGCCACGTGCTTGACCGAGCGGATGGCCGACATTCCCGACAGCTCCGCTCGCTTTTTACGTCACTTATCGCAACTCACCGCTTAACGTCTGGCACAAAAAATGCATCTCTTCTGCGAGACAAAAGGAGAGCAAGATGCAAAATGTCAGCCCAGTGACCCCACAGCCCAACCTTGAGGATGTCCTTGTTGAATGCGTGTTTTTTGATGAGGGTGGCCGCAAGAACGCGGTCTTTGTGAAACCGCTTGCAGACTATGTTGACCCCGCGCGCGGCGGTCTTCCGCATGACTTTATTGGCCCACCCGCTCAGCCCGTCTTAAAAGCGGCTGAATAAGCGGTTCGCCTCGTCATCGCAAAATTGGAATAGCGCGCTTCAGGCGCGCTATTTTTTTTGGAAATTTTCGCTTAAGACATTTTCGCCAATTTGGCTCGCCGGCGTCGCTCTGCCGATGATGGAATTTTTAAAATTTGCCTATATTTCGCGACAGTTCGGCGCGCCAGTCGAATACCCTCTTTGGTCACTTGTGCCGCAATGGCATCGTCCGATAAGGGTTTTTGCGGGTTTTCTTCGGAAATCATTTTGCTAATCATGTGACGCACCGCAGCGGCAGAGGCGGTCTCTTCGTCTCCGTCTTCACCCGCCAAGGCAACACTGAAAAAAGCTTTCAGTGGGAAGCTGCCGCGCGGCGTCGAAATCATCAACCCGGTCGTGACGCGACTAACAGTGCTTTCATGCATACCGACGGCCTTGGCAATATTGCGGAGCAAAAGCGGCTTTAAGGCATCCAGACCATTCTCCAAAAACTCGGTTTGTTGGCGAATAATCTCGGCGCTGATAATTAATGTCGTCGAATTGCGCTGTTCGAGAGCCCTTTTGAGCCAGCGCGCTGATGATAATGCATTATTTGTGAACTCTTGGGCTTCCCGGTCGGCAATTTTCTTAGCTAGCTCTTCGGCATAGTTTTCGTCAATTTTAATTGCGGGAAGCGTTGAATTATTCAATTCGACAACCCAACCATTTTTCGATTTAAACGCGATCAGATCGGGCGAGTTAATAATTTCATCGGCAAACAAAAAAGCCTCGCCCGGTTTTGGGGTGAAGCTTCGAATAAGAACAAGCATCTCGCGGATTTCATCTTCTGTGCAACCGCATTTGCGCGTTAGCGCCTTAAAGTCGCCCGCGGCCAAAATATCGAGATGGTCGAGAAGTGTATCCAGCGCTGGTGTCAGACTGCCTTGATCCTTGGCTTGCAAGCGCAAACACTCGCCTAGGCCGCGGGCAAAAATGCCTGCCGGCTCCATCTCTTGTAATTTCAGAAGAACCGGCTCGAGCTTTTCGGTGGCAACACCGCTTTGCTCGGCGATTTCATCGAGGCTGGCGCTTAGCCAGCCTGACGGAGCAAGGCGCTCGAGAAGCGTATAGGCATAGAGTTTATCTTGAGCGTTGGCGAATAACAGTTCGATTTCGCGCGAAACATGCGTGTAAATGGAAACAGCGCGCTCGGCGACCCCCATCGAAGCGGCCTCAAAATCACCACCCTGACGGCCTTGCGACAACTCGGCACGCCATACGGGCTCGCTGTCGCCACTTTCATGGCGATTATCATAATCGGTCGGCGCGGTCGGGTCATCGGACATGCTGGCCCCCGAGGACATTGCGACATCAACGCTCTCGGCCGCTTTATCGGCACCGGCAACGGCCTCCCCTTCGCGCTTATCGAGCTCCAAAAATGGGTTCTCTAAGGCTTGATCTTCGAGATACTGCGCCAGATCAATATTCGACATTTGCAACATGCGGATCGCCTGCTGTAAACGCGGCGTCATCACCATGGATTGCTTCTGCTTTAAGCGTACTGACTGCGATAACTGCATCATGTCCTCCCGTGTTTGCATGACGTGAAAGCACGGTGGCAGAGTTTTTTAGGGTCACAAAAAAAACAATTTGACGATCGCGATTGTCAAAAAAAATCTTAAAATAGCATTAATACACATACACTTACGACCCTTTGGCCATAATCTTTTTAAGTCTTGTCAAAAACCAGACAGCTAAAACTTGCATTTTGTAGAATTATGGCACCAAATTTGAAACGGGGCCGAACGGGAAATATCATGACAAAATCTGAAGAAACGCCAATCTGTATTCGCTGTCTGACCATTCGCTATTTCATTATAGCGGTCGCTGGCTTGGGATTGCTGGTGGCGATCGGCGGTCGTCAATTCAATGTTCTCCAGGGATTAACGCCGATGAAGATTGCCGTTGGCATGATGGTCTTGGGCGGGATCTTGGCGGCCCTTCGGGTGTTTTTTGAATTGCGCGCTGACCGACAGCAAGATTAACGGTCGCGAACAGGGCGAACCGCTAATTCTTTTTCCGATGAAAAACGGTTGAAGCTGTGGCCTGTGTAAAAGCTCACCGACCAATTTTTGCGCTTATCGAAGAAATTCTTGTCCGAACTCCAATAAGGCTCGGGCGACGTATCAGGAAAAGCCCGCGCATCGATTTTTGGAATATCACACGAACTGCACACCAACGATGCAAGCTCGGCATGCGACGGCATGCGCCACCCCTGCTGACTCTCGACATTTAATGCCTCAAGCGCGGCCATAGCCTGATCGAGAGAAAACCGCCCGACAGCCCCCATGCAAGCTTCGCCGTCCCACGTCTGCCCCAGACTGCATCGCCGCCACTCTAAATTGTGCTCCAGATCGATCACAATATCATCATCCGCGATATAGCCCTCGGCACGCACTTGGAGCGGCAGCAATAGAGTTGCCAACAGAAGTGCAATACCGCTGAGGCGGAAATTTTTAAAAATCCTCGAAAGCCGCATCATAACCGTCTCCTCGAATGACATTTACAAAAATAGAGAGATTTCTTATCCTCGACCAGTCTTTCGCGAGCTATTTTTTGCAATTTTAATGCCTTGTGACTGCAACTTGGTATTCTTATTGCACCTGTAACGCAGATAAATTTGTAAAGGCGAGTCAAGTTATGGATATTGCGTCTCTTATTGGTTTCCTCGGAGCGGTCGGCATGATCCTCGGGGCCATGATCTCAGGTGGCGGCATCGGGCCGTTTATCGATGTACCGTCAATTCTGATCGTGTTCGGTGGTACTTTCTTTGCGGTCATGTACACCGCGCCACTCGCAACCTTTTTGGGTAGTTTCGGCGCTATCGGTAAAGTGTTTTTGCCGCCGGTTAAGAAACAAGATGAGCTGATTATCCGTATGGTCGAGCTTGCTGGTATCGCCCGGAAGGACGGTATGATGGCGCTTGAGGGACAAGAGGTTCCCGATAAATTTTTCGCCAAAGGCATGCAAATGCTGGTCGATGGAGCCGACGAGAACAAGTTAACAGCGCAACTCAATCAAGAAATCAAAGCTATGAAAAGCCGCCACGCATCACAACAGGGTGTGTTGAAAGCTTGGGTGGATCTCGCGCCCGCGATGGGCATGATCGGGACACTGATCGGCCTGGTGTTGATGTTGGGCAACATGGCTGACCCGAAAGCGATTGGTCCCGCCATGGCCGTGGCCTTGTTGACCACTCTATATGGCGCCTTTATCGCCAATATTATGTTCATGCCGATGGTGACAAAATTGGAAGGCTATACAGATTATGAGGTGGTCTATCGCGAAATGGTCGTCTTGGGACTTCGCAACATTGCGCGCGGGGAATCACCACGCAATATTCAAGACCAGATGATCGCTAATCTGCCACCGAAACTCCAAGAAACTGTAGCCGCAGCCTAGGACGTAAACCATGTCGAGTGAAGCCGAAGCCGTCGAAGAAGCTCCCGAAGAGGAGTGCCCCAAGTGCCCCCCCGTCGGGGCACCCGCCTGGATGGCAACATTTGCCGACATGGCGACCCTGTTGATGGCTTTCTTCGTGCTTATCTTGTCGTTCGCGGAATTTAACGTTCCGAAATTTAAACAAATTACAGGCTCTCTGCAGAACGCCTTTGGTGTTCAGCGCATCACACCCGTGGTTGAGCAGCCCATGGGGACAACAGTTATATCAATGAGTTTCAGCCCCTCGCCTAGCCCCTCGGTGACGGAAGAAATGACCCAGCAAACAACGCAGGTCAATCAACCAAAACTAGAAACGCAAAACAAAACCAAAGATGAGGATGCCAAAGAAGAGCAGGCCAATGAAATGGTCAAAGCCCTCGAAGAAGCTATCGCTCGCGGCGACGTCGAAATTCAAACGCTTGGTGAAAAAGTTGTCGTAAATTTCACCGACACCAAAGCGCCCGAAAAAGATTTACCAGAACTGCTACAGCAAACGCTCGACGCTATTGAGCAGGTCAAACAAGCGGCCGGGAAATCCGATCAAGAAGTTCTGTTCGGCGGTATGGAGCAAAAACTTGCCAAGCTTGCGGAAGCAATGACCGAGTTAAACGATGCGCAGTCTGGCGGCAGCAATGGCACCTCGGGCAATCAAAAATCTATGGGCGAGCAAATAAAAGACGCGCAAATCGCCGAAGACGAGCTGAAAGTCGCGCTGAAGCAAGAAATTGGCCAAGGCTTGGTTGACGTGCAACGCGAAAAAGACCGCGTTATAGTGACCGTCGGCGCTGGTGGAGCCTTTGGCTCGGGTTCAGCTGAACTCACGCCCCAAGCGCGCTCAATCATGAACCAAATAGCCGCTGTTAATAAAGAAGGCAGCTCGCGCATTAATGTCTCGGGACACACGGATGACGTTCCCATGACCTTTGGAGCGCGCTATCGCGACAATTGGGATCTCGCCGCAGCCCGCGCTTCCAGCGTTGTGCAGGCACTGGAGAAAACGGGCGATATTCCTGCCGATCGCATGCAAGCTGTGAGCTTCGGGGAATCGAAACCCGTTGCGACGAACGACACAGCCGAAGGGCGTGACAAAAACCGCCGTATTGAAATCGAAATCAACTATTAAGCTATAGCTCACATACCCCCGTTGCCGCGGCGATACTGCAAGCGACCCCAACATATTGGGGCTTGCCGAATACCCCCATCGTACTCGACAAAAGCTTAGCCAGACGATCGAAGAGCGATAGAAGCGCGTTTTAAGGATTGCCGGCACGCGCCGTTGCGATATCAAAACCAAGGCTCGCCCGTATGCCCCCCGCCCCTGCGAACAGCACTGCGCCGTCGGGACATCGGGTACGCCTAGCAGAGCAAGAGCAAGCGCGCTTTTTGAGGATAAGTGCCGCGTTTGGCGCCGCGTTCAGGACGATTAGGCAGGTTTGCGGGCCGGACGCGGTGGCGGTATTAAGCTAAAATCAAAATCCGCTTTCGGATCGAGCATACGGCAAGTGATTTGGGCATCGCGCGGGTTGGTCGCGACCAGGTAAATCCACATATGGCGTTGCTCAAACATTTGATAGCTGCGCTTGAAAACCAGCTGACCCCGCTGAAAATACAGAGCCGTCAGAATGTAGGTCGCAATGAACAGAAAAATGTTGATCCCAAAAGTCAGACCATAAATCGAGACAACGGCCAACAGTGGTTCGATCATGCGGTTCTCGAGCAACCACAAGGGCGGAGCGACGGCCGCAAGCATCGACGGCGTCTGATCGACAAGACTACATTTGCGCGTAATATCGCGGTAGACCTCATAGCCAATATAATCTTGGGTGGGATATATTTTTCGTTGTCCAAATGCTGTCGAGATGCCGAGCGCCTCTTCGGGTAAGACATAGTCGAGATCACACCCGAGTGGCCCTTCGGCAAAAACTTCAAAGAACACACCACCACGGTTAATCGTCAGTAGAAATTTTGGCTTTTCTGCCTGCTGCGGTTCTTCCTCGAGAAATAAATCTTCGCTATCTTTTGGCTCAACTTCTTCCTCCTCTGGCGGGCTCATAAGCGCCGTCAGATCCGCTGGTGTTCCGCGATAAGGTTTACTATCAACCGCCACGATAACGTCGCCAACCCGTAAACGCAGACCAATGGCTCGCGACTTGCGGCCAAGGTCTTTGACACGCAAAAACGTCTTCGCTGCCAGCGCGCCATCCAAACCGCCTTCATCAGCGATGTCGGGACGCTCGGGATCGAGAGTATCGTCTTGGGTATCGAGGGTTTGCGACATGAGCGGAACTTATTATGGATATTTGATCTGGCGCGAGCCTTCTTCCAACGCGCGCATCAGGCGGCTATTCTCTTCAACCAATAGCTGCAAATGCTCAAGGGTCCGCTTTTGCATATCGGAGATGGTCGCAATGGTTTTGTTAAGATTCACAGTCGTTGAGGCGCCCTTTTCGTTAGCGGCCTGTAGCGTGCTTGTCGATTTAATAATCTTTGAAGTGGCGTCAGATTGAGCTTTTGACAAATTATCATTAACCACTTGTAACTGCTTTGAAATATCTTCACCCAGCTTTTTATTGTCGGCGCGCATCGCGGTAAAGGAGTCCGACATTGCACCATTTAAAGCTTCATAAGGTTTGCCTGCAGCTGCTCGTAATTCCATAATTTCCTCCGTCAAACGGCGGTTCACCGCCAGCAATTCATCTTGTTTTTTTAAGGCCTCTTGCAAGCTCTTGATGGACGACGTCATGTCATCAACATTCTCCGCAAAAACCACGAGTGCCTCGCGGCTGGTTTTGCTGAGTGTTTCCAGCGAAGAGACAGAGCGAAAATGCATTGCCAGAGCCAAAACAAGGGCTGATCCGACCGAGACGCCGGCAACAATCGCCAATGTACGCGCGTGCTTATAGACGCCCGAGACACCGCTAATGAGCTTCATATTCTCGGTTTTCACCTTGTTGTATTCGGCCGTCACATCGGCTGCGGCCTCGGCCGCATCAAGGGCGAGCTTGACGCTCTCCTGAATTGCATCGATCTCTTTATTCATGCCAAAATTCCTTTATCTGCATGATTTTGACGCGCTACGCGCACCTTTCTCTGACGATAATTTGCACATTTCGTGCCAGAAGTCGTCATCACAACCTGCCCTGGTAAATAGGGCGACTTGAACCCAAAAGCGCGACAGCCCCAGGGCCGGTGCTTGTCGTGGGTGACAAATAGGTTGGCACAGCCCTGGCAACTCAGTCTTGGATCAACCCCGGTCACCGTTTGGCCCTCCATCGGCTAATATGAAATGCAAGGACGAAGCGAAATCCCCCCAATCCGCACAGCAGGGCCGCCAGCCATAGCATAATCGCTTTAAAGGGCTCGCTATCATCAAGATAGGCAAAAGCGACCAGAAAAAAATACACCGCGAGCAAAACAAAGCTGACGGAGCTGATCATTTCACCAAGTGATTGCTTATGTTTCCGCATCACCTACCTCCAAGGGCTGTCCGTTTTCATTGAAACGAAGATCGTCTGGCAACTCAACCTCAGGTTGCTCAAGCGCTTCGCCCTTCTCTAGACGGTAAATATAAGCCAGCACGGTTGCAACGGCTGTGTAAAGCCGCTCGGAAATCTCTTGCCCAATGTCGCCAGTAAAAAACAGCGCCCTTGCCAAAAGTGGGCTGCGGAAAACCGTGACCCGCGCATCTTGAGCGCGTTCGATAATTTGTTTTGCCATGACACCCCGTCCCATAGCCAAGATGATGGGGGCCCCTGCACTCCCCACTTCATATTTCAAGGCGATTGCGAAATGGCTCGGGTTGGTGATAACCGCCGTTGCGTCCGCGACATTGTCGAGTGCTTCGCGCTGTTGTGAGGCACGTTGGCTTGCTTCCATTTGCTTGCGACGAATCTTGGCTTTGACCTCAGGCGACCCTTCGGTTTGTTTATATTCTTCTTTCATATCCTGCCGGCTCATCCGCATATCCTGCATAAAGGTGTAGCGTTGCCAGGCATAATCGATCGCCGCGATAATGATGAGCACGATCAGCAAAGCGCCGATCAGCACGGGAATATTTTCACGCATTGTGCCGACGGCTTGCTGGAAACTTGTATCGGGCAGGCGGATCACCTCTGGCATCACATGCGTAATCACCGCATAGCCAACGCCAAATAATAAAACCACTTTCAGAACCGATTTAGCCAATTCGACCAGCGCCTTCATGGACACCATGCGCTTTAATCCCGACACGGGGTTTATGCGGCTGCCCTTAAAGGCCATGGCTTTCATGGCGAAGACAAAGCCGCCCATAGCGGCTTGTGTCGCCAACGTGACCGCCATCAACGGAATACCAAAAATAAGGGCCAGTTTGATCAAAAACAGAATGCTCTCGCGAAAATTCCATGTCAGCATCGACGATAAGTCAGCCCCAGGGGTGATCTGAAACAGGCTCGACCAACCCGCCATAAATTGGCCACCAAAGCTCATCAGCGCCATGAGTATCAGCAGTCCCGTCGAAAGAGAGGTAAAAACAAACATCTCTTTCGAGGTGATAACCTTGCCGTCTTCCTTGGCTTTATCTAATTTTCGCTGGGACGGTTCCTCGGTTTTCTCCTGGCCGTCTTGACTTTCCTCAGCCACCCGACAGTCCTCCCAGAATTAACTCGACATCATCAAGCGTTGCATTCACGAGATCGGAAAAGGCGTAGCCCAAAACTGGAGCCGAGATGAATAGGATAAAAAAGACCCCCAGCATAGAAATCGGAAAGCCGAAGGAAAATAAGTTCAGTTGCGGCGCTGACCGCGTGATTACCCCAATAGAAATATTGATCATCAACAGCAACGTCACGATGGGCAACATGATCAGGGACGCGGCCAGAAACATCCATCCTGCCGCCCGAATTCCACCTTCAATAAAAACCCGTAAATCTGGGATCACAACGATCGGCGAAAACTCATAAGAACGCATAATCAGCGAGAACAAAATAAGATGTCCATCCAAAGCCAAAAATGTCACAACAAGGAATAAGGTGAGAATTTGGCTGACAACTGGCGTCTGACCACCCGCATCGGGGTCCATTTGCGCGGCATAACCGAGGCCTGCGGTCGAGGCAATTTTCTCACCTGCCAAAGCGGCGGCGGAAAACCAGATGGTCGTAATCAAACCCGCTGACAGGCCAATGGCGATTTCTTTCAGCATCAAAGCCACACCAAAGGCTGAGCCAATTGTTGCGCTGTCAGGAAGGGGCGTCTTGGTGGCAATAATAACCGTGAGAACCATGGCCAGCATGATACGGATTTGCGGCATCACATAACGCGTCCCAAAAAACGGCGCACTGATCATAAAGGCACCGATCCGCAAAGAGGCGACGAAATATTGGGTCACATATTCAATCGCGACCGATAGATCAATTCCGGGAAGTATGCTCTCACTTGGTGTCACGGATGCCTCTAATTAATATGCGCCACGCGATCAAATATGAAGGCAAAATAATCGGTTAACTGCAGCAAAATAAAATTTGCCAAGAGACCAAAAGAGCCGATCACCACCACAAGCTTAGGCACAAAGCTCAGCGTCATTTCGTTAATTGACGTGGCCGCTTGGATAATACCAATCACCAAACCAATGGCGAGGGCAATGGCGAGAATGGGCCCTGCGGCCATCAGAATATGCCAAAAGGCTTGGCGTAAATATTCAACATTTGCATCGAATTCCATAATAACTCCTAATTGGCGGCATAAGTGGCAACGAGTGACCCAACGGTCATGGCCCAGCCATCGACCAAGACAAAAAGCAACAGTTTAAAGGGCAAGGCTACCAGCATTGGGCTCAACATCATCATCCCGAGGGACATCAAGATCGAGGCAATAACCATGTCGATCACAAGAAAAGGCAAGAACAGCAAAAATCCAATTTGAAAAGCGGTCTTGAGCTCGGAGGTGATAAAGGCTGGCAGCAGAACCGTCAGCGGTACGCTGGTCGGCGTTTCGTATGTTGTATCACCCGCCATGTCGGCAAACATGGTGAGGTCTTTCTCACGGGTATTGCGCACCATAAAGTTCTTCATCACGCTCGATCCTGTATCGAGCGCTTGCGCGGCTGGCATCGAGCCTTCCATGTAAGGGGTCACGGCATCTTCATAAACCGACGTCAAGGTCGGGGTCATGATGAACAAAGACAAGAATAAGGCGATCGCGATCAAGACCTGATTGGGCGGCGTTTGCTGTGTCCCCATGGCCTGACGCAAGATAGATAGAACAATAATGATACGGGTAAAAGACGTCATACCCAGCACGAGTGACGGCAAAATTGTAAGTCCCGCCATCAAAGCTAGTATTTGCAGGGACAATGAATAGGTTGTGGCGCCATTGCCCTGGTCAATCATGTTGACCGCTGGCAGGCCGGCATTCAAGTTGGTGATAATTTCTTGCGCGTGAGAAACATCAGGCGAGAGCAGAACCACACCCGCCATTACGAGCAAAGTGAGAGATCGTATCGGCAATAAACGCATCATTAGGCGACCGCCTCCTCGGCGTGCACGGCCTCAAAGCCTGCAGCGGTCGTCGGCAGAGCAAACAACTGGCTAGCCTGCCCTTTTGCGCTGATCACCACATAATCACGGTCATCAATACGGATAATCTTCAGCTTCTCGGCAACGCCGAGACTGACGTCGTTCACAATTTGGACACGCTTATGGCCATGTAAACGCTCGGCGATTGGGGCACGATGGCGTTTTACAAAGGCCAATGCAGCGAGCAACAAGCCTAAGAAAATGACAACGATTATAATTTGAGTCAGGCCAACGGTTTCGACAGGCATGATGACATCCTCCAGTTAACGGAGAGAGGCAAAAATCATGCCAAACGGAGCACTTAGCGGGTTATCTTATAAACCATTGTTTTTATTATACAATTAATGAGAAATGATGATCTGTCAAGAAACCGACGGTTAGAGGTTCTCAACCCGTTTTTCGGGGTCGACAATCTCGGTAAAACGAATACCAAAGCGTTCGCCTACCATCACCACTTCACCGCGCGCAATCATTGTACCATTGGCCATAATATCAAGCGGGTCGCCTGCCAGGCGGTCAAGTTCGACGACCGAGCCTTCATTGAGACGCAACAGATCACGAATTTTTATCTCGGCATTGCCGACAACGACGGTCAATTCAACGTCGATATTTTCTAATACACGCAGGTTTTCAACCCCAACACGCTCGGTTTTTTCGGCGGCTGGCGCGGCTTCCTGTGTTTCAGTCTGCTCTTCGTTTTCCATGATCGGATCCTTCCACTACGCGTTGGGTTCGTTTTTTCCGGTCAAACAGACGGCGGCTTGTCCTGCCACCTCACCGAGTTCACCGAAATAATAGGGTTCATGTTCTAAAAAGACCTCGACGCTCTCGTTCAAGGTCATCGGCACGACGTCGCCGGGGCGCAAATAAATCAGGCGTGTCAGCGATAAGACAGGGTTACCCAGACGCGCTTCCAAATGCAGCGGAATATTAAGAACAGCGCGCTCCATTTTCGTACGCCACGAAACATCATCATCAACCGTCTCGCTTTGAACCCGCGACCGCAGTTGCGAGGCAATCGGTTTTAACGTTTGCAAAGGATAAATAATATCGAAACTGGCCGGATCTAAATTTGGTAACTGCACGACAAAGGAACAGATAATAACGATGTCACCGCCGTCGACAAAAGAAGCAAATTGCGGGTTCACTTCCCGTCCAACCTGATGCATCGTCAAGGGCAAGAGGTCACGCCAAGAAACTTCCAGCATCTCGCACAAACCGTCCGTAACGAGCTCAATCACCCGCTCTTCGGTCGCCGTAAATTCAGCTCGGCGACTGTCAAGGGATCTTACCTTACCGCCATAATAGGAATCCGTGAGCAGCGAAATGAACGATGGGTGCAAAACCATAAGCATAGAACCGCGTAATTCGTCGATTTTGACCGTGGTCAAGCTCATGAAACCATCGATACCACTGCAATATTCGTCGAACGTTTTCACTTCAGGTGGAAAGGACGAAATTCGTGGCTGAATGCGCAACATTGGCAAAAATGTTGCCCGTGCTTGTCGCGCGAAACGTTCGTTAATCATGCGTAGAGCGTAATAATCACCCAGAACGGACAGGTCATCGGAGCCAAAGGAAAAAGGCCGAACGGCATCCGACTCTGAAACATCGACCATAGAGGCCCCTGCCGGACGTTCGGATAGACCGTCAATGAGGGCATTTACCTCGTCGGTAGATAGTTTTCGGGTCGATGACACGCTTCACGCTCCGCTATGTCTTACTGTAGCACAAAAGACGTGAACAAGACATGCTCAACGCCGCCAAAACCTTCGAGCTCTTCGAGCTTCACATTGATGGCATCACGAATTGAATCTGCCAATTTTTGCTTGCCAGCGCGGCCCTGGATTTCGGTTTCATTGAACTCGCTCATGACGATCAATATTTCTGACCGCAGCGCCGCTTGGTGAGAGTCAACATTAGCCATTACTTGATCATCATATTGCGTCGATACAGCAACGCCAACCTGCAAGAATTTACGCGAGTCACGCAAATTGGTGGTCATATTGCCGGTAAACTCATAATAGGTGGTATCGAAGGTCTCGACCACGGGCACGTCTTTAACCTTTTTCTTCGGCAAACCGTCCTCGCCAAGCTCTTCCTCGGTTGTCGCGCCTTCTTCATCGGTAGCGTCTTCGTCAGCTGCCTCTGGTTTCGCAGCCTTTTCCTGACGTTCAATAATCTGCTCGACCTCAGCCGATGGATCCGTGCTATTGCCACCAAAAACCAGAAAACCCAATAAAAGGCCGACAGCTAGAAGCAAAAGCCCGCCAACACCAAGCAAAATAATGAGGAGCATATTGCTCTTTTTTTCTTCGCCTTCAGCTTCATCCGCCATGATAGTCACTCACTCCTAAAATTAGTACCTTTGGCTGTTACGCCGTGACATTTACGCCACTCGGATGCACATTCCGTGCCGAATTTACCAAATCCGTATCATCGTGAATAGTCTCCGCGCCGGCAGGGTTATTTTTTTCGTCCTTCTGAGCCGATTTTCCACGCTGATGCGCAGGCGAATCTTGCGATTGCCGTTCACCTGACCAGGTCGCCGTAAATTGTGACATGCGCAATCCAGATTGCTCTAAAGAGCTTGCCAAACGTCCCTCCGCATCAGCCAGCAAGCTCGCGGTCAGGCTCGACTCTGCCATCACTTTCACCCGCACATCCCCCTCCGTCATCGCGAGCGAAATGCGTAGCTTGCCCAGCGATTTCGGATGTAACTGCAGGTCAATTTCTTGCTCGCCGCGCTGTAGCGAGGAACTCAAGCGTGCGCCGAGTTTTTCTTGCCAATCGCGCTTCATGAAATCCAGCATCGTTTCCCCAGCATCACTGCTCGCAAAGGCATTTGTCTGCCCTGCAGTCGCGGCAGGGTTTCGATCGATTGGCTGATGTGGCGTGCGCGTCATTGGCGCCAGCGACGTGTCGCTCGAGGACGAAACGGTGGGGCGATCAATGCGAGATGACCGCACCCCCTCTCCTGCCCCCTCTTGACCAGGTGCAAGGCTACGCGTTCGCGTGACCAGCTCCTCCATGTTTCTGCCTTCGGCCGTCTTCATGTCGCTGGTGACCAATTGAAACTGGCGTGCTTCACTGCGACGGCGAGGACGAAGCTCAGATGCGGTGGCAGCTGGCAGATTTAGGGTGTCTTCCGCGTCGGGCGCAGTCGCGCGAGCCGGCAGATCGGAATTTGCAGTACCTCGCGGAAGCCGCGCTTGCCGCGACACGTCAACAAGTTCGCCAAATTCCATCTCTGCCGCGGCATCATCAGCAGGCAGCGGGGGCTTTGCCATAGCGGTATTATTTTTATTATTGGTGAAGGGTTCGCCTTCAGGATTTTCAGGATCCAACGTCACTACAGGCGTGTACTCGCCTTCGGAAATAACATCCTCGGTGGATGTTTGTGGCACAGGGGTGGCGGGAAACACAGGCATCATGGGATTGGCGATCGCCTCAAGATCGGTATCGGCTAGGCCGTCGCGTTCGGGCATATCTTCGCCAGGCGCGATGACAATTTCATCATCCTTCGGAGATGCTTTTCCACCTAAAAAAAACGCAGATATTGCATCAATTTCAATTGTTTCTGGTTCAATGATTTCTGGAGACGCTGGTAAAACGTCGGCATCCAGCAGGGGCGTCGTTTTTTTGCCGTCCCCCTCCATTGCCGTGGCCAAAGGAAGCGCAAAAAGCAGAGCAAAATCGCCGCCCGCAGCTGTGCCCGCTATGTCGGGGTTTTGCAAAAGAGTATCAATATATCGGCCGAGGGCCTGCGAGGATATTTGGGTCATGGCGTCCTATATTGGCGTCGTCAAACAACAATCATCGCTGTTGACGTGCAAATAAAGTGCCAGTGAACGGCCTAACCGCGGCGGCGGCCAAAAAGGTCGGCCTCGGCCTTATCTTCCCGGGCTTGCGCCTCAGATTTCTTTCGTGACTGAGCAAGATCAGCCGCGCGGTTCTCACGGCGACGCGTCTGTGCAACGTCACGGCGCGTGTTATCGACCTCTTGCGACAGAAAGCTCTCACGATTTCGCATCGTCTCTCGTTGATCCATCATTTGCCCACGATACCAGCTATTGGCGCGCAACTGGCCGGCTGTTTGTTCGCCGATGCCGTCTTCTGTCTGATCAATGGCTTCATCGAGCTGGTCGCGCAAACGTTCTGTCTTCTCCAGCTCTTGCCGGAGCAATGACAGGTTACGGGATTTTTTGGTAACGGATATTTTCTCACGCAGTGCAAGCAGTTCGAATACGGATCGCCGCGGCTTATCAGTGCCCATACAGCCCCCTAGCCCGCCAGAGCGCTCAAGGCGCTCATGCTCGAGGCGTAATCAGCTTTCTCATCTTCGGGCTGCATAATATGCTCCACCAAACGCGGCCACATCGCGATCGCCTCGTCGAGCTCGGCGTCTTGTCCTTGTGCATAGCCCCCCATCAAAACCAGATCACGATTTTCTAAATATACCGAGACAAGCCGACGGAAATTGCGCGCCGCTTGCGCTGTTTCAGGAGGCACAATTTCATTCATCACCCGCGACACCGATGCTGGAACATCGACAGCGGGATAAATCCCCATCTGGGTTTGTTGCCGCGATAGCAATATATGCCCATCCAAAATTGCGCGTGCCGTATCGACCACGGGGTCATTGCTGTCATCGCCATCGGCTAGTACCGTGTAAAAGGCTGTAATCGCGCCTTCGCCGGGCAGACCTGTACCCGAGCGCTCGATCAAGCGCGGGATCATGGAAATCACCGACGGCGGATAGCCCTTTGACGTTGGCTGCTCGCCGAGCGCAAGACCAATTTCCCGCCGCGCATGGGCTACACGCGTTAGGCTGTCCATAATCAGCAACACATTTTTGCCCTTAGCTCTAAAATATTCAGCAATGGCTGTAGCTCGCTCAGCACCCCGTATACGCAACAATGGCGAACGATCCGCCGGGACGGCAACCACAACGGTGCGATTTTTTGCTTCGCCGCTTAAAATATTTTGGACAAACCCACCGACCTCGCGACCGCGTTCCCCGATCAGCCCCACGACAATAACATCGGCTTCTGTGAACCGGCTCATCATTCCCAAAAGCACTGACTTGCCGACCCCGGAGCCGGCGATAATACCAAGCCTTTGTCCCTGTCCAACCGTTAACAAGCTATTGATCACGCGCACGCCGACATCCAGCGGCTTAGCCACCGGTTGGCGCGCGAGCGGATTAATCTCTTGCCCCATGAGCGGCCAAGTTTCTTCCATAAAGGGCATCGGTCGATCGTCGAGGGGTTTTCCGAGCGCATCGACAACACGCCCCAGCAAAGCCTCGCCAACGGGAATAGAAAACCCATCATCGACAAGACGTACTGTCGCGCCAACCCTAATACGGGCACCGACCTCATGCAGAGATAGTAGATTTTTGCCCTGCTCAAAGCCAATGACCTCGGCAATGGCGTGCTTGCCGCCCTCGGTTTCGACCGAGCATAAAGCGCCGATCGTTGTCGGAAATCCGTCACAGCTCAACATGTTGCCGTCATAGCGACTAACGCGGCCGGTCAACATAACAGGGGCTAACGACTCCAAGGTTGGGCCAATATTGGCCAATTGTTCACTTAGCCCTCTCATTGATCGGTGTCCGTGTCATCTGTCTCGGTAGCAGATGGATCTGTGATTGGCTCTGGATCGATTGCATCTGGTGGCGTTTCCGCATCATCAGACTCCGAAATCAAATCACGCATCACGCGTCCAATTTCGATAAACTTATCTTCATCCGCGACCTCGCCCCGCTCAATCAACATATCGCGGACAGAAATCGCGCCAGCGTGAATTTCAACGTCACCACGCAATTTCTTTTCGTCGGCCACTAACTGTGCTGTTAACGGAGGTGTCGCCTGCTCCAGATAGGGCCGAATTGCAACTAAATCCTCTGCATTCAAACTGATGGTCAGGCTTTTTCCAGCCTGATCGACCATCTGCGTCAAACGGCGAATTTTGACCGCAAACTGCTCGGGCAAGTCGGAAATCGCCATGCCAGCGCGCTCAGCCGCAATATGGAGAACAGCCTGACGCAGCTCTGTTTCCAAAGCCTCACTGGCAATCGCATTATCCGCTGATAGGACATTCATAAGCGTCGCGAAGCGGTCAGCAACCTCAGCCAAGGCAGCTTGTGCTGCGGCTTGACCTTCGGCAAAGCCGCGTTCATAGGAGGCATCCGCGCCGGCCATATCGGGCGCGATTGAGCTTGCCTCTTGGTCGGGCGCCACTGGCACCTGCGGTTCATCCACAGTCGCATCGATCGCCTGCTCATCTAACTCTGGCGGCAATTCAACCGTTGCCTCTTCCGTCTCAAGCTTATCTGCGGTCGGCGGACTAGCTTCCCCGATGTCACTTTCGAAGCTCGCGGCCGCTGCCGCGACATCATCAACAAGATCACCGTCTGTCGCCTCAGTCTCCGCTTCACCCGCGACCGCTGCAGAAGAGACATCTGTCTCCCCTTCCGTTGCTTGGCCTGCATCAGATGCTTGCGGCAGCGACGCCGTTTCATCTTCGGCGACTGGCGGTTTTGATGCTTCCTGTTTGCTATCGCGTTGTTCCGCCTGCCGCGCCAGTTCGATCAGGGGCGTTTTAGCAAAAGATCCTTGGACTTTACGCGGCGCAGTCACAGAGCGCTGATAAATAGCCTCCCGCGACGACCGAAGCAAGCTCTCGATCTCGAGACGGCGGAGAGCCGTGACCTCGGTATCGGAGGATGTGTTTTGGACTGCTTCGCTCATCTGCCTTGTTTCCAAATCCTTGCGCTAATTGGGATCGTTCGCTTAGACGAAGTCGTCGCCGCCGCGACCGGCTAGGACGATTGAGCCCTCGTCGGATAGTCGACGCGCCACATTGATAATGGTTTTTTGCGCTTCTTGAACTTCGGTCAAGCGAACTGGTCCAAGCGCTTCCATTTCGTCCATAATATTGGCAGCGGCACGGCTCGACATACAGGCGAAGAGCTTTTCGCGCAGTTGTTCGTCTGCGCCTTTGAGCGCCAATACAAGATCTTCCGTCTCCACACTGCGCAATAAAGTTTGTAGCGATTTGTCGTCTGACATGATGAGGTTCTCGAAAACAAACATGCTTTCTTGAATGGCTTGCATGAGCGTCTTGTCGTCCTTGCCCAGCACTTTCATGATCCGCGCTTCCATCGTTTGCTTCGTGAAGTTCATAATCTTCGCTGCTGCTTTGACACCACCGACTTGCGACGCGCGCAATGTCGTATTGGCTTTGAACTTACGTTGCATGACGGCTTCCAATTCACGCAACGCATCTGGCTGCACGGTCTCGAGCGTCGCAATCCGACGGATGACTTCGGGCTGAAGATCTTCTGGAAGCAAGATCAAAACATCTGCCGCCAGCGCAAAATCGAGATAGGAAATAATCAGTGCAATAATCTGCGGGTGCTCATCGATAATCAGCTCGGAAATTGCCCGGGCATCCATCCAGTCCAAAATTTCAATCGGACGGTCGCTGCTTGACGGTGTGATACGGCTCAAAACAGACTGGGCCTTATCTTCGCCGAGCGCTTTGGTCAAAACGTTACGGATGTAATTACCGGCACCAAGACCGAGGCTCGTTTGTTCGCGAATGATCTTCAAAAATTCATCGAGAACTTTATTGACGGTCTCTTGGTCTAGACCTTGAACGGAATACATCGCGGCGCCGAGATGCTGCACCTCTTTCGGTGTCAAATTCTTCAAAATCTCCGAGGCTTCATCCTCCCCGAGCAGCATCATCAAAATGGCTGATTTCTGGGTACCCGACAGCAAATCATAGACTGAGATTTCGTCTGGATTTTCTTGTGTTTCAGGCATAGCAATCTCCTCGGCCTAGTTTACGGCCTCGATATCCTTTTTCATCATAGATTTAAACACGTTGGCAACCCGACCCGCTTCATCCGAAACGATCATACGAATGATTGCAACTTTATCATCATAGGTATTGGCAGTATCCAACATCTCGGCCGAGATGGCCTGTTTTTTCGGTTTCAGTTTGGCTTTGATATCTTCGAGTGACTCGCCCTCACCAACCTCGATCGTGTCGATATCAACTTCATCCTCGTTCTTAGCCATAACACCTCCAGGCGCAGGACCACCAACCGGCACGAAGATACGCGTCAGCAGGGGACGAATAACGCCCAGTGTAATGATAGCCAGAATAAGAATTGTAGACGCCTGTTTGATAAATTCAGAAAACCACTCTTGCTCATGCCAGTCGCGCTTAAACCCTTCCATATCGCTCACAAATGGTGAACTCGACACTGTCAGGCTATCGCCACGATCGGCATTAATACCGATTGCATTGCGCACGAGACCCTCGATTTCGGCAATTTTTTCAGCCGGCAAAGCTTGCGTTACCGTGGCACCTGTTTCGGGGTCAATAACATCCAAATCGCGCACAAGAACAGAGGCATAGAGGCGAGAAATCTTATTGCTCGGATTTTGCGTCGTTGACACGACGCGACTAATTTCATAGTTGCGTACTTCACTGCTCGAGCGACTACGCAGTTTATCACTGGCTTGATCACCACTGGGCGCACCGCTACCCACTTCAAGCTCCGCCTCGGTGGGGGGGGTGTTGGACACGGCACCCGGAATGCCCCGGGCTGGGATCTCTCCCGTTTCATCGAGAGTCTTTTGCTCTGACCGCAAAGCATTACCTTCAGGATCGACCATTTCTTCGGTGCGTTCACTGCGGGTGAAATCAATATCCAAATTAACTTGCGCATTGACATTGCCGGCGCCAACAATTGGCGTCACCAAAGAAATGATGCGGGTACGGTAAACGTCTTCAAGCCGCATACGGTATTCAAGCTGCGAGTCCGTAAGAGATGATGCCGGATCGTCTTGTGGCCGCGATAGCAAGGCTCCATTTTGGTCAATAATTGTAACGTTTTGCTTACTCAGGCCCGGAACGGAAGACGACACAAGATGCACAATCGCTTCGACTTGCTGCCGTCCGAGACGGCGACCATTTTCCATTTGCACAAACACCGAAGCTGTTGGATCGGGATTGTTACGGACAAAAACCGATTTTTCGGGAATAGCGAGGTGGACGCGAGCCGATATCACTGAATCGACCTCGCTAATGGAGCGCGCCAATTCAACTTCTTGCGATTGTTTCAAGCGCAAATTCTCGACCGATCGGCTCGTCCCCATGGGCATATCGGATAGTCCAGCATAACCATCCGGCACCGAAGTGGGCAGACCCTGCGCCGCCAACATAATGCGCGAGCTGTGATAGTCCCCGACGGGAACCAAAACATCGCCCGATGTCGGGTCGAGCACCACATCGACACCAGCATTTTTCAACGCATCAACGACCTTCGCTTTTTCGGCTTCTGGCAGCGACGCGTAAAGCGTCGTCCGGTCGGGCTGCTGCAAAATGGCGTAAATAATGATACCGATAAAACAAACGGCAACTGCAACAATAGCTGGCGCCGATCGTTGCACGCTTGGCTGCGCCAAAAAGCTGCGCACTGTTGATAGCACTTGGAAGTTTCCAACCAAAGCGCCAGCGCTCGAGCTGGTTTTTTGCGTTTGAAGATCTGTGACTGCCTCAGACATGGCTTACTCCTAAACCTCGATACCCGTTAAACCGGCATATTCATAATGTCCTTATAGGCGCTCAGCACCTTGTTCCGGACATTCAGAACCATTTGAAACCCAATCGACGACACTTGCTGTGCCACCATGACTTTAGAGAGGTCATTCTCGACCCCAAGCTCATAGGCTTTGGCAAGATCGGCACTGGTTTTTTGAGCGTCAGCAACCTCGCGAATAGCGTCCCCCATGCGCTCGCCAAACGGCGTTACCGGATGCTGCGGGCCCAACACGTCCTCAGCCCGACGCATGACCTGTTGCGTCAAATTTCCAGTATTGGTGCTTAAGGATTTAATATCAGTCATCGTGCTATCTCCTAGCTGTTCACAGCCGCTAAGCTTGGCTGGCGCTGTGCGTGCGATTGATATAAGTCACCGACTTGCATATCGGTGATAATGTCATGCGCTTGGATGATGTTGTCTTGGCATAAGACCAAGGCGCGCTGCAGGACGTTTTCCAGCTCGCGTACATTACCTGGCCATTCATACCCAGTGAGCGCCTTGACGGCGGCATCTGACAAGGCCGGCAGATTGTCGAGTTGGCCATCGCAATGGCGGACCAAAAGTGCGCTGGCAATCGGAATAATATCCTCAGGGCGCGCGACCAATGGCAAGGTGGTTAACGGGAATACATTCAGGCGATAATAGAGGTCCTCGCGAAAAACGCCGTCGCGAATAGCTTTCGGCATATCGCGGTTTGTTGTCGCCAACACCCTGACATCGACCGGAATGTCCTCGTGCCCACCAATCGGCGTCACGGTTTTTTCTTGTAAAGCACGGAGCAGTTTTGCTTGCAGCGACATCGGCATTTCCGAAATTTCGTCGAGCAACAAGGTGCCTCCATCAGCGGCTCTAAAAATCCCTTTATTGGCTGTCGAGGCACCCGTGAAAGAGCCCTTTTCATGACCAAACAAAATAGCTTCCAACATATTTTCGGGAATGGCCGCGCAATTGACGGCAACAAATGGCTTATCGGCGCGGGTTGAATTTAAGTGAACGAATTTGGCAAGAACTTCCTTACCCGTACCTGTAGGCCCATTGATAAAAACAGTGACATCACTGCGTGCGACGCGCTGAGCGAGGCCGTACATCGCCATGCTACTCTGGGCACCCACGGCCATATGTTTTTGCAATGCGATGAGACTAATGACGGCTTCAAATCCATAAGCATCAGATTGGCCAGATGCGAGATCAACCCTGATTAGACGCCCCGCTAATTCGCTGGCGACCGCAAATTTCGCTTTCTGCTCATCAATCACAATAACTTTTTTGGCCTTCAGCTTGCGCGCATAGTCGAGCAAGGCCTCTGGTGTCTTTAATTTGGCATAAAACTTCTGGCTACAAATCAAAGCTTGGCTTGGAGTCAGCTCTTTACCAGCCAAAGCCTTGGCATCCAGTCTTTGACAGGCCATGCCTCTGTGCTGCGCCAACCCTGACAGCGCATCCACGCAAGATAAACCAGCTTCTATAATCGTAACATCGGCCATAAGGCTCTCCTCTACCCAATCGGGTGTTAAGAGGCAGGAAGCGTGCCAAATGGTGCTAAAGCCGAAAAACTTTTCCAAATCTTAAGCTAACTATCTGTTTTATATTTCATAATTTGACAAATAAGTTTTTTCTTAAGTTCAGTTCAAAATTCTGACATATTGGGAAAATGATTCGGAAGTAGCTGTCGGGTTAATGACAGGGGGGAGACATGCCGAAAACCAGCACAGCAAAGGCAAAAAGCCCTGAAAAGAGCATCGAGACGCTGATTATCGGCTTATCGTCTCCTGCGAAAGAGCTTCGTCACCTCATTTCCGTGGTTGCCCCGTCCCCAAGCACTGTATTGATCCTGGGCGAAACTGGGGTCGGGAAAGATGTTGTATCCCGCGCAATCCACGCGGCATCGCAGCGCTCAGGGCCGCTAGTCTCAGTGAATTGTGCGGCGATCCCATCAGAATTGCTCGAGTCAGAGCTCTTCGGCCATGAAAAAGGCGCTTTTACAGGAGCCGACAGCACCCGCAAAGGCCGCTTTGAAATGGCTGATGGTGGCACGCTCTTTCTTGACGAAATCGGTGACATGAACCTGTCTTTGCAGTCGAAATTATTGCGGGCGTTGGAAAACCGAACCATTCAGCGGGTCGGTGGTGGTAAAGACATTGCGGTTGATTTCAGGCTCGTCTGTGCCACCCACCAAAATCTCGAGACCCTTGTTGATGAAGGTAAATTTCGGGCCGATTTATATTTCCGGATCAATGTTTTTCCTGTCAATGTGCCGACGCTGGCCGAGCGCGCGGTAGATATTCCGCTGTTGGTTGAGCATATCATGGCGCAGAACACGCATGAGACCAATCCACCCATATTCGACGATAGCGCACTCAGCGAGTTGGCGCGTTACCCGTGGCCCGGCAATATCCGCGAGCTGCGCAATGTGCTTGAGCGCGCTCATGTTTTATTTCCGGGAAAATCTATTTCCGGGAAAAATGTCCGAGAAAACCTTCTGCGTTTAAAAGTCCCAGACCGTCAAGCCGAGCAAGATGCATTGTGGGAGGCCACCAGTGCATTGGCGGGCGTCCAAGGCGATAGCGCACCTTCCGACATTCCGCCAGTGCCGCATCCATCGCATTATCAGCAGTGGTTTGCCTATTTCGACCATATTGATATGCGCCGTCATTTGCGCGACGTCGAGGTCGTCTTGATTGAGGCCGCCCTTGAAAAAACCAATGGCATGATTAGCGGCGCCGCAGACGCTCTTAAACTACGACGGACAACGCTCATTGAGAAAATGAAGAAACTTATGATTGAGCGACCGCTTTCCGCCCTCGAGGATGAGAGCCAATCCGGCTCGGGCTAGGAATTATAGGCCTGCATCATTTTGCGCGACTGACTGGAGCGGCGCGACAAGTCCCCAAGCGAGCTTTCCAATTCGGCGCAGAGAGTGGCATTTTCAATGGCGCAGCTCTCGATATAGTCTAAGACTTCCAAACTGCGTGCGTCTTCCGGCGCTTGCATCATCGCCTCCAAGAGATCACGTCTTTGCTGGTCAATCGAGCAAGCAAGCTCGAAATCGCCAGCCTCGAGAGCCTGCCGCAGGGATAGATTTAGTCGTTCAAAATCAGCACGATACATCTTTATCTCTATTCCGGCTTAATTTGTAACCAGGCATCACGGATTTCGCTCAACATGGTGATCGCAAGCTTAGTGTCGTCATTCTTCATCTCACGCATGTCGCGCATGAGTTGTTGCCGGGCATATTCATAGAGTTGAAAAAGATTATTGGCGATATCGCCGCCCTTTTCAAAATCAAGGCTAGACTGCAGGGCATAAATAATTGTCAGCGCGCGGGCAAAATGTTTCGACTTTTGCTCAAGTACTCCGCCATTCTTGATGTCCACATTATCGGCGAAGATGGTCATGGATTTAACCAACTCGTCGAACATGGTGAGGACAATGGCGTGCGGATCGTTAATTTCTGCGACGGCCTGACGTTCAGCATTTTGATAGGCCGCTCCAACTTTACCGTAATTCATGTTCATAAAAGACCCAGATGCTTGCTCAACGCGCTAGAAGATAATAGTATTTCGTCATGGTTTTACCCGTCAGTGTAAACAGTGCTGCCCAACTTCATGCATGGCCCGCTCGGACCAATGCGGCTGTTATGGCGGCGCAGACCACTGTCTTTAATGCGGCGGGCTCTACCACTCCGTCTTCTGCAATCGGTGTGCCAACTCCTGCGCAGCATGCGCGCGCTGTTGAAGCAACGGCCAGCCCGGCCGCCACGTCCCTGGCACCGCGCCCTAATCCGGAGCGGCGGCTCTATCACCCGCAAGGCGCGCCTTCCGCCGTTTTATCGGAAAATTTCTTTGCGGCACGGGCCTCAGCCAGCCCAGCCATGGTACAAAATATGGCTGCTATTCGCCAGGTTTATACCTCGAATATTCTGCGCGATGCACCCCGCTTCACCGCCAATTTAAGTATTTCGGCGTAAGCCTATTTACCCTCAATATCGACGACCCGATTTTGCAAATCGAGATAGGCCGAGAATAGATCGCCTTCGGTGACAATGCCATCGAGGGCACCTGACTCGCGATCAACAACGGGAATGCTCTCACCAACGAAGTCGCGCGCTGCTTCGATTGCTTGCAATAAGGATGCATCGCCCTTGATCGATAAAGCGTCACCTTGCAAGCACTGGCTGACAGGCTGTTTGGGATCGGCTTTGATTAAACCCAGATAGTCGAGCTTTCCGACATAGTGACCGCTGCGATCAACAATATAGGCTTCGACGCGGCCATCTTTTTGCATTGTCGAGATCGCCTTGCCCACCGTCACGCGGGGCCCGAAGACCGTGTAATCTTGATGCACATAAGCGGCTAGCGGCGTCTCCATCAAATTGAGATGTCCGCGACCACGATGCAGATCAATGCCGCGGTCAAGCAAAAGTCTGTCAAAAAATGAGGCGCCATAAAAAATATGTGCCACCCAACTCGAGATCACGATCCCAATCATTCCCAAAACGGCCATGTCATAGGATTGCGTAAATTCAAGGATCACGAGGATGACAGCAATCGGCGCTCCAATCACGGGTGCCACAACAGCTCCCATGCCGGTAACCGCAAGAACTGTCGCCAAGGATGCACCGCCATAGTCACCAAACAAGACTGCCAGGGCCCCACCGGCAGCAGCGCCGATGAAAATTGCGGGAGAAAATACACCACCAAAAAGTCCAAACCCCAAACAAATCGCTGTCGCCACGAGTTTAACAATGACCAAAAGCGCAAGATATGACGCGTCCCCCTCGCCCGACAGAATACTGCGCACCGTATCGCTCCCGAGGCCCAGGATTTCAGGCACAAAGACACCAATACCACCGCATAAAACAGCACCCAGCAAAGCCGATTGCAGGACAGACAGACCAGAGGCGGCATTTTTACGCGTCACATAGCGGATCAGAAACATGAAACTCACAGCCACCAGTCCGAACACCGGACCCGTTAGAAAGGCAGGCGGCAACATCGTCACCAAATCTATTTCTGGAGCAGATATGCGAATGAGGTAGCGATCGCCCAGAAGTGTCTGGCTCGCGGCGGCAGCGGTAAAGCTCGCAATCGTTATTGGCGCTACAGCGCGCACCGAGAAATGTCGAATAATCGCTTCCAGCGCAAAAATAACGCCGGCCAGTGGGGCATTGAAGCCGGCCGCAATCGCGCCAGCAACGCCGCAACCGATAAAAATATCAGTGCTCATGGTGGACTTGGTGGTTTGTCGGAAATAGCTCCCCATGGTTGCGCCGAAATGCACCAATGGACCATATTGCCCAACTGATGCGCCACCGCCAGCGGCAACAAAAGCGGCGAGTGTCGACCCGAGGCCATATTTTACATTCAGTTCATTATCCGTCCGATGGGCTGCATAAATACTATCGGCCGGACCAAAGAAACGGGGCAAGCTGAGTTTTTTGCGCAAATAAACGATCGCAAAAGCGGCGATAAGCAAGGATACAATTGGCATCAAATTGTAGCTCTGCGAGCCGCCCATGTTGATCGGCAAAACCAAGCTTTCCCGAGCCTGCGTCAACCACGCAATGCCAGCGACGAATAAGTTCGAAACGGCAGCCATGATTAAGCCAATTAGGAAACCGATAATAACAGTTAAAAGAAGATCTCGCATGACCTCCGACACTTGGTTGCTTCGCTGCTCCATTTTCACCCCTTACAAAACGCCTGACACGCCTGACAATAACCTCGCTTTGCAGTTTGGCACAGCTTTTGCCTCAACGGCATAAAATTTGCAGTTTCTCGTCGTTGTAGTCAGAGAGGTTTGAAAGCAGGCAATGGCTGTTGATTACATTAGTGCGCTAAACGCCGGTTCTGGGTTGAATACCACCCAGATCGTCGATGCTTTGGTTGAGGCTGAAAAAGCTCCCCAGCAAAGCGCGTTACAGAAAGACATCACCAAAAATGAGGTCTCCGTATCTGCCTACGCGCAAATCAAATCCTCGATGGCCACGTTGAACACATCGTTAAGCGCTCTTGAGGGGGAAAACGGCTTTGTCGCCAGTTCCTCGACCAGCGACGTCACCATATCGGTCACCGATGCCAGCGAATTGACAGCTAATAGCTTCAATATTGACGTTGCTCAATTGGCCGATTTCCAAACCTCGGTCTTTTCTGGATTTGCGTCGCGCGAAGACAATATCGGCGGTGGCACGTTGAGTTTTGACCTCGGTGCCTGGAATTCTGGGACCGGCGTCTTTACCAGCCAGGGCGGCGACCCCATTAGCATTACCATTGATCCCGAGGCGAGCTCGCTCAATGACATTGCCGCCGCGATCAATAGTGCGGGCGTGGCCATCAAGGCAAACGTCGTCAATAATGGCGACGACACCTATAGCCTGATGATCAAAGGTGCCACGGGCGAGGAAAATGGTTTCACGATTTCGGTGGTCGAAGATGCCGCTGGAGCGGGTTTGTCCGCCTTGGCGTCAACCACTTATAATGCCAGCGTTATCGTTCAAGCGGCCCAAAACGCCGTTTTTGATCTCGATGGCGTCACCATCGAACGCACCAGCAATCGGATCACAGATTTAATTGATGGCTTGCAGCTGGACCTCAACGCCGTCTCGACCAACACGGGAACAATTTCTGTCGCGCAGGATCGCGCCAGTGCTTACAGCAAATTGACCAATTTTACGACAGCTCTCAACGCCGCCATTAACTTGCTTACCGAATATAGCAAACCAGGCGTTAATGGCTCTGATGCAGGGCCACTAGCGGGCGATTCCAGCATTCGGGCGTTAAAATCTCGCCTCGCCCAGTTCACCACGACCGAGATGGTCAATTACGACGGCGCGAGCTTTTTCCTGGCTAATTTTGGAATACAAACAGAGCGGACGGGCTCTTTGAGCCTCGATCAAACTAAGTTTAATTCTTTTTTCGATGCCAATCCGACGGCTTTTTCAGCAATCTTCTCAAATGGGTTATTTGCCGCCACTGATGCCATTTACCCGCGTATGTCGGGCGATAATTTTACGCCTGGAACATATGCCGTCGAAGCCACCGAGGCAACGGCCGGTAAATTCACAGGAACAACACCATCAACGGACTATAGCACCTCGCCATTAGTGATTACGGATAGCAGTGTCCAACTCGATATAGCGCTCGACGGTGCGGCGGCGCAAACCATCACCTTAGCAACCGGCACCTATAACAGTCTCACAGAGGTTGCAACCCAGATGCAGACACAAATTGATAGTGTCTTCGGCGCCAGCAAACTCGCCGTTTCGGCAACGACGGGAGCGCTGATTTTTACCTCAGCCGCAACAGGTACGGCGAGCAAGGTCGATATCACAGATGTGTCAACCGCACTGAATGGCTATTTTGGTGTCAATAGTGGCACATCGACGACTGGTGTGAACCGAACCGTCACCGTCGACGATATCGCTGGCGAAGCCTTCGGCTCTAGCTGGCGGATCAACAGCGGCAATGCTCAGGGACTTATTTTGGGGATCGATAGTTATCCGCTGTCGAGCTCAATCATTGCCACCCGCAGCATGACATCAATGATCTCGGGTTACCTCGACGATGTCCTCGCCTCTTCTGGTTTCATCTCCGCAAAGCTCGTGACGCTCAGCGACAATGTGGCTGAAAAACAAGCCGAGCTTGTCGATCTAGACGACAAGATGGAAAATCTCCGCGAACGCTACATGAAACAATATGCGGCAATGGAATCGATGGTTTCGTCTCTCAAGAAAACGGGGGATTACCTCACCAGCTTTATGGATAGCTGGTCGGCGAGCCTGAAGAAATAATTTTCGCTTACAGCATATCCATGACAGAGGTTTCACGCTCCGTCATTTTTTTCAATGGCTCAACGTCAGCTTCATCGGCAAGCTTCCAGCCCGTAGGCATCTTGGGCAACACATTGGAACGATCCGCGTATAAATAGGCTTTGAAACTTTTCACAGCCTTATCTGCCGAATAAGTCATTTCCTTTACAGGATCGAAACAGGTTGACAGCATCGATTTGCGCTTGCGTTTTACGGCCCTGTGGTTCTCGAAATTTAGAGAGAACCAACAGAACTGAATGATGTAGTCAATTGCGTCCTCGCCAACTTTAATTTCGTTCAAAAACTCTAATATGCCCGTCGCGGCCGCTTCAACGAGCTCGCCATCAACATCATTATAGGTTTCCGATAAGTCCGACGCATATTTCTTGGCGTGCGCTTCTATCGGCAGTTCAGCTGATAAAAAATCAGCCGCCGTCTGGGCAACGCAATACTCAAAAAGCCATTCCGGACAATATTCCATAGGAACTCCAACAAAGTGAGCCTGTTAAATAAGCTTCTTTCTACAATGTTTCAAGCAAAACGGCCAATGAATCGGCTGACAAATTGTGAGTTCCTGCGACGGAATTCGTGACAACCCCGAGTTCGGCGATCAGCTGGGGCAGAACGGATTGGCTTGGGTTTGCGTCAAGAGCCGTCGCGTTCATATTAAAATACTGTATTTGTTCAGTTTTTACGGAGCTTGCGTCCATCGACATGAACAGAGTTTCGGTTAAAGCAGCGGCGCGTTGGGCCAAGGCACTCACATTGAGCAAGGAGCGCGCGCCAGACAAATTTGTCACACCTTCCGTATTTTTCACTATCGTCCAATCTGCGTAATCATTTGGTGCGTTTTCTGCCCGCACAGAAAGACGATTGCGGTCTAGTTTAAACGCGGTCAAAAGCTCGGCATCGCGTTTAGATTCCAAAAGCGCCACGGCGCCGCTGACCCGTAATTGGCTTAAGCCCGCCCTGAGCGCTTCGAAAGCGTCCGGGGTTGCACTGGCGAGTGTGCCGGCGCCATCGATGGCTTGTAATGGAGCGAGTTGCGGTCCCGACAACACCACGCGCGCGCCTGCGTCCAATCGTAACGCCGCAATATTTTTGAACGACAAGCCGGCGAGATCAACAACCGAGCGTCCCGCCGCGATCGTGACGAGGCTGGCCGATTGTCCTTCGAGCGTAATTGCACGTTCCGCCAAGCCGCGCGCAAGACGTTCGGTCAGCAATATGGAAGTCCCAATTTGCAGCCTATCTCCAGGCTCGAGGTCGCGCATCACGCCGTCCTCATACGCCGTCAGTAATGGGCCTTCCAGTCGCTGCAGCTGCTGGCTCGCTCGCGCACGCTCGAGAACAAAGCCGCGATACCGCCCAAGGTCCCTGTCGTTCGCATGGAAGGCAACCTCATTGGTCGACCCAGCACGCAAGAGGGCAGCGGCAATTTTTTGCTGTCCCCGCTCAGAGGTGGCCGCCACTTCTCCGCGACCCGAAATCATGGCAACACCGGCGGCTGAAGCATCGCCAAACCGTGCCGCTACACCTGCAGCAAGCTTAACCTCACCAATGCCAGACAGAGTTAGGGCCTGCAAATCGACGATGTTTTGACCAGGTGCCGCAACAATTTCAATGACCGAAGTGCCGTCGCCTTGAATGCGGCCGCCGACGGATGCCAGCGCTACAAGCTGATCGGCGCGAATGCGGAGATAAGAATTAAGATTAATCTCTTCAACGCTATCAATCTCGACCGTTGTAAAATCCATGTCGCCATAGCCAAATATCGCGTCATACCCCTCGCCGCCGCGAATGACTTCGCCCGCCTCGAGGTCGCTCTCACGATTATTATTGAGATCATCAAGCGATAATGACTGCGCAAGATTGACGCCACTGCCAGCAGAATTTGCAATTGCGCTTGCCGCATACTGTCCGGGCCGCGTTTGCCCAACAATAACAAATCGGTCATTACCGCTGCCACCATCCAAAACATCACGGCCCGCACCACCGCGCAGCGTGTCATCACCTGCACCCCCCTGCACAACGTCAGCGCCCGCGCCGGAGACAATAATATCATGGCCAGCGCCCCCATCAATCGTGCGCGCCGTTCTATCGCCGCGGTCAGCAATCAAGGTGTCGTTACGGGCGCCGCCGCGATAGCTCGTTATGGCTTGGTTTAAACGGCGCCTGTCGCCAACACGATTTTCGGCTGAAATTGTGACCGTTTCATCATCGAGCGTCGCGACGGTCAATGTTTGATCGTCAAAGCGGATATACTCGACATTAAGGAGGCTATCGGTTCCATATCGCCCGCTGGTGAGATCCGTCACAGTGACCGAACTGCCCTCGCGTTTGACGCGGTACGCCGATGCATTACCAGCGAAAACGGCTGTATCGGAGCCGCTTCCACCGTCAATAATATCATTACCGCGACCGCCCGAGATCTCATCATCACCAGCATTGCCCTCTAAGCGATTGGCCGCGTCATTGCCGGTGATTTGGTCATTACCCGAGCCGCCCTTGGCATGCTCTATCGTGGTAGAGAAGGCAATCGCCACGTTATCTTGTCCGCGATACACGCCATCGGTGAAATCACCCGTATTTGCCGTCATCATCGAGCTTGCCGTCGCATCGAAAACACCAAACCATCCGCTGACGGCACTGGAGGAAATGCCAAGCCCCTCATAATAGGCTTGCGCCGCTCCGCGGTCTGCGAGCAGACCGATCGATGAAAAACTACCGGGCGTGAGATCAATGATATTTTGGCGTGTTTGATTGGAGGCATCGAGCGTGTCCTCCCCGCCCGAGTCGTAAATCGTCTCCAATGTGACGGGATTGACGGCAAAACTGTAGCTCGTGCTACCCGTATTGGTGGTTGTCTCAGCGCCGTAGAGTTCTTCGCCATAGGCAATATCGTAAATCATAGGCGTAACGGGGTAGACGTGTTTCCAATTCGAATAGCTATAGCCTGACGCCAGCGTACTAACATCGAAATAGCCATTACGGTCGTCAAAATTATACGACATGACGGTGTTACGACTGTAATGCTCGGTGCCAGCCAATTCGGGCTTAGCAACAAACGGGCTTGCACCGGCAAAGGGATGTGCGAGGCCGATCGCATGCCCCATTTCATGGATCGTTGCGAAATAATCGAAAGTATATTCGCCAGCCATGACCGTGGTATCCGCCATATCAAACCAGACGTCCCCTCCCGAGGCACCTGAATTGGGATAATAGGCAAAGGCAAATGTACCCGCGCCACCGCCGTCACGATCGGTGACAAAAGCAACCCGCATCTCGCCGACAACATCCGAGCCAGCCGTTTCGGTCACCTCCTCGAGATTGATCCCGATCACAGCATCCCATTTCGCAAAAGCATCGCGTACTTTTTGATCATTTCCAGCATCTCCATTGGAGAGCGGGACTGGTGTATTATCATTATAACTGGCTGACAAATTATAGGCATAAGGCGTCACGGCATCGCCCTTGTAAAAGGAATATGTCAGCGTTTCTCCAGCCGCAGTATCAATGTCCCACTTCACGCCGGCATTCAGCGCCTCGATATAATTGGTCGCGAATGACCCTGAGCTCGCTGTGCCCGTATTATTGGTCGTATAGGTCGATGCAATAGCCTCTGACGAAGCAATATCGTCACCCAATGACGCGCTCAGCGCTGCCTGGCCCGTATCTAAGTTCTGAGCAGAACAGACAGGGCATTCAGGCGCGAAGTGCATGTTTTCGAAAATCGCTGCAAAATCGACTTCAAGCGCAAGTAATTCTGCTTGGTCGACACCCAAGCTTTCGACAGAAACGGTATCGGGCAAAAGCCCTGTTAACGGCTTATCGGTCGCGCCATGGAAACCCGACAGATTAAGATCCGCGCGATGGTATGATTGCGCAATCACCTCATTAATAGCCGCCTTGCGCTGATCGATGGTTAGGGCAATATCAAGGCGCGCGGCCTCTGACAGGCTTACCTCTTGGAGATTGGTCTCCAAATTCAAAACATCGTTAATCAAATTATCGAGATCTGCGAGAACCGAGGCCTGCAGTTCAACTGCTGAATAGATAATGCTTTGCGCATCGATATTTTGCTTCAACAAGAGAAAGCGCGACCCCTCAGATGCGGACAGAAAGCGGTCAACGCTGTCTTGAGTGCCCTGAGCAAGTTGTGCCGCTGGCGTGTCAGCGGCTGACGTCAGCTTGTCGACAAAATACGTCGATAAGTGTGACGCATTCAGGGTTGAGATATCTGTCGCCATTGATCTCCCTTTCAATACCGCGACACAACGTGTCTTGGCGCGGATGCGAACTTTTGTCTCTACCCTACCCTCCATCATAACAACGACCCTGGCAGCGCGGTTTTAGCGAAAATATTTATTTTTTTGAGGCCCTTATGGCACGGAACTTGGATACTCGCAGAGGCGAGAAGGAATTTTACGCATGACAGGATCTCTATCACTTCGACCTGCACGCGCCGGCGACTGCAGTATTTTATTTGACTGGCGCAATGATCCTGACACGCGCGCAGCCTCCCTCGATGACGCAATACTCGATCCCGACAAGCATCATGATTGGTACAACCAAACGCTTGATAACCCCAACCGGCGTATTTTTATTGGGTCGTTCGGACAAACTGAGATCGGTATGGTTCGTCTCGACCATATCCCCGAAGATGATCGGGTCGAGGTCAGCATCATTATTTCACCAGATGCGCGCGGCGCTGGCTTCGGCGAGCCCCTTTTGCGCGGCGGCCTCGAGCAAAACCCGTATCGGGCGGACCACTTCTCGGCCACGATAAAACCAACCAATATCGCCAGTCAGAAAATCTTTGCCGCTTGTGATTTCCGTCTCTGGCGTGACAATTTTTTAATTCGCGGCGAGCGTAGCATCTAGGAAAAAAAGCCCATGAAAACCGCCTTAGAGATCATCGACGAAATTGAAGCCATTCGGTCACGCAACAATAAAAACTGGATGGATATTTTGCGGCTTGCCTTCACCCATGCACCGCAGGAGGCGGCCGATATTCTCTCAAATATCTATCTCGAAGACGCTAATATTTCTGCTCTCGCCAAGCAGTTAACCGGCAAAAGCCATGATTAGTGACACCGCATCGCCCTATATCATTGCCGAAATTTCGGGCAATCATAATGGCGACCTTGAACGCGCCAAAGCCTTGATCAGCGTCGCTGCCGACGCCGGCGCTGACTGCGTAAAATTGCAAACATATACAGCCGCCAGCATGACGCTCGACAGCGATAAGGACGACTTTCGTATTTCAGGCGGTCTTTGGGATGGTCGTACTTTGTGGGATTTGTATGAGGAAGCCCACACGCCGCTGGACTGGCACGCACCGCTTTTTGACCATGCGAAAACCCTCGGAATAGACTGCATCAGCACGCCATTTGATGAGGCTGCAGTTAATTTTCTCGAGACACTCGCCTGCCCATTTTACAAGATCGCGTCATTTGAACTTCTTGACCTACCTTTGATCGGAAAAGTCGCCCGCACAGGCAAACCCATCATTATGTCAACGGGGCTCGCTTCCATTTCCGAAATTGAGCAAGCCGTTAAGCATGCCGAGGCGAATGGTGCCAAACAGCTTTATCTCCTGCATTGCGTCAGCGGCTATCCGACGCCAGTAGAGGAGATTAATATTGCCGCGATCAAAACCCTGCAAAACGCTTTCGGGGATCGTATCGGTTTATCCGATCACAGTCTGGGGACCACGGCCGCGGTCATGGCAACGGCATTGGGTGCGAAAGTCATTGAAAAACATATAACACTGGCGCGCGCCGATGGCGGCCCTGACGCTGCTTTTTCATTAGAGCCGCATGAACTGAAGGATCTGGTTATTCAATGTCGCCAAGCCGCCAAGGCGATGGGCGACGGGACAATTTCTTGCAGTGCAACCGAGGCGGCCAATATTAAATTCCGTCGCTCGATCTATGCCAGTCGTGACATCCGCGCTGGTGAAGTCTTTTCGCATGATAATATTAAACGTATTCGTCCAGGCTTTGGTCTGGCACCACGCTATTTTGAGACATTAATCGGCCGAACCTGCCAGAAAGATATCGCTTTCGGGGATCCTTTGGCGCTTGATCACACAGATATTAGCGAGCCATTTGGCGAGCAAAAATAGCCTCGCAGATTTCCCAATCCTCTTGCGTATCAATATCCCAAGCGCTGGTGCGCGGGAGTTTAAAGCCGACGGTTGCTGGGCCAATAATAGGCGCATCGGCAAACCACAAATCCCGTGCACCAAAACAAAAAGCAGCCGCATCATGGTAAAATTGGGAAAAATCTTGCGTCCGCTGCTTGCTGGAAAAATTCCCAGCAGGCTGCAAATGGCCGTCTGGGGCGAGCTCGAAAGCGCGCTGGATCGGGTGACCATAATCAGTAACAGATAGCAAATAATGTCCATCCAGTTGCAAGGCTTGTTGATGCGCTTGCGCATAATAATTGGCTGGGACCAATACAGCGGTTGCGTAAACCAGCGCATAGAGATCAAAGTGCCGGCCGCTGGCTTCAAGTTGCTGGATGCTGTTTTGAACAACATCTTTAATGGGGGTGTGATCATCGGCCAGGCTCGCCTCTCGCGCAATCAACTCGGCCCCCTTCGGCAATTCAGATAAATGCGCCGCGGGCGCATCCGAATTTACGAAAATACCTTCGAAACAAGCCGCGTCGATCAATTGGTCCAGCACGCGATATAAAATAGGCCGCCCCAGAAAGGGACGAAAATTCTTATGCGGAATGCGTTTGCTCCCATAGCGCGCCGGGATAATGACAGCCGTTCGCATCACGCCGCCCGTTCAAGCATCCAAGTGTTTAAAACGGCGCAAATATTAGCCACATCTGCGACCGAGATTTGCATATGCAGGGGCAAACTGACTTCGCGTTGGTAAAAGCGAAAAGCATTGGGACATTGCCCTTTAAACGCCGCATAGCTGGGTTGCTCATTAACCGGATAGTAATGCACATTGAATTGGTAACCAGCCGCCCGAAGCGCTTCATAAAGCTCAATTTTCATCGGCTCACTAACATATTCTGGCAGCAGGATCGGGAACAAATGAAAGGCAGAGCCGTCTTGTGTCCCGCCAACGGTGTAAAAGTGCTCGTGCGACAACCCCTGACGATAGGCATTGGCAAGCGCCGCTTTATGCGCGCGAAAGCGGTCGAGGCGCTGCAACTGCGAATGACCGAGCGCGGCCTGCACATCTGACAAGCGAAAATTGAATCCGAAACCATGCTGTTCGTAATACCAAGGCGCCTGAGATGCCGTGAAAAACGTTTTCTTGTCGCGGGTAACGCCATGGCTCCGTAGCGAACGACAAAGATCAGCAATATGCGGATCTTGGGTGAAGACGGCACCGCCTTCGCCCGTCGCAATTGACTTGACGGCGTGAAAACTTGTTACCGCGGCATCCGAAAACTGCGCCCGACAAAGTGGCGCACTGTCATAATGTCCACCAAGCGCGTGCGATGCGTCCTCGACAATGGCAAAGCCAAACCGATCAGCTAGATACCGCAATTTTTTCATATCAACCGCTAGGCCGGCAAAATGAACCGGCACCACAATATCGGGAAGCTGTGTTGCGCTCATCAAACGCGCTTCCAAGGTGTTGAGGTCGATATTTCCTGTCGCGATATCAATGTCTACGAAATCGACATCGGCGCCTATCAAAACAGCAGCATTCGCCGTCGCAACAAAAGTATTCGCCGGCACCCATACGACCGGCGTCGCGTTATCGCGCAGAGTTAAAACGGCCTGATAGGCGAGGATCAGGGCCGACGTCGCGCTGTTCACCGCTAACACCTGTGCCGCCCCCGTATAATCTGCTAGGGCCTGCTCAAATTGCTCAACCGCAGGGCCTTGCGTCAAGAAATCCGACGTCAGGGCCTCGGTAACGGCTTTTACATCGCCCGCATCAATTGATTGTCGGGCGTAGAATTTCATGCAGCAACCCCAAGCTCACCCAACAGATTGGCAATTTCGGCACGGGTCAAATACCAGGTATTGGTGCCCGATTGGTAGGAAAAATCGCTCGCCACATGCACGCCAACTTCGCCGACCGCCGAGACCGTATAATCAATCTCAGCGCCGAAAAACCGAATGGCTGGGCGGATGGTAAAGTAATCGGCAAACTCAATGGCATCGCTCGCCAGCTCCAGCGGGATCATTTCTTCATGCATTTTTTCGCCTGGTCGGACACCGATGATATTGTGTTTACGTCCAGGAAGCATGACGGCCGCGACATCGGTGATTTTAACACTCGGCAGTTTCGGCACATAAATTTCGCCACCATACATGCGGCTGAAGCTCCGCAGCACCAGATCGACCCCTTCTTCGAGTGTGATCAGGAAACGCGTCATATCAGGATGCGTGATCGGCAAGGTCTTGGCGCCTTCACTGCGTAGTTTTTCAAAGAACGGGATGACCGAACCACGCGAACAAGCGACATTACCATAGCGCACGACTGAAAATTTGGTTTGTCGATCACCGCGCATATTATTCGCGGCTGTAAAAAGCTTATCCGAGACAAGCTTGGTAGCGCCATAAAGATTAATGGGCGAACTCGCTTTATCTGTCGACAGGGCAATCACTTTGTCGACATCATTCGCCAGCGCTGCCGAGATCACATTGTTGGCGCCCACAATATTGGTTTTAACGCATTCCTGCGGGTTATATTCGGCGGCGGGGACTTGTTTCAAGGCAGCTGCATGCACCAAATAATCGACACCACGCAGGGCCATCACCATCCGCTCAGCATCTCGGACATCACCGATTAAGAAGCGCAAGCGCGGATCTGGCATTTCTTGTTGCATTTCAAACTGCTTAAGCTCATCGCGTGAGATAATGACGACCTTTTTCGGATTAAACTCACGTAAAAGCTTGCGCACAAAGGCGCGGCCAAATGAGCCAGTGCCGCCGGTGACGGCGATGACTTTGCCAGAAAACTGATTGCAAATGATCATAGAGAGCCTCCTGAATTACGCTTGGAGACTGCAAAACCTATGCCAAGCCTGACATGCGGTTATCGGAAAAATACCCCTGCTTTGGTGCCGGTCGAGCGAGGCTGGCACAAGCTTTGCAAGCAGTGTGCCGTTATATCGGCATGATAGGAGAGGCCATGCAAGCCATATCGGATAAGGATCTCGTCGACAGTTGCTTGATCCAAGCAACCACGGATGATCCTGAACAAACCATCGTAACGCTTGAGAAATTGATGTCGATCCGACCAGAGCTCAAGCAATTACATGTGGCGTTGGCGACCGCCCATTTGCGCGCGCATGATTTTAAGCAAGCGCAAAAACATATCGATTTGGCGCGCAAGAAAAAGCTGTTTGACGCCCGTGCGCTTGACCTTCTACAGGGTAAAATTCTCTGGGAGCAAGGCCGTCGCGACTATGCGGTATCCTTTATGCGCGGCGGCAAATCACACGCCGATGCGGCGAGCGAAATGGCGATCGCGCAGCTTTACACCGAAATACTTGATTATTTAACGGCAGAAAAGATTTATCGTCAGCTGCTCGAGCGAAACCCGAAATATTCCGACGCCTATCAAGCCTATGTGAGCTTGCTGATTAAAGGTGACAAATACGACTTTGCGCGGAGCGTTGTTGAAACAGGGCGCGCTGAATTACCGGATGATATTTTCATATTCCAACTCGCGTTAAATGTTTACTACTTGCAAGGTGACTTCGAATTGCTTGAAACCGAAGCACGAACCTATCTCGAAGGAAACCCCAAGGCGGATTTCGCCATCCATCTCCTGACCCAAGCTTTATGGGAAATGGGGCGCTCCGATGATGCGCTGACTGTTATCGAGGACAATCGCGCTATTGTAGAAGGGTATCCGCTTCTCAAAATTACCGAAGCGAGCATTTATAGAAGCCGCGGCGATATTGATCGCTGCAAGACCTTGCTCGATCAGGCTCGCGCCATGAACACCAAAATCCCAAAAGCTCTCTGGAATATCGGGCTGTTGGATTTATCTTGCGGAAATATCAAGTCTGGTTTTGAGGCATTTGGATTGCGTTTCGAGGTCGCCATCAACACCACTGAACCGCGGCAATTCGCCAGCGCAGCGCTTTGGCAAGGTCAAACCCTTCCCGCAGACGAGAAACTTATGGTGTGGCGCGAACAAGGTGTGGGAGACGTGATCGCCTATGCTTCGCTCCTATCCGAATTGCCGATTGCGCAAAACCAGCTCATTCTCGAGGTTGATCCCAAGCTCGTTGCATTGTTTCAAACCTCTTTCCCAGAGGCCGAGATACGGACGCCGCGCTATAATAAGGACTATGTCAGCTCAAACGAAGATTATCAGCACCAAATTCCCATTGGCAGCTTGATGCCCATGTACCGTCACCAAGATAGTGATTTTGATCGTCAAGCCAGTCGCTATCTGGAACCCGATGCAACGCTGAAAGCCACTTATGGTCAATGGTTAGCTGGTCTGTCGCGGAAGCCCAAAATCGGGATCAGCTGGCGTAGCCGGCGCACTGATGGCGTTAGAAGCAAGCATTACTATGAACTTGAGGACCTTGTGCCAATGTTAAGTTCGGTCGATGCCGAGTTTGTGAGCCTACAATATGATAGCGACGTCGAAGAGCGTGACGCTTTATTCGGCAAGCACGGCATTCGGGTCTACCGCCATCCCCATCTCGACCAGTTTGACGACATCGCGGGCACAGCAGCTTTTATCGACAATCTTGATTTTGTCGTGACCGTCGGCACCGCCGTGCAGAATATTTCGGGTGGCTTGGGCAAGCCCACCATCGTGCTCGGGCTCAAGGGTGGATATTGGTTCTTCGGCCGCGACAGAAAAAATGTTTTTACCCAGCCAGTACACCCGAATTCCCACGTCTTTGGGCGCACCCTGAATGAACCAAAGCAGGCCGTGATCGAGAATGCAGCGGCTTATTTGCGTTCATTCTTCATGTTCCTCGGCCAAAAATAGAAAAGGCGTCCCGAGGGACGCCCTTTCCGTTTTCTTAAGCTAAAGCCTAACTTAGCCTTGCAGCAAAGACAGAACTGTCTGCTTCGACTGGTTGGCTTGTGCCAGCATCGCAGTCGCCGCTTGTTGCAGGATTTGCAACTTGGTCAACTTCGATGTTTCGGCGCTGAAGTCGGCATCCAGGATGCGTGACTTGGCAGCTTCGGTGTTCACAACGATGTTCGACAGGTTGTCGATCGTGTGACCAAGGCGATTTTCAATCGCACCGAGGTTCGACCGCTGGCTCAGAATGTAGGCGATTGCACTGTCGATGACAGAGACCGCGTCATTCGCACCATCTTGCGAACTGATGTCGATTTGGGCGACGGCACCACCAGATCCGCTCGCAGCAGACGAGCTGGAAGAGACGGCGACACGACCATTGATCGCACCCGAACCGCTAGCAACATAGCTGTCACCTTGGCCCGAAGCAGGCGTGAAGGTGCCTTTTGAGCCAAGAACAGAGCTGAAGCTTTTCAGCGTGATGTCGCCACCGCTCCGGCTTGTCAGAGAGACCTGACCGGCGCTGTTGACGGCTGCATCGATACCTGACCCCAGCAGAGCTGCATTCAACGATGCGGCAAAAGCCGTCCGTGAATTGCTGTCTGAAATATCCAGAACAGCGCTCGCCAGTGTGTAGTCAGACGTACCATTGCTGATCACCATGCTGTAGACATCATCCCCACCGAGGGTCAGAGTGGCTTGCGTTGAAACCGCTGCAACACCCGTTGCAGACGCGGCAGTGGTTGCTTCGAGATATTCGAGCGTTACTGCAGCTCCTTGACCCGCAAATGGTGTCCAGCTGGCTGCCAACGTGTCCTCAGAGCTGACAAAGCCCGAAAGAGCGATTTCGCGTGCATCCGACTGGATGAAGGTGATGGCCCGGTTGGCTTCGTCAAAGACGTAGCTGTAAGGTTCACCATATTCACCACCGTTCAGGCTGACCATCAGGGCATCGAGACGGGTCTCCAGCGTGCTACCTGCAAAGGTCGTAACGCCAAAGATGAAGTCAGTCGAGGCCGCATTCAGGGCAACGCCATCAAGCGAGAACTTAACGCCGAGGGCTTGGTCTTGGTTGAAGGCCATAGTGGCTTGCGTAATAACTTTTACGTCGCCTTGGATAACCGTGGATGCGGTTTTCTGGACGTAATTGTTATTGGCAGTCGCACTGACCGTATCAACGTCGAGCACCAGACCGGTATTTTGGTAGTTACCACCGACCTTAATACCAAAGCTAAAGGCACGACCATCGGAATCACGGATCGCAATTTCATCCGTATCAGACAGATAAGCGACTGTTATTTTACCTTTACCAGCATTTCCATATACACCTAAGTTGGTACCTTCAAAATTAACTGTCATAGCCGAAATAGTGCTTTGCAGCTTGGTTTGAAGGGCTGTGGCCAACGCTGAACCGCTTGCCAAATTAGCTGTCGTCAATGACAGGGTGAAGGTCTTAGCAGCAACCAATCCGTCATTTAGGAAGTTAAAGGCCAAAGTGATTTTTGACAGGCCAGCACCGCCCATAGCAGTCCCAAGACCGACGCGGGTTTCTGAACGATAATTTGTATCAGAAGCCATCACATCAACCGGCGATCCAACCGAACCGTCAGAGACGCGGGCCGAACCAACGCTCGAGCTGTAAGCTGTAACAGCCATGTGGCGCCCGTCGTCACTGGTGATACGAATGGTACCGCTGTTGTAGGTCACTTCGATATCATCATAGCCAGTTTGAATTGCGGCACGCAATGCAGCCAGGATGGTGTCATCGTCAACCGTGTCATGGAAGTCAGTGTTAACGTCCATGATCGTGTTGCCGTCGCCATCGTGGATTTCGAAAGCGTAAGTCGCGGTTGAACCGTCGAAGAAGGTATCAGACAGAGCAACTTCCAAAATGGTTGGGTCAACAACACCACGCGCTGTTGCGGTTGGCGAGCTGATCGCCGTTGCAGCAAGAACGATAGGATCGCGCTGGTTGGCGTGATCATTATCGAGGATGTTGAGGGTCGCATATTCCGTCGACGCACCTTTTTCAGTGCTTGTCAGCGCAAAGCCGCTCAACGAAATTTTACCACCTTGCGTGTGTGTCAAACGCAGAACATTGCCGTCCATGCTGGCTTCGATTGCATTGGCAGTCGAGGCAACAGTAGAGATCGGGGCATCAGCGTTTGTGGCATCAGTCCCGAACAAGAAGCCAGTGCCGTTACCTTGGGTCACAGAAATAGCGCGACCTTTGGCATCGGTGATCACCAGTTCTTGTGACGCGATCGTGACTGTCAGCGAGTCGTCATACAGGGCTTGCAACTCATTTTCCAGAGCCGTGCGAACTTCATCTCCATTGATCGAGTTGATCGAGCCTGTGTCAACCAAACGCTGCAGAAGGTTGATGTTCTGCGCAGGGCCAGTGCCAACCTGAATGGCGAATTTCACCAAGTCATAATTGTCGGTATCTGTGAGATCGAGACCTTGCACCACACCAGCTGACGTCAATGTCGTCAGCGATGAATTCCCTGTAACGCTTGTATCAGCGGCAGCTTCCGCCAGAGCTTTTTGAACATCAGAGATAAACGTGCTCATGACAGCAGGATTATCCAATTCAATGGTTTTACCCGTTAAGGCCGAGCTCAAACCATTTGTCGTATCGGCAATGGTCAGAGCCAAAGTGCCATCATCAGGGAACGCAAGTTCCATAACAGTGGCTTCAGCGGCTGTGCCCGTTGCAGAAACGCCAGCTACATTTTGATAGCTGGAGACTGATGAACTGCTGGACGAAGACGATACGGACGCAACGCCAAGAACGCTTGACGCCATGCTACCAATATCGATCCCTACAGTTTGACCTGCATTGGAACCAATTTGGAATTGCATACCGCTATAAGTACCGTCCAAAACATTTCGCGAGTTGAACTGCGTAGTTTCAGCAATGCGATCAATTTCTTCCGACAATTGAGCGACTTCTGCTTGCAAAAACGCACGGTCAGTGTCGTTGTTCGCATCATTAGCTGCTTGCAGTGACAATTCACGCATACGCTGCAGAATATTGCTGATTTCTTGCATTGCGCCTTCCGCAGTTTGCGTTAGCGAAATGCCGTCATTGGCATTTTTGATTGCCATTTGAAGACCGCGAACCTGGGCTTCCATACGGT
>JAYQUO010000008.1:0-86101 GCA_038147995.1 Rhodobiaceae bacterium | reverse complement strand
GATATGGTATGTTCACCAAAGTGTAGGCGATATAAAAACAAAAGGTCACTAACAAGAGATAACTTAGCCCGCTATTCGCAGGCGGCATTGTGAAATACCAAAAACTGAGCAGCAGAAATGGTAAGCCGCAGGCAACCCATGGTTTACGTCGCCCCCATTTCGTCCGCGTTCGGTCCGACCAATTACCAATCACGGGATCAATTACCGCGTCCCACAGCCGCGCCAGGAAAAAAATCCCCCCCAAAGCCGCCAATTCCAATCCTATTTCAGCGGCATAAAATTGCGGCATATAGACGACAATCATCATTCCGAGCATCGATAAAGGCACGGATGGTAAAGCATAAGCAATTAGCCGAGCAGTAGATATATCACGCATTAGTCTCCCCCCCAATACATACAGAGTAGAGTTTACGATACATTAGGTTTATGCGCGGCAAGAATTTTTTTATTGCAAAGCACGAACCCAACTCCGTGAGTTGGCCTGTCGGATAAAATTATTTAAGCTAGCAAAGAGGAAAAGATATGGATCGTAGAGTTTTCTTAACATTAGCCGGCGCAGGACTAGCGAACGGAATTTCTGCTTGTGGCAAGATGAGCGACCCTGTTTCGCGTCTCAAATCCTCTTTTAATGGCGACATTATTGCCCGCTCCGACGGCGCATATAATCAATGGCGTTCAGGTCTTGCTTGGCAAATGAACGCCGCCGAGCGATACCCCGCTGTAATCGCCCGTCCGCGCGATCTCATCTCAGCGCAACGCGCCATAGCATTTGCAAGTGATGAAGGCCATAAGGTTGTCTGCCGATCGGGTGGTCATAATGTAGCAAATTCGTTTCTTCGACAGGATAGTCTCGTTCTCGATCTTGCCCATTTCTCTAACATCGACGTAAACCGCGAAGAAAAAACGGCCTGGGTTGGGCCGGCAGCATGGTCGTGGCGTATGGCGCAAGTCTTCGAGCCCATTGGCCTATCTTTTCCCTATGCCCATTGTGCTTCGGTTCCGATGGGAGGATATTTGCTGGGGGGTGGAATCGGCATCAATGGCGATAATTGGGGCGGCATGGGTTGCCATACGGTCGTCGCGGTCAGAGTTATGCTTGCGAATGGCGACATTGTTGAAGCCGACGCACAAAAAAACGCCGATATATTTTGGGCAGTTAGGGGAGCTGGAACAGGATTCTTTGGAGCTGTTTTAGCCTATAAGTTACAACTTTTTGATGCACCGCAAGCAATCTCTGAACAATATTATTTCTATCCGTTAGAGGCCGCCGGTGAGGTTGCAACTTGGTTGACGCAACTCTCGCAAACATGCCCGAGCGATGTCGAACTAATGATGATGTTCACATCTCGTCCCCCTCCACTTGTGGGTCCACGGCCAATTGATAAAAAAATGTGTTTCGCCCGACTTGCCATTTTCGCTAGCGATGACGACCGAGCGAAAACAGTGCAGAAGATCCTGGCCGCGACGCCGGCACCAACCGGACGCCTCTTCGACGTTCCGATAAAACCAACTCATATGAATGATGTCTTGATCGGCAGTGTCGATCCAAATTTGGGGCTTGGCTTTGGACGCTATAATGTCGAGACCATTTGGACAGATCGTCTGTCACCAGCACTCGAAGAGCTGATCCCCGCCTTTATTGAAACCCCGCACCATAAAACACATATTCTGGCCTCTCCTCGGCATGGCGTGCAAAAAAGGGAAGACGCGGCCTTTTCCGTTTATGGGCAATCTTTTATTGGCATATATACCGTTTGGGACACGCCAAAAGACGATGACGCAAATCGGAATTGGGCCCGCCAAGCCGCCGCCCATCTCGATGGGTTTGCGCGGGGACGATATGTTAATGAGTTGGATGCGTTTACCTACCCCGAGAAACTAGCTAGCTGTTTCTCGGAGAGATCGTTCGATCGTATTGAACAACTTCGTCATAATTACGACCCGGCAGGGGTTTTTTGCGGCTTTCCAGGTAAAAAACAAACTTAAATCGCAGCCATGCAATTAGTTGACAATTCAACTAATAATTCTTAGCCTTTAATTGTTTAAAGTGTTAGGTGACCAACATGGGAGCATTTGTTCCGGAAATCGTAGACGCAATGTCGTGGGTTGCAAGCCCGCAAAGCACTACGCCGAAAAAGAGCGTGTTCATTTCGCACGACCCCGCCGTGCAAGGCTCGCGCGAAATCATCGAACTGGATGAAGGTCTGCAATTAGTGCGAAGCGACGTCATTTTTACCAACGATGTTATATTCCCCGTTGAAATTGGCTCCGTCGTTAAATTCCATTTTCGTTTTGCGGGAACAGGCAGAATATTTTTCGAGGGAGTTGACACCCCGAGAAACATAGAGATGTCGGAACTCAGCGCAGGCGTTTTGTTTCAACAACCCGGCATTCGGAAATATGAGAGCTTTGAGTGCGGTCAACATGAGCAAGCCATCACCCTTCTGGCCACACCTGCTTATCTTGATTTTCTTGTCCCAGATTTAGCAGGACAATTTCCTTCGCTTCTTGATGTCTTTAGCGAAGGTATTTTTTACGCGCAACTGCCGCGCTCGCCCGAATTGGTTGCGGCAGCACGCGCAATATTTTCACCAAACGTACTACCCGAACTCGAAATCAGCTATCGCCGTGCCCGCGCCGAAGAAATTTTGATTGATTGCATTGACCTACTGCTCAAAAGCCAGCGCGCGGTCGCGAAACCACTTAAGTCATCTGATCGGGCTCGAATTGAACGGGCGCGCAATATCGTCTCAGAAAATATAGAGAGCCCACCACGCATTTATGAGTTGGCGCGGCTTGTCGGCATTAACGAAACAAAATTAATGGCCGGCTTTAAACTTATGTTTGATCAAACGATTAATGAATATCTTCGTAACTTACGGATGGAACGGGCGCACTATTTGCTTACCCGCACAGAAGCTTCTGTAACCCAAATTGCCTTTGAAGTTGGATATGAGTTTTCTAGCAATTTCACCAATGCCTATAAAAGGCATTTTGGCACGACGCCCAGCGAAACGCGGCGCGCTAGCCGTTTCGCCAGTTGATAGCGTCAAGACCAAAATCAAGATCCTTATATTGGTTTAATCGCCCTTGAATTCGGGTTTTTGCTTATTCACAAACGCATTATAGGCGCGGTTAAAATCTTCCGTTTGCATGCAAATAGCCTGAGCCTGTGCTTCTGCCTCGATGGCCTGTTCGAGCGACATTGACCATTCAACATTCAACTGGGTTTTCGTCATGCCATGTGCAAAACAGGGGCCGTTAGCAAGCATGCTAGCATAGGTCAGGGCTTTTTCCTCAAGCGCATCAGGCTGACATAATTCGTTATAGAACCCCCAATCAGCGCCTTCCTGAGCAGACATTGTTCGACCGGAATATAACAGGTCAGCGGCGCGCCCTTGGCCAATGATACGGGGCAAAATCGCGCAAGCCCCCATATCACAACCCGCCAATCCCACGCGCGTAAACAAAAACGCAGTTTTGGTCTGCGGCGTGGCAAATCTAATATCGGAGGCCATAGCAATAATAGCGCCAGCACCCGCGCAAATGCCATCCACCGCGGCGATAATCGGCCGGCCACAATTTAGCATGGCTTTGACAAGATCTCCTGTCATGCGGGTGAAAGCCAGAAGCTCTTTCATACTCATCCCCGTTAGGGGACCAATGATGTCGTGAACATCACCGCCTGAGCAAAAATTTCCTTGGTTGCTGCCAAATACCACGACGTCAACATCATCTGCATAAGGCAGGGCGCGAAAAAGGTCACGCAACTCTGCATAGCTGTCGAATGTCAGGGGATTTTTTCGTTCGGGACGGGAAAGCTTGACATGAGCAATCTGTTTTTCAACCGAAAGAGAAAAATGCTGTGGTGTAAGTGTAGAGATTTTCATAGGGATGATCCTGTTTCATTAGCAGATATGATTTTCGCGAGAATTCTCTTTAGGTCATTGACATCTTCACGCGACAAACTGGAGAGGCTGTTATCAATCCAAGCTTCGTGAGCTTGCGCCATTACTGCAAAACGCCGCTGGCCCTCAGGCGTTAGCTTAACAATGGTCGCACGACGATCACCATCGCGCTCATCGCGATAGACTAGACCATCGCCAACCAAACGATCAATAATACCCGTAACATTGCCATTTGAAATACGGAGCTTCGCCGACACTTGGCTCATAATTAATCCATCGCGATAGCGATCTAGAACAGACATAACGTCAAACCGGGCCAAAGTCGTTCCGTGATCGCGTAACCCCAAACGGACAACGGACTCCAGAGCACGCGAAACTCCCAGAATTTTAAGCCATGCGCGCAAACGATCTTTAGATTTGGTGCCCATAGTGCCTTATACCTCGCCGCCACTTAGCGTAATGGCTTGGCCATTAACACTGGCGCTGGCTGGCGCGCAGAGCCAATCGATACAGGCCGTCACATCCGCTACGGGAATAAGCTTTTTTTGCGGATTTTGCGCGGCATAAATAGCGCGCGTTTCATCAACAGATCGACCCGTTTTGGCGGTCACGCGGTCAATATTTTGCTGCGTCATTTCCGTATCCATAAACCCAGGACATACTGCATTCACCGTCACCGATGTTGTCGCCAATTCCAAAGCCAGAGATTTAACTAGCCCAATTACCCCGTGCTTAGCAGCGCAATAGGCGGCGACATAAGGGTAGGCTTTCAGGCCTGCCGTCGACGCAACGGCGATCAGGCGACCAGATTGCTTTACGTCCATACTCATTAAGGCTGCTCGAAAACAATTATAGACCCCTGTCAAGTTGGTCGCGACAACGTCGTGCCACATGTCTGGGCTGGTTTGAATGAATTTTGCCGAGGGCGAAATGCCAGCATTGGCGATGGTGATATCAATTTTGCCGACGGAAGCGATTGCATCTACCATTGCCTGATAATCGCGCACATCGACATTTAACGTCTCGACACCCAGTTGATTTTCCGCATCGGATAATCTCGCGGTATCGCGCCCCGTTACGATCACACGGTTGTGCGACGAAAAAAATTCCGCCATATGTCGACCTAGGCCCGAGCTACCGCCCGTGATTAAAATTGTTTTACCCGTTAACACGCCTACCCCACTACTCGGCTCGGCTCGCCAGGCGATTTAATTGCTCTCCGCCTGGGCGATACGGTTTTGGCCATGAAATATATTGGTCTTGTTGCTCGACACCTTGATGCAGTGTCCAATAAGGGTCCGCAAGATGCGGACGACCGAGGCAAACAAGATCCGCGCGACCAGCTAATAAAATAGAATTGACATGATCGGCCTCATAAATATTGCCCGCAGTCATTGTTGGACGGTGTAGAAGGTTGCGAATTTGATCTGAAAACGGCGTTTGAAACATACGCCCATAAACCGGCTGGGCGTCGACCGACGTTTGCCCAGCAGAGACATTCACAATATCAACCCCTTTTTCATAAAAGGCTTGCGCAATAAGAACCGCATCTTCCCCCGTCAGCCCATCAGCAACCCAGTCATTGGCCGATATGCGAACCGACATGGGCTTGCTGCTTGGCCACATCTCGCGCATCGCGGTAAAGACCTCGAGGGGATATCGCAGACGACGTTCCAGACTGCCGCCATAATCATCATCGCGCCGATTGGAAATGGGTGACAAAAAGGATGACAGTAAATAACCATGCGCCGCATGAAGCTCTAGCATATCAAAGCCTGCTAGCTCAGCGCGCTTCGCGGCGGCCACAAAAGCGGCACGAACCTCATCCATATCTTCTCTTGTCATTGCACGGGGCACTTGATTATTTTCTGACCAAGGAATAGCGGACGCCGATAAAAGCGGCCAATTGCCGTCGCGAAGCGGAGCGTCCATTTCTTCCCAACCGATTTGCGTGGAACCTTTTCGTCCAGAATGCCCAAGCTGACAACACATTTTTGCGTCCGTCTCACTGTGGACAAAATCACAAATCCGTCGCCATGCCGCAACATGGTCATCGGTGTAAAGTCCAGGACATGCGGGTGTGATACGGGCTTCGGCACTGACACAGGTCATTTCGGAATAAATTAGTCCAGCGCCACCCTTGGCACGTTCCCCATAGTGAACGAGATGCCAATCGGTAGGACAACCGTCGATAGCCTTATATTGAGCCATCGGCGCCAGAGCGATGCGATTGGCTAATGACATATCACGCAATCGATAAGGCGCAAACATTGGGGCGCGGTCGAGATGCTGAGCGCCTGCGCTCATCTGAAACCATTGCTCTGCGCTCTCCAACCAAAACTTGTCACGTAGACGTAGGTTCTCGTGACTAATTCGTTGAGAACGCGTTAGCAACGCATAATTAAATTGAACGAGGTCAAGGTCGATATATCGTTCGATATGCTCAAACCACTCGGTAGAATTTCGGGCCGCTGACTGCAATCGCAACGCCTCTAATTTCCGCTCTTCTTCATAAGCAGCGAAAGCTTCCTGAACCGAGTTCGATTGGCATAATTTCTGAGCCAAACATATTGAACTTTCCAGAGCCAGCTTAGTGCCCGACCCGATCGAAAAATGAGCCGTCGCCGCGGCGTCACCAATTAAAACAATATTATCATGATACCATTGGTCACTCAGCACGCGCGAAAAATTTAACCAAGCCGATCCACGCAAATGCTTGGCATTGGACATTAAGCTGTGGCCGCCCAAATGATTTTTGAAGATCGCTTCGCACGCCGCAATTGACTGCGCCTGATCCATCGTGTCGAAACCCAATCCCTGCCAAGTTTCAGGCGCGCATTCAACAATAAATGTCGCCGTATCGCGGTCGAATTGATAGGCATGGGCCCAAATCCAGCCATGTGCTGTTTGTTCAAAAATAAATGTGAAGGCATCATCAAATTTTTGATGTGTTCCAAGCCAAATAAATTTGCATTTTCTTTGGTCTATCTCAGGATTAAAATGTTCGCTGAAACGGCTACGGGTCGCTGAGTTTATACCGTCACTCGCGACCACCACATCGTAATTCCGCGACAGTTTGGCGATATCGTCGATTTCCGATTTATAGTGAATTTTTACGCCGAGCTCTTCGGCACGCGCCTGCAGCAAAAGCAGCAGGGTTTTGCGGCCAATGCCACAAAAACCATGCCCCGAAGAGACAATACGTTCGGATTTTCGAATGACTGCGATATCGTCCCAATAAGCGAAATGCTCTTTTATCGCGACAGCGCTTTTTTCATCATTGGCCATGAGGTTAGCAAGTGTCTCATCGGATAACACAACCCCCCAGCCGAATGTATCGTCGCTGTTATTACGTTCGAATATATCAATATCGCATGCCGGATTTTTATTCTTAAGACTTATCGCTAGATACAGGCCCGCGGGCCCACCACCAATACAAGCTATGCGCATGGCCGCCTCCATTTAATGTACTGTTACACATTCTCATATTATTTCAAATATAAATATTCATATACAAAATATTCATATTTAAATATACTGAAAATGAGGAGAGTGCTATTATGAATCTTCACCAAATAATTCAACCCGCCGACTGGAAACAGCCCAAGGGCTACGCAAACGCTATTCTAGCCAACGGGCGCATCTTGTTTCTGGGCGGGCAAATAGGTTGGTTACCCGATCAAAAATTTGCCGCTCATGACTTTCTAGGCCAACTTGAACAAGTATTACACAATATCAAGCGCTTGGTCGAAGACGCCGGCGGCATTGTCGAGCACATCACCCGCATGACCTGGTTCGTGACAGAGAAATCCTTTTACACAGAACATCAAAAAGAAATTGGCGTTATCTATCGCGATATTTTGGGATATCACTTTCCCGCTATGACACTGGTCGTGGTTGCGGCCCTTGTTGAGGACGAAGCCCTCATCGAAATTGAGGTCACGGCGGTCTTGCCCGACTGATAAACTCTTCGTAGTGTGTCATCGGGAGGGGTACTTATGCTAACTTATCACCGCGACCTTACGGTCAATTGGGGCGAATCGGATCCGTTCGGGCTGGTTTATTTTCCGCGAATGCTGGCCTGGTTTAATGACACTGAGCACGAATTGTTTGCCAAGCTTGGCTACCCCGTCAATCGCATGGTCGAACAAGATCGAACCGCATTTGTTATGGGACGGATCGATTTCAAGTTTGTCGGCCCCGCCGCTTATGGCGAACAAATTCAAACGACAATTTCAGCCTCCGATATTACGCGCTCTACCATTGTTTGGCAGTGTAAAGCACTGAATCTAACAACTGGCGTTTTGGTCACTGAAGGATTGGCAACCCGCGTCTACGCGAAAATACTCGAAGACGGCAATCTTAAAGCGATAGAGATCTCTGAAGAAATACGCTCACTTCTATCTAAGACCAGCGAATGAGAGCGCAGTTACCAATTTAGTAAAACTACAGAAGGAAGAGTGAAAGACAATGCACGCGCGACAGGTCGTTGTTCTCAGTTTATGTTTCTTGCTCAATCTGCTGGATGGTCTTGATATCATCGCCATGTCTGTGTCGGCACCGCTCATCGCCCGCGAACAAGCGCTCCCCCCCGAAACAACCGGCTATATTTTAAGCGCCGCCCTGCTCGGCATGACCTTAGGCGCCATTTTTCTCAGCCCCCTCGCCGACATACTCGGACGCGCCAAAATCGTCGCCGGCGCCGCTGCGCTCGCGGGGCTGGCCATGATCCTAACAAGCCAATCGGGCACTAATCTCAGCCTTATCATCGCGTCGCGCGTCATCACAGGTCTCGGTGTCGGGATTATTATGTCATGCACAACGGCGATCGCCACAGAGAATGCCTCCGATAAGCTACGTCACGTCTTGGTTCCGTTGGTGATTGCGGGCTATCCCGTCGGGGCCATTATTGTGAGCCTCATTGCGCCCGCGATACTCAATAGTTTCGGATGGCCAGCACTCTTTTTTGGCGGCGGAGTGGCAAGTTTAATAAGCGCCTTGCTGGTCATCATTTTTATTCCAGAGACCCTCCCTGCGGCGTCTGAAACCAGCAAGCGCTTTGGCTTTTTAGAAATCCTGACTGCGCGCTACTGGACACGCAATCTACGGCTTTGGACTTTGTTTTTTGCCGGCCTGACGACCATGTATTTATTGATGAGTTGGATCCCCTATTTGTTTACAGTGAGTGGCTTCTCCGCCACCGAAGGGGCTTACGCGCTCAGTCTTTTAAACCTCGGGGGCGTCGCCGGCATCATGACTATGAGCTTGCTAACGCTCCGTATTCGACTACCACTTTTGGTGATCTCGGCTCTTATGCTCGCCCTCTTTGGGATGGTGGCGTTTAACCTACTCTCCGGACAAGATATTACTATTAATTATGCCATCATTGCCCTAATCGGGTTTTCATTTCAGTCTGGATATAATGGGCTTTATGCAATTGCCGCTTCGAGTTACCCCACCACCATGCGGGCGACAGGGGTCGGCCTAGCGATCGGGATTGGTCGATTCGGCGCCGTGGCCGCTCCTATATTCGGTGGCTATCTAATTGGTGGCGGCTGGAGCATGGGGCAAATCGTAGTCCTGTTGAGCCTGCCCGTCGGCCTGATGGTAGTCCTGGTTTCTCTTCACGAGCGCAGCGCGCCAATTCAGATTAACCACGATAGCTAACAATTATCTGCACACTCAAATTTATTTTTTGACACCACTAGTTGTTAACACAACAAAAATATGATAGTTGTTTTATCAATAATTAAGAGATGAGGAAATGAAATGGCCGATCTTTTTGACAACCCCGCAGGCTTGGATGGATTTGAGTTCATAGAATTCTCAGCCCCCGAGAAAGGTCTTCTCGAGACAACATTTCTAGCGCTCGGCTTCCGAAAAATAGCACGACATCGATCGAAAGATGTTGAGCTCTGGCGTCAGGGCGATATTAACTTCATCACCAATTATGAAGCGCAATCTCCTGCCGCGCTGTTCTGTCGAGAACATGGTCCAAGCGCCTGTGGCATGGGCTTTCGCGTTCGGGACGCTCGTGTGGCTTTTGAACACGCGGTCAAGCAAGGCGGGGAGGTCGTTAACACACGCACAGGGCCAATGGAATTGAACATCCCCGCCATTCGAGGCATCGGCGGAAGCGTTGTATATTTTATCGATCGCTATGACGACCACCTCAGCATCTATGATATTGACTTTATTTTTCTTGAGAGTGAGAACCGTCACCCGTCTGGTTTCGGCCTCAAGTTGATCGATCACCTGACACACAACGTGTATCGAGGTCGCATGGATTACTGGGCCGATTATTATGAGAGCCTGTTCAATTTTAAGGAAATTCGATTTTTCGACATTAAGGGCGAGTATACGGGCTTGAAATCCCGCGCACTGACGGCTCCAGACGGCAAAATTCGCATCCCCCTCAATGAGGAGGGCGAAGCGGGAAAAGGCCAGATTGAGGAATATCTCCTACAGCATCGTGGGGAAGGTATACAGCATATTGCCCTGGCCTGTGAAAACTTACCTCAAATCGTTGATCAACTGCGCTCTGCAGGCGTCGTTTTTATGGCGCCCCCGCCCTCAAGTTACTACGAAATGCTGGAAGAACGACTTCCCAATCATGGCCAGGACGCCGATCAGCTGGCGTGCCGTGGTATTCTTCTCGACGGCACGACAGATGGCGGACAAGCGCGACTACTTTTGCAAATTTTTGGTGAACCTCAGATCGGCCCCGTATTCTTCGAATTTATCGAGCGAAAAGGTGACGAAGGCTTTGGCGAGGGAAATTTTCAGGCCCTCTTCGAGTCGATCGAACGCGACCAGATCAGTCGTGGCGTTTTACAATCCAGCCCAGCGGAGGGCCTCTAACATGACCATACAGGTCAATGGTTTTCATCATGTCGCCTATCGCTGTAAAGACGCTAAGGAAACGGTTACCTTCTATAACACGCTATTAGGCATGCCCTTCAAACTGGCCATTGCCGAAGACTATGTTCCATCGACCGGTGCCTATGACCCTTATATGCACATTTTTCTTGATGCGGGTAATGACAATGTCCTCGCTTTCTTCGAGCTACCCGAGCAACCCGAAATGGGGCGCGACCCCAACACACCGATTTGGGTTCAACACATCGCTTTGCGTGTCGCCTCGCTTGATGATTTGTTAGACGCCAAGGCGCGTCTCGAGAAGGCTGGCATCGACGTGCTCGGCCCGACGCATCACGGCATCTTTAAATCGATTTATTTTTTTGATCCAAACGGTCACCGTCTCGAGCTAGCAGCCGATATCGGAACCCCCGACCAAATGGCCACCTTACGCGAGGTTGCCCCAGCCATGCTGCAAGAGTGGTCTGAGACCAAAAAAGCACCACGGCATGCCGCATGGCTACACCAAAAAATTATTGAGGAGCAAGGCAAATGAAACTCGCGAGCTACAAGCACGGGCGCGACGGTCGACTCATGATTGTCTCGCGAGATCTGTCGCGCTGTGAGCCGTGCCGAAGCGCTTCGAGTTTGCAACAGGCCCTCGACCAATGGGAGACGGTCGTCGATGACTTAAGAGAACAGTATGAGCAATTAAATCGCGGTAACGATGGCGAAGTTTTTTCCGAACTAAAATGTGCCTCGCCGCTGCCGCGGGCGTTTCAGTGGGCCGATGGTTCCGCTTATGTAAATCACGTCGCCCTTGTGCGCCAAGCACGTGGCGCTGAAATGCCGCCAAGTTTTTGGCATGACCCTCTAATGTACCAGGGCGGCTCCGACTGCTTTTTAGGGCCCCGCGATGATATCAATTTCCGCGATGTCGCACATGGGTTGGACATGGAAGGCGAAATTGCGGTCATAACGGATGATGTCCCTATGGGCGCTAGCCGCGACGAGGCGGCGCGCGCCATACGCCTCGTTATGCTCGTCAATGACGTCTCATTACGCGGGTTAATTCCCGACGAACTTGCCAAAGGGTTTGGCTTTTTTCAGTCTAAGCCAGCGTCCACGTTCTCGCCCGTTGCGGTCACGCTCGATGAGTTGCCCAATTGGACTGCTGGAAAATTGCACGGTGCACTAAATGTGGATCTAAACCATCAGCCCTTGGGCCGTGCCAATGCAGGTCTCGATATGACATTTGATTTCCCAACGCTGATTGCCCACGCTGCCGCCACGCGCGTGCTAGCTGCCGGAACAATTATTGGCTCGGGAACTGTCTCCAATCGGGGCGCTGATGGCGGCGCAGGTAAACCAGTCGCCGAGGGCGGTGCCGGCTATAGTTGCCTCGCCGAATTACGCATGATTGAGACGATCAACACGGGGAGTCCGAAAACCCCTTTCATGCGTGATGGCGATATCGTTCGCATTGAAATGTTCGACGAGAGCGGCCAGTCTATATTTGGCACCATTGAACAGAGAGCTGTTCTCAGCTAATGCCCGCCGCCATTCTCTATGACTATTTTCGCTCTTCAGCCTCTTATCGGGTACGCATCGCACTTAATCTTAAGGGGCTCGCCTATGACAGAGTGGCGATCGACCTGCGTACCGGCGAACAGCAACACAATAGCAATCTCAGCCGGAACCCGCTCGGTTTTGTTCCAAGCTACCATACTGGCGAGATCCTCCTCACGCAGTCCTTAGCAATTATTGAGTATCTCGAGGAAACCAAACCGCATCCACCATTGCTACCAATTGACCCTGTGCAACGGGCACGTCATCGCGCTCTTGCGCTTACAATTGCCGCCGATACGCATCCGATACAGAATTTGAGTGTCGTCAGGCATATCGAAACCTTAGTGCCCGATCAAGAAGGCATGGGAGCGGATTGGGTGAGATATTTTATCCGCCGAGGCCTCCTAGCCTTTGCCAGCTTGCTAAAAAATGAACCAGAAGGCCGATACGCCTCTGGCCATGAACCAGGGCTGGTTGATTGCTGCCTCGTGCCGCAAATTTATAATGCGCGGCGTTGGGAAACGAATATGGAGGGCTTAGAACGTCTCGAAGAGATTACTGATTTATGTAATCAGCTCGAGGCATTTAAAAAAGCACACCCTGATTTACTCCCCTGACCCGTCATCGCGGATCGCTTTATTGGCTCTTCGTAATAGGTCGACAAAGTGCAGGCTATTAAAATCGGGTGCTTCGACCTTAGACACTTCATGCTGAATGCGTTGGGCAATTTTCTGTTGGATTTTAGCGCCGCGAGCAGTCAGCGTTAAGATTACGCGGCGCCCATCACGCGGATGCAATTGCTTTTTGAGCAATTTAGCTTTCACCAGAGTCTCAACGGATCGACTGACCACCCCCTTATCCATTGGTGTCATAGCAACAACTTCCGTCGCGCTTCGTCCCGCCTGATCTGCAACCGCCGCCAAGACCCGCCACTGACTCAGATTCAACCCCGCTTCTGCACGTGCCGCGGCCAGCGATAAACGACTAACTTTATCGGCCAAGCGAACCGTTTGGTACGTCCAAAGATCCGTGAGCTGGTTTTGTCTGCGGCGCATCGCCTGTCTCCTATAAATTCAAGAACCATGTATAAAAATTTTAAAAGCCTATGGCTAGATCGCCGCGCATTTTTAAATCCGAAAATAAACGCCGGAGGGCGTAAAATCTAAAGCGGAATTAGGTAAACCTTATGCCCAATTACCCGACCATCACTTTCGAGACTTTTATTAAGTATTACGCTTTTCTATATGTGATAAAATACGAAACGGATGTGACTTATATCGGGGGCAGTTAAATGCTAACAAAAGGAAACGTCTCAATTGGTCTAGCGACGCGCTTTGGACCTAGTTGGCCGGGAGCTCGCTGCGGCGCCAAAACTAGATCGAACAGCAACGCCTTGCGGTAAAGAAGACGGGCCGCTGCACACGTCATGGCGGCAAGAGCACCGGCCCCCGAACTAAGGGTGGCGGACTCCCTCTCCGCCACCGGCTTTGCTTCTGATATTTTCTTCTAATCGCGGCCGGAGGTTACGCATGCTGGCCGGCAACGAAGCCCGATGACCAAGCCCACTGAAAATTATGACCCCCGAGATGGCCTGTAACATCAACCACCTCGCCGATAAAAAACAGCCCCCGCACATTCAATGCTTGCATGGTTTTCGACGACAGCTCGCGGGTATCCACCCCGCCCAAGGTTACCTCGGCGGTGCGATAACCTTCCGAGCCTGCGGGCATTAGCTGCCACCGATTGACGGCGTCGCCGAGCGCGGATAGCCGCGCATTAGCAAGCTCGCCAATGCGCCCCTTCAACCCGAGGGCAGCGCATAAATCTTGCGCCAACCGCTTCGGCAAAATCTCGGCCAAAACCGTGTCGACATTCTGCTTACCATTGTGCTGCTTGGCCTGCACAAGCGCCGCCGCAACATCGGTCTGGGGCGCCATATTGATCTCAATCCTTTGCCCCTCGCGCCAATAGGATGAGATTTGCAAAATACTCGGCCCCGACAATCCGCGATGGGTGAACAACATGGCCTCACTAAAATCTTTGCTCTGGCAGCGCACAACGACATCAACCGAAACGCCCGATAAGGCTTTGCACCTTTGCAAAATTTCACTTTGAAACGTCAGGGGCACAAGCGCCGCACGCGTCTCAATAATGTTCAATCCGAATTGCCGGGCGACGTCATAACCGAATTTCGTAGCGCCAATTTTCGGAATCGACAGCCCACCCGTTGCAATCACCACAGAGGCGCAGGACAGGCTTTCCGTCCTACCTTCGGCAGTCTCGATTTTAACACAGAAACCGAACCCCGCCGCCTCAATGCTCGTGATCGTGGTTTGCAATTCGGGCACCACACCCGCCATTGCTGCCTCGGCCAGCAACATATCGATAATATCTTGCGAACGATTGTCACAAAAAAGCTGCCCAAGTGTCTTTTCGTGATAGGCAATGCCGTGGCGCTCGACCATGGCAACAAAATCAAGCTGTGTGAATTGCTTTAAAGCCGATTTGCAGAAATGCGGATTACTCGACAAAAAGTTTTCGGGCTTGGTGTGCATATTGGTGAAATTGCACCGCCCGCCTCCCGATATGCGGATCTTCTCGGCAAGTTTGGTAGCGTGATCGAGCAGCCGCACGGAACGGCCCCGCTTCCCCGCCTCAATGGCGCACATCAGACCAGCCGCACCGGCCCCGATAATCACAACATCGCAATCTTGCATTAGCGCCTTATAGCAGATTTACATCAGCCAAAGGTGACAGAATTTGCGATTTAGAGCTTGTCCGCCCGCGCCAAATGGAGGGCGGACTATGTGAGCTTGCGCAAACCCGCGGTATAGATCGGCTGTCCGAGCGGCACTTTTATAATGCGCGCTGTCAGCTCTTCCTCATCGTCACCAATATTGTTGGCGGTTGGCGAATTGTCGTCAACATTTGGGCGCGTAACCCGCATGACGTCATCCCCCAACATACGCAAAGAAAGGCTGCGACGTGTTGCGCCAGCTGGCGTACCGCCGCCGCCATGCAACGTACTTGTGTGAAACACCAAAACATCACCGCGTTTCATGTCGCAGGTTCGGATATTCCATTGATCGCGCGCTGCTTCGATATTGGGTAAGCGCGGCATTTCGCTCTCGTCGTAAACTGGCAGCGTGTCGTCATCAGGGTGAAAAAACGAACCATTATACAGCGTCTGATTATGTGAGCCCGGGATCACCTCGAGCGCAAACTCGCGCGAAATATCTTGCATCGGAATCCAGAATACGACCAGCTTACGCCCATCGATCGGGTGATAGGGTGTATCCTGGTGCCAAGGTGTTCGGCGGACGGGGCCATTGTCCCCTTGCTTAAAAAACAACTGATCGTGGAAATACCAAACATCTCCAGAGCCGAAGATATGTTGCGCGATGTTAACCACGGCTGTGTTTTGGAACATCGACTGAAATGTCGCTTTGCCGCTCGAATCCTCGAGCGATTGGATAAATGTCCCACCACTCTCGGCATAGAGCTGTTGTACAAGCGGACTTGGATTATCGAGGTTGCCTTGATATGCCGCCTCAATAATATCCATCTCTGCAGCGGAAAAAGCATCCTCGATGATCATTGCTCCATCACGCTGAAAACGCTCGGCGAAATGATCCATTTCGCTCAAATTTGTTCTAATATCGGAAGCATCTGTTGACATGACGGCGTTCCTCTTCGTGTCAGTCGCTATTGTGGACCTGCCCGACGCTATCAGGCATCGGCAATTTTGGCGCTTCGTAGAAATGTGAAATTTTCCAGCCTTTATCTGTCATCCGCATTTTAAGGTCATAATAGACATAAACCTGAATGTCGACGCCGGCGTGCGAACGCCCCATGCCGCAAATATAGGCATAAACGCGTGCCGTTTTGCCATCACAGGCCAAGACGCGAAAATTACTCAAAGTATGCATGTGATGCGACATGGTCTCAAAGACCTGCGCATAAAAGCCAGCAATCGCCTCCGAGCCCTCATAGGTGCCAAGCTCCAGCCCCGTTAAGTCGACCACAGCGTCCTCGGTAAAACATGCCACCATGCCATCGATATCGTCCATTGCATCGACGGCGAATAAATAATCCAGCAAGGCGTTTTCGAGCGCCCAATGCTCTTCAACTGAAACAACTGTTCCCATCGGCTCCCCCAACTGCTTAACAAGTCACGACCAAACTATGACAGAACCAAAAGGGGATTTGGACTAGCCTTTAAGTTAGCGCCGTTTTGCCATAACGATGCGGGCGATAATTGACACTAGTGAAATCAGAATAATTTTCGTAACCTCAAACCCTTGGAGGGGAGCTTTATGGACAGACGACATTTCTTAGCAACCGCGACGGCTTTTTCAGCCCTAACGGCATCGGCGCACGTGACGCCTGCTTTTGCGAAACTTGATGAATTTGCTCACCTTGATGGCATGGGACAGGCCGCACTGGTTGCGTCTGGCGACGTCAGCTCAGGAGAGCTTGTCGAAGCAGCGATCAAACGCATCGAAAAACTAAATCCGATCTTGAATGCTGTCGTCCACAAACTTTATGACACAGCCCGCGAAACGGCGGCCGGACCTTTGCCCGCCGGGCCGTTTACGGGTGTGCCGTATCTTATTAAAGATTTGTCGGAACTCGATGGGGCGCCCCTCACTTATGGCTCCCGCCTGTTTGCCCATAATGTGGCCGATCGCGACAATGGCAGCGTCGTGCGCGCTAAAGCAGCTGGCTTGGTCGTTGTCGGCAAAACCAATACGCCCGAATTTGGTTTCATCTCTACAACCGAGTCCAATCTGCTGGGTGCGGCGCGAAACCCCTATAATACGGCTTATCACACGGGCGGCAGTAGTGGCGGTGCCGCGGCAGCTGTTGCTTCGGGCATGGTTCCTTTTGCGCATGCCTCAGATGGCGGCGGCTCTATTCGTATCCCAGCATCTATTTGTGGACTCGTTGGCTTGAAACCGAGCCGCGGGCGTTTGTTCACCAATTCGCCCCAGATGGCCGGCAATATCGCCGTCCGGCTCGCGGTCAGCAGAACTGTGCGTGATACCGCCCAAATCCTCAATGCATCGGAATTTAAAAATAGTGATGCGCGTTTTACGCCAACAGGCTTCATTGCCGAAGCGAACCCTCGGCGATTGCGAATTGCCTTCGACACGAAAACCTATACGGGCCAGGAAGCCGAAAGCGATGTCAAGGATGCGCTCACCAAAACAGCGCAATTATGCGCCAAGCTCGGCCATCGTGTTGATGAATTTTCAACCCAAGTGGTGCGGCCAGAGTTCCTCGATCACTTTATGAATATTTGGTCATTAAGCGCTGATAATATTGTGAAAAATGCACGCATCGCTGGACTGATGCAAGGCCGTTGGATTAATCCCGAGCGGGATCTTGAGGCCTGGACACGCGGTCTATCCGATCTCTATCGGCGCAATCTCGCGCGCGACAGCAAAATCATTGAAAAGGCAATCGCCTATTTCTCTGAGCTTGAAAACGCCTATGAAGCGTTTTTTAAGAATTACGACGTGCTATTAACCCCCGTGTTGCGCAAGTCTCCACTTCTCATCGGCACGCAAGACGTTAACGCGGAATTCGATGCATTGTTTGCAGATGTTACCGACTATGTGTCTTACACACCGCAATATAATGCCAGCGGTCACCCAGCGATTAGCATGCCACTATTTACCAATGCGGCAGGCCTACCTATCGGCAGCCAGTTCGCGGCTCGCTTGGGTGATGAAAGAACCCTGTTGGAATTAGCCTATGAATTGGAAGCAGAGAGCCGTTGGACAAAACGCTGGCCCGAGATCAGCGCCGTAAATCTATCTTAAGGTGGAGCTTATTTCAGCAGCAGCTGCAGGATCAACAAGACAAAAATCGCATTGATCGTCGCAAAATTTATCCGTTGCACGAGGTTAACATTCGCCAAAACAGTGATGATATAGGCTGATACCAGCCAAATAGCCGCGCAAATAACGAGTGTGCCAAATGAGCTTGTGATCCAGTCCATGTGGTTAGGTTTCGCGAGTCGGCGCCATGCGGCAAGTCAAAACGCTCCAGCGCGACACGTCCTTGATTTCATCGAAAACTACCCATAACCTACCCAAGCTCAAACCCTGGGAGTTTCGACCATGCCTAGCCAGATTGCCGACATACCACCTGCCCTCATCACGGATTTCGATATTGTGACCGATGCCGCATTGATGAAAGATCCGCACGGCCGATTGATCGAAGCTTTGGTGGATGATCCCCGCGATATCATGTTTGCGCCGAATAATGGCGGTCTATGGATTGTGACGAATTACGACTGGGGTCATGAAATCTTAAGCAATCCTGAGCTTTTTGGTTCATTTCCGATTGGGGTGCCGGCAAATTTTGAGCAAAGGCCGCGCCTGATCCCGTTAGAAAGCGGGCCCGAAGACCATCAGCGATACCGCCGTCTGCTGTTACCCATTTTTCAGCCCGCGACTGTCAAACGTATGGAAGAGGATATTCGAGCGCGAACCCGAGAAGTGCTCGACCAAGCCCTCGCACATGATGAACTTGATTTTTTGTGGGATATAGCCAAGCCAATTCCGACCGGGGTATTTCTCAAAATCATGGGCTTACCGCTAGATATGCAGCCGCAATTTTTTGAGTGGGAGAATGGGTTTTACCGCGCTGAGACGATCGAGGCGCGGATTGATTATGGGCAGAAAATTGCCCAATTTCTTGGACAAACGGTTGAAGAGCATGTTGCAACGCCGCAAGACGATATTATTAGCATGCTCCTCGACGTTGAGGTCGAGGGCGAGAAGTTAACGCGCGATGAAGTCGCGGCAGTGAGTTACTTGTTGTTTTTAGCCGGCGTCGACACCGTCGCCACAATGCTCTCCTTCATCGCGCGATATCTTGCAGAGCATCCAGATCTGTTTGCGAAAATCCAAGCCGACACCCATTTTCTCCACAATGCCGTTGATGAGCTTTTGCGCATGCATGCCTTCATCAACTTAAACCGCATTGTCGAACGCGATGTCGAGTTTCACGGCGTTCAATTCAAACAAGGAGATAATGTCGTTATCCCGTCTTTTGTAACGGATCGTGACGGCCGCACCTTCCCGGAGCCGCACTCCTTCAACCCCGACCGGTCTAAGCAAGAGCGCAATCTGCATCACGCCTTTGGTGGCGGACCCCATAAATGTATTGGGATGCATCTCGCTAAGCTTGAGATCAACATTGTTTTGGAGGAATTTGCCAAGCGCATTGCAGGGTTTACGATTAGCGATAAAAATCAGGTAACGGCGCATGGCGGTACAACAATGGGGCTCGACCGACTGCCTATTCGCGTGGTTCGCAAATAACACCCACGTCTTAATCCTATGTCTATCGTCTGCTGCGTATGATTAGAGTGAAGTAACAAAGCTAAACTTTTAACCTAGGAGATGATCCAATGGATCTGAATAACAAATGCCGCTTGTTAACAGCAACAGCCTTGGCGCTTACCCTCACGCTCAGCACCACGCGTATCACGAGAGCTGATGAGAGCTGCGTTATCCCTTACTCGGAATTTGAGGCCATAAAGCCCCATTTTGATCTCGACGCCTGCCCCGCTGGGCTCGCCTCGGAAGATGACGGCTTTTGTCGCATTAGTCTGGAGAATGGTGGCGCCACGCTTTACGAGTTTCGTTATTCAGGGGATGACGCCTGTTTAACTGCCGTGCGTCCGGCCCGCGACGAGGAATACCTTAAAAGACGCTGAGTTTTAGCTGGCGATTATTGCTTGTTAACAGATGTTAGCCGAGGCACTCGCCCAGCTCGCTCACGGGTCACACTTATGGAGAAGTGGTCGGGGCTGCAAGATTCGAACTTGCGACCCCCTGGTCCCAAACCAGGTGCGCTACCAGACTGCGCCAAGCCCCGACAACGCGTCTCTTAACGCGAAAAACGTGGGAATGCAAGCTGATCCTCACCATAAAAAAAGGCCCGCCGAAGCGGGCCTTTTCAGTCTTTAGACTAAAGCGACTAGGCTTCAGACTCAGTTACAGCAACGTGCCAGATGATCAGACCAAAAGTAATTTTGTTCAGAACATCAGCGAAGTTGTAGATGATATTCAAGGTCGCGCTGTCGACGGCACCGTTCATGTAGCCGAAGAAATAGCCAAGCGGGTAAATCGCCCACCCTAGCGTCACGATCCAACGCATGAGGCTAAAGGCCGACTGAACAGCTGGGCTCGCACTTGCCGCATTAATTTTGCTGGCTTCCCCAAAGAAGATTTCATACAACACGAAGAACCAAGCAATATCCCCAAGGATAAAGCCCGTCATTGGTGAAATCGTTCCAATTTCGCCGAGATAGCCAAACACCAACATCAAAGTGGTACCGATCAGCAAACGCCAGAACACGCCTGCTGGCACTTTGGCGATTGCCGACAGAATGAGGAAGAACTCAACCATAAGCAAAGGCACCGTGATCAGCCAGTCAATATACCGGTATACGGTTGGCGTCTCCATTGAGGTAACCCAAACGTCCCGCATATAGAAATAGTGAACAGCGGCAACGAGTGTTACCAGACCTGATACCGTCAGCGAAGTTTTCCATTTCGCACTGACGCGATCGCGTTCGATGAAAAAGAACACGGTCGACGCGACCAGTGCCATCGAAATGAGCCAGAATGATATTCCAACATAATCATCTGACCTGAGGTTGCCGTCCGCAGCCAAGGCTACAGCCGGTAAAAATGCTGCGACAGCAAGGCCACCAGCAAGGTTTTTCATAAGTGTCGATACGCGCATGTTATCCTCCCGCGTTTTGTGTACACACATTCCACCTAGATTTGCGCTGACTTAATTCAAGGAAGTTTTTTGCCTTTAATGGCCATTTTATTGTTCGAAATCATAATTTCATCATTAAAATTAATACCTTAATAAAATTCTTCGTTTTTTTATTTGCTATATTTTTTTTTGACTGGACGCCCCATGCAAATGCCCTAGCTGATTTAGTAAGTCTAATGACATGTTTGGGAGGTTTGCATGTCAGATCAGGGGACAATATCGCGGTTGAACGGATCGCAAAACACGGACGCCGCGGGTCGTAAGCTCACGAGTTCAGAGCTGCGCGCCGTCCTTGAAGCGCGCATTGCGGCTGAGCTCCCTCGTCCTCCGGATGCTTTGTATCACGCTGCAGCGCATCATTTTGGACGTCACGGAAAGCTCCTACGGGGACTCCTTGCTCTCAATATTTCACATCAACTCGGCGTGCCAGCAGAGACCGGCTTAAAATGGGCTGTTGCCATTGAATTGATGCATAATGCTTCGCTTGTGCATGACGACATATGCGACGGCGACGATTTTCGGCGTGGCCGGCCTGCCGTCTGGTCGCGTTTTGGAACCCCCATGGCCCTGTGTTTGGGCGATTGGTTGCTCGCGCGCAGCTTCGCTCTGGCGGCGGAAGCCGGTAACACAGCCCGCGCGCCGAATATTGTCGCTGTCCTCGCTGCTACAATGACAGATCTTTCGGCAGGGCAAGCCATGGAGTTCCAATCCTGTGCCTATCCGAATTGGGATCGCTACCAATCCATTGTCTTAGGCAAAACAACCCCTCTCCTGCGCTCTTGCGTTGAGGGTGCTTTATGCCTAGCGCATGCTTCGGTTACAGAGCACGCCGGCAACTTCAACGATATGTTGCACGCGCTGGGCCTTGCTTATCAAATGGCCAATGACATAGAAGACATTATGGCGACCGACGGCTCAGGCCAAGACCAAGGCGATCTAATGCGTGCCGCGCCAAATGCTGTCATTATCGCGTTCCGGGCATCATTACGGCCAGCACGGCTAGCGGCCTTTGACCGTTGGTTGAAAAAGCCCGATATCCAAGACATTGAATTCTGGCAGTCCGCTATTCTCGCCTCAGGTGCCCTCGGCAGCACCTCCGACCATATCCAAATTCTAATTGACCAAGCGAATACCGGGCTGCAGGGTCTGCACCCTGATTTACAGCCTCACTTACGCCCTATTTTCAATTACCTCACAGCGGCCTGCACGCAAGCGATTGCCGCGGGTCGAAGCTTAGAAGCGGCTCAATAATGAATGCCCCGACCTCGCATGCCTTAAATCCAACCAGCCTCGTCATCGGTGGCGGTTTTGGAGGTATCGGCGCTGCCATTCGGTTGCGTGCGCGCGGTCACAAAGTCACCCTCCTTGAAAAACTGGACCGAATTGGGGGGCGCGCGCAGGTTTTTGAGCGTGATGGTTTCCGGCACGATGCCGGCCCGACTGTCATCACGGCGCCCTTTATGTTCGAAGAGCTCTTTGCCCTTCTCGGCGAGCGCTTGCAAGATCATGTCACATTTGCCCCGCTAGATCCTTGGTATCGATTTTACTTCTCCGATGGCCAAGAATTCAATTATTACGCTGACCTCGACGCCCTCAAGGCAGAAATAGCCCGCTTCGATCAAAACGATGTGCAAGGCTATGAACATATGCTCGCGGCATCGAAAGAAATTTTCGATGTTGGTTTTTCAGAACTTGCCGACCAAACTTTCTTGAATTTTCGAGATATGCTGGCACAACTTCCTAACCTCATGCGGCTTCGGTCTGATCGCACGGTTTGGCAATTTGTTGCCAAATATATTCGCCACCCACATATTCGCCGCGCCTTTTCCATCCCGCCATTATTGGTCGGGGGCAACCCATTTACCACGACGAGTATTTACTCTCTGATCCACTACCTAGAGCGCGCATGGGGTGTTCATTTTTGTATGGGGGGAACTGGCGCACTTGTTAGCGCTTTGGAAGGTTTGATGCGGCGGCACGATATTACCATTCGAACGGGTGCTGAGGTTAGCGAGATCGAAATGTGCGATGGGCGCGTCAGCGGTGTCCGTTTGCACGATGGCGCGTTTCTGGCCGCATCGAATGTCATTTGTAACGCCGACCCACCAAGCGTTTACAAATATCTACTGCCGCAGAACGAACCGCGCGCCCAAAAACCGAAGCGGCCATTACCCGAAGCCCTTACCCAATATTCCATGGGACTGTTCGTTCTCTATTTTGGCACGACCCGCCAATATGAGACTGTTGCACATCACACGATCTGGCTTGGCGACCGTTATAAGTCTCTCCTTGCTGATATCTTTGACCGCAAAATCTTATCGGAAGATTTTTCGTTATATGTGCATCGGCCGACGGCAACGGATCCCTCTTTTGCGCCTGCCGGCTGCGATAGTTTCTATGTGCTGTGCCCCGTCCCAAACCTCCAAGCAGATGTCGACTGGTCGACCGAAGGTCCAAAATTGCGCGACCGCATCGTCGAGGCACTCGATGCGACGATCTTGCCCGATCTAAAGCAAACCATAACGGCAGATTTTTGGATGGATCCAGAGGACTTCAAACGCGACTACAACGCGATGCATGGGGCCGGCTTTTCGATATCCCCAATCTTTCGCCAATCGGCATGGTTCCGGTACAAAAATCGAGACCCGCATATTTCCAATCTATATTTCGTCGGTGCCGGAACGCACCCTGGAGCTGGCCTGCCGGGCGTGTTGAGCTCAGCAAAAGCTCTCGAACGCCTATTTCCCGAACCGCTTCATGCTCTCCATGAGGTGCTATCGTGAGCACGGCCATGTCATCCAATCTTGCCACGGTGCAAATGGCCCCGCACGAGGTTTTGGCCGCTAACGGCAAAACATTTCACTGGGCCAAACGCTTCCTCGGCGATAGCGTCGGAGAAAAAGCGGCAATTTTGTATCAATTTTGCCGCTTAGCCGATGACATCGCAGATGGTGGCGATACGGATGGTGCCGACATGATTGCGACCATGCGCGACGCAATTTTTGATGACGCGGTTCAAGCTCCAGAGTTTCTAAGATCATTTCTCGGTTTCGCGGATCGAAATGGTATTGATCGCCAAGCCATTCATGATCTCTTAACGGGCATGTTGCAGGATCAAGGAAATGTCGCCCTAGCCTCTGAAAAAGACTTACTCGGCTATGCCTACCGCGTTGCAGGGACTGTAGGGCTGATGATGCTCCCAATCATCGGTTCAACGGATCGCAAAGCACGCGCCTTTGCAATCGACCTCGGGATTGCCATGCAGTTAACAAATATCGCACGCGACATTTGCGAAGATGCCGAAATGGGACGGCGCTATATTCCAGCGACTGTTTGCAACAATGTTTCTCCGCGTCTCATTCGCCGAGGCCGCCTGATCCCCATGCACCGTGAGCACATTCGGGCATCAGCCGACTATCTGCTCCGTCTCGCTGATCGCTACTATGCCTCGGCCTATCGCGGCCTCGCCTATTTGCCGTTGCGTTCTCACATTGCAATCGGCATTGCCGGTCATTGCTATCAAGCGATTGGCCATAAAATACGACGACATCATTTTGAAGTCTGGCGTGGACGAACATTTGTCTCTCTTGCCGAAAAAATTATAGCCAGCCTGTTTAGTCTAACCAGCCTACGTTATCGCTTGGGCGCGCCGACAAAGCACCGGCCTGAGCTACATCAAGCCCTCGACGGAGTGTATTATGACGCAGCGCGTCGCTCCTCCTGAGAGCGTTGCGATTATTGGTGCTGGCTGCGCAGGACTTCTCCTCGCGCAGGCTTTCGACCGCAATCAACATGTTGACATATTCGACCCCGCCCCCGTTCCGCGCCCCGATCACATTTGGTCTTACTGGGACTTTGGGGAAACCTATTTTCGCCTACCGCGAACAATGGCTAAAGGCAATTGGCGCTATTGGGACATCGTTACACCCGACGGCGCATCCAGACTATCGGGACACAACGCCCGTTACCGCGCTTTGTCATCTGCCGATTATGAAAAACATTTGCTGGCCTATATCGAGCAACACCAGAACTCGCATCTCATTGCTCACAAAGTCGACAGGTGCAAAGCTGGAACGGGGATGGTTGCGCTCGAGGCAGATAAAGCGACAGAACGAAAATATAAGCGTGTATTCGACACGGCGCGATACCAAGCCGAGCCCAATGGACTGATTCAGCATTTTTTGGGGCAATGGGTCACAACGGCGGCGAATTGCTTCGACACATCAGTCGTCACCTTGATGGATTTCCGCGTACCTCAATCTCACGGCATTCATTTCATCTATATTCTGCCCATCTCGCGACGCCGCGCGTTGGTCGAGTCGACAGTATTTTCTGCCGCGCCCCTACCCCCAGACTGGTACCGCACGCAAATAACCACTTATCTCAAACAATATTATCCAGGACGTGTTTTCTCAGTCGACGCCGAGGAGAGTGGCAGAATTCCAATGGCGGAACTCAAGCCCAAAATACGCGACGCCGCGATTCCAGTCGGCCTAGCGGCTGGCGCTTTGCGCGCATCGAGCGGTTACGCTTTTGCGCAAATCCACCGACAAATAGCTACCATGCGTCAATCTGGATTTCACCATGCCGAAGCCGGCGCCTCGGGTTTCGAGCGTTGGATGGACCGCATTTTCTTACGGGTTTTAAGTCGAGCGCCCGAGCGCGCAAGCGAGCTATTTCTTCGTTTGGCGCAGCGTTTGACAGGCGACGAGTTTGGTCAATTCATGAATGGTCGGGCGCCGTGGCGCGTTACCCTGAAGGTCATCCGCGCTATGCCCAAATCTCTCTTTATCAGGGCACTGATTTGAAGGTCATCTTATGGAAAATATCAGCCTGACTATAAGCGATATTGTTGCCCTCATGGCGATTTTCACCCTCGGTGTTCCACACGGCGCAGCCGATTTAAATTTAGCCTTGCGCGCGGCTCTAATTCGCTCTCGGCACCATTATGCCATGTTTTTAGCTATCTATCTTGCTTTGACAGGGGTCTTTGTTCTGGTTTGGTTTAACTGGCCATTGCCGAGCCTGATCACTTTTATTGCCGTATCTGTGTATCATTTTGGGCGCGCCGATACGGTGCACTTCAAAGTACCGCAGATCGATGCCCTGCTGTATGGCGGGCTTCCCCTCGTTTTCATTCCCTTAGCGCATCCCGTTGAGGTTTCGCGCTTGTTTGCTTTGTTAACACAACTTGATGTCGACTTTATGCGTCCGTTTTATTTTTTGGCAATCATTTGGGGAAGCTATTTTCTGTTTCGGCTGGTTCAAAACCGTATCCCCCTATCCGCCCTAGGTGAAATGATCGCCTTGGGTATTGTCTTTCTTTTGCTACCGCCGTTGTGGGGCTTTGCCCTGTATTTTTGTGGTTTTCACAGCCGTCGTCACTTCCAGCGCTTGAGCCAAGCTCTCAAAATCACCGCTTGGCGCGACTGGCGTCTGACGATTGGCCTCAGTGCAATTACCCTAATCGTCATTGGCCTTGCGCCTTTTTTAACGCAAAACCTGACACTTGATCTGGCTTTCTTGCGCAGTCTGTTTATCGCAATTTTTGCGCTCACGATGCCGCACGTTATTTTAATCGATGGTTTTGATATTTTCAAAAAGATCGCGCACACTGGTGGCATGCGGGAGATGACCAAGCAATGACCACCGATAAAAATATTGAACGCCGCAAAAGCGAGCATCTCGACCTAGCTAATTCAGATATAGCTCAAAATATTACGTCGCAGTTCGACCGCATTTCGCTTACACATCAAGCGCTACCACAAATTAACATGTCCGATATTGATCTGTCGGCACAGCTTTTTGGCAAGACATTTCGCGCGCCCCTGATGATTGGCGCCATGACAGGCGGGACGCAACGCGGTGATAGGCTGAACCTTGCTTTGGCAGAAGCTGCCCAAATTTATGACATTCCCCTCGCCCTCGGCTCGCAACGGGCGAGTTTACAAGCGCGGCAAAGTCAGAGCCAATTGCGCCGTCTAGCGCCATTGAGTTTTCTCATCGCCAATATTGGCGCCCTGCAATTAGCACAACCCGATGGTTTAGATCTAGCAAAGCGCGCCATTGATGACGTGCAAGCCAATGCCATTGCAATCCACCTCAATCCATTACAAGAAGCTATTCAGCCTGAAGGTGGTGGCGATTGGACGCGTATCCCAGAAGCGCTTGAGCGCCTCATAGCACACGCCCCTGTTCCCGTTTATATCAAGGAAGTTGGCGCTGGCATCAGCGCTGATACAGCCCGCCGTCTCCACGCCCTCGGCTGTCGTTACATCGAGGTCGCTGGACGCGGCGGCACCAATTGGGCAGCCATTGAACAGGCACGGGTCGCGCACGATAGACAAACCGATTATGCACCTTTTTTGACATGGGGCATTGATACCGTAGACGCCCTCAAAGCCCTTGAGGCAATACGGTGTGACTTGTCAGATTGCTCAATCATCGCCTCAGGCGGCATTCGTAGTGGCCTCGACGTTGCCAAAGCCATCCGGCTGGGCGCTGATTTTACCGCCGCCGCCTATCCATTCTTAGCCGCAGGTCTTGACCAAAGCCACACAAAAGCAGTTGACCAGTTATGCCTGATGATTGAAACCTGGCTCAAGCAATTGCGCCTCGCCATGTTTTTAACGTCGAGTGCCAATTTAAATGCATTAAAGCATTGCGCATATGTGGACACTAGCGGAGATCGTTAGGCCCGTTCTTTTAATCGAAATACGGCATGGGCGGTAAAAACGAAACCGCTTTGAGGTTCTTCGACGTCTTCACCGATCCAAGCATGCGCTGATACAAAAGCAAGCGCTCGCGTATCGCGTAAGATCGTGGCTGTTCCTTGGAGCCATTCGCCTGCCCGCGCCTCATTAAGAAATTCTGTGGTCAGCTGAACCGTCACGGCCGAACGTTGCAAAGATCGAAAAATTGCTGTCGCCAGCAGGCCATCTGCAAACGAACTTAGAAAACCGCCATGCGCAATGCCGCGACTGTTGCAATGTCGATCCAAGAGCCGCACACCTTGACGAAAATCCGCCCCGTCCGCCCAGTGAAACCATGGCCCATTATGTGTCGTAAACGGCCCCCGGCGAACACTCGGTTTAAAAGGCGCAGGCGCGCCATAATCCTCGACATCCTTTGACATGCGTCACAGGTGACATAAACCTTATCAGAAAGCAAGCTTTAGCTCTTTATATCGCACCCTGCATCAATGCGATTTAGTTCAGCCGCCATCAGCCCTTTCGGGCCTTTTCCAAATTTGACCATAACCTTCTGACCGGGAACAAGAATGTCTATGTTTGAGGCGCGCAATGTTTCCATATGCACGAATATATCCTCATGACCACCTTCAGAGTTCACAAAGCCATAACCTTTGATGCGGTTAAACCATTTTACGACAGCGATTTCATAATCCGAGACTTCCGTGATCTGATCGCGTAACGCTGTTGGGCGCTCATGGGTTGGCACGATATGAGCGGTTTCGTTATCAACTGAAATAACGCGGTCAGCTTGCAATCCTTGGACGCGCTCAACCACAGTGCATTTTACTTTCGCACCGAGATAGAGCTTGTCGTGCCCCGCCCGCGTCAAAGCTGAATGATGTACCAAGACATCACGCCCTCCATTAACGGGCGTTATGAAACCGTACCCCTTCGCAGGGTCGAACCATTTCACCTTTCCCTCAACTGGAACCGCCGGATTTTCACTCTCGGAGATTTCATAATGTTCCTTTTCTGACATGCATACCTCGACATTATTATTCTTTACTGAACGCACCCGTTTTACGCGAAGTGGTTCATTTTAAATGGTTTTAAGAGTACAGAGGCGGCACGACACTTTTTCTTTTTTGTGGTCGCATAGCCCAAAACAACGCTACTGATGCTAGCGTAACATAGTTAGGGAAGAGTTAAAGAAATCTAACTTTAAAAATTGTTCTTAAGCTGCATTAGATAACAAGGCTGACAGGCATGGCCCAATTTCATCGTTTATGACTAAGTCAGCGATCGCATCTAGATCGGTTGCCTCGCGATTCACGATAACCAATCGGGCGCCATTTTTTTTGGCGAGTAAAGGAAAACCGGCTGCTGGATAAACCTGCAGGGATGACCCCACAGCAATAAACAGATCACAAGACAACGTCGCCATCTCGGCCCGACGCATCTCATGTTCTGGCATTGATTGTCCAAAAGAAATTGTTGCAGATTTAATAATCCCGTTGCACGCGTCGCACCGCGGCGCCACGCCGTCTTGATCAGCATAAAACCGCGATTTGACGTCTTCCAAGGTATAGCGCGTTTCGCACGACAAGCACTTCGCATAGGTCCCATTGCCATGTAACTCAATAATTTTTTCGTCTGGGATGCCCGATATTTGATGCAGATTGTCAATATTTTGCGTGATCACATTGGTTACCCGCCCCATCTGAACCAGCGCGGCAATGGCCTGATGGCCGCGATTGGGCGTGGCCTGAGCGATCGTCTCATCAATCTCGAACTTGCGCCGCCATGCCTCAAGTCTGGTTTCTTCGGAAGCCAGAAAATCTTGAAACATGATCGGCTTCAATTTCTGCCACAGACCCGTTGGACTGCGAAAATCGGGGATACCGCTCTCCGTGCTTATGCCAGCCCCCGTGAAAAATACGATTTTTTCAGCGTCGGAAACCAGACGCGCCAGATCGTCCATTAGCTTACCAAATGTTCGAGAAAAAATTTCCCTGCGTCTTCTGCAACTTTGGCAAACATAGGTGGCATGGCGATTGTAAAATGCCCGGCATCATAATGCTTGGTGCTCACAATCGGGCCACATCGGCGAGAAAAAATTTCAATCGACTCGTTTGCAACCGATTGGTCCGCGTCACCGACCTGAATCAACGTTGGAGTCTTTATTGCGTCTACCAATGCAGAAGGGTTGTTGAGATGAAACTTACCGCTAACCAAACTGCGTGCTGCAACAGCATTAATCCAGTTTGGACCCGCAAGTTCTAAATATAAATCAGCCTCGGGAGCTGCCAAAATGCTAGCCACTTCGGGTTCACGTGGATCTCTGGCTGCGTTGATGAAAATCGGGCGACGACCGACCAAGCCACCCCACCAATCGCGTAGTGCTATTTTTTCTATTTGCGCAATCTGCTCGGCTGTTCGAAATTGGTTTGCTAATGTCATCGTCGCATAGGGATCGATAAGAGGACATTGCGCGACGATAGCGCGTATGGCGGGATCCTCGACAGCAAGATGGATCACATGCCCACCTGAAAAGGAATAGCCCCATAGTGCCACCCGATCGGCATCAACATTATCAAGCGCCCGCACATGATCAATCGCCGCTTTCCAGTCCTTTCGCTGGCGCGGCACGGAGACCAATTGGCGGGGGGAACCTTGGCTTTTGCCAAAGCCGCGATAATCAAAAACCAAAACATGAAAACCTTTGTTTTGAAATGACACCGCATATTCAAAAAGGCCACTATCCATGGTGCCACAAAAACCATGCGCCATAACAATGGCCGCGCCATTGCTAGCCTTAGTGTTTGGGACATATAGGCGCCCTGCGCATAAGTCGCGCTCTGATTGGAACTCGATATCGCGATACATAACTCCCCCTGTGGCTAATATTTAAGCGCGAATTGATCTTAATGCCAAGCTTTGGCATGCTGGGTTTATGAGGTTTACATGAAATATTTACACACGATGGTCCGCGTCAATAATCTCGCAGACAGTCTAAGATTTTATTGCGACTTATTGGGCCTAGAGGAATTGCGCCGACATGAGGTCGAAGCGGGACGCTTTACCTTAATTTTCCTTGCCCCGCCCGGCCAACCCGACGCGCAAATTGAGCTGACCCATAATTGGGACCCAGAACCGCTTGATGAAGGGCGCAACTTTGGTCATTTAGCCTATGCCGTCGACGATATTTACGCACTGTGTCAGACGCTCAGCGAAGCAGGGGTGACGATTAACCGCCCGCCACGCGATGGCCGTATGGCCTTTGTTCGCTCGCCGGACAATATTTCCATCGAGCTTTTGCAAGCGGGTGATGCTTTGCCCCCGCAAGAGCCTTGGCTATCCATGGAAAATACAGGGCAATGGTGAGGCTGAAAACGATGATGCGTAGCATTTATCTTCGAACCGCGCTCGCAGTCTCGGCGCTTATTCTTCTTAATCTGCCCGCTGAAGCGCAACGCCAGTCACGCCCCAGCGACATGGTGCGCGAACGCGCCGCCGTCGCACGCGACGTTCTCGATCCCTATTGGAGTGGCTTTATTGCCAAAGCGAGAGGCAATTGCGACTTAGCGGTACAAGAATTAGCCGCTTTTGCAGCCCTTGGGCGCGGTTTTGAAGATGCGCAAACAGCTCTGGGTTTATGCGAAATGATGCGTGCGGGCTACAAGCCCGATATGCCCGATAATGGGCAGAGCGCGGCCCTTGCCCGCCAAACCGGGTTTATGCGCGGCCGGGAACTTGTCAACCGCGCTGCCGATGCTGGCTTTCACGGGGCGCAAGCAGAGATGGCTCGGCTTTATATGTTCAATATAGGCCCCGAGAAAGACCCCGCCGAGGGCGCCAAATGGGCACATTTGTATCTCACCAATCCCGTTCGCCTCAGTATTGGTCTCGAGAATAATATCGAGGATGTCGTCGCACATTTAGAAGCCATTATGTCTCCGCAAGCTTGGCTCGAGGGTAAAGAGCGGGCGCGGTACTGGTATCCCGTGTTTGATTTCTTGCAAGACCCTGAGGCACCACAAGGCGAGCATCCAATGCCGCCTCCCCCACGACAAAAAGGTAAAAACTATGGCAAAAATAATGGCAAATCGGGTTAGCTCACGCCGACACAATGTAAATTTTGTTTGCGTTTTGGGCTTGGCTTTTTTGACGATGTTTACATCGGTCGCGAAAGCAGAAATGCGGATTGGCTATTTCGCGGGCGGATGCTTTTGGTGCACAGAAGCCGATTTTGAGAAACTCGATGGCGTTATCAGCGTTATTTCGGGATTTATGGGGGGAACGGAGGAAAACCCAGCTTACGAGTTAGTTGCCTCTGGACTGACAGGGCACCGCGAAACAGTTGCCGTAGAATATGACAGTGACAAAATTTCATATCAGCAGCTTTTGGATGCTTTTTGGCAGATGCATGACCCAACCGACGGAACAGGGTCGTTTGTCGATCGGGGCTATCAATATAGCTCAGCTGTCTATTACCAGACAGAAGACGAAAAAGAATTAGCTCTTGCCGACATTCAGCGCCTGAACCTGTCACAGCGATACGCGCGGCCGATAATGACCGTGGTCGAACCGGCGAAAGCTTTTTATCCGGCCGAGGATAAACATCAGGACTATTATAAGAAGCACGCTATCAAGTATAACTATTACCGCTACCGTTCGGGGCGCGATGAACATATTTTACAATATTGGCCGGAAAAAAGCGCTAAGCCTTGATAAAATCGCGTGGCACGCCCTAGGGGAGTCGAACCCCTCTTTCCAGGTTGAAAACCTAGCGTCCTAACCGATAGACGAAGGGCGCATCGACGCGATTGACGGTGATATAGTATCTTTTTCGCCTAAGATCAAGCCATCTCATGTCGTCATCTTCACGGTATCGCGATATCCTGAACCACAAATTGGACACCGCGCCGCCCTTGCCAATCATCGGCGCGCAAGGCCCCTACAATGTGCAAAGGGCCTTGATGGCTCAACAGCCGATGTCGTACAGACTCATCCAAGGAGGCGAAGGCTATGGCCTTTAATTTGCCGCCCCCAGCATCAGCGAGCACGCACTGAATATGCCCGCCCGATACCTCTTTTCGGTAAGAAATTTGGGCCCCTGGAATCACAAATCGAGGTTCGGGGTTATCCGCCCCATAAGGCCCCGCGCGCTCTATCATGTCCAATAAATCACGGGTCGCCGCCGAAGGCTGTAACGCCGCATCGCAACGCAGTGCACGACTAGTTTCAGTGGCTGCAAGAGCACATTCCTGTAGCGCAAAATCTCTAAAACCTGGCAATTGATCTTGCGTCAGCGTAATACCTGCCGCCATAGCGTGCCCGCCGCCAGCTTGAATAAGGCCAAGCCCCACTGCTTTGGCGACCATTTGCCCAAGATCGAAGCCAGGAATCGACCGCCCCGAGCCCTTACCGCCCCCATCAGCGTCAAATGAAATCACAAAAACGGGGCGATAAAAACGGTCTTTCAAACGACCAGCAACAATGCCGATCACGCCTGGATGCCAGTCCGTATCAGCGGCAACCAATGCTGGTGGCACCATATTGTGACCAGCGGTCTCGCCCTCGAGTTGCGCCGAGGCCTGATCAAGAACCTTTGCCTCGAGCGCGCGACGCTCCGTATTGTAGGCATCGAGGCGCATTGCCAGTGCTGTCACTTCTTCCTTATCGCTCGACAGAAGAAGACGTGTCCCCAAACTGGCCTCGCCGACCCGACCGCCTGCGTTGACGCGAGGGCCGAGCATATAGCCGATCTCATAGGTACCAAGGGGTGGTTGCGCGCGCGAGACGTCGGCCAACGCGGCCAATCCAACATTATGTCGCGATTGCAGAACTTTAAGCCCTTGCAGGACAAAAGCCCGATTAAGATCACGCAAAGGAACCACATCGCATACGGTTCCAAGGGCCACAAGATCCAATAAGTCTAGCAAATTAGGCTCATCGCGGTCGTCGAAATAGCCAGCACGTCGCAAATGACGATTGAGCCCAACCAGCACCATAAAACTAACGCCGACAGCGGCCAGATGTCCAAGTCCGCTGGCATCATCGACACGGCGAGGATTGATTAAAGCCAGTGCTTTCGGGGGCGCCTCCCCGGTCTGATGGTGATCGACAACGATAGTATCGAGACCTAGCGCATCGGCGCGCGCCAGCGCCGCATGCGCCATGGTTCCGCAATCGACGGTCACCATAAGCTGGTAGCCATCCTGGTGCAGTTTTTCCATGGCTGGCGCATTTGGCCCGTACCCCTCGGTCATGCGGTCTGGAATGTAAAAGCCAGCCGCAACACCTAGCATCGACAAATAGCGCAAAAATAACGCCGTCGATGTTGCACCATCGACATCGTAATCACCGAAAATAACAATTTTCTCGCGCTGCATGATGGCACGCGTTAATCGTTCCGTGGCTTTGTCCATATCGGCCAAAGTTGAGGGATCGGGTAACAATTCGCGTAACCGAGGGTTAAGATAATCCTCGATCGCATCGAGATCCACCCCGCGCGCGCTCAAGATGCGCGCCAAAATATCTGGCAAGCCGAAGCGCTGACTTGCGGCCTGCACATACCGCTCGTCGATCACACGTCCCAGCCAGCGACGGCCGGAACAAGATGTTTCGACGCCTAAGAGGTAGTCATCGACGCGGGCGTCAGTCATCCAAATGAAATTTTTCCATATGCGTATGGCGCGCTTTGATCCAACGGATAGTCCCCGTCGAAGACCGCATCAGCACCGTGTCTGTCCAGATATCTGAGCCATTATTAACGATACCGCCGAGCATCGAGCCTTTGGTCACACCTGTTGCCGAGAACATCACATCGCCTTTGGCCATTTCTTCCACCGAATATTTCTTGTCGAAATCCGAAATGCCCATTTTCGCGGCGCGGTCGCGCTGCTCTTTGTCATTCAACAGCAAACGGCCTTGCATTTGTCCACCCGTACAGCGCAGGGCGGCGGCAGCGAGAACCCCCTCAGGTGCGCCGCCAGTCCCCATATAGAGGTGAATACCCGTCGTCGGATCTGTGGTGTGGATGACGCCTGCGACGTCACCATCGGTGATCAATGTAACGCGCGCCCCAACACTGCGGACGGCCTCAATCATGGCGGCGTGGCGCGGGCGATCGAGAATACAGACATTGACGTGGCTGACATCGAGCTTGAGCGCTTTTGCTACTTCGCGAACATTGTCATCAGGCGCCGCATCGAGGTCAATAAGCCCAGCTGGCAAACCTGCACCGACCGCAATTTTTTCCATGTAAACGTCAGGTGCATTCAAAAGGCTGCCTTTTTCGGCGACAGCGATAACGGCCAAAGCATTTGCCATCCCCTTGGCCGTTAGGGTTGTGCCCTCGAGCGGGTCAAGCGCGATGTCTACCTTTGGGCCTTTGCCCGTGCCAACCTTTTCGCCAATATAGAGCATTGGGGCTTCGTCGCGCTCGCCTTCGCCGATCACGACTTCGCCGTCAATATCCAAAGCATTAAGTTCGCGTCGCATGGCATCGACGGCGGCTTGATCAGCCGCCTTTTCATCACCCCTGCCGATCAAACGCGATGCCGAAACAGCGGCGCGTTCGGTCACGCGGGCAACTTCAAGAGAGAGAATTCTGTCAATAACGGCCATTTTTTATCCTATCCTTCAACGCCTAACTTAGTCCGTAAAAACGGGTAAACATAAATTATCACCCACAATACTCTGTAGTCCCCTCACCTCGGCGACTGCTTGCTTTATATGCGATTCCTCGACCTTATGGGTGATAAACACAACGGGCAAGCGCGATTCACCCTCACTTGGTGCCCGTTGGATAACTTGTTCGATCGAAACGCCTTTATCCGCCAAAATTTGTGTAACGCGGGCCATACTCCCCGGCTTATCTTCGAGCAAAAAGCGCAAATACCATTCCGAGGCCGGAAGCCCCTCCACAATATCGGCGCTAAATAGCTCGCGCGGGTGCCGCGCAAACAGTGACCTGCCGAAACCACCAGCAAGATCGGCAATATCGCTCAATACAGCCGATGCCGTGGCACCGCCGCCAGCCCCAGGGCCGACCAGCATCAACTCACCAACTGGCTCGGCGGCAACCAGCACCGCATTGGTGACGCCGTCTACATCGCTTAAAGGATGCGATTGCCGCAGCAAAGCGGGGCCGACCCACAGCCGCGTCCCCGAATCGCCATGCTCGGCGCGGGCAATCAGCTTAATATGGCAGTCAAAATCGCGCGCCGCATGAATGTCGCGTTGCGTAATAGCCGAGATGCCAGTGCAGGTCACATGCGCAAGATTTGGCTTAATACCGAAGGCGAGACTGGCCAATAGAGTCAATTTTTGCGCCGCATCAACCCCGTCAATGTCGAAACTCGGATCCGCTTCGGCATAACCTAATTTTTGCGCTTGTTGCAAAATGCTATCAAAAGCTTGTCCGGTCTGCGCCATTTGCGACAGCATATAATTACACGTGCCGTTTAATATACCGCTGAGGCGATCAATCCGATTGCCCACCAAAGCTTCACGAATGGTTTTAATCACGGGGATACCGCCTGCTACAGCGGCTTCGTAGGCCAGCGAGCCCCCATTGGCCTCGGCAAGATCCGCCAGCTCAACTGCATGCCGTGCCAACATCGCTTTATTTGCGGTCACAACAGATTTACCGTTTTGTAACGCAGCCTTGGTCAAGTCCAACGCCACACCGTTTTCGCCACCGATTAATTCCACAACAATATCAACGTCATCTGCGGCCGCGAGCGACAGCGTATCGTCTGCAATGCGAATATTTTTCAGGTCAAGATCACGCTTCTTTGCCGGATCGCGCACAGCTATCGCCGTTAGCTGCACACCGCTTAAGGCGCCGTTCAGCACAGCTTGCGCAACGCGCAAACCGACGGTTCCCAAGCCCGCAAGACCAAGACGCACTGCCTCACTCATTAGCCGACCTGCTTTTGCTGCGGCGCGTGCTGCTCCATAAATTTCTTCAGATTGCGACCAGCTTGGCGAATGCGATGCTCGTTCTCAACCAAAGCAATGCGGACGTAATCGTCACCATATTCGCCAAATCCGATACCCGGCGATACCGCAATTTCAGCCTCTTGCAACAGCAGGGTCGAAAACTCTAAAGACTTCATGCCAGCAAAGGCTTCTGGAATTTTGGCCCAGGCAAACATGGTCGCAGCGGGCGGCGGCACGTCCCAACCGGCACGCGCGAAGGTCTCGACCAGCACGTCGCGGCGTTGCTTATAAACCAGGCGAATATCGCGAATAATTTCTTCAGGGCTATCAAGCGCCGCGGCCGCAGCCACTTGAATAGGCGTAAAGGCACCATAATCGAGATAGCTCTTAATGCGCGTTAGCGCGCCGATGAGATGCTCATTGCCGACGGCAAATCCCATCCGCCAGCCAGGCATCGAAAATGTTTTCGACAGCGAGGTGAATTCGACCGCTACATCCTTAGCCCCGTCGATCTGCAGAATAGAGGGCGGCGGCTTGGTTTCATCGAAGTAAATTTCGGCATAGGCGAGATCGGATAAAATATAGATCTCGTGTTTGCGCGCATAAGCCACGATCTCGCGGTAGAAATCAAGATCAGCAACCTCTGCGGTTGGGTTCGATGGATAATTAATCACCACGGCCTTCGGCTTGGGGTGGGTGTGTACAACAGCATTGTCCAAGACCTTGAAAAAATCTTCGGGCTTGAGAATGGGCAAATGCCGAATGCTAGCGCCTGAGATGATGAATCCGAAAGCGTGAATTGGGTAGGTCGGGTTGGGCACCAAAATCACATCGCCAGGATCGGTCATGGCCTGCGCCATATTGGCGAAGCCTTCTTTCGACCCGAGCGTTGCGATAATTTCAGTATCCGGGTTGAGTTTGACACCAAAGCGGCGCTCATAATATCGCGCCTGCGCTTTACGCAAACCGGGTATCCCTTTCGAGGCCGAATAGCGATGCGCGCGCGGATTTTTCACCGTTTCAACGAGCTTATCGACAATATGCTGCGGCGTCGGCAAATCTGGGTTGCCCATACCAAAATCTATAATGTCGGCGCCTTTCGCCCGCGCCTGTGCCTTGAGCTTATTAACGCTCTCGAACACATAAGGGGGCAATCTTTGGATGCGTTGAAATTCACTATTCATGCGAGCCACATATTTCTAAAAGTTAGATCCGCGGTTTTGTTATACTTCAATTTAGGCAATCGTGTGACATCAAGGATAGAGCGGCAACTGCTCAAGACCCGTCGTCTCATCAAAGCCATACATAATATTCAGATTCTGAACTGCTTGTCCCGCCGATCCTTTGACAAGATTATCGAGAGCGGAAAATAAGATCACCCGTCCGGGGATCCGGTCAGCAACAGCGCCCAAAATACAGCTATTCGAACCGCGCACGTGGCGCGTTGCGGGGAGCACCTGCGCCACCCGCACGAAAGGCTCGTCGGCATAGCATTCAGCCAAGGCTTGCAGAATATCATCCACGGTTTTTCCGTCACCGAGCCGGGCATATACGCTGAGCAACTCGCCGCGGTTCATCGGCACCAAATGCGGCGTAAAATTAACAACCACAGATGCACCAGAGGCGCGCGACAACTCTTGCTCGATTTCAGGGGCATGGCGATGCGCGCCAACGCCGTATGGATGCATCCCTTCCGCCACTTCGCTAAAAAGGTTTTGCTCCTTCAAGCTCCGCCCCGCACCCGTCACGCCCGATTTCGCATCAATGATCAAGTCATCGGTCGAAATTAAGCCACCTTTAACGAGCGGCAAAAGCAGGGTCAGAGCAGCGGTCGGATAACAGCCTGGGCAGGCCACAATCCGCGCCTGCGCAATATCATCCCGATAATGTTCGCTGAGCCCATAAACGGCCCCTGCAAGCAAATCCGACGCGTCATGCGATCGCCCATACCAGGCCTCATAGGTTGACGTATCCCGCAACCGAAAATCGGCTGACATATCGATAACACGCACTGACGTTGGAATGTTTTTGATGATGTCTTGCGCCGTGCCGTGTGGCAATCCACAAATCACGACATCGATGTCCGACCAATTTGCTTCGTCAGCACTAATCATCGGCGGCAGAGCGAGACCCGAAAATTGCGGATATAAATCGGAAAACTTCTTACCTGCCTGGGTGTTGGCGATTAGCATCGCTATTTCCACATGCGGGTGATTGGCAAGCAAGCGCACGCTATCGGCGCCGGTATAACCAGACGCACCTAAAACTGCAACTTTGACCCGCTTGGTCGACATATTACACGTTCTCTCCAACATGCATGGCCATCACTTCAGCCTCTGCCACAACTTTGTCATTCACTTTCGCGACGCAGGCAAATTTATAGGCCATGCGGCGCTGGTTAATTTTTTCAACATGGATCCGCATCTGATCGCCTGGGATCACCGGATGCCGGAACCGGGCCTTATCAATCGACATAAAATAGACCGACTCGGCCCTGAACTCAGGCATTTCACGGCGCATATAAGTAATCACAATTATGGCCGCCGTTTGCGCCATGGCCTCCACAATTAGAACGCCTGGAAAAATAGGGCGTTCGGGAAAATGTCCCGTAAACCAAGGCTCCGACGCCGTAACATTTTTAATACCAACGCCGCGCTCGTCACGCTCCATCTCTGTCACCCGATCTACCAATAAAAACGGGTAGCGATGGGGCAGCATGGTTTGGATATCCATAATTGATACATCTGATCCAGCTTCTACAGTCGTCATATTTCTCTCAATCTGTTCGAGTCCGTACCAAAAGCCCGCCGAAGCAAGCCATTTCAAATCACAAAATCTATAACGCTAGCGCCTTATATACATGTCGGTCGCTATCTTGGCCATCCCCAATAAAAAGGGCCCACCGTCGCCGGCAGGCCCATTTTTCTTCCAAAAAGGACTGCTTAGCGCTTCGAGAACTGGAAGCTACGCCGTGCTTTCGCTCGGCCATATTTTTTACGCTCCACAACACGCGAGTCGCGGGTCAGGAAACCACCTTTTTTCAACACGGCCCTCAGCTCGGGTTCAAAATGCGTCAAGGCTTTGGAAATGCCGTGACGCACCGCACCTGCTTGACCAGACAAACCACCGCCCGTGACGGTCGCAACCACGTCATATTGATCCAAGCGACCAGCAGCAACCAAGGGCTGACGCAAGATCATGCGCAAAACAGGACGAGCGAAATAGGTGTTTTCATCACGCCCATTGACCATAATGCGGCCCGCGCCTGGTTTAACCCAAACCCGCGCAACAGCGTTTTTCCGTTTACCGGTCGCATAGGCGCGTCCATTGGCATCAATTTGAGGCTCGCTGGGAACCGCCACCGGCGCAGCAACTGTGTCTTGTCCCAATGCTTGATCGAGATTTTCGAGTGTTGTTTCCGACATGCTAGTTCCTCACATTCTTCGAATTCATGGCAGCGACATCCAGTGCTTCTGGCGCCTGCGCAACATGTGGATGCTCGGCACCCGCATAAATCCGCAAATTTCCAAGTTGTTTGCGCGTCAATGGACCGCCTGGCATCATGCGCTTCACAGCCAGTTCCAAGACCCGCTCGGGATAACGACCCTCCATGATTTTTTGAGGTGTCGTTTCTTTAATCCCACCGGGGTGCCCTGTGTGACGGTAGTAGGTTTTGTTTTTGGTTTTATTACCCGTAAACTTAACCTTGTCGGCATTAATGACGACAATATTGTCCCCGACATCCATGTGCGGCGTGAAAGTCGGCAAATGCTTGCCGCGCAAACGCGTCGCGATAATAGCCGCGAGGCGACCGACAACCATATTTTCCGCGTCTATCAAAATCCATTTCTTTTCGATATCCGCTGGTTTGGCAGAAAATGTGCTCATGCTTACCATCCTGTGTAAGAAGTTCGTCCCGCTTATAAGCAATCAGAAAAGCCTTGGCAATTAATTTTTTATCGCCGTCGTACAATTTATTATAATTATATCAGTGCTTTATAATTTAGGTATTATATTACCTGTATATGGCGCGTGGATTATGACGGCGTAAACACGTTAAATGGTATAAGCTCGCTGCAATAACCAAAACCACCATCCCCTGGTGCATCGCCCCCAAATGAAGCGGTACGGCATAGATCAAGGTAGAAATACCCAAGACAGCCTGAGCCAAGACACTGAGCGCTAAGATCGCAGCTGACCGCCGGATCGCCTCGGGCTCACGACGACGATTAACCAGATACAACTCTGCCAACACAAGGAACACCAAAATATAGGCGAAAATTCGATGGTTAAATTGAATGGTCGTTGGATGCTCGAAAGCATCGGTTATTGAGCCACTGGCGCCAAACACCCCCACGGGAACGAAATCGCCATCCATCAATGGCCATGTATTATAAATCAGGCCAGAATCGGTTCCCGCCACCAAGGCACCCAAAAAAGCTTGGATGAAAATACTAGCCACCAAAACACCACCAAAAACGACGCGCCGCCCGTTGGCGGGCAAAATTTCACCCTGCCACCAGAGGCGCAGCCCCAACCAAAAACAACAGGAAAACAGTATAAGGGCGAGAATGAGATGCGCGGCCAGGCGATATTGGCTGACATCAACGCGCTCGCTAAGACCGCTCTGCACCATATACCACCCCATGCCGCCCTGCAGCGCTCCGAGACAAAAGATCCCGAGGAGCGGCCAAAACATCGATGGCGACAGGCGACGCGTTACTGCGAAATAGAGCAAAGGAATAAAAAACGCCAACCCGATAATGCGGCCAAGAAAGCGGTGCCCCCACTCCCACCAGTAAATATATTGGAAAGCCTCAAGGCTCATTCCCTTATTAATCAGCTGGTATTCTGGGATCTCTTGGTATTTGTGAAAAGCGGTCAACCAGTCGGTGTCGCTCAAAGGCGGTATGGCGCCCAAAATGGGTTGCCATTCCGTAATCGACAGCCCGCTATCAGTCAAACGTGTTAGGCCACCGACCACCACCATCGCAAAAATAAGAAAACACACGGCAAACAGCCAGAGGGCGACTGACCTTTCATGGGAACGTGTCATTTGATGCGGGTGCGATTGCATAATCGAAATATACACGAGCTGCTGGCGTCCAACATTGCGACCAAAAGGCGCGTATCCGCCCTCGCCAGCCTTGCCGCAACCTGCTAAGAACAAAACATATTAATCGAATATAGAGGTACAGATGTCTCGCCCGTGGCTCCCGATCAGGGTCCGAAAACTCATTGGATTGGTCTTACTACTGGCCCTGCTGTTTTTTTATGCTTTGGGGATAATGACCATAGCCGTCAGCGACTGGGCTCCTAGCGGCCAAGTTGCCATGTTCTTCTTTTATGTGGTCACGGGATTAATTTGGACAATACCGGCGGGCGCCATTATTTGGTGGATGCAACGTCCCGACGAACAAGATATTGACTAGTCGATCCGTCCGTTGGTGGCGATGTTTAAGATAGCCAAAGCAACAATAAAAAGCACGATGGGCAGAATAGACGTCATAACTAACTCCTTAAACTCAAAACTGCGTTGACCAGATCAACCTTGGTGGTTGCATGAGATCCATGCAAATACCGCGGTAAAGCTGGTCGGAGTGGCCGGATTTGAACCGACGACCCCTTGTCCCCCAGACAAGTGCGCTACCGGGCTGCGCTACACTCCGTTGATAGGTTTTCTAGGCTCTTTGCCGCAGTAAGGCAAGCCAGAGGATCCTGTTTAACGAAAGAATTTGGCACCAACACTAGGACAGTGAGGTCTTGAGCTCTTCGCGAGCACGTTGCAGCAAATCGCGCACTTGCTCCAACCGAGAAACCATATCTGTCACAGCGCGCGTCTCCGCACCCGAACCGCTCGATATCTGCCGCCGCACTGCCTCAACCCCATGCTCGGCAATATATTGCTGCGCACCACGGATCGAAAAGCCGCGCTCGTGCAAAAGATCGCGAATGCCAGCGACAAGATGAACATCTTCGGGCCTGTAGAGGCGCCGGCCGCGGCCACTTTTAATCGGTTGAAGTTGAGAAAATTTAGATTCCCAAAACCGCAGGACATGCTGCTGCAACCCAAGTTCCTCAGCAACCTCGCCGATTGATTTATAGGCGCTATCTGCTTTGTCGGTCATGCGCCGCTAGCTTGCTATTGGTTAGACTGGCGGGCCAAACGATCTTTCAGAACATGGCTCGGCCGAAACGAGAGAACGCGCCGTGGCGTGATCGGCACTTCTTCCCCAGTCTTAGGGTTGCGGCCGATGCGCGCTCGCTTATCGCGCAACAGAAAGGAACCGAAAGATGACAGTTTAACATTCTCGCCAGCAACGAGGGCATTTGCCACCTCGCCGAGAACAGCCTCGACAATGTCGGCCGCTTCACTTCGCGGTAGCCCGACTTTCCGAACAATGGCTTCACTCAAATCTGCTCTGGTAACCGTTTTTGAACTCATCGCCGTTCCTCCGATCAGGAATTATGCATGGCGCGGTAAAATTCGGCAAGTTAAAAAACCTATAAATTACAGACGGAAAAGGTTGCCACCCCAGGTAAAGCCGCCACCCATGGCTTCGGTCATAATGAGGTCGCCTTGCTTAATGCGCCCGTCTTGGACGGCAAATGAGAGCGCCAAGGGGATCGATGCCGCCGACGTATTGGCATGCTGGTCAACTGTTATAACCGTTTTCGCCGCGGGCAAGCCTATCCGATTGGCGACCGCGTCAATAATACGTTTATTAGCCTGATGCGGCACAAACCAATCTATATCGCTCACCGAAAGCTGGTTTCGCTCCAAGAGTTGCCTGACCGTATCGCTGATATTATCGACCGCGTGGCGAAAAACCTCACGCCCCTTCATGCGTAAAAAACCGACACGCTGATCGAGCGCAGGCCCGCCATCGACATATAATAAATCAGCTTTGGCCCCGTCGCAGGCAATGTGATTATCAATCACGCCACGCGGATCATCATTGTCGACCGCCTCCAAAACAACGCAACCCGCCCCGTCTCCAAACAGCACAGCCGTCGTTCGATCTTCCCAATCGAGAATGCGCGTCATGATCTCAGCACCGATAACCAATGCCTTTTGGGCTTGCCCTGAGGCGATCATCGCCGACCCCACCGAAAGAGCGTAAACAAATCCGGAGCACACGGCTTGCACATCGAAAGCTGGCACGCCAGCCCTGACCCCAAGCTTGGCCTGTGTGTAAGACGCCGTCGACGGAAAGGTATGGTCAGGCGTCGTTGTCGCCACAATAATCAAATCGATATCGTCAACATCGCGTCCAGCATCTTGCAAGGCTTGACGTGCTGCCGCTGCAGCTAAATCAGATGTCAGCTCACCATCGGCTGCTATGTGGCGCTGTTTAATACCCGTCCGCTCGGTTATCCAATCGTCGGACGTTTGGAGCTTCACAGCCAAGGCGTCATTGGTTTCAACGTGCCGAGGTAGGTAGTGCCCTATTCCTGTTATCGCAGCTTTTTTATTCATCGCGACCTTTAGCCTTAAATTTAATCGAGCCGCTCGGCCCAAGCATTCTCAAGCAAGACCTGCATATCTTCAACATCACTGGCGATACGCTTAGCCATTTGGGCTCGTGCCACATCAATAGCAACTTCGACCGCTGAGGCAAAACCACCCACATCGGCACCGCCATGGCTTTTTACAACAATACCATTGACGCCCAGAAAAATACCACCATTGGAAGCGTTCGGGTTGAGGCGTTCGCGCAACACGGCAAAAGCGTCGCGCGCCAAAAGATACCCCAAACGGCTGAGCCAACTTGCACTAATCGACTCGCGCAGCATTTGCGTCACTTGACGCGCTGTCCCCTCGGCAGCCTTCAGAGCAACATTGCCCGTAAACCCATCGGTCACGACAACATCGGCGTGTCCCTGTCCGATACCATCACCTTCGATAAATCCAGTAAAGTTTAATCCACTTTCAGCGAGCAAGCGTGATGCCTCTTTAATGCTATCCGTTCCCTTCATGTCCTCGACGCCGACATTTAAAAGCGCCACCCGCGGGGTATTAATGCCGAGTACAACCCGCGCATAGGCCTGTCCCATAATCGCAAATTGTGCGTATTGCGCTGGCGAAATACCAATCGTCGCCCCGACGTCTAGAACAATACATTCGCCATGTGTCGTTGGCCAAATCGCCGCCAAAGCCGGGCGCTCAATGCCCGGCATCATGCGCAAAATCACCTTCGACATGGCCATAAGCGCGCCCGTATTTCCGGCCGAGATGCAAGCTTGCGATTGTCCTGACTTCACGTCATCAATGGCTTGCCACATCGAACTGGTCTTGCGACCGCGCCGCAACGCATTACCAGGTTTTTCATCCATTGCGATGGACACTTCGCTCGCAATGAAACTCGATCTTTCACGCAGTAACGGAAACTCAGCGAGTTTTGCTTCCACCGCTTCGGTGAGACCAAAAACTCTAAACCGAGCTTGCGGGTGCAACTCGCAAACGCTGGCTAAAGCCGGAATTACCGTTTCCGGCCCATGATCTCCGCCCATAGCGTCGACCGCAATGGTTACATTTGACAAAACTGAAATCCCTCAAAGCTGACCCGCCGAAGCAGATCGTTCAAATTTGGCAGAAGATGCGACAATTTTGCACGCAACACAAGATAACAGCTATTTTTTTTCTAAGTTTCGTAAAACGGCAAATGGAGACGCTCGATTTTCGGCCATTTCTGAGGAAAATTCGGGATCGAGTTCGGCATCAGGGTGCTTAGGATAAAGCGGTATCTCGAGTGCAAAAATCTGCCCAATCACGTCGCCAATATCAGCGCCCTCGGGTCCGATAGGCTCAGGCACCTCGGTCTCAAAATCTTCGGGATCTACATCCAAAGCCGCAACATGCGCTTCGGGTTGAAACTCGACGTCGAAATTGGCTTCAACATGCGACCACACCGGTTCAAGCGACACAACACAGGTTTGCAAGACATCAGCACGCATCAGGCCGCGCAAAAAGAAGCCATCTTTATCAAAACGCGCCGCATGCGCCTTTATGAAAATATTTTGCAGACCATCAACCAAAAAACGTTCACATAGACTAGCGATTATGTCCTCAGAGACACTAGGCTCAATATCCAAGCCTGAGATAGGGATGTCATCAACCGCGATGACGAGATGGAAACCGGACTCGATTTGCATGTTAGTCCTCCGCTATATGCGGCGATAGCCGCAACAACGCGCCACTTAAAATAGTGTCTAATGACGCTTCACTGAGATCCTGTTCGAGCCTGATACTGTAAGCAGCCAACATATCAGAGGACTTGTCCGGCGGTGCCTGCAATACATTGCGCGCAATCGCGGCGCTTAAATCTTTGACACAATCAATTGGCGCCACGGCTTTGCCCATTGCCGCGTCATAGGCCGCCGCGCGGCCGTAAAAAGCCTCTGCCATTTTGCGTATTTTTTTAGCGACACTCAGATCGCCAACACCAGACTCGCGTAACCCTTGATCGAGGTCGCCGAAAAATGCATCAAAAATCGCTTGGCCGAGCTGATCCCGCCCCTGCCCGCGCCGGCGTATCTCACGCAACACCAAATGAACGTGTAAGCCCAGTAAATCGAAGCGCCCATCAATGGTATCGGGTACCCCGCATTGGGTATAAAAAATCGGATCGCGCGATCGCTCCACCAATCGCTGATAGAGCGCATCAATATCTAAAGGATCTCGTTTTTTCTTAAAAAGGCCAAACATGCTCTCCAAACCCTAGCTAAAGAATTGCCGCCTGAGCGAAATCAGTATAGCTTGCGGGCAATGGTTGCAAGCTTAATGTCACCTGAGAGGTATGTATGACCCGACATTGTAAAATCAAGACTGTGTTAGGCGCAGTCCTCCTGACGAGCTCCCTTGCGCTCTCCAGTGCCTGCGCGCCTGTCATTCATAATCACGGCTATGTTTTTGAAGATGCACCGATTGAGCAGCTACAGCGTGGACAAATGACGGCCGAGCAGGTCAAGCAATTACTGGGCACACCGACAACCAGTTCGGTGATCGAAAACCAGACCTATTACTATATTTATATCCGGACCGAGACCCACACATATAAGAAGCCAGAAGAAGTCGAGCGCCGCGTTTTGGCAGTTTATTTCGGCGACGACGGAACCCTCTCTGACTATGGCTATTACGGGCTTGAGGAAGGCAATATTGTGGCCTTTATCGATCGCTTCACGCCGACATCAGGGAAAGAGATGTCCTTCTTGCAACAGATCTTTGGCAACCTCGGTCGCTTTGATTCTGGGGGCGGTGGCGCCGGCGGCAATTAAGCAAAGCCTTTGGCAGCAGTTTACGCGCATAAAAAGTTTACGCGCATAAAAAAAGCCCCGAACGCTTGTTCGGGGCTTTCCTTTAGCTTCGCGGTACTACTTAATGCGCCAAAATAGCGAGCATCAGAAGCGCCACAATGTTGGTGATTTTAATCATCGGGTTAACCGCCGGACCAGCCGTATCCTTGTAAGGATCGCCGACCGTATCGCCGGTCACGGCAGCTTTATGAGCCTCTGAACCCTTGCCGCCAAAATTACCATCTTCGATATATTTCTTGGCGTTGTCCCAAGCGCCGCCACCAGATGTCATGGACAGAGCCACAAACAATCCAGTCACGATGACGCCGAGAAGCATCGCGCCCAGTGCTGAGAAAGCAGCCGAACGATCAGCAACCGCCTCAACGACGAAATAAAGCACCACAGGAGACAAAACTGGTAGCATTGACGGAACGATCATTTCCTTGATCGCTGCTTTTGTCAGCAGGTCAACGGCACGACCATAGTCAGGTTTTACAGTGCCTTTCATGATGCCAGGATTTTCACGGAATTGACGCCGAACTTCCTCGACAATCGCACCGCCAGCACGGCCAACAGCCATCATGCCCATCGCGCCGAACAAATATGGCAATAGACCACCAATGAACAAGCCAGCAACAACATAAGGGTTAGACAGTGAGAAGTCAGGCGTGACGCCCGCGAAATACGGGTAATCAGCAGCGTTAGACGTGAAGTAATTCAAATCCTGCGTGTAAGCCGCAAACAAGACCAGAGCACCCAGACCAGCAGAACCGATCGCATAACCTTTGGTCACTGCTTTTGTCGTGTTGCCGACGGCGTCGAGAGCATCCGTCGTGTTACGAACATCTTCGGGAAGCTCAGCCATTTCAGCAATACCGCCAGCATTATCCGTCACAGGACCAAATGCATCAAGCGCCACAACCATGCCCGCTAACGCCAGCATTGTCGTCACAGCAATTGCGATACCGAACAAACCAGCGAGATTATAGGTCGAGATAATACCAACGACGATCACCAGAGCCGGAAGAGCGGTTGCTTCCATCGAAACGGCTAGCCCCTGGATTACATTGGTTCCGTGACCCGTTTGCGAGGCTGCTGCGACTGATTTTACGGGGCGGTAATTAACGCCCGTATAATATTCGGTAATCCAAATGATCAAGCCAGTGATAGCCAAACCAATAACGCCACAAACATAGAGGTCCATGCCTGTGAAATCCTCACCGCCACCGACGAGCGGCGTGCCGAGACCAACAACTTCGTCAGTCACGAAATACAGCGCGATCAGGGACAAAACGGCCGACGCGATAAAGCCTTTATACAGCGCGCCCATAATTGAATTGCTCGACCCCAAACGCACAAAGAATGTGCCAATGATCGAGGTGACAATGCAGGTAGCGCCGATAGCCAGCGGATACATCATCATCGTCATCGTGTTAGCCGAGAAGAAAATCGCGCTCAAAACCATGGTCGCAACAATCGTCACGGCATAGGTCTCAAACAAGTCAGCCGCCATACCAGCACAGTCACCAACATTATCGCCCACATTATCAGCGATAGTTGCTGGGTTGCGCGGATCATCCTCGGGGATGCCGGCTTCGACCTTACCAACCAAGTCGCCGCCAACGTCAGCACCTTTGGTAAAGATACCGCCGCCAAGACGTGCGAAAATCGAAATGAGGGATGCCCCAAAGCCAAGCGCTACAAGCGCGTCAACTACTTCCCGTGAGTTCGGAGATAATTCAAAGACATGCAGCAGGACGGCAAAATAAACCGTCACCGACAACAAAGCCAAACCAGCAACCAACATGCCTGTGACTGCGCCCGACTTGAAGGCCATCGCCAGACCAGCACCCAGACTTTGGCTTGCCGCTTGTGTTGTTCGCACATTGGCCCGCACTGAGACCAGCATACCAATATATCCCGCTACGCCTGACAAGGTGGCGCCAACAACAAAGCCAACAGACACTTTGATGCCGAGCAAGAAATACACCACGATTGCAAGCACGACGCCGGCAATGGCAATGGTTGTATATTGGCGGTTGAGATAGGCCCCCGCGCCGGTTTGGATTGCGGACGCAATTTCTTGCATCCGTTCGTTGCCGGCATCCGCCGCCAAAATGCTTCTAACGGCCCAAGCGCCATAGACAATTGCCAAGACGCCAGCACCGATGATCAGCCACATTAAAGTGCTCATTATATATCCCCACTTCTAGAAAGAGGTCGCACCCCCGCGACCTCGAGGTTTAAGTGTTGGGAAAATGCCAAAATCTCGCGGAAAAAGCAATAAAAGACCACTAGTTAGCCACTTATTTTTCTAAAAGTGCTGAAATCCGCGGTGGGATAATTCAAGATCGCGTCCATCAGCCATTTGAAACCTGGCTTGCGCCGCGCCTTCAGCGGTAACCACGCATCCGATTCGGGTTAATCGAATGGATGCTTTCTCGGCCTCATGCGCAAAATAAGTGCGATGTTGAGATGGTGCAGTAAACGCGACCTGGTAGTCATCGCCGCCAGCGATCAAATCAGCAATGCGATGACCCGTTGCGTAATCCTGCCCCGCTGGGCAGAGCGGGATGGCGCCTAGTTCGATCTGCATTGCGACTTGGCTCTGAGCACATATGCGGTCCAAGTCGATGGCCAATCCGTCGGAAACATCGAGCGAGGCCGAGGCGTGACCGAGCAGAGCTGGCGCGAAACCCAGTGGCGGCATCGGAAAAAGGTAACGATCATGGGCTGGATCGGCACGACCATGAAGCCCTAGAAAGGCACTTCCAATCGTTCCTGTAACATACACATCGTCGCCTATTTGAGCGCCATTGCGCGGCACCATTTGACCCGTCGGAACAGTGCCAATAACCGTCAGACCAATCTGACCGAAGCCGTCGATTGTGTCTCCTCCCCACAGACGCAGGCCAAAAGTCGACAAAGCCGCAGCAAAAGCGGCGACAAACGCCTCGAGCCATTGCTCATTCCAATCGGGGTGGCGCGCAAAATTCATCAAACACCCAACGGGTGACGCGCCCTTTGCGACGAGATCCGAAACGGCTGCCGCCACAACGCGCCGTGCAACGATTTCTGGCCCATCAGCCTCGCGAAAGTGGCGTCCGCGCTGCATCGTGTCCGTCGACAAAACGAGATCTCGACCATCAGGCGGGCTAAAGCATGCCGCGTCATCTAATAAATCCAAGCCCGTCGTGTGGTCGCCCGCCAGCGATCGTAGTCGGTCTATAAAATCAAATTCTTTCATCTTCGAGGCCGCGCGCCATGTTATCTAATAACGCATTGGTCATACCGCCCTCGGGCCCGTCGAAAAAACCATGCGCGACGTCCGTGTAGCAAGATGTAATGGCCTTGCGCGGAATATCGGTCAGAAACAACAGCTCGAAAGCGCCACAGCGCAATATAGCACGCAAGGTACTGTCGATACGGCTCAGCTTCCAGCCTTGCGACAAATGACCATCGATGCGCCGATCAATCACCGTCTGATGCTCGACGACCCCGCGCAAAACGGTCTCGAAATGCGCCTCGTCGGGCTCGTCGGTGGATATGCCATCTAACCCCTCCTCGAGGCGATAGGCTCGAAATTCGCGAATAACCGTCTCAAGCGGCGTTTTCGCGAGCTCCATTTGATATAAAGCTTGCACGGCAAACAGGCGAGCAATCACCCGCGCGTCTTGCTGACCACTCATGCCCGACCCTGCATACTGGACTTAATTTCTAAAAGACGAAGGGCCGCCGCCGCCGCACCGCCCCCCTTATCTTTGTCGCTTTTGCGGCAACGGGCCCAAGCTTGCTCCGCATTTTCGACGGTTTGAATACCATTGCCTAAAGCGAGGCCACGCATGGCCAAATCCATCAGTCCGCGCGCACTCTCGCCGCAGACAATATCATAATGGCTGGTTTCGCCGCGGATCACCACGCCTAGTGCAACATAGCCGTCAAACTGACCGGAAGCCGCTGCGAACTGAATGGCGGGGGGTATTTCGAGAACACCAGGAACTGCAAGCCGCGACACGGTGTGACCGCCGGCTTCAAGAACAGCCTGCGCACCCTCAACAAGAGCATCCGCCATATCTTCGTAAAAACGCGCCTCGACGATAAGAATATGTGCCATGATGAACTTCTCCGCCCGCCCTAACCGACTTAAATATCTAACAAGGGTTTTTGATCCACAATCCGCAAATCATACCCCTCAAGCGCCACAACGGTACGCGGCGTATCGGATAAAATAGTGATGTTGCTAACTCCCAAATCGCGCACGATTTGCGCACCCAAGCCGTATTCGCGCAAACGTTGCGGCATCGGGTCGGCGTTTTGCGAGGGTGATAAAGCATCGGAGAAAGGCGTCGCCGATGTGTTCCGAATGAGAATGAGAAGACCGCGCCCCTCCGCGTCGATGCGTTCCATTGCCGTCCGCAAAAGCCGCGACCGATCCCCGCTGGCACCCACAACATCGGCCATAAAAGAAACCGCATGGAACCGCGTCAGCACCGGATCATCACCTGATATATCACCTTTAATAAGAGCTACATGCTCTTCATTTTCAATGGTATTTTTAAATATTACTAACTTAAAATCGCCGGCAAAATCGGTTGTGATGTTTTGCTCATGAACGCGAGAAACAATGCTGTCCTTACGACGGCGATACGCAATGAGGTCTGCTATTGTTCCGAGTTTAAGACCATGTAATTGCGCAAACTGAACCAAATCCGGTAAGCGTGCCATGGAACCGTCATCATTCATGATTTCACATATGACACCTGATGGATAAAGCCCTGCTAAGCGCGCAATGTCGACAGCCGCCTCGGTATGGCCGGCCCGCGCCAACACACCACCGTCTTTCGCGACCAGAGGAAATACGTGCCCAGGCGAGACGATATCGGTCGCGCCTTTGGTTGGATCGATTGCGACCGAAATTGTATGCGAGCGATCATGGGCTGAGATCCCTGTCGAAATCCCTTCGCGCGCCTCGATGGAGACCGTAAAAGCCGTTTGGTGGCGCGATTGGTTCTGCCGTGACATCAATTCGAGATTGAGCTGCGCGGCACGCTGCCCGGGCAAGGTCAAGCAAATCAGCCCGCGACCAAACTTTGCCATGAAGTTGATCGCTTCAGGCGTCGCCATTTGCGATGGCACAACGAGGTCGCCTTCATTTTCGCGATCTTCCGCATCGACGAGAATAATCATTTTGCCGTTTCGGGCGTCTTCGATGATATCCTCGGGCGGTGAGATAAACTGCTTATATTCTGACATTACAGCTCCACTTCTGACAGGCGCGCAACATAGCGCGCCAAGACATCTATTTCCAGATTAACTTGATCCCCGGCGCGCGATTGCCCCCAACAGGTTACCATTTGCGTGTGCGGGATAATGTTGACCCCAAATGTCGTTCCCTCAACCTCATTGACAGTGAGCGACGTGCCATCCAAGGTCACCGACCCTTTTGGTGCTATAAACCGCGCCAGAGCCAAGGGTACCTCAAAAACAAAACGCTGGCTGTCGCCATCGGGGGTAACCGATACAATGCGCGCAATACCATCGACATGACCAGACACAATATGCCCGCCCAGCTCATCGCCAAGGCGTAAGGCGCGCTCAAGATTTAGCTTTTGCCCAATCTGCCACCCGCCCGCGGTCGTCACCCCCAAGGTTTCCGCTGAGGCCTCAACAGCAAACCAATTGCGTCCCGTGTCGTTGCCCTTCTCGATAACAGTCAGACAAACGCCAGAGCAGGCAATCGAGGCACCGAGATCAATCGACGCCACGTCATATTGCGTCGCGATATCCAAACGACGGTCGCCCTTATCAGTCAGCTTAATAACTTCGCCAATATCGGTAATGATTCCCGTAAACACTAAATTTCTCCTCGTTCCCAAACGTCAATCCTGTCCACTCCACAGGCGGCCGCATGTACATGCGTCATGCGCTTTGTATGGCTTTCCAGATCGAGCCTGTCGTAATCGCTTTGCCCCGATAGGGCGATGGTGTGTGGCGCCGAAAAAACAACCAGCCGATCGACGCAATCTGACTGTAAAACGCTCCGCGATAGCCCAGGCCCAGCCTCGACCATTAACCAGTTAATGCCGTCCGCAGCTAGTTGAGACAATATGGTGCTAATCTCCATATCTTCAAGCGGTAACACGCGCGCTTGATTGGCCTCGCGCTGGCTTGAAGTTGAGAGAATGACAGCGTCTGATCGATCTAGCTTGCACCCAGTCGGAAAGCGCCCCTTGCTATCGGCAATATAAGGAATTGGCGATCGCAACCCCTCAAGCCGCGACGTCAATTGTGGGTCGTCATGCAGAACAGTGCCGATGCCTGTTAATATGGCATCATTTTCAGACCGCATCATATGCACTCGTCTTTGCACCTCTGCTCCGGTAATGTGCGGTCGGTCAGCATCCGCCGTCCGCATGAAACCGTCGGTACTCATCGCGAGTTTTAAGGTCACGAAGGGTCGCCCCTTTTGTATGCGATACAAAAAACCAGCTTGCACCCGTTTGACCTGCTGCGTGTCTAGAACACAGACCTCAACGCCCGCCTCTTGCAAAATGGCTTGACCGCGCCCCGCTGTCCGCGGATCTGGATCAAGACAGCCAATTACCACACGCTTCAGCCCCGCCGCGGCAAGCAAGCGGGCACAAGACGGCGTGCTCCCCTCATGCGCACACGGCTCAAGCGTTACGTAAGCCGTTGCCCCAAGCGCCGAGTCGATTTGATCCAAAGCTTGCATTTCAGCATGCGGCCGGCCGCCATCGGCTGTTCGCGCCAAGGCACACATCATGCCGTCCGCGGCAACAATCACACAACCGACGCTAGGGTTGGGCGACACACAACCCTGCCCGCGCCGCGCCAGACGGCACGCAAAGTCCATAAACATGTTATCGATAGAAACCTGCTGTGCCATTTTAGCCTTGCCCCGTAACGACAGAGCGGCGACGTGATGCAACCTCAGTCCGGGTCGGACATTTCGCCCAAAAAGGCTTCAAAATCCTTGGCCTCTCGGAAATTACGGTAGACGGATGCGAAGCGCACATAGCCAACTTGATCAAGCGCATAAAGCCCCTCCATCACCAATTCACCGATAACTTTGGCTGGTATCTCGGCTTCTCCAAGATTCTCCAAACGGCGAACAATACCCGACACCATACGCTCCACGCGATCAGGCTCAACGGGGCGTTTACGCAGAGCGATTTGCACAGAACGCATAAGCTTGTCGCGATCAAAGGGCACTTTACGACCACTATTTTTTACAATCGTTAACTCGCGGAGCTGAATGCGCTCGAATGTCGTAAAACGGCCACCACAATCCTGACAAATGCGTCGCCGCCGTATGACCGTATTATCCTCGGTCGGACGGCTATCTTTTACTTGCGTATCGGTGTTGGTACAGTATGGGCAACGCATTGCGGCGACTTAGGCTGAATAAATCGGAAAACGTTGGCAAAGATCCTCGACGCGCTGTTTGACCGAGGCTTGTACTGCCTCCACATTGCTCGATGTGCTTACCGCGTCTAAAACCTCAGCAATAAAATCGCCGACCAGCTTAAACTCTCCCACCCCAAAGCCGCGCGTTGTCGCGGCTGGCGTCCCCAAGCGAACGCCTGACGTCACCGTCGGCTTTTCTGGGTCAAACGGAATACCATTTTTATTACACGTAATATGTGCTTCCTCCAAAGCAACCTCGGCAATATTGCCCGTCACTTTCTTCGGCCGCAGATCCACCAATGCGAGGTGGTTATCAGTGCCGCCTGAGACAATATCAAAGCCATGCCCTTTCAGGCTATCGGCTAGGGCGCGGGCATTCTCGACGACATTTTTTATATAGATTTTGTAGTCAGGCTGCAGTGCCTCACCAAAGGCGACAGCCTTAGCGGCGATCACATGCATCAACGGCCCCCCTTGAATACCAGGGAAAATAGCCGAATTAAATTTTTTGCCTAACTCAGGGTCATTGGACAAAATCAGCCCGCCGCGCGGCCCACGCAACGTTTTATGGGTCGTTGTCGTAACCGCATGCGCGTGCGGAATAGGGCTCGGATGCGCACCACCTGCAACCAAGCCGGAGATATGCGCCATATCGACCAGCAAATAAGCCCCGACGCTATCGGCGATGGCGCGGAAACGTGCAAAATCAATTACCCGCGGATAGGCCGAACCACCGGCAATAATTAATTTCGGCTTATGCTCTTGCGCCAAACGCTCAACTTCATCGAAATCAATCAAATGATCGTCGGGGCGCACGCCATATTGCACAGACTTAAACCATTTGCCCGACTGATTGGGGGCTGCGCCATGGGTTAAGTGCCCACCTGCCGCTAAGCTCATGCCCAAAATCGTATCGCCAGGCTGGATCAGAGCCATCATCACGGCCTGATTAGCCTGCGATCCAGAATTGGGTTGAACATTGGCATAAGCACAATCATAAAGTTTGCAGACGCGTTCGATCGCCAATTGCTCGGCGATGTCGACAAATTCACAGCCACCATAATAACGACGTCCTGGATAGCCCTCGGCATATTTATTGGTGAGTACCGAGCCTTGCGCTTCGAGCACGGCCCGCGACACAATATTTTCCGACGCGATCAGCTCAATTTGCGATTTTTGCCGCTGAAACTCGCGCCCAATCGCATCAAAAATTTCCTTATCCGTGTCCGCCAATGAGGCCGAAAAGAAGGAACTATCGTCAAAACCTGCAGCTTTTTTGTGTTGCATGGAGGGCTCCTTTGATTTGCCAGATAGTCTGGTGTACCACGCCTGCCGCACAGGGTTAAGCGCTTTCCCATATGTAACTGTGCGTTAAACGGACACCCCTCTAATTGCCCCACAGATTTCGTTCAATCAGTACCTTTTTCAGCACTGCACAAGCATCGGTCATGATGCCATCGACACCAATATCGAGCAAATCATGCATCAGTGATTCGTCATTTATTGTCCAAGCGTGCACCTGCAAACCTAACCGATGGGCGTAAGCGATCTTTTGCCGGCTTAAAAACCGAAAGCCGTGGCGTGCGACAGGAAACTGCACACACGACGCCGAAAAACGCTGCGGGAGACGTAAGGCGCCGCCGAACCAGAACCGTGCCGCGCCGCGCATCCCCACCGAATGGCAAACCGGTCGTGATAGGCTCTGGCAAATCAGACGGATACGCTTTTCATCAAATGACCCGATGCAGATACGGTCATGACATTGGGTCTTTTCGATCAATGCCACTAACGGCGCGCAGGCAGTCTGCGCTTTCGCATCAATATTAAAACGCGCCGCGGGAAACTGCTCGAGCAATTCCTCCATGCGCGGAATACCGTGCCCGCCAGCGATCCGCAAGGTGTCGATCTCGGCCGCTGACAGGCTCGAAATCGTTTGCGGCGTTCCAACCAAGCGGCTCAAATCCGGATCGTGAAAGGCGTAAAGAATGCCATCGGCTGACGCATGCACGTCGGTTTCGAGATAGCGAAACCCCAGTCCCACGGCGTGCGAAAAAGCTGCCACTGTGTTTTCAGGAGCAGCGTCCATACCACCGCGATGTGCAAAGGCTAGAACCCCCTCATGGGTTAAATATGAAAACGCCACGCCCTGGTACCCCGCTCACAGATCTTTTGCACCTTACCCCTCTTTCTCGCGAGAACAAAAGAGGCTTTAATACGCCACCAGACAAGGAGAGTTCTGATGAGTTTTGGTCTTTTGTCCGTCTACGCCGTTTCGACAATGCTGCTGGCCGTTTGGGTCGTGAGCATTATCCGACGCGACGCTGGTATCATCGATATTTTTTGGGGATTGGGCTTCGGCCTTATTGCCTTTCTCGCCGCGCTTCGTTTTCCAGATGCTAAATTGGAAATTCAGCTGATCTATCTATTGGTCATTCTGTGGGCTCTCAGACTGGCCATTCATCTGGCAAGGCGCTGGCTCCGTGAGGCGGAAGAAGACAAACGTTACCAATCCATGCGGCGGCGCGCCGGCCCACTGTTTTGGCTGAAAAGTCTCTTTACCGTCTTTGGACTGCAAGGCCTACTCATTTTGCTGATTGCCCAGCCGCTCATCCACCTCACGCGTTTTGCCAATATCTCCTTTGTGGCGCCGATTTTTTACCTGTTCTGGGCGATCGCCTTTGCTGGCGTTGCCATCGAGACCATTGCCGACCGCCAGCTAACGGCGTTTCGGGCCGCCGCCACAGGTGGCATATTGCAAAGCGGCCTTTGGGCGCGCTCCCGCCACCCTAATTATTTTGGCGACGCTTTGTTTTGGTGGGGTATTACGGCAGCCATTATTGCCATCGCGCCGGAGCTTATCTGGACGCTGATTGCCCCCTTAACCATGAATATTTTGCTGGTCAAAATTTCGGGGGCAGAGTTGCTTGAGAAATATATGCAAAAGCGTGATGGGTATGCGGCGTATCAAGCCCGCACCAACCGTTTTATACCACGATTTTTTAGTTAAATATTTCCGCGCAACATATTGATAATACCAGAAAAATCCATATTTCCATGGCCATTTTCTTGCATCTGCGTATAAAGCTCTGTTGCCCGTTTACCCATCGGCGTATCGGCATCAGCTGAAGCCGACGCATCTTGTGCCAAAACCAAATCTTTCAGCATCATAGCCGCTGCAAAACCAGGCTGATAAGCATTATTTGCGGGGCTGGTTGGGACTGGCCCAGGCATCGGGCAATAGCTCGTCATACTCCAGCACTGCCCCGAAGCCGTCGACGAAATGTCGAACAAGGTTTGTGCATCGAGCCCCAGCTTTTCACCCAGCAAGAATGCCTCACACGTTCCAATCATCGAGATGCCGAGCAGCATATTGTTACAAATTTTGGCAACCTGCCCATTACCGCTACCGCCGGCATGGAATATATTTTTTCCCATAGTGTCGAGATAGGGCTTGGCGGCGCTAAAAGCTTCCGGCGCGCCACCAACCATAAAGGTTAACGTTCCCGCCGTAGCTCCACCTACGCCCCCAGAGACTGGCGCATCAACCATTTGAAAGCCTGCTCCTTGCGCGGCGGCGCCAACACGACGCGCTGTATCGACATCAATGGTCGAGCTATCGATCAAAATGGCTCCAGAGGCAGCAGCAGACAAAATGCCATCATCGCCGGTATAAACGCCCTCAACATGCTTGCCAGCCGGCAACATCGTTACCACGGCATCCGCATTGGCCACGGCTTCTGTCACCGAGGAAGCGATCGTCCCCCCTGCCGCTTGCAGTTTTGCCAGGGCATCGCTCGAAAGATCAAACCCCGCCACCGCGTGACCCGCCTTGACCAAATTCAGGGCCATCGGCAGCCCCATATTCCCTAAACCAATAAATGCGACATTAGACATTATTTATTCCCCCTTCACAGGCTCAATTCGTGCTCGCCAAGATTGGCGAAAATTTCATCCAAAACCGCCTCTGAGACAGCCTCAAAACTATCCGGCTGCCATTTCGGCGCTTGATCCTTGTCAATGATGACCGCGCGAACCCCCTCATAAAAATCGTGCTGAGACATAATCCGCGTGACGGCCCGCATTTCCATACGCATACATTCTTCGAACTCGTTTTTGATACCCTCGCGGCACTGCCGCAAAGCAACGCCGCAACTGGTCGGTGATTTCTGGCGAATGGTTGCTGCTTGCGCCGCTGCCCAATCACCACCATCGGTATCAAGATCTCGCAAAATAGCACCAACTTGGTCGGCCGCGAATAAGCGATCAATATCGCCTTGCATAGCGGCCAAAGGTGCCGCGGCCAAATTTGTTGCCAAACCATCCAATATGGACGTCACATCATCGCTGGTTAAAATACTTTGCCGCAACGCTTCGAGATCATCAAGCGCCGCATAATGCGTTGCAATACCTGCATACAGGCAATCGGCCGCCTTTAGCCGCGCGCCCGTGAGCGCCATATAGGTCCCGATTTGGCCTTTCAAGCGTGGTAAAAAATAGGTTCCGCCAACATCGGGCAACAAGCCGATGCCCGTCTCAGGCATAGCAAACACCGTTCGATCGGTCACGATGCGCGCACTACCATGAACCGACACGCCGACGCCGCCCCCCATCGTGACACCGTCCATCAGAGCAATGTAAGGCTTAGGAAAGCGCTTGATCATCGTGTTAACGACATATTCCTCGCGATAAAAACCCGTTGCTTCGCTGTCGCCCGCCTTACCCCAATCGTGCAAAGCACGAATATCGCCGCCAGCGCAAAAGCCCTTCTCACCGGCGCCTTCGATAAAAACATGCGTGATCGTTGGATCCTCGGCCCATTGCCGCAACACGGGATCCATGGCGCGCACCATGGTAAGTGTGAGCGCGTTTAACGCTTGTGGACGGTTTAAAACAATATGACCACAACTACCGGACTTCTGGAGCAGAACCTCGTCCGTCATGATACATCTTTCAATATTTCGCGGGCGATAATCACACGCATAATTTCATTGGTTCCCTCGAGAATTTGATGCACGCGCAGATCACGCACCATGCGCTCAACCTCATAGTCCCGCAAATAACCATAACCGCCATGAATCTGTAGCGCCTCATTGGCAACCTCGAAGCAAGCGTCGGTCACATAGCGCTTGGCCATCGCGGCAAAGCGCGTTTTATCAGCGCTGTTGCTATCAACCTTGACCGCCGCCTGTCGCAGCATCAAGCGAGATGTTTCAAGCGCCGTTACCATGTCAGCGAGCTTGAACTGGGTTGACTGAAAATTGCTCAAGGCTTGATTGAATTGTTTACGTTCAGTGGCGTAAGTCAGGGCTTTCTCATAAGCGCGCTGGGCGGTTCCCAACGAACAAGCGGCGATGTTCAAGCGACCACCATCGAGCCCCATCATGGCAAATTTAAAGCCCTCCCCCTCAGCGCCAACGCGATACCGCTCTGGCAAGCGCATATCATCAAACATCACTTGCGCTGTTGGCTGCGAACTCCAGCCCATTTTTTTCTCATTGGCGCCGAAGCTCAGGCCTTTGGTGTCTTTCGGAATGATGAAACACGACACGCCTTTCGGCCCATCTTCACCAGTGCGGATCATGGCGACATAGACATCCGATACGCCACCGCCAGAAATAAAGGCTTTCGATCCATTAATCACATAATCGTCACCATCCCGCACGGCACGCGAACGCATTGCAGCCGCATCCGACCCCGATCCCGGCTCAGTGAGACAGTAGCTGGCAATTAAATTCATTTGCGTGAGCTCTGGAATCCATTCCTGACGCTGTTCATCGCTGCCAAAGCGGTCGATCATCCAGCTCGCCATATTGTGGATGGTCATAAAGGCGGCCGTTGATGTGCAGCCAGTCGATAGGGCTTCAAAAATAATTGCGGCATCCAAGCGACTTAAACCGCTGCCACCATGTTCCTCCGAGAGATAGATGCCCGCAAAACCGAGCGCTGCCATTTCTTTCAGAACATCTACAGGAAAATGGCCCTTTTCGTCCCACTCCATCGCGTTTGGCGCCAAACGCTCTGTCGCAAAGCTCATCGCCATATCTTGAATGGCAAGCTGTTCATCAGAAAGCGCGAAATCCATGATTTGCTCCCAAATTGTGTGGTTTGCGGCAGACTGCCGACGGAGCCTAGCTATGTCAAGATAATGGAGGCGGCTTTCTGGCAAATTCTAGTAAATTGCATAGTGTGTAAAACGACGCTATGAAGGATCCTCAGGATTTGGAGCTCAAAAATGTCGCATTCTTTCCCGCAAACGCGTCTGCGCCGTCTCAGACAAGCCGATTGGAGCCGTCGCTTGGTTGCCGAAACGCAACTATCGGTTGATGACCTGATTTGGCCCATTTTTGTCATTGAGGGATCGGGAGAGCGGGAAGCCGTTGCCTCCATGCCGGGTGTCGATCGGTTGTCGATAGATCTCGCCGTCGCGGCCGCAAAGCAAGCGGCGAGCCTTGGCATACCTGTGATCGCCCTGTTCCCGAACACGCCGTCGGAGCGACGCAGTGACGACGGCGCAGAAGCTCTCAACCCAGATAATCTGGTCTGCCGCGCGGTACGCGAGATAAAAAACGCCGTCCCCGAAATTGGTATTTTATGCGACGTCGCGCTCGATCCGTACACCAGCCACGGGCATGACGGGCTGGTTGAGAACGGGGTGATTGTCAATGATGCAACGGTTGAGGTCTTGGTGCAGCAAGCTCTTGTTCAAACCGAAGCCGGTTGTGATATTATTGCCCCGTCAGACATGATGGATGGCCGGGTTGGGGCTATTCGCTCGACACTCGAACAGGCTGGGCACAGCAATACTTTGATCATGGCCTATAGCGCCAAATATGCCTCGGCTTTTTACGGTCCATTTCGCGATGCGGTCGGCTCGGGGTCTTTACTGAAGGGCGATAAACGAACCTACCAGATGGACAGCCGGAATGCTGCAGAGGCTTTGCGCGAGATAGCGCTCGATATTGAAGAAGGCGCCGATATGGTTATGGTCAAACCTGGCATGCCATATCTCGATATTGTCCGCGCGTGTAAGGATCACTTCTCGATCCCCACTTTTGCGTATCAAGTCTCTGGCGAATACGCCATGCTCAGCGCAGCTTTTGAACGTGGATTTCTGGACCGCCGCGCCGCCATGTTAGAGAGCTTACGAGCTTTCAAACGCGCCGGCGCGGACGGTGTATTAACCTATTTTGCCCTCGAAGCCGCCCAAATTTTGGTCGACTAAAACCATCGCTAAAACTGCTTGGCCATGCCTAAGGCAATTTGTTCGCGCGATTGATCTTTTTGAGCATCGATGAACAGCATTGCTCCAGCAGGTAAATGCTGGGTTAGCCGCAGTTGCCATAATCCCTGATCGCGCAATGCTAGGTCGCGTTGTACGAAGTTGAGGCTACCATCTGCATTACGCCGAACTGGCAACATGAAGCGCGCATGGCCGCGATCAACCATCGAGCTACGACGCAGGCGAATATGGGTATCGCCATTGATAAATGTCGCACTCATATCGCTGGCTCGGTCGACCGTGATATCTTCAACCAAACCCTTGTCTGGCCGATAACCCGACCGCGAAAGATTGAGGCTTAAGACCGCGAGCCAATCATTTGACAATTCATGTTGGCTTTTAAAATCAACATAAACGGTCTCGCCGACACCCGATCCCGAAAATAATGCCGTGTCAGACAGCGCCATTAGACCGTTTTTGTGGACCATAACACCCGCCGAAACCTTGGGTGCACCGGCTAACTCAGGGTAAAAATTAAGACCGGAGATCAAGGCTAATTGGCCCTCGCGCCCCCGCAAAGATGTCTCTAAGCGAGCAGCCCCGAGCCTACTGGTCATCACATGCGAATGCTTACGACCGTAAAAGCGCGGCAAATACTCCGCCATGACATCCTCAACGGCCTTAGCATTTGCCGTGTTAAACAAGGATGCCAAGGGGGTCTGATGCGACGAATTAGCGAGATGCCCCAGGGTCATCGGAAACGGATCGCCGAGAGCGTCTAGAGCGACAAGCTCTTCTTGCGCGAGAGCACCCGAAAATAGCCCATCAGCGCGTGACGCATCGGACGAATATGTGCCAATCTCGAAACTGCCTCCATCCGCTTGCGGAACAACCAGCCGACCTACCGGTGTCACAGCCGCCGTTGCATCGATCAATCCTTGCCCATAAACATTGCTATCGGCATAGATCCCATCTTTCTTCGCTGTGGCCATAAGGCGTTCAATATATTGATCGACCGTCATTTGATCGCCAAAGACCTGACGCATTAAAGCTAGAACACCCGATGCGTAAGCAGCCGCGAAGCTTGTGCCTCGTACCGTCCGATAGCCACCTGTCGATGAAGCGGCAACTACGTAACCGTGGCCATCAGAGTAACCGCCCGGCGCCGCGACACAAAAGGCGGCGGCAACACCGCACCGATTGGCGCGGCTGTCGATGACACCATCGAGCCCCACCGATGTCACGGCCAGAAATTTACCCGATACTTCAGGAAAGAAAAGTGGCAGCGTACCCGAAATAACTGGCTGCTCATGCCCCGCATTGCCTGTCACGGTAACAAAAGCCGCCTGCCCGCGGGCGATGACGTCGAGCGATGTCCCAAACAGGGCTTCCATTGAATGCTTATGTTCGGCGTGCTCCAGAGGATTGTAATGCGTCGACACAGCCCAACTATTGTTGATGACGCGCGCATTGGCGGACGTCAAACCAGCATAGGCAGACCTCAGAATAGCTCTATCAACGGCGAGCGATCCGTCGTCCTGCTCGAGAACAGCCCACATGGCCACTTTGGCATCAAAGGCTACGCCTTGCATGCGCTCGCCAACACCATGGCGCCCAGCCGCCAAACTCGCCACCGCCGTGCCATGGCTGAGCTGCTTTTCAGACGCAGCGCCAGCGATTGCATTGGAATTATAATAAGTGACCTTCTGACCGGCACCGTTAGACCCATCAAACTCTTCATGTTTGGTCAGAATGCCTGTATCAACAAAGCCGATCGTGACACCCGCACCTGTCGCCCCTTGCGCGTAAGCGCCGGAGGCGTTGATTAAAGATAAGCCTGCACTTCGCCGAAATTCATCATGCGTCGCCCAGTAGGTTTCGTTTTGCGAAACGGAGGGGGTTGGCGATGTACTCGTTTGCGTGGTCGTCGGATTTTGCGCTGTCGAAGACCCGCTGCCGACCTGAACGTTTCCCATATCAGCGTCGCCACCGCCGCCGCCGCCACCACAAGCGGCCAGACATGCAACCAAACCAGGCGTTGCCAAAAGAACAACCAGCTTAAGTCTTTCAGACGGCTTCAATGACTGAAGCTTCACGAGCGTCACATTGCGCAACAGCCGCAGCCAATTGGTAAAGATTATGAAACGGGGAAAAGACCCCAAGCCAAGAAAAGCTTCGTCACAGCGAAGCCATGCAACTAGAACTCTCATTCGTCACCTCTTACACTTTTACACAACAGTGCGGCGCATGTTGCACATCCAAAGCATATGGAAAAGTGACATATTTTCAGTAATTTACATTGATATTATAATTTTAAATTAAGCTTATTTTTTAGAATTAAAATCACTTTCTAATCAAGATCGCAGTCGCGCAATCAAGCTCGACGTGTCCCAACGGCCACCGCCAAGCCCTTGAACATCTGCATAAAAACCATCAATTATCTGCGTCACGGGAAGAGGCGCGTTATTGCGTTTGGCTTCAGCGAGGCATATGGCGAGATCCTTGCGCATCCAATCGACGGCAAAGCCGAAGTCAAATTCATTCGCTTTCATGGTCTTAAAACGGTTCTCCATTTGCCAGGATTGGGCCGCCCCTTTTGAAATAACCTCGACCACTGCTTCAATGTCCAAGCCCGCGCACTCGGCAAAATGCAACCCTTCGGACAGGCCCTGTAGCAATCCTGCGATGCAAATTTGATTGACCATTTTGGTGAGCTGACCAGCACCTGCTTCGCCCATCAAGCGCACGGACTTAGCGTAAACCTCGAGCACGTCCCGCGCGCGGGCGAAGGTTTCTTCTTCCCCGCCCACCATAATCGTCAATTGACCGTTCACGGCGCCGATCTCGCCCCCAGAAACAGGCGCATCGAGAAATCCAATGCCGCGATCTTGCGCCGCGGCGGCGATTTCGCGCGCCAGCTCAGCCGATGTCGTCGTATGGTCGACGAGAATACTCCCAGGCTGCATACCACTCAGCGCGCCATGCTGTCCGAACACAACAGACCGAACATCATCATCATTGCCAACGCAGACCATCACCATATCGGCATCCGCCGCCGCAGCTTGGGGGGTGTCGTGGCAGCTACCCGCATAAGCATTTTGCCATTGCGTTGCCCGTGCCGCAGTACGATTATAAACCCGCGTCTGGTAACCGTGCGTCGCAAGATGCCCAGCCATCGGATAGCCCATCACGCCCAACCCAATGAAACTACAAATCGCCATTGTTCTTCTCCTGTACAGCACCGAAATATGTTATGAGTTTAGCGATAGCAAATTAGATCGTGTCATGAAACGCTTAATCGAGAAACAAAAGATCAGATGGTAGAAATTGGTATTCACATGTGGCTGACGCTGGGCGTCATAGGTGGCGCCGTCATCCTATTTGCCTCCGATCGTTTGCCGATGGAAGCAACATCGCTTTTGATTGTCGTAACCTTGGGCTTGCTGTTTTCGTTCATGCCCCTCGTCGATGCCTCTGGCACGAACCTATTGCCGATTGAGGTTTTGCTGGCAGGTTTTGCTAACCCAGCCCTGATCGCTGTTCTGGCTTTACTGGTCATGGGACAAGGCTTGTTCCATTCAGGTGCGCTCGAAAATCTGATCGAGGTCACATCGCGCGGTGCAGCGCGGGCGCCCCTTCGCGCCACTTTTGTCGCCTTAGCCTTGATCACTATTCTCAGCGCTTTTTTGAATAATACCCCCGTCGTCCTCATGTTTATTCCTGTCATGACCGCAATCATGCAGCGCGGACAAATCAATAGCCGGGCACTGATGATGAGTGTGAGTTTTGTCTCCCTGTTTGGGGGCATGCTGACGCTGATTGGGTCGTCCACAAACCTTCTCGTTGCCAGCACGGCAGAACGTGTCGCCAACATTGAAATTGGTTTTTTCGATCAGGCTATCCCCGGCGCCGTTTTGATGATGGCGGGGCTCGCTTATCTTGTCTTTGTGATGCCCGCTATACTCGGCCGACAAAGCGACCGCGGTGGTGCCAAGGATGACATTGTTTCGGGGCGACAATTCATTGTCGAGGTTCGCCTCAAAACTGGCGACCATTTGGTCGGAGCCAAATCTTCAGCAGGCTTCTTCCCCGACCTCAGCGGCATGACCGTACAAATGATTGAAGGGCATAAAGGCCTTATGCTTCCACCTTTTGATGACTATGAGCTGCGCGCGGGCGATCGCTTATTTCTTGCCGCGACACGCAAAGAATTGAGTGACATGCTGACCAATACCGACCATGTGCTCAGCAATAATATTAAATCGCTCCAGCAGCGTACGGGCGATAATGCGCGCGAAGATCTGATGCTCGCCGAATTGGTTGTCGCCCCTGGCTCGCGCATGATCTCGCGGGCAATTTATCAAACTGGCTTTGGCCACGAAACCGACTGTTTGATCATTGGCATTCAACGACGGGCACGCATGTTACGCCATCAGCTCTCCGATATCCGCCTCGAGGCGGGTGACGTGCTGCTGGTTATTGGTAATGAAAATAATATTCAAGGCCTGCGCGGCAATCGCGATGCTCTATTGATGGAATGGAGCACACAGGAACTCCCTAATTTTGCCAACGCCTTAAAAGCCCGCCTCATCTTCTTAGCCACAATTCTCTCGGCCGCCTTGGGGCTGGTTCCGATCGTCGTTGCCGCCATGGCTGGCTCGGTCGCCATGTTATTGACAGGTGTCCTGAACATCCGCCAAGCCGCCCGCGGGATAGATCTGCGTATTCTACTGGTTGTCGGCGCGGCGTTGGCGATGTCCGAGTCTCTAATCGCGACTGGCGGAGCCACCTATATTGCTGGGCAATTTTTATCAGCCTTTCAAAACGCCGAGCCGGCCGTCATTCTCTCGAGCTTTTTCTTAATCTGCGCCGTGACGACGAATATTTTGTCGAATAATGCCACCGCCGTACTTTTTACACCTATTGCAATCGATTTAGCCCTACGTCTGGGCGTTGATCCGACTGCGTTCATCTTCGCTGTGATTTTTGCCGCAAATTGTAGTTTTGCGACGCCAATTGCGTATCAGACGAATTTGCTGGTATTGTCCCCAGGTGGGTATTCGTTCAAAGATTTTGTTAAGGCGGGCGTTCCGCTTGTTTTTGTTATCTGGATGGCGTTCTCATTTTTTGCGCCGTGGTACTACGGGCTTTGAGGTAGTATGAACCAACAAACAGGCCTGCGCCTGCCATCGTTTTATATGACCGAACCTGCGCCCTGCCCTTACATTGAGGGGCAGCAGGAACGCAAGCTGTTTACCCATTTAATGGACGACACGGCCGATGCATTGCATAACGAATTAACCCATGCCGGCTTCCGCCGCAGTCAGGGCATTGCCTATCGCCCTGCTTGCGAGAATTGTTATGCCTGCCGGTCGGTGCGCATATGCGTTGATGCCTTTAAACAGTCTAAAAATATGCGCCGTATATTGGCTGCCAATGACGGCTTATCCCGTCAAATCTTGCCGCCCGAAGCTAGCCGTGAACAGTTTGAGTTGCTGCGAAAATATCTCGACGGGCGCCATGCCGATGGCGACATGGCCAACCTCACGAGCCTCGATTTCATATCGATGGTGCAAGACACCATGGTCGATACTCAGGTTTTGGAATACAGGGATCTCTCTGGACGACTTATTGCCTGCCTATTACAGGATCGACTAAATGACGGTCTATCCCTCGTTTATTCTTTTTTTGATCCTGACCTTGGTCAACGTAGCCTCGGCAGTTTTATAATTCTTGATAGTATCGTGCGTGCCAAGGAAGCTGGTCTTCCTTATGTGTATCTGGGGTATCTTGTGAGTGGAAGTAAAAAAATGGCGTATAAAAGTAGGTACAAACCGATGCAAGAACTCGGTGCGAATGGGTGGGTCGATTTACAAGACGAGCCGCCTGCTAAATCATCAGATGTCAAATAGGAGGAAATAATAATGACAACACGGAAACTCAATCGAAGAGACATGCTGGTCTCCGTCTCAGCCGGTGTCGCGGCCACCAGCGTCGCATCCCCCGCTATCGCGAGCGGCAAACGCACACTGAAAATGGTCACAACCTGGCCAAAAAACTTCCCAGGGTTGGGAACGGCACCAGAAAATATCGCCAAACGCGTTGAAGCCATGACTGACGGCGCGCTCACCATCAAAGTTTATGCCGCTGGCGAACTCGTTGGCGCCTTCGAATCTTTTGATGCTGCCTCGACGGGAACCGCCGACATGTACAATGGAGCGGAATATTACTGGCAAGGCAAATCGCCCGCCTTTAACTTTTTCACGGCAGTTCCATTCGGTATGACGGCGCAAGAGTTGAATGCTTGGATCCATTTTGGTGGTGGCCAAGAATTATGGGATGAGCTGGCTGCTGGCTTTAATATTAAACCCTTCCAATCCGCCAATACGGGCGTTCAAATGGGCGGCTGGTTTAACCGCGAAATTAAATCACTCGAGGATTTTCGAGGTTTAAAAATTCGTATGCCGGGTCTCGGCGGCGAGGTTATGCGACGTCTGGGGGCGGCCGCTGTTTCACTGCCCGGTGGCGAAATTTTTCCAGCCATGAAATCTGGGGCAATCGACGCCTCCGAATGGGTTGGCCCATGGAATGATCAGGCTTTCGGCTTTTATCAAATCGCGAAATATTACTACTGCCCGGGCATCCACGAGCCTGGTGCAGGTCTATCTACGGGCGTCAACCTTACTGTTTGGAATGAACTGACTCCCTCGCAGCGCGAAATAATCAAAACCGCCTGTGCCGCTGAGAATGACATCTCTCTCGCCGAATATAACTATAAAAATGCGGCGGCTTTGGCGACTTTGGTCAAGAAACACAATGTGCAGGTGCGCAGTTTCTCAGCCGACATTATGCGTGGGCTCAAGCAAGCATCTCGCGACGTGCTAGACGAAATATCGCAATCTGATCCCTTCACTGCGAAAGTTTATGAGAGCTTCAAGGCGTCCTTGGAAAATTCCATGGAATGGGGTAAGTGGTCTGAAGAACCATATACGCAAGCGCGTCGCGAATTGTAAAATAGCGATGTATGAGGGGAGAGCATGAGACAAATCGCCAATTTTTGCGATCGCCTGAACGCGCTCATTGGTGCCGCCGCGCAGTGGCTCAGCTTGATCATGGTCTTAGTACAGTTTTTGGTCGTGATCCTGCGCTATGTCTTCGGCATTGGGTCAATCCAGTTGCAAGAGTCAGTCATTTACATGCACGCCTTGCTGTTTCTCTGTTCAGCCGCGTCGAGCTGGCAGCAGGACGCGCATGTTCGGGTTGATATCTTTTACGCTCGCATGTCACCAAGCCGTAAAAGCCTCATCAACATGGCGGGCGCCGTTTTATTTGTTCTCCCCCTATGCGCCCTCATAATTTATGTCTCGTTTGACTATGTCGCCATGTCATGGGCCGTACGCGAAGGCTCCCGCGAGACCAGCGGTATTCAGGCGATTTTTCTTCTCAAAACATTAATCTTAGTATTTGCCGTGCAAGTTGCACTGCAAGCTACGGCATTAATTATTCGCCGCGGCACGATGGAGGCAGATCATGGAACACCTTGATTTGCTGCTTTTTGCCGTCACCTGCCTTGCTTTGATGAGCGGCTTTCCAGTGGCTTTCTCCTTATCAGGCGTCGCGCTGCTTTTTGGCCTGCTCGGCTTGACTGTTGGTCATTTTGACAGCGCGTTTTTCTCGGCCCTGCCGCAGCGCATTTTTGGCGTGATGACGAATGAAGTTCTGGTCGCCGTACCATTATTTGTGTTTATGGGCACCATGCTTGAGCGCGCCCGTATCGCCGAGGACTTACTGGAGAATATGACGCGCCTCTTTGGTGGTTTGCGCGGAGGCCTTGCGGTATCCGTCACTCTGGTTGGCGCCCTGCTCGCCGCCTCTACGGGTATTGTCGGCGCGACGGTTGTCACAATGGGGTTGCTGTCACTGCCCACTATGTTGAAGCGTAATTATGATCCAGCATTGGCAAGTGGCGCGATTACAGCCGCTGGTACGCTTGGTCAGATCATTCCGCCTTCCATTGTCTTGGTTCTGCTCGGCGATGTGATCGCCAATGCCTACCAAAAAGCGCAACTCGAACAGGGCATTTTCTCGCCCGAAACCGTCTCGGTTGGGGAGCTTTTTGCGGGCTCGATCATACCTGGCCTCATCCTTGTTGGGCTCTATTGTTTATACCAAATTGGCACCGCCATCATCTGGCCCGATAAAGCGCCGCCGGCCCCCGAAGAAGAGCCGATAAGTTTAAGCACCGTGCTGAAAAGCCTTATGCCGCCCATCTTCCTCATTGTTGCCGTTTTGGGATCAATTCTTGGCGGCATTGCAACGCCGACTGAAGCGGCGGCCGTGGGTGCCATCGGAACCATCCTGTTGGCGGGTGAGCGGATTAGTGAGAATCCGCTTCTGCCACGCCTCGGCGCCTTATCGCTCATTATCCTTGTGGCCCTGACCAGTTCGACTGACCTGCGGATCACGCGCGAGACACTGACCGGTTTCGATATCGTCGCCATCGGCCTAGCGCTGGCATTATGCGGCCTTTTGGCGCTTTCGCTCCTGCAAGCCTTGCGCGCTTGCTGGACACAAAAGATTTTGCTTCCAGTTATGCAAAGCACAACCAACACCACGTCAATGGTCTTCATCATTCTCGTCGGCGCCGCTCTTTTCTCATTGGTATTTAGGGGACTGGGCGGCGATGAAACCATAAAATCATGGCTCGAGGCTATTCCTGGCGGCGAAATGGGTGCTGTCTTTGCTGTCATGCTGGTGATCTTTTTTCTTGGTTTCTTTCTCGATTTTATCGAGATCATTTTTGTTGTCGTCCCCATTGTTGGGCCGGTATTGCTGACGATGGATATTGATCCAGTTTGGCTCGGTGTCATGATGGCAATTAATCTACAAACCTCTTTCTTGACGCCGCCCTTCGGCTTTGCCCTGTTTTACTTGCGAGGCGTGGCTCCGCCATCGGTTGCCACCCTGCAAATCTATCGAGGCGCCATTCCCTATGTGGCGATGCAACTCGGCTTGCTGGTTATTTTGGCGATGTTCCCAGAGATTATTACCTGGCTTCCCGAGCAGATCTTCGAGTAAATCCAGATGCTTCGTCAAATGTCTCCCGTTTTGTTGACAACGCTGGCTGCGATTATCGTGATCATCGTATTTGCTGTTTTTTTCCGCGATGATGGCAAGATCGGGAGCGGCGAAATAGGTCTTGAGGTTGGGGTTCCGATGCAGCACACCCTTGCTTCACCCCAATTTCCCGTTGTCGTCCGCTTGGTTAATAACAGCGATAGCGATATCAAAATTCGAGCACCCAATGCCTGTAAAATATTTCGCTTCATCATCTCGTGGCCAGACGGCACATTTAAGCAGGCCTCAGGCGATGATCCGCAGTGCCGCGCCGCTGGGGCGGAAGAAGTCCTCGCCGCCAAATCCGTCAAAGAAGAGCTCCAGGTCATCGAGTTGGATCGCACCCGCTTCGAGGCAGGCACATATGCCCTGCACATCCGCTATTGGGGCTATGATAAATCGGCAAGCTTCAAATTGGTCGAGGATCACTAGAGACGGTTTTTAAAGGCTGGACCCAGCAGACCGTTGGTCGGGAAGCCTTTCGGGCGCACCCGCCCTGCCTGGGCGCGGAACCCATGCCACTCTTTCAAGTCATCGAAAACGCGCTCCCGCCCTGCACTGTCAGTGACGATTAAACCAACTTTAGAGTCGAAGGTTCGCGCGTCAGCCAAATGGCCATCCCCATGGCGCTGCAGGCGCACGCCTTTGCCGCGGTTCATCTCAGGCACATCAGATATTTTGAAGCACAATAATTTGCGATTTTCGCCCAACACGGCAACCATATCACCCACGGCTGGCACGCAAACCGCAGCCTCGTCAGGGGCTTTGACATTGATAATCTGCTTGCCAGCGCGGCGCGCGCTCACGAGTTCACTCTCGGGCACAATAAAGCCATTGCCAATGCGCGAAACGATTAAAAGCTTACGCTCAGGGTCATGCGGGAAAATCTCAATGATTTCATCCGATGGATCAATATCGAGCATGAGGCGGATCGGTTCGCCATGACCCCGCCCGCCTGGTAATTTGGTCGCATCCAGCGTGTAGGCGCGCCCATTTGATGACATCACGATAATCTTGTCGGTCGATTGTGCATGCACAACAAACTTACTTTTGTCGCCCGTCTTATAACTCAAGTCAGCACCTGAGACTAAATGGCCGCGGGCCGCTCTGACCCAGCCTTTATCCGAGCAAATAATCGTCACTGGTTCTTTCGGCACAAAGGCATCAAAATCGACAATCTCGTCATCGCTTTCAACAATCTGGAAATCTGTGCGGCGGCGGCCAAGCTCTGATTTAGGGCCAAATTCCTTACGCAACTCCTTGATATCATTTCCGATAATGCCCCACTGGGCGTCATCGTTTTTGAGCAGCTTGCGCAGATCGGCACGTTCTTTTGTGAGCGCTTTATGCTCGGCCCGAATGCCATCTTCTTCCAGTTTCCGCAACGCCCGCAGACGCATATTTAAGATCGCATCGGCCTGCGTTTGACTGAGCCCAAACCGAGCCATCAACTCGTCGCGCGGCTCATCCTCTTCACGAATAATGCGAATAACCTCATCGAGATTCAGATAGGCAATCAAATAGCCGTCCAGAATTTCAAGCCGGGCCTCTAACTTCTCTAGCCGCGCCTGACTCTTGCGAACCAAAACGACCTTGCGGTGATCGAGCCAAGCAAGCAAGAGGTCGCGCAAATTCATTACCCGCGGCACACCTTGCGCGTCCAGCACGTTCATATTCATCGCAAAACGCGTTTCAAGATCGGTGGTTTTAAATAGGGCCGCCATCATTTGCTCTGGCTCTATATCGCGCGATTTGGGCACCAGAACCAAGCGCACGTCTTCAGCGCTTTCGTCGCAAATATCCTCAAGCATGGGCAATGACTTGGCTTGCATCAATTCCGCAATACGTTCGATCAAGCGGGCTTTTTGAACTTGATAGGGAATTTCGGTAACAACAATTTGCCATTGTCCACGCGGTAGCTTCTCGACTTCGTAGCGGGCACGAATACGGAAGCTCCCCCGTCCTGTCGCATAGGCCTCGCGAATAATCTCGGGAGAATCAACACAAATCCCCCCTGTCGGCATGTCTGGGCCTTTAACATGGTTCAAAAGCGTATCGATGCGCGCTTCACGGGATTTGATCAGATGCGCAGCAGCAGCCAATAATTCATCCAGATTATGCGGCGGAATATTGGTCGCCATGCCAACAGCAATACCCGAAGAGCCATTGGCCAACAGGTTTGGTAAGGCCGCTGGGAACACAATTGGTTCTTCGTCTTCGCCGTCATAGGTGGCGCGAAAATCAACGGTATCTTGTTCAATATCCAGCAGGAGCAATTGCGCAATGCGGGTTAAGCGCGCTTCCGTATACCGCATGGCGGCCGCGTTATCGCCATCGATATTGCCGAAATTACCCTGCCCATCGACCAGAGGATAGCGTACCGCAAAATCTTGCGCCAAACGCACCAAGGCGTCATAAACAGCTTGGTCGCCATGCGGGTGATAGCGACCAATGACATCGCCAACAACCCTGGCTGATTTTTTAAACCCCTGCTCGGGGTCGAGGCGAAGTTGCCGCATCGCATAGAGCAAGCGGCGATGTACAGGCTTCATGCCATCGCGCACATCGGGCAAAGCACGATTGGTAATTGTCGACAAGGCATAGGCCAAATAGCGCTGCTCCAGCGCTTGTTTGAGGCCCACAGGCTCGGCAATTGGTTCTTTAATCTCGGCTTTTCCCATGCGCGTTTATAGACAGATTCTTAGCCGAGGCTCTAGATCATTTGCGTGCGAGTTGCGCAATCAAGCGACTGCGCGAGCTTGGGAAGGCCTGCCCAGATGGCTCAAGCACACGGCGGTTGATAAAATGCCCCATCAAATCAAATCCGGCCGCTACATCGCCATCCGCCGGCGCTAGCGAGGCATCACGCAAAAAACCAGGTAGCGGAAACATTCGATCCAAATAGGGCTGCGCTGCCTCGGTGCTGACCACCCGACCACTGCGCGGCGAGATGTAATTCAACTCTTCCGTTGAGCCCGTCGCGGCGCAGGAACTTAAATCCAGTCCAAACCCCATATCTTCGAGAAACGCCATTTCAAAACGCACCAATAAGGCGGGCCATATCTCGCGCTCGGAGAGATGTTCGAGAACCGCGAGAGCCGTATCATAAAGCCGCGGATAGGCGTGTCGTTCTGGCACCAAATTTAGCCAACCGCATAATGTCGTCAGCGCCGCGAGCTCCATAGGATTGTGCAAATACAGCGATGCATAAGGCGCATCAAGCTCAACACTCAACGTGCCCAAATGCTCCGATAGGCGCGCCCGCCAATGTGCATCAACCCGATTTCCAATTTGTAAAACCGGTTTGGTTTTCCGCGATGCACCGCCGCGCACAAGCCCACCATAGCGCCCATAGTCACGGGTAAAAACATCGCAAATCGCGCTCGTCTCCCCAAAGGCGCGCGCGGCAATGACTAGCCCTGGCGCCCGCCATTCCATTATTTCGCCTTGAAGTCGATGCCAAGCATGCGATACCGCTCGGGGTCATCCATCCAATTTTCTCGAACTTTCACGAACAAAAACAAATGTACGCGATGCCCCAGAAGCTCCTCGAGCTCCCGCCGTGACGCAGCGCCAATATCGCCAATGGTTTTACCACCTTTGCCGAGGATAATACCTTTCTGTCCATCGCGCTTGACGTAAATAACTTGCGACACCCGCACGCTACCGTCGTCTTTGCGCTCCCATTTTTCAGGTTCGACAGTCAAAGCATAGGGAAGCTCTTGATGCAGACGTAAGAAAAGCTTCTCGCGTGTAATTTCGGCAGCCAATAACTGCATCGGAATATCTGCCGCTTGATCTTCGGGATACAGAAACGGCCCATGCGGCAATCGTGTCGTCAGAGAAGCTGCGAGATCATCAACCCCATCTCCCGTGGTTGCCGAGATCATGAACACATCAGCAAAGTCTTGCTTGGCGCGCAAACGATCAATAACAGCGAGCAGCGCCTGCGGCCGCGCGCGATCGATTTTGTTGAGAGCTAAAACCACGGGCTTACTGCTGGTTTGCACGCCGGCCAAAACCAATTCGGCTTCGGCACTCTCGACTTTCTGCGCATCTAGCATGACCAGCACGACATCGGCATCACTAGCGCCGGCCCATGCCTCCCGCACCATGGCATGGTCAAGACGCTGATTTGGCTTAAAAATACCTGGTGTATCGACCAAAATAATTTGCGCGTCCGGTGCCTGAACAACCGCCCGCATACGCATCCGCGTGGTTTGCGCCTTATGGGTCACGATGCTAACTTTTTGTCCTGCCAAGTGGTTGACGAGGGTCGACTTGCCAGCATTGGGTGGGCCAATTATCGCGACAAAACCGCAACGTGTTGTTTCATTGTTTTTACTCATGCAATGACACCTAATTGCTGCAACAACGCCAACGCCGCTGCCTGCTCGGCCTGCCGTCGCGACATTCCCTCTCCGCGGGCAGATGCTTCCGGCGCGAGCGATACTTGGTAAACAAAAATGGGCTGATGTGCCGGCCCCTGCGATGAGATCTTTTTATATTGTGGCAATGCCTTACCTTGCTTCGCGGCCCATTCTTGTAGGGCCGTTTTAGCGTCCACAGGCGGCGCTTCTGAGAGCCGCGTTTTCCAGTGTTGTAGAACAAACTGCCGCGCTGCAGGAAGCCCCCCATCTTGGTGTATTGCGCCGATAACTGCTTCGCAATAATTGGCTAAAACGCGCTCCGTAAATTGCGCTTCCGACGCCGAGACATATTTTTCCAACTGCCACGTAGCGGCAATATCAGCGCACAGTGCGCCACTGGCCAAGTGAGCCAAATGACGCGCCGCCTCACCTTCATTTTTCAGTTTTGCCCCGACCAAATATTCTGCAAGCACCAGACCCAGAACACGATCACCAAGGAACTCCAGCATTTCATTATTCCGCTCGGCCTCCGTAATCGGGTGCGCCAAAGCTTGCGCCAGAAGATCGAGATTGTTGAATTGGTACCCGATACGTTGTGCCAGAGTGTTCAGAGAAGCCTTCGACATTAATTTATAATCTTAAAAAAGCGCGCATAGCGCATCGCTTGCGGCCATCGCCAAATCTGCCACCAAGCCGTGAGGTCGTCGAAGGAATAAAATAAAATCCTTGCTGGTCCAACGAGATTATCTTCAGGCACGTAGCCGACATGGCGCATAAAGCGGCTATCCGTTGAGTTATCGCGATTATCCCCCATCATAAAATAATGGCCCGCGGGGACAAGATATTCACCCGCATTGTCGGCAATCGATCCATCAATTTCATCGAGCGTTAAATAGGACACGCCATTGGGTAAGGTCTCGCGAAATTGACGGATATGCTTTTCCCGCCCTGCTGCATCGTGATCAATAAAATCCGCCACCTGCTCCCGTTTGATCTGTTGTTCATTAATAAACAAAACGCCGTTTCGCACGCTGATGCGGTCCCCAGGTAAGCCAATCAATCGCTTGATGTAGTCGGTCTGACCATCGCTTGGGAGCTTAAATACAACGACATCTCCGCGCTCTGGCGCGCGCGCCAGAACACGCCCATCGCCCAGCGGTGGCGAAAACGGCAAACTGTGGCGGGAAAACCCATAACTATATTTGGTGACAAACAAGTAATCGCCAATCAGCAAGGTCGGCTTCATCGACCCCGACGGGATATTAAAGGGCTGAAAGAAAAAAGAGCGTATCACGAGCGCAATAAGCCCCGCCCAGATTAAGGTCGAAACCCAGCCCGCCTCTTCCGCTTTGCTGGTTTTTTTGCCTGTTCGTGAACTCACCCTATATTTCCCTCCGACTCGCGCACAGCCGTAATGATAACAATTGCTTGCGCTTGTGGGAAATCATCTGTGATGGTCAAATCTATCTGCGGTCGATAGCCTGCTGGGGTCAAGGCTTGCAAGCGTTTCAGCGCACCGCCGGTTAATTCGAGCGTGGGTTGCCCAGAGGGCTTGTTAACCACTCCCATGTCACGCCAAAAAACCCCTTGCCGCAAACCCGTTCCAAGCGCCTTCGAACAAGCTTCTTTAGCGGCAAAGCGCTTTGCGTAAGACGCGGCGCGGTTCATGCGCCGATCCGATTTGGCCTGCTCAATGGGCGTGAATAAGCGCTCGACGAAGCGCTGACCGTACCGCTCTAAAGTGCGCTCAATCCGACGAATATCGATAATATCGTTGCCCAAGCCAATAATCATGATCGCCGCGCCGAAACCATCAAACGTTGCATCTCCGCAACCGCACCGGCAAGTCCGACAAACACAGACTGCGCAATAAGGAAATGACCAATATTCAGCTCTTCGATCTCCGCAATGGCAGCAATGGGCGCTACGGATTGATAGCATAGCCCATGTCCAGCGTGCACTTCGAGGCCAAGAGCCGATGCCCGTTTGGCCGCTTTGGTTATTTTAGTGAGCACCGTTGTGTGATCACGCCCGGCTTGCACATCATGGCAATAGGCACCCGTGTGCAGTTCGATTGCATCTGCGCCACAGGCGCGCGAGGCCTCAATTTGCCCTTCTTCGGGATCAATAAATAACGAAACGCGACATCCCAGCGCTTTAAATGGTCGAATATAATCTTGTAAATGCGATTGCAGCCCGATCACATCTAAGCCGCCTTCCGTCGTTACCTCATTGCGTTTTTCCGGAACCAGACATATTGCAAAGGGGTTGAGATCAAGCGCTATCTTTTGCATCTCGGCCGTAGCCGCCATTTCCATATTGAGGGGCAAGCTGATTTCATCCCGCAAACGCCGCATATCGTCATCACGCATATGACGGCGATCTTCTCTGAGATGAGCCGTTATACTGTCCACCCCACAATCTGCCGCGATATGAGCCGCTGTCACTGGGTCTGGATAGGCCTCACCCCGAGCATTGCGGAGCGTCGCTACATGATCAATATTTAATCCCAGTCGTAGCGGCGTCATGGGAGCTCATCTTTTGTGATGCGTTGCCGGAGCTTACGTCGCTGATTTTGGAACACCCGTATCATGGACCGACTAGGGTAATACACAGCCACCGCTAGTGCCAAGCCAACCAAAACACCGCCGACAGTCATCGGTATAATAACGGGCTGCAAAAGCTCCATGGGTTTCTCAATCAGCATCGAGAAGGACAGGCCTTGCGACAGATTATGCGTCCCCTCGGTTCCCAAAAGAGCATGACCAATGCGATAGGTGGCCAGCCAAATAAACGGGAATGTAACGGGATTGCCGACCCAAGTGCCAACTGCCGAGGCGATAATATTGCCGCCGATGAGCCAAGCAATGATACCAGATAAAATGAAATGTAATCCGAGGAATGGCGATGCTGAAACGAAGGCGCCGACCGCGAGGCCCATCGCGATAGCTTCCGCCGAACCATCCAGGCGGAGCAGTCTTTGCCATGTATATTTAAAAGCGCGCACCCATCCGTTGCGCGGCCAGATATATTGGCGCGTCCTTTCAAGAAATGACTGCGGGGAACGACGCCGAAACATGAACTAGACCAGTCCACGGCTGCCAGGTTTAACCGCTGGAATTCCTTTTAGGTCAGCTGGTATGGCGTTGGCGGCAAAAGTTTCGATTTCGAATTGTGTCAAAGCCACAAGCTTCTTGCCAAGTTTGGCCTTACCATTGGAGCGATCGATTAAACAAGCGGCGCCCGTTACACGCCCTCCATGCGCTTTGATGGCCGCAATGGCCTCGCGCGATGACAGGCCCGTCGTGACAATATCTTCGACCATCAAAACCCGAGGCTTGTAGGACAAATCGAAGCCACGGCGTAGCATGAACGTGCCATCAACCCGTTCGAGAAACATGGCGGGCACGCCGAGCTGGCGCCCCATCTCATGACCGATGATTACGCCACCCATGGCGGGTGAAACCACACAATCGATCTTGTCACCAAACGCTTCGCGCACCTTTGCAGCCAGCGCGCGCGCCAATTTCGCCCCACGTTTTGGATCCATTAAAACCCGCGCGCATTGCAAATATTGCCGGCTGTGCATTCCCGACGATAAAATGAAATGACCGTCCAACAGCGCACCGGCTTGACGAAATTCTCTTAGCACTGCTTTTTGATCCATTTTACTCTTTCTTCTGCACCACAAATCGTTCCACGCGCGAGACTACGCTACTCCCGCGCAAAGCGCTCATTATTTTTTTTACATGCTCAACATTTTCAACTTGAATATCGAGCGAGAGATCATAAAAGTCATCATCGCGCTGCCACAGCTTCAGATTGGTAATATTAGCGTCGAAATCAGCGATTGTTTGAGCGATTATCCCGAGCGTACCCGCTTTATTGACGATGGTCACTTGCAGGCGCGAATCGAAACGACTATCCGACCCAGCTTCAACCTGCCACCGCATCTCAACCCAGCGATCCGTGTCGTCTTCAAATTCTTCTAGCTCGGGAGCTTCTGCTGGATAAATCATCAACCCTTTGTTTGGGGTGAGAATTCCAACAATGCGATCGCCGGGTAATGGAAAACAACCTTCGGCGATTGCGAGAGCCGTGCCGGGATTAACATGACTTACAGGAACCGCATGCGTCGCTCTGCGTTTTTTGCGGCGCGTGAAGGCGCGCCGAGCCGTATCGAGAACCGACTGCGCCAAACCTGAACTCGCTGTTTGCGGCAGCACCATGGAGAGAAGGTCTGCAGCGGCCAACCGCCCGCGCCCGACATCGGCATAGAGGTGGGCAAGATTAGTGTATTTGAGTAGCCCCACAGCGCGCTCGATAATCTCGCGCCGAAATTCAACCTCTTTACTCGCGAATAAGGTTTTTACCAGGTTCTCACCCAGCAAAGCGAAATCGGCTTCTTCTCGATCGCGCAAAATTTGCCGGATCGCCGCGCGCGCTTTACCCGTCACCACATTCTGCAGCCAGATCGGGCGCGCAACAATTTTATCGGCTCTAATAATCTCGATTTCATCGCCATTCTTGAGTGGCGTTCGGAGCGGCATTTGTCTTCCGTTAATGCGCGCGCCTGAGCAGCTATTGCCAACTTCCGTGTGCACCGCATAAGCAAAATCGAGCACCGTCGCGCCCAAGGGCAACGCGATCAAACGGCCCTTTGGGGTGAAGCAGAAAACTTGATCGGTAAACAACTCAAGCCGCGTATTCTCCATAAACTCTTCAGCACTGGCCCCAGCCTTTAACTGATCAATCATATCATGCAGCCAGTTGAACGGTTTCAGCTCGCGTTGATTGAGCGGCCCCTTTTTGCCACCCATCTCCTTATAGCTCCAATGGGCTGCCACCCCGCTTTCTGCGATCATATGCATTTCTTCGGTTCGAATTTGAATTTCGACACGCTGCTTATTCGGGCCAATAACCGTCGTATGAATCGAGCGGTAATTGTTAAGCTTTGGCATAGAAATATAATCTTTGAAGCGGCCTGGCACCATGCGGTAGTTGCGATGCAAGACCCCGAGCGCGCGATAACAATCGTCCTCTGTGTTAACGATGACGCGATAGCCATAAATATCGGATAATTGTTCGAGCGAAATTGATTTATTCTGCATCTTCCGCCAGATCGAAAACGGGCGTTTACGACGACCATTAACCCGCGCCGACACACCATCTTGCATGAGGGTGTTTCTGAACTCATAGGCGATATCTTCGAGCATCGCCCCTTTCGTTGCATCCAATTCCTCAAGCCGCTTCAGCACCAAATCGCGGGCTTCTGGGTTAATTTCCTTAAACGCTAAATCCTCGTATTCCTCGCGGAAATTTTGCATCCCCATGCGTCCCGCAAGGGGTGCATAAATATCCATGGTCTCTTGTGCGATGCGCTGCCGTTTTTCGGGCGCCGAAATAAAGTGTAGCGTCCGCATGTTATGCAACCGATCGGCCAACTTCACCAAGAGCACGCGTACATCATTGGCCGTGGCCAAAAGAAGCTTGCGAAAATTTTCCGCCTGAGCAGCCGAATTGCTTCCCATTTCTAGCTTAGAAAGTTTGGTCACGCCATTGACCAATTCTGCGACTTCCGCACCGAAGAGCTGGGCTATCTCAGCAAAAGTAGCTTCCGTATCTTCAAGCGTGTCGTGTAAAAGACCTGTGGCGATGGTCGGTGTATCAAGATGCAATTCCGTAAGGATGCCCGCAACTTCGATTGGATGCGAGAAATAGGGATCACCCGAAGCACGCTTTTGGTCGCCATGCATCTTTGTGCCGAAAACATAAGCTCGGTTTAAAAGGTCTTCATCCGCATCCGGTTCATAACGAACGACGCGGTCAACAAGTTCAAATTGCCGCATCATGACATGATCTCACAATGCAACACTGGCCCCGTGTCAGTCGTAGGAACCGCCTCTTGTATCATCACCTTTATCTCGCGGAGCGGCATCTTCAAGTGCCTTCAATGCAGCCAAAATATCATCTTCGTCCATGGACGGAAGCGCTGCGTCTGCTTCGCTATGAGCAACCGGCGCGGCAATCCCTGGACGCACGATAACATCGTCCTCGGGTTCGTCGACCTCAACTTTACGCTGTAACGAACCGACCAAATCTTCGCGAATTTCTTCTGGAATGAGTTTCTCTTCGGCAATTTCGCGAAGCGCAACGACGGTATTTTTATCGTTATCACGGTCGACCAAAAGGGCCGCTCCGGCCGACATACCGCGCGCGCGGTGTGAGGAAACCAAAACCAATTCAAAGCGATTGGGGACTTTGTCGACGCAATCTTCTACTGTGACGCGAGCCATTCAAAAATCCTTCTAATTTGGGACTGCAGTTAACACAGGTTTTATGGCCATCCATCCATTTTTGCAAGAAAAAACAGCCTATTCGATATGTCAGACACGCTTTTGGGAGAAATTCCTCGTTTTTACGCAGGTTCTCCATATCCATCACGATATTGGTGTCAAACGCCGAACCCCTATCCGCATATTGGCGGGTAGCGCCTGCAAAAGCTGCTGCACGCTCCGTTGGCTCACCGGATGCCGCCAGCCGGGCGCAATATCGTGTAGCGGGCGCAGAACAAAACCGCGTTGGTGCAGCCGTGGATGCGGCAAAATCGGGGCGAAGCGGTGTTGTTGGCCACGATAATCGATCAGATCAAGATCAATAATCCGCGCCCCCCACCTGACACGTCGCTCGCGCCCCATCTCAAATTCAATCTTGTGCAATATTTTGAGCAAAGGTCGCGGTGGTAGAACGGTGCCGACGCGGATCACCATATTGAGATAATCACCCTGCCCAGGTGGACCAATCGGCGGCGTTTGGTAGATGGGTGAGCGCGCCAATAGTTTTACGCGCTGCGCCTCCAGGGCATCCAAAGCAGCGTCTAAAACGGCTTCGCACGACGCATAGCCCCCTTTGAGGTTCGTCCCCAGAGCGATTAATATCATGCCAGCGCCTCACAGCGAAAAGGTCAGAATCAGATAAAAAACATAGCATGACTAGTAAAATCACGAGCGATAATATCTCACCCGAAGCCGAGAGGGACTGTCGACTATGTCCGCGCCTTGCTGCCTATCGTGACCAAAACCGTGCCGAGCATCCCGACTGGTTTAACGGTGCGGTCGCCTCCTTCGGCCCCCCGACAGCACGGCTATTAATCGTTGGTCTAGCGCCAGGTGTCACTGGAGCCAATCGTACGGGACGCCCGTTCACTGGCGATTATGCTGGCGACCTTCTCTACGCCACCCTTGCTAAATTTGCCTTTAGCCATGGAGACTATGGCCAACATGCCAATGACGGCTTACAGATGACTGATAGTATGATCAGCAATGCCGTGCGCTGTGTGCCGCCACAAAACAAGCCGACAAGTCTAGAAATCAATCAATGCCGTCCCTTTTTACAAGCGCGCATTGCCGCCCTGCCCAATCTAAAGGCTATTTTGACGCTCGGAAAAATTGCCCATGACAGCACAATTAAAGCACTGGGTGGTCGGCTTAAGGATTACAGCTTCGCGCATGGCGCCGTGCATCAATTGGGGGGCTATTACATCGTCAATAGCTATCACTGCTCGCGCTATAATACGAATACAGGCCGCCTTACGACGCCGATGTTTGAAGACGTTTTTGCCGCCGTACGTGCCCTACTACCCCCGCTCGCGTAATAGCCGAGCTTTATCACGCGCCCAGTCGCGCTTTTTCTCGGCATCACGCCGGTCCGCTTTTTTACGACCTTTGGCGAGACCAAGCAGCAGTTTAGCCCGCCCTTGCGGATTAAAATACAGCTTTAAAGGCACGACGGTCATGCCATCGCGTTGCACCGCTGCCATCAGACGATTGACTTCGCGCCGATGCATCAGAAGTTTGCGCGGGCGTGTCGCCTTATGATTAAAGCGATTGCCAGCGGTATATTCGGGAATATCAACATTAAGGACAAAAGCCTCGCCACGCTCGAAACTGGCATAAGCATGCGCGAGATTAGCCTTACCTGCACGCAAGGACTTAACTTCAGTGCCTTGTAAAACGAGCCCAGCTTCAATCTCGGTTGAAATTTCATAGTCGCGGCGGGCGCGGCGATTTTCAGCTATGACGCCGTCACCGCGGGCACTTTTTTTTCTGCCACCGCTCTTTGAGGACATATCCTTATATCAGCCCAAGGCTATCCAAAACGCTGTCCACGGCGCGCGCCGTCTCTGGCGCGATATCCACCAAGGGAAGTCGCAAATCGGCCTTACAATGGGCAACGCGCGATACAGCATATTTTACAGGACCAGGGCTGGTCTCCTTAAACATAACATCATGAAGGGGCGATAGCTTGTCGTGCACTTCCAAGGCGGCCGCATAATTGCCAGCCAAGCAAAGCTCCTGAAACTGCGCGCAGAGGCGCGGAGCCACATTGGCCGATACCGAAATACAGCCCAGCCCACCATTGGCCATAAAGCCAAGGGCTGTAGCGTCCTCGCCCGATATTTGAATAAAATCTTCGCCACAAGCAATGCGTTGCAAACTCACGCGCGCGAGATTCGCCGTGGCATCTTTGACGCCGACAATATGGGGCAATGCAGCGAGGCGACCCATCGTCTCGACCGACATATCGACGGCACTTCGCGCTGGCACATTATAGATGAACTGCGGAATGGCGCCGACCGCATTATGGATTGCGGCAAAATGCGCATAAAGGCCGTCTTGGGTCGGCCGATTATAATAGGGTGTCACAATCAAAGCGCCGTCTGCACCCGCCGCTTCAGCGTGCCGCGTCAGATCAATCGCTTCACTGGTCGCGTTTGACCCCGTTCCGGCCATCACGGGAACGCGCCCGGCGGCGGCTTGGATAACCACCTCGACCACTCGTTTATGCTCTTCATGGCTCAAGGTTGGCGACTCGCCCGTCGTCCCGCTCGGAACGATGACATGCGTGCCTTCTTTAATGTGCCACTCGACAAGCCCCGCCAGAGCATCCTCATCCACCCGATCATTCTCAAACGGGGTGATTAACGCCACCATGGATCCGCGCATGGACGACAATTTGCTCATTGGGAATACTCCTTCATTTTGCCCTGCTATAGCACATAATTACCCGCCCCGACCAGCGTCCTTCGCCAAGTCAGACGAGGCAACACAAACAATGAAATAGACACTAGAAATCGACGAAGGCTCAGCTCAAACGCTGCATCACTCTATCTAACGGCGTTTGGCAATCACATTCATTCTGGCATAGCCGTTGACGAAGTTTGACTTCACCCGCACCGGTTCATCGACCAGGGTAATGCTCTCAAATTTCTCCAAAATGAGTTGCCACAGAATGCGCAATTGCAATTCTGCCACGCGCAAACCCATGCAACGGTGGATGCCAAAGCCGAAAGATAAATGCCGATTACCATTCTCTCGGTCGAAGCGAATGGTGCGCGGATCCTCAAACACATCTTCGTCTTGATTGCCCGAGTAATACCACATGATAACTTTGTCGCCCTTCTTGATGGTTTTGCCACCGATGTCGACATCTTCAAGAGCCGTCCGGCGCATATGCGACAGAGGTGTCTGCCAGCGAATGACCTCGGCCACCATTTTATCGACAAGGCTCGGATCGTCGCGCAACTTCGCAAATTCTTCTGGAAATTTATTCCAAGCATTAATACTGGCCGACATCGAATTGCGCGTTGTGTCATTACCGCCGACGATCAACAACATCAAATTACCGAGGAAGTTCATCGCATCCATATCTTTGGTGTTCGGGTCGCGTGCCAGCATCGACACCAAATCGAAGCTCGGCGCGCCATTGGCCCGCGTTTCGCGCAATCGCGTAAAATAAGTCAAGCACTCGATCAGGATTTCGACGCGCTTTTCGTGCCCCGGAAAATGGTCGGTGCCTTCCGACGACGTCGTGACATCTGACCAATAAGTCAGCAAGTGACGATCCTCAAAAGGAAAATCAAACAATGTGGCCAGCATCTGCGTCGTCAGCTCAATTGAGACGGTACTCACCCAGTCAAATGGCTCGTCTTCGGGTAGGCTGTCCAAAATAGCATTGGTGCGCTGCCAAATTAAATCGCGAAAACTGTCAAGTGCAGGTGGCGACGCCACTGGCTGCACCGCACGACGAATGGGCGCGTGATGCGGCTGGTCTTTGGTGATAAAGGCTGAAATCTCCATCCCCTCGACGGGCGGTCGCATGATATTATCATCCATCATGATGCCGCCATACCGATCGGATGATGAAAACCGCTTATGATCCGTATCGACGGCGATACAATCTTGATAACGCGTGATCGACCAAAATGGCCCGAAAGCACTATCGGAGCAATAATGAACGGGGTCCTCAGCGCGCAGGCGCTTAAAAATATCGAGCACCCCCTCATCGAGAAATAAATTCGGATCTGACAAATCAATAGCGCTTAAGGCCATTTCATCTTGTGCAATTGCTTCACTCATGAGGTGCCCTCCCAGACCCCTTTAGTTTAACGGGACAAAGCAAATTTGAGCAATAGTTTCCTGCACCCGTGGGCAACCGCCGCGCCCGATAATTTTCTCCTTTTGGCCTGATTTGCCTTGAAATATCGTGCAAGCGCGGTTATCACCACAGGTGGAGAGGTGGCCGAGTGGTCGAAGGCGCTCCCCTGCTAAGGGAGTATGGGTTAATAGCTCATCGAGGGTTCGAATCCCTTCCTCTCCGCCACAGGTCTCCCTAAAACGTACAAAGCACTTGATCTCTCAAGCTTTATTTAGCGTAGCGTATGCACGCTGAAGGCGCTACCTAGAATGTAGCGCGCTGAGCAATTTCTCGAAAAATTACCTCTCACTGGACCTATATTGGACCCAAGAAATTAAACCTAAATTGTACGAGGTGGTGGGACGCACGGGCCACCCCGGGGCACTCCATTTAGGTACGTATCTGTCC
>JAYQUO010000007.1:0-95299 GCA_038147995.1 Rhodobiaceae bacterium | reverse complement strand
ATACCAGCCCGCGCTAATAGCCATTCATCGATGGTAGTCTCGAGCCACCCTGAGGCGCGCCCTCCCGGAACGAGCTTGTGAGACGGCGGGAACTTACCTTCGGCAATCAAAGCGTAAATGGTTGAGGGGTGAAGGTTGACCTTTTGGGTGAGCTCGCGCATGCGAATAGTGCGAACTTTCTCTGCTGGTATCATCATATCTCTTTAACTCCTGTAAGGTATTAATGGAGCAGAGATAGAGGTTTTCGTGATGGCAGAGCTTAACTCTGCAACTTTTTTATCTGTCCTCGCCACCAGCTTATTGATTTTGCCGCGCCTATAATGTCGTCATAGCCGTTCATGGAGGCATATTTGTATGTTTGAGACCCGGTATCTTCGAGCTGTTTAATAATCCACCTGCAAAAGCCTGTTTTATTTCTTGCCCGCGACGGAGGCAGATATGCGTCATAACGAGCGGCAAGATAGGGAATGATTTCTTGAGCTTGTTGCTGGGCATTACGCCGCACATGATCGCCCTGCCGTATTCTAATGGGCTTTATTATGACTTTATTCTTACCTAACAACGCGCTCACCTTTGCCTGCGGCAAGAGGCTCGTAATACCGGCGTTATCATTGTGCTTATGGGCGTAAGCGGCGAGGCCCAAAAGCCAGCTATTAGAAGAGGCATACTTACCAGTATTCTTGTTAATAAGCGCTGGGCCCTTACTAGCGATCAATTCGCCACCCTTCTCTCCAAGCCATTGCAGCTGTTTGCGGTCTTTATTGGTCTCTTTGCCCGGCATAATCACTCCATTGCTCCATAAGCTCGCGCCGCCGATCGAGTTGGTCTCCCCGTCGGTAAGCAGCTTCTGTTTGATTTTTGATTGTGTGGGCGAGCGCAAGCTCGACCGTCTCATTCTGGAACTGATAGGCTTGCTCTGCCGCCCAGTCACGGAATGTGCTTCTAAAGCCATGCGCCGTAACGTTGGCGTAATCCATCTTCTTGAGTAATGCGAGCAAAGCATTATTACTCAAACCTTTATCGGGCTTCATGCCTGGGAAGATATACTCATCGGGATTGTGATTGCTCCGAATACTCTCAAGAATGGCGAGCGCCCGCGTGCTAAGCGGCACGCGGTGTTCCTTGCGGGCTTTCATCCGTTCTGCCGGTATGGTCCAAATTCTCTTATCAAAATCGATTTCTGACCATTTGGCCTCAGTCACCTCGCGGGTGCGCGCCGCCGTAAGAATTAAAAATTCAAGAGCCAAGGCGCTTGAACCTTGGCGCTCCTGTAAGGCAGCAATGAATTCGGGGAGCTGCTGATAAGCCAGGGCATTATGGTGCTTAACGCGCTTTACCTTGGATATCCGCGGCAGGAGGTTTTCAATGTGCCCTTTAAGCCGTGCGGGGTTTTCACCGACAACATAGCCCCTCGCTTTTGCAAAGTCCCATATGGTCTCAATACGCTGGCGGACGCGTGAAGCCGTCTCAGGTTTTGTGTCCCAGATTGGCTTTAATGCCCTTAAAACAAGCTCTGTATCCAGTTGATTAATGGCCATGTCGCCAAATATAGGGAAGACATAAGCCGAGAGCGTATTCTCCCATTGGCTTGCGTGCTTCGCATTAGACCACTCCGCTCGCTTCACCTCGATGCACTGGAGTGCGAGCTCTTGAAACGTTAGATTACGTGCGAGGTCTTTTTTGCGCTGCAGCTCGGCAGTTCTCCGCTCTTCAAGCGGGTCCAAGCCGCTCCTCACTAGTTTTTTGCACTCTGCGGCCTTTTCCCGTGCCTCAGCTAGGTTCACCTCACTCAAAGCACCGAGCCCCATATGGCGATCCTTGCCAGTAACAGGGCTTCTATAGCGAAAGATCCAAGACCGCCGCCCTTTATCTAACTGAAAATATACGTTCGGCCCCACATTATAGAGGCCGTCCTCTTTTATCGCCTCAATCTGCTTAACTGTATTGAACCTTGCCACTCGCACGCACCATATCCTACAACTTAACCTGCAATAAGGTAGTAGATTTAGTGCGATTTTACCAGAGCTCCTCAGACAAAAACTTGTGTAAATCACTGATAAACTGTCAGAAAAACATAGGTTATCAGATATACTCAGACACTAGTGTGGCGGACTTCCTCTCCGCCACTCAGCGGCAAAATCTACCCTGCCTGCGCCGCGAGCACTTCGTCGGCGGCGCGGATACCCGATTGTAAAGCGCCGTCCAGATAACCGCACCATTGCGTTGCCGTCTCCGTCCCAGCCCAGTGAAGCCGCCCGACCGGCATCCGCAGCGCTGGCCCATATTGGGTCAATACGCCCGGCCCCATGTGCGCCACATAGCCGCCATGGCTCCAGATTTCTTGCGTCCAATCTTGATCCACATAAGCGATGGGGTGTGCCGCTTCAGCACCAAAATAATCGATCAAATCGGCGGTGGCCTGATTTTGGCGATCTGCAGTGGACAAGGCGCTCATCGCCACTGCCGAAGCCCCATCCATAAAGCCCACCAACAAACCGATGCTCTCATCCTCAGGCGTTTGATCGAATACAATATTAAAATGATGCCGATTGCTGGCCACGGCACCGCTCAATCCCCGATGCCGCCAAAACGGCTTTTCATAAGCGACATGGAGCTTAATCACCGCCCCCATGGGCATGCGGTGCAACAGGCCGAGCTTTTGCGATGGCAGCGGTGTGTTATAGGAAATTTGCGCCGCCAAAGCTGGCGGGGTCGCGATAATAACATGCGCGGCGGTATAGCTGGCTTTGCCCGTCGTCACGCTGACATGATCAACACTTTGCGCCAGCGCCACCACAGCTTCCTCGAGATGTACTGCCTGCCCCAAGCGATCCGCCATAAGCTTGGGAATTTGCCACGCCCCACCAATAAACTTGTCCTGCTGCGCTCCACCCCGCGTCCCGATCAAAGGCTCTAGCCCACCGGCTTGGCGCAAGTAATTTAAAAAACACAAATAGGAGACCTGTTGCGGTTCAGCACATAATACGGCGCGGATAATGATCCGCACAAATTCGCGTGCGCCTCGGCTGTACAGATTTGACAACAGCCAGCTCTCCACCGACAGCGCATCCCAATGACGCGCCTTCGCACATGCCCAGGGGTGATCGACCGATATCGCGCGCATCTCACGCTGCCAGCGCTTTTCAATCCTCCCGATTTCCAGCAAGGATAAAAATGGCAAGCTCGGAATGTCGGTGACATAGCTACTGATCTTGCCGTCTAAGGACAGCAAATTCTTGCCATCGGTATATTGTGGTCGCGTTTTTACACCTAGTTCAGCCGCCTGCTGCAACAAAAATGTTTGGCTCGGCCCCACCCATTGGCCACCAAGATCAATGGTCTGGCCACAGATTTCGCCGGGCTTAGAGCGCCCGCCAACGCGGTCGCGCGCCTCTAAAACCAGAACCGTCTTACCAGCCGCCTTGAGGTGTGCAGCGGCTTTCAGGCCAGCCAGTCCGGCGCCAATAATAATGGCATCAAAATTTTGATTGCTCGCTTGCATGTGCCCTCCAACGCTACTCCAAGGTTAGGTGCAGGGTGCTGAAAAAGCAAATAATAGGCCGCGGCGCGAGGGGATAGCTTTTTGCAACGCTGCCGATTAGACTTCGCCAATATTAACTTCAGGAAGGTCACACACCATGTCTAACAAGCCCCTCAGTGCTATTCCGATGTCTCCCTTTCAGGCCAGCGAGAACCTGCTGTTTTTATCGGGCCAATTGGCCCTCGATGAGAATGGCAAAATTACCGGCGATATTGAGCAACAAACTGAGCAATGTCTAAAGAACATTCAAAAGATCTTGCAAAGCCAAGGCCGCGACATGGGCGATATTGTAAAAACCACAGTATGGCTAACGAATAAAGCAAATGCAGCTGGCTATAACGCCGCCTATCGCCGGTTTTTCGGAGATGGCCCCTACCCTGCGCGCAGCACCGTGATCTCTGGCCTTGTGCTGGACGAAGCCTTGATCGAGATTGAGGTTATTGCAAAGCGCTAGGAGCGCTTAGCGATCGCTCTGGCCGTCGTCGATCTTGATAATCGTGCCTGTCACGGCTTCGGACGCAGGCGCGCAGAGATATAGCAAGGTACTATCCATTTGCGACGGCTGCCCCAAGCGCTGGCGCGGGAAGTGTTTGGTAATATCGCCCATGCGCGACAGCATACCGTCCATCATTTCCGAGGCAAACGCCCCTGGCGCGATGGCGTTGACATTGATGTGGAATTTAGCCCATTCGACCGCTAGCGCCTCGGTCATGCGCGCGATACCTGCTTTAGTCACTGAATAAAGCGCCGCGCCATTGCCTTGGTAGCTATAGGCCGCGATCGATGAAATATTGACGATACGACCGGGCGTCTTGGCCGCGATTAAATGCTTCGCCACTTCCCGCGCCATGATAAAGGGCCCACGCAAATTCACGCCAATCACTTGATCAATCAGATCAACAGATATTTTCGTTGCCAGAGCGGCATCTGGAATGCCTGCGTTGTTAATAAGAATTTGCACCAACCCCATATCTGCTTGAATGCGATCAACCGTATCGGCGATAGCATCCGCGTCCATCATATCGAGCGGATAGGCTCTGGCGACGCCGCCGTCTTTGGCAATCGTCGCGCATAACTCAGCCAGATTATCGGCACGACGCCCGGCCACAGCCACCTGAGCGCCACAAGCCGCGAGGACGCGCGCAAAGTTCCACCCCAAGCCAGAGGTCGCCCCTGTGACGAGCGCCACTTGTCCCGACAGATCCGTTGTGAAATGCGCTTGCGATGTGTCCATGGCGACCTCCTTTTTGCCAAAATGCGTAAACTGAACACGAGTTTGGCCCTGTCCGCAGCTTATGGCAAGCCTTGTCCGATGCGCCCTTGAGGCCTGATAATAGCGCTGAAGGTGCTTGCCTGAGCCGCTGACACTCCGTAAAACGGAGAAGCAGTTGAGGAGGACGTGTTATGGATCCCTTGTTTGATTTCTCAGGAAAAATCGTTTTGGTCACCGGCGGTAGCCGTGGCCTCGGTTATGAAATGGTGAAAGCTTTTGCCCTACGCGGCGCCGATGTCATGATCGTCAGTCGTAAGATTGACGCCTGTGAGGCCGTTGCGGACGAAGTTCGCGGCATGGGGCGGCGGGCGCTCGCCTTTGCTGCGCATGTCGGTAAATGGGATGAATGCGACACGGTCATCGAAGCAGCCTATCGCGAATTTGGCCGCGTCGATGTTTTGATCAACAATGCCGGCATGTCGCCAGCTTGCCCAAGTCATGAAGTCAGCGAAGCCTTATTCGACTCGGTCTTAAATCTCAATTTCAAGGGCCCGTTTCGGCTGGCCAGTCAAATTGGTCACCGCATGCAGCAAGCGGGCAGCGGCGTGATTATCAATATCTCGTCCTCGGGCGCCTTGGTGCCACTGCCAAATGTCATCCCCTATGGTGGCGCCAAAGCAGCGCTCAATGCGATGACCGTGTCGCTGGCGCGCGAATTAGCCCCCGCAGTCAGGGTCAACACTATTTCAGCTGGTCCATTTTTAACGGATATTGCGAAGGCGTGGCGGGCTGAAGATCGTGAAACCCAACCTGTCTCGCTAGGGCGGCCCGGCACCCCAGATGAAATCGTCACCGCCGCCTTGATGCTCGCAAGCGACGCCTCATCATACACCACCGCCGCCCTCTTGCGGGTCGACGGTGGCATGTAGCTACATCACCAAATTGGCCAGCGCATCTTTGGTATAAGGCACGAGGTCGTCGAGGCGCCCCTCGCGAATTTTGTTTGGCCATGTCGGATCGACCAATAGCGCCCGTCCGACGCCCACAAGATCAAACTCACCCGCTGCAAGCTTCTCAACCAATGTGTCAATCGGTGCTACATTCGATCCCTCACCTTGAAAGGCGGCGACGAATTCCGAGTCGAGACCAATAGACCCAACAGTAATGGTTGGCGTCGAGCCGAGCTTTTTCGTCCAGCCAGCAAGGTTTAAGGGTGAGCCTTCGAACTCGGGCTCTTGGAAGCGTCGCGTCGAGCAATCGAAACAATCCACGCCTGCAGTTTCTAGAGCTTCAATAAAGGCTTTCAACATGTCGGTTGTCGGTGCCATTTTGTGGCCAAAATCTTGCTGCTTCCATTGCGAGAAGCGGAATAGGATTGGATAGTCATCGCCGACCGCCTTGCGAATTGCCGCAACGATTTCAGTGGCAAATCGCGTACGGGCAACAAGGTCGCCACCATATAGATCGTCGCGCAGATTGGTGCCATCCCAAAAGAACTGATCAATCAAATAGCCATGCGCACCATGAATTTGCACACCATCAAACCCCAAAATGCGCGCCTGATAGGCGGCATCCGCATAAGCGGCAACAATCTTGGCAATATCATCAACACTTAACGTGTCAGCATTCTTTTTGGCTGGATGTTTCAGGCCAGAGGCGCTGACACTCGGCGCATCGGGGTTGGGGCCCGTGCCTGGGTCACGCATCGACCCCATATGCCATAATTGCGGCATGATATAGCCACCCGCATCGTGTACCGAAGCGGCAACATCTTTCCATCCGGACAAAGCATCTGGCGCATGGAAATTGGGATAATTCGGGCTATCACTGGCGGATGGGTGGTTGATCGTCGTGCCCTCGGTAACGATCAAGCCGACGCCGCCTGCAGCCCGCGCCCGATAATAATCGGCGACATTTTTGCCAGGAACACCGTTTGGTGAAAAACCGCGGGTCATCGGCGCCATGACGATACGATTGGGAAGTGTGAGACCATTAATGGTAAAAGGTTCAAAAAGCGCATCATACATGGGCGGCGACTCCTTACAGGTCAAGAGGGTTGGGTATTACTAAAGAAACGGCGAGGATTATCGGTCAGAATATGATCAATGTCTTCTGTACTCATACCACGCCGCGTGAGTTCTGGGAGTATTGTTTCAAAAATATGGGTCATACGCCAATTCGGCAACACGTCGGATATTGACGCACCGAGGGGCACCCCGGGCACGCCGCCTTTCCAACAGACAACATAGTCATGTGACATCAGCACGCGATCGCGATGGCCACGATCAACCATCGCTTTCAAATTCGTCATCCGCACGTCATCGGGGACAATGTTTTCAATGCCAAAGCGGTCAAAGCCGACAAACACGCCGCGCTCTGCAAGTGACAGCTGATAGCCGAGGTCATCTGTGCCGTCAGAGTGACCGACAACAAAATGCTCAGGTGCTACGCCTTGGCCAGTAACAATATCGATTTGATCATGCCCACAGGTGCATTTTTCTGTATGCGATAAAACGGGCACGCCTGTGCGGGCCGCCGCGCGCGCCGCCGCGCGCAAGATTTTTTGTTCATAAGGGGTCACTGTGCCATGCCCCGTTGCAATTTTGACAATCCCTGGACGAATACCTGTTTCGCCGACACCATCCTCGATTTCAGCCTGAAATATGTCTGCGATCGCATCTTCTTCCATATGAGCGAAGGTGTAGGTCAGGCCCGCCGCTTCGTAGTACATGCCGGCAGCGCAGATCAAGTTGATGCCAGCGCGGCTGGCCACTTCAGCCATGATCTCTACGTCGCGCCCCAAATCTGCTGGGCACGGATCAACGACGGTTGCCACGCCGTACGATTTGAGCTGCACCAGCGCATCCGTTGCCCGCGCAATCGCCTCGCGGCGATCAAAAGCCGGTTGTCGGCGGTCAAGAAACCATCCCGGGAATCCCACCAAAACATGCTCATGTATCAATGTTTTGCCGAGCTCCGCGGCGTCACGCCGCCCCGTCGCCGTATTCACCTCTGTCATGATGGTTCCCCCCAATTAATCTGCTGCACCAGTATTAATCGGATAAATATGTCCTTCAACCATTGTCGCAATCGGACGAATATTTTTTATCTGCATTGGATCAACGGTCAGCGGATTATCGTCCAAAATAGTAAAATTGGCCCATTTTCCTGGTTCAATTGAGCCATATTGCTTCTCGATCTGCATCATATAAGCTGCATCGACTGTCACGCCGCGTAACGCCTGCTCAACCGATAAGCGTTGCTCGGGCCCAGCAACACGGTCAGCAAAATTGACCCGATTGACCGCCTGATGCATCAAAAATAGCGGCGCCCCTGGGGCCATGGGCATATCGGAATGCAAGGCGACCCTTACGCCTTGGCGCACAACATCGCCCAGCCGAACCATGCTCTGCGCCCGCGCCGGCCCAATGCCTTTGCGCGCGTATAAATCCGACAGCGCTGTTACATAATATGGATTAGCGCTAACGACGGCACCGAGGGCTTTTATGCGCTCGACTTGGTCGGGTTGTGAAAAACCAAAATGCACGATCACCGTACGGTGATCGGGACGCGGATTGCGCGTCATATTTTCAGCCAAGACATCGAGCACCCGATCGAGACCCGCGTCACCGTTTTGGTGGACATGGATTTGATATCCCGCATCCCAATAAATCTGGAACGCCGATTTGAATGCCTCCTCTGGCATCAGCCAAGCGCCGCTATGGCCATCTAAATACCCGTCGCGCATTTGCATCGCCTGCGAATACATGGCGCCATCGGCAAACAGTTTGATTTGTTTAGGCACATAAGACAGCTTCCCATGTCCTGTCGCCAGCAAGGCTTCTGTGTTAGCGATTAAATTCTCGAGCCCAAATTTTTGCACGATAAACATGCCGTTAGGAATAAACAGACTGCGGTATGGGCTGTCCGCTGCTCCGAAAACGGCATTCTTAGCTTGTTGCACAGGATCGGCGAGAAAAGCGCCAGGGTTGGCGATTAATGTCACCCCTTGCTGATGCAGATAGGTCCGCAAGCTCATAAGGCCTGCCATTAAGCGTTCTGGCTTGGCCAAATGCGGCATTACCTTTGGGGTAATCGCGATTGCCCCCTGCTCGGCAAAATGACCTTCTTCAATACTCATAAATTTAGCTGCGGCAGCTGGCGCCGCCGCAATATCGGCATCTGTTATGCCGAGCAGCGCGAGCGCTTTAGAATTCATCACAAATTCATGAAACGACCGATGGATAATGATGATCGCTTTGTCTGCACTTATCGCGTCGAGGTCTTGCCGCGTTAATTTGTCATGGAAATAGTGGTGGTAGCCCCAGCTAATAAACAGCTCCTGTTGGGGGTCCGCCTTGGCAATCGCGCCCGTTAAGGCTTTGCGATAGGCGTCTGCACTTCGGACACCACGCTTAATACCTGTTGGCAGATGCCAATCTTCAATCGCTATTACCTCAACCCCCATGGCAAGCGCCCCCAAGAAAGGGTGAACGTGATGTTCTATCAAGCCAGGGATGATAACACTGTCACTAAACTGCATATCGACGACGGCTTTAGGATGACGCACACGCAACTCTTCGAGAGTTGCGACGTCGGCAATACGATCGCCGATAACATAAACGGCATTGCCGCGCGTATCAGACAAAGTAACTAGACTTTTAGCAGCATAAATGATGCCCTTTTCCGTCTCGCCACAAGCCGCGAGAGCCAATATCATTACCGCCGCCCAAATACGCAAAATTTGCATGAACTTGATCTCCCATTTGCGCCACCGCGCTTTATTGATTGACCTTGTTATAACCTCTGAACAATCCCAGTAAAAGGCGTACAGCGTTGCTTTATTTTGATAATATGCTTAAAAATCGGACAGGTTTTGAGGGAGTATTTCGATGAAAACCGTCATAATTGGGGCTGGTCAGGCGGCGATACAAACTATTTTGAGCCTACGCCAAGGCGGCTATGATGGTGCCATCACGCTGATTGGTGATGAAACTGACCTGCCTTATCAGCGCCCACCCCTCTCTAAAAAATTTATGATGGGCGAAATGGAGAAGGAACGTCTATATCTCCGTCCAGCGGATTATTACGCTGATCAAAAGATCGAGACTCTTTTGACGTGTCGCGCCACGGCGATTTCCCCCGCTGATAAAACCGTGGCGTTACAAGATGGCACACAACTCGCTTATGATAATCTGGTCATAGCAACCGGCAGCAGGCCGCGCCAACTTCCCCTTACGGGCATCGATTTAGCCGGCGTTCACGATCTGCGATCTATAGCCGATATCGAGGCGCTACGCCCCAACGTTGAGGCTCAAAAACACCTCGTTATTATTGGCGGGGGGTATATTGGCCTGGAGACCGCCGCCGCCTGTCGTCAAAAAGAGCTTGATGTCACTGTGCTCGAGGCCGCACCGCGGGTGCTCGCCCGCGTTGCAGATCCATTCTTATCGGCCTTTTTCACCAACCTTCACGCGCGCCACGGCGTATCCATCGAGACCGCGTGTCAAATTTCGGAGCTTGTTGGGGACGGCCATATTGAGGCAGTACAACTCGCCGACGGCAGATCAATTGCCGCAGATTTTATTGTCATGGGGGTCGGCATCGTCCCCAATGTTGAACTGGCCGAGAGCGCCGGCCTGACAGTCGATAATGGCATTGTTGTTGATGAAAACGGCCTCACCTCAGACCCCAATATTTATGCCGCGGGTGATTGTAGCAATCACCCAAACAATCTGATCGGACATCGACTTCGCCTTGAGTCCGTCCCCAATGCGATCGAACAGGGCAAAACAGTCGCTGCCCATATCCTCGGGCAATCATCTCCATATCACCAAATTCCGTGGTTCTGGTCAGATCAGTACGATATTAAGCTGCAGATTTGTGGTTTGGCCGAAGGCGTTACCGCGAGTTATACGCGCGGCGAAGGCGACAGTTTCGCCCGCTACCATTTCCGCGATCAACAGCTGGTTGCTGTTGAGGCGGTGAACCGGCCTGCGGAATTCATGGCGGGTCGGCAGATGGTGGAAAAAGCGTGCCACGGTTTTGTCTTTGCCCCTGACCGCCTCACGGACCCGAGCGAGAGCCCGAAAAATTGGTTGTCTGAATTAAAGGATGCTGGCTAGAAACCGAGCCCGAGATAGCCAAATAAGAAGCCAGCAATTAGGCTTGCCGCCAGCATAATGCAGAAAATAAATATCACCTGAAACACACCTGCGAGCCGATTAAAAACGCCACGCCGTTGCGCGACGACCTCCACCTGCTGTTCTGTGCTCGGCACGACCTCGTCCTGTGGTCGCGACGGAATAGCCATGTCGTCTATCGATCCAAAAGTCGTCTCGCCAGAAGCTGGTTTTTCAACCGTACGAACCTCGGTCGTCGATTGTGCATTGTCACCAAGCATATCTAAAACAGGCGAGGATGCCGATTGCGGCTTCAACCAAGCGGGCAAGTTTTTATCATCGGGCATCGTCATACATCATAACCTTCGCGACGAGACGTCAGATTATAGCACGCAGAGATTTTAGGAGACAGGAATGATCCGCATTTTGACATCACCAATTATGCGCACCGTCTGCCCAATCTCGAAGGTGATATTTGGGTCCGCCTCTTGGACAATGCTCATGACGTCCTTATTTTCAAATTCGATCAGCAACTGCACGCCCTTTTTATTGGTCAATGCGCCACCCAGCTTATTTCCCAAGACACCGCCCGCAACAGCACCACCGACGCCGCCTGCTGCGCGCGTACCGGAGCCTTGCGTGCGTGTCGCTTGGCTCCCAATAACACCGCCAAGGACAGCGCCTACTGCGGTACCGATTTTCGAGTCACCCGCGATTGTCACCTCAGTGACATCAAGGACGAGGCCTGTGCGAACCCGCTCCATACGTTGCGTATCACCGGGCTGAACAACATTGGGTTTCTTGCTGTCGAGACTAGCACAAGCGCTGAGCGAGAGGGACAGAACGAAAGCCGTAATCACGGTTGGAAAAATTTTTGGCATCACAGATCCTCGCGACGAATAAAGGGGTTAGAATGCTCCAACCTCGGGCAAAATTATGACCTAATTAAGGCCGAACGCCCTAGCCTTCTTTGTTTTTCGCTTCTGCTTCTTCAAGACGACGAATTTCTGCAAGCTTACGCTCGATCGAGCGGATCCAACGGAATGCATCCTTGGCAACATCGTCGAAATCACCTGCCTTACGGAAGGATTTCATCGCTGGTTCCCATTTCTCGAGCTTCGTGCGGGTGATCCCCAGCAAGAGATAGGTCTGCCCTGTATCCTTCAGGCCACCCTTTTTGATCGCTTTCTCTAGCGCGGATTCGGCGTCTTTCCATTTCTCGTCTTGTAAATAGGACTGACCCAACTGCAGATACAGTTTGCCGTCATCCGACTTATCGGCAGCAATAGTCAGCGGCGAGATCGACTTTTGCCATTCGCGTGCATGCATGAATGCATTTGCCAGCATTTCATAATTTTTCATTGTTTTTTCAATGCTGCCGTCTTTCAAACCCTTGTCGAGAATATTGGCCGCTTTGATCGGCACCCCATGATACAGGTAGAGTTGTGCCATACGGCTGAGCTCTTTCGACGTTGTCAGCATGCCTTGGATGTGCATCGCCTCCTGCGCCACAAAGGCTAAATCTTCGCTATTGGTTTCGTAATAAACGGCGGTGATTTGCTGCCAAAAGGCTTTTTCACCTGGCCAACGCTGAACCGCATCCTCTAGAATTGGGCGCGCTTCTTTATAACGCTCGCCCTGCAACAAGATCGCGAGCAAAATCCGAACCCACTGTTTTTTTGGCTCTTCGACTTGTTTGATCGCCTTGCGGATAGCGACTTCGGCGTTTTTAAAATCTTCCAGCATCAAATGGGTCTGCGCCAAGAGAGCAAACGCGTCCGCCGCTGGCTCACCCTCAACTTCATTGAACCAACGATTGAGAAGCTGGAGAGCTTTCTTGGGGTTATCCTCCGCTAGATTCAACTGCGCGAGATTATAGGTCAAATCACTGACGACGCGGGGCGGCAAATCACCCGTATTGATTGCGCGTTCAAATGTCTGAATGGTTTTTGTGTAATCGCCCTTATCGGCAAACACATACCCCATCGTCTGAATGGCGACCGCCTTTTCATAAGGCTTAAATTTGCTACTATCGAGAATAGATTGCAACACGTCGAGCGATTGCTGGTGCTTGCCTTCGGAGAGCAAGGTTTGCGACTCTTCAATCTTGGCAAACGCAGCTTTTCCAAGCACTTCAGACTTACGCGTCTTGGGCTTCTCGCGACGCTCAGCAGCGATGGCTGACGCATCCAGCATCGGCACAATCTGCGGCAAGGAGGAGCCGAATACGGCTATTACCAAAGCAAGAAAAACTATCCGTGTCGGTTTCATATCCAATCTCACACTTATTTCGCAATTTGGAAACTGATCAGCTGACGAACCCCTGGACGCGGCACAGCCCGTCCACCTTCCATCATCGGCCGGTATTTCCATTTCCGCACAGCATTAATAGCTGCACGATCAAATATATTTGGCGGGTCGGCATCAATCACATAAGGATCCATCGCCAGCCCGACCTCATTGATCGTGAATTCGAGCAGCACCCAGCCTTCGATACCACGCGACAAGGCGCGATTTGGGTATTGCGGTAAAACGCGCACAATCGCGAGCGCATCGCCGTCGACTGGCGCGTTCAAGTTCATCCCCAGTGCCAAATCGCCGAAATCCGCAGAAGCCGACGCTTTGTCCATATTGGGTCGCTGCACCTGATCCAATTTCGGAGGTGGTGGTGGCTCGTCAGGCTCCTGTTTGGTCGGGCGTTTGGGTGAACGATCCTTCGAATTTACTTCCTCATCACGGTCGACGCGCACGAAATCAATTGAAATATCAGCCGCTGCTTTTTCGATCTCATATTCGCTACCCGTGACCAGAACTTTCATAACCAGAAAGAGCGCCATGGTGGTTACAAAACCGAGGGCCCAAGATGACCCCTGCCGTGCTGTGTTCGTTGCAGCCATCGGTCTTATTTCTCCTCAGCGGCAATCGAAATGGAACCAACACCTGCCAGACGAACTTGGTCCATAATCTCGACCAAAACACCCGTTTGGGCTTTTTCATCAGCTTGAATGACGGCGCCGCCCTGTGGGTTTTCGGCATGCAGACGCTCAACATTGGCGCGTACGGCAGCAAGATCGACTTGCCGGCGGTTAATCCAGACTTCGCTATTTTCATTGATTGCGATCAAAATACCAACGCGCGACTGTTTCACGGCTGTCTCTGCATCGGGACGCGTGACGTCGATCCCACTTTCTTTGACGAAAGTGGCTGTCACGATGAAGAAGATCAGCATGATGAACACGATGTCCAGCATTGGGGTTAGATCGATCCCCATATCCTCGTCTGCTTTAGCTCTTCTACTGCGCATAATTATCCTCCACCTGGCCTAATCAGCCAGCAATAACTGGTCTTCGACGCTCTCTACGGCCCGCGAGGCGCGCCGCTCTAAGCTCGATGTAAAAAACAGTCCCGACAGGGCTACAACCATCCCCGCCATCGTCGGCAAGGTTGCTTTGGAAATGCCAGCCGCCATGGCTCGCGCATTGCCCGACCCCATCACAGCCATCACATCAAAAACTTCAACCATGCCCGTGACTGTGCCTAATAGCCCCAGAAACGGCGCCAGCGCCACCAGCACCTTAATATAGGTTAGGTTGCGATTGGCATTGACGCGCGCGTCACTGATGTACTGACGGCGAATTTGATGCGCCGCCCAGCTATGGTGCTCGCTCCGCGCTGCCCAGAGTGACTTGTAGTGGTCAGCCAACTCGGGAAAGCTCCGCGTGAGATAGATATAGCGTTCATATATCAATCCCCACAACAGGAAGGTCACGATCATAATAGCCATTAAAACATTCCCACCCAATTCGAGGAAGTCCCGCACGCCGCGGAACGCCTCGAAAGGATTTAGGAAAAGCCAAATGATATCTGAGAATTCCATGACCTAAGGACCTATCGTTTCCCGGATTTCTCCGCATGGGCTGCAATCAGACCTGCGGCTTGCTCTTCCAACACCTGCACCACCTCGCGCGAGCGCGTTGCGGCAACAGCATGCAATAGCAGGATTGGAATTGCGACCACGAGACCAAGAACAGTTGTCATCAGAGCTTGCGAAATACCGCCAGCCATCAGTTTTGGATCACCTGTACCAAACAAGGTAATTGCTTGGAAGGTCAGGATCATACCTGTCACCGTCCCCAACAGTCCGAGCAGAGGTGCAACCCCTGAAAGCAATTTCAGGAGCGGCAATCCACGCTCAAGCGCTGGCATCTCTTTCAAGATTGCATCATCCAATTTGAGCTCGAGGGTCTCAACATCGGCTGATTTGTTCGACTCGTATGCACTCCACACGCGTCCCAGCGGCGAGTCCCCAGCCGCTGACCCTGAGGCCAACTGCTGACGCACCGACTTCGCCGTGCGCGACAGAGTAACAATGCGCTCGACGGCCAAAACTGCGCCCAACAGGCCGAGAATGATAATCACGTAACCAACAAGGCCACCTTGATTGATACGCTCGCCAAGAGTTGGCATCTGCATGAACAGGTTCAAGATAGCACCGCGTGACGGATCAACAACCGCAGCGGCAATTTCCCCTGCCTCGGCATCTTCAATATCGCCAGCTGCGCTTCCAAAGCGTGAGGGCGGTTGGCGACCTAAGTCTGCATAACGCCCATCACCTGAATAGCGCAGGAAGTCACCGTCACTGATCGCTGTAAATGGTCCAACCCGCGTTACTGTTCCACTGCGAACGGTTCCGTCGAGGTTAATGATATTACCTTCATAGGTTTTAACTTGCCCTTGCGCCGTCATTTCTTGTTGTAGCGCGAACCACAAATCTTCGAGTTGCGACATTTCGGGCAACCCTTTGGTTTTCGACAATTTGGCAAGCGGCGCAGTACGATCAGGAAGCTCGCCGGAGATAATGCTCTCGTCGAGTTGGGCGCGGGTCTCACCGGCCACCTGACGCACGATACCAAACAACTCGCCATAAACGCCGAGCCGTTCGTTCAACAGCCCTTCGAGTTCAGCAAGTTTAAGCTCGTTTTCGTTAAAGGTCTTTTCAAGACGCTCACTGCGCGCCTCTTCCGCTTTAATTTCAGCGTTGGTTTTATCAAGCAACGCCTTTTGTTTATTGCGATCACGCAAAAACTCTTGCTCACGCTTTTTGTAGAAGCCTTGGTCACGCACGCGGCCATCACGCACGCGATCCAACAGCTGCTGTAGGGTCACAGCATCATCGCTTGTTTGCTTGGCTTCCTGCGCCTGGGGCGTCTGGGTTTGAAAGCTCAACGCGACGATCGCGGCGCCCAGAGCAAGTGAGAACTTTTTCAAAATAGACATCTTATTTCCCCTTATTGAGCGCTACGCGCAACCGGAATGATCAACAAATCAGGAGCCGCTTGCTGTTTTGCAACCCGCAGAGCGCTTCTTAACTCGCCGTCAAAATCGCCGTCGAGATCAACAAAAGCGCGCTCGTCTTGCGACCAAACTCCGCTGACCCCGCCGTCCAGCGTCTGATAAATGAGTGACACGCGACCAATCCGCAAGAAGGAGACAGTGCGCTCTTCGCCTTCGACGTCCATCTCGCCTTCATAGGCTTCGATCGTGCGGCCGTACTCATTTTCTATCTCATAGGCTTCGAGAATTTTTCTGTATTTCTCAGCTGGGCTTGCGTCCGACCGATCCATCAATTCACGTAAGCTGGCAATCCGGGCATTACGCTGGTCGATTAAGAACGGCACGTCCAATTTTACGAACTGCTCAAGCGCATCGATCATACGGAACATCAGAGGGACGATTGTACGGTCAACATTGGTGACATCTTCAATCTGCTTGCGGATGGAGACCATCTCAGCTTTCTGCGCCGAGATAAGCTTCTCAAGCTGCGCATTATACTCACGCAACGACTGGAGCTGAATTAAAGCCGCACGATATTCTCGCACGATCTCGCCGGTTTCATCGTCCAGCTTGTCAACCCGTCCTTGAGACTTCACCCCATCTGATACGGCCCCTTGAGACGTATCGGTAACATTATCCAGTGACTGCGCCAGTGCACCAATCGGCGTTCCCAGCGAAGCAATGACGAGGCCCATCAACATAAGCCCGACAGCAGATTTCGTAAATCGCATATCAATTTCCCATCAATTATTACTGCAAAGACCATCCTCGCCCTAAACGGGAGAACATGCCCCTCTCGATTTAACGTCCCTTGCATAACTCCCACGCGAGACGAGTACTGGGAACGCTAGAAAAAAAACCAACATAATACAAGCGGCAAAACTATAAAATTCGCCACTAAATGCTAAGTTTTTACAGAAAAAAACCTATTTTAACCTAAATGCCTGACCAATTTGTTAGGCTATTTAAAATGTTTTCGGCGGGCAATTTACGAATATTCAATCACGTCAATTGTCGGCTGTCGCTTGCGCAGACCAAGATGAAAATGAGATTCGGCCGAGAAATGAATTGTGCCTAACTCGCTATGGGACGAAATATCGCGTTGCCGAGCGTCCTTACCCCTGCCAAAATCGCTCTTTCTGTTTAGGAGGAAAAGCATGACAGAAGCATGGATTATCGACGCCTGCCGCACACCACGCGGTATTGGCAAACCGGGCAAAGGCGCCCTGACCTCAATGCATCCGCAACGGCTCGGCTCAACTGTGCTGAAAGCGATTGCTGATCGCAATAAAATTAATACGGCAGATGTCGGTGATATCATCTGGGGCACAAGCTCCCAAAAAGGCCCACAAGGCGGTGACCTTGGGCGGATGGCCGCGCTCGACGCGGGCTATGACGTGCGCTCCAGCGCTATGACGCTCGATCGGTTCTGCGGTTCCGGTATTACCACCGTCAATATTGCTGCCGCCAATATTATGTCGGGCATGGAAGATCTTTGCATTGCGGGTGGCACGGAAATGATGTCGCTCTATGGTTCTGAGGGATTCCGCGGATCGCCTTTTATGGATAATGGCAACCTCCATTTGCGCGACTTGCATCCGCAGCCACACCAAGGTGTTTGCGCCGATGCCATTGCCACGCTTGAGGGCATTTCACGTGAAGCCGTAGATGATCTTGCCTTTGAGAGCCAACAACGCGCCAAGGTCGCCATCGAGAACGGCCACTTCGACAAGTCGCTTGTCGCGGTTAAAGACGATGAGGGCAATGTGATTCTCGACAAGGAAGAGTTCCCACGGCCACAAACCAAGCGCGAAGACCTTGCCAACCTCGAACCCTCATTTGCCAAATTGGCAGATTATCCGCTCGACGAGCAAGGGACGACATTCCGCAAACTGGTGAATAAGGCCTATCCAGACCTGACAATTAATCACATTCACCATGCCGGCAATTCGTCAGGGGTTGTTGATGGTGCGGGCGCCCTGCTCTTGTCGTCACCCGACTATGCCAAAGCCCACGGCCTGAAACCCCGCGCGCGCGTGGTGGCTATGGCGAATATGGGTGACAGCCCGACCTTGATGCTGAATGCGCCGGTTCCCGCCGCGCGTAAGGTCTTGGAAAAAGCTGGCATGTCTTTGTCCGACATTGACCTCTTCGAGGTCAATGAGGCTTTTGCCGTCGTCACCGAAAAGTTTATTCGTGACCTCGACATTGACCGCGAAAAAATTAACGTCAATGGCGGTGCGATTGCACTTGGACACCCGATCGGCGCCACTGGGGCTTTGCTGGTCGGTACAGCGCTTGATGAACTGGAACGCCGCGGCAAACAATTCGCACTGATTACGATGTGTGCTGCTGGTGGCATGGCACCCGCTGTCATTATTGAGCGGATCTAGCGCCAGAACGGTCACATTAATGCCGACGCTGAAAAGGAGGGGGCAACCCCTCCTTTTTTAGTTTGACCAACAAAACGAGTTATTGCTGGGTGCCTCTTTTTCATCGGACCTCTATTTCAGGTGATGGCATTATGCGGTAACCTCGGGGTCAAGTTTCTTCGCACTAACAGAAATTGCAAATGTCTGGATTACTCGTTCGTCTCATCGCTAAGTATTTTTTAACTTGGATCGCTATCGTGACCACGGCCGTTCTCGCGCTTGCGGCGGTCGGTGGGCTCGTCGAGAACCTCAAACTCGTCAACAAACTGGGCGCCACCGCCTATCACGCCTTTTTGCTGACCGCCCTTGGTATTCCGAGCACTCTCGTTGACCTTGCCGCGTTTGTTTTTCTCTTCGCGGCTGTGATGGCGTATATCCGCCTCAATGAGTCCCAAGCGCTTGCTATTATGCGTGCCGCCGGATTGTCGGTTTGGCAATTCGCAGCGCCAAGCCTTATCGTGTCCGTCGTCTTGAGCGCGGCTCTTGTGTTAATTGTCGATCCACTGGCCAGCAAAACCCGCACCTATGCAGATCAAATCGTCGCCACTTTGAAAGGGCAAGAGCAAAGCCTAGATTTGCTGTCGACCGGAATTTGGGTCAGACAGTCTTCACCGGATGGCTATTATATTATTCATGGCCGCAGCGTTCGTGATTCGAGCACGATGCAATTAACGGGCGTGACACTGTATCATTACGACCAAGGCGGCGACATGGTCGAGCGTAGTTACGCCTCCGAAGCCAAAATTGAAGACGGCGCCTGGACCCTGACCTTGCCGTCGGGGCAAACTCGGCGCATGTCGTCAGACGACAATGTTGATGCGGAAGAGATTCGAGCGCGTTTGATCGATGCCCGCACCGTCCCGCTCTGGCGCCTGCCGGGGCAAATCGAGAGCGGACGTGCCGCTGGGCTCGACATGACCTTACACGAGCTGCGCCTACACCGCCTGTTATCCACTCCGGTCTTTCTGTCACTGATGGTGCTTATCGCAATCGTCTTCAGCACGCCGCGGGGACGCATCGTATCGCTTGCAGGATCAATCGGCCTGGCAATTCTAGCTGGCTTTGCGGCAAATATTGCGAGCCAGATTGTTGCAAAAATTGCTCAACTTGCCTATTTACCGACAGGCATTGCAGCATGGGTCCCAAGTGCCATTTTGCTGCTTTTAACGCTAGCGCTTCTTCTCGATCGTGAAGAGAGCTGAGACGCGAAATTTTGGAGTATCGAAGAATATGACGGATCACCTTCTCAAGTCTGATTTTCCCGCTTATGACGAGGCAACATGGTTGTTCGCGGTCAGCGCTGCCCTCAAGGGCGGCCATGTTGATGACCTGATCTCGCGGGAAGTCGACGGCTTAGTGCGTCAACCACTTTATACGCAAACGAACACGCATATTGCTGAAAGCACCCGAGGCGCACCGGGGCAGTCGCCTTTTATCCGCGGTAGCCAGCCCGAGCGCGATGCCCATTTACCTTGGCATATTGCCCAGCGATATATTCCAGGGCGCAAGGGGTCAGACAATCGCTCCATGCTCCTCGACCTCACAGGAGGGGTCAGTGCGATCTTGCTCGATCTGTCGCAAGCTAGCCTGTCACAAAAAGACGCTGACAAACTCTTTGGCGGCGTCATGCTCGATATCGCACCCTTGGCAATGACCCCCGGTGTCAATATTGAAGGCGCCCAATCATTATTTGACGCTTTATGGGCGGCTCAAAATATTACCGCCGATCAACAGCACGGATACCTCAATGCCGATCCAATCGGAGCTGCCATAACAGCAGGCATCGACCCCTCATTAGACATGGTCGCTGATATTTTGGCCTGGGGCAAAGACCGGCCACAGCTCCGTCTGTTAAGCGCTAGCGGCATTCCGTACCACGCTGCGGGCGCTGGAGAAGCCCTCGAGCTCGCGCTCATGGCCGCGAGCCTCGTGAGCTATATCAACGCTGGCATCGAGGCAGGCGAGAGCGCCGCGACGCTCATTCAAAAAACATGTTTATCGGTCGCGGCCGACATTGATTTCTTCGCGACGGTTGCAAAACTTCGTGCCGCGCGCCTCATCTGGTCGCAAATTTGTGACGCCTATGGCGTTAAAGACGCAGCGCCATATATCATTTCCGAAATTAGCGAGCGGTCGTTTTCAACCATAGACCCTTGGGTCAATATTTTACGGGCGACGATCGCCTGCTGCGGCGCAGCCATTGGCGGCGCGGATATGGTGGTGGTCGCCCCGTGCACCGCTGTAAGCGATGGTGATAATGATTTATCTCGGCGCATTGCGCGCAATACGCAAATTATCATGCAGGAAGAGAGCCATCTCGGCCACGTCATGGACCCAGCCGGTGGCTCTTGGTATATCGAGAGCCTAACACAAGATCTGGCCGAAACCGCTTGGCGGCAATTCCAGTCGATCGAAGCCGACGGGGGGCTTTTAAAGCAACTCAAATCGGGACAGATCGCAGCAACAATTAAAAAACTAGCGGCCGATCGGTTTGCTGAAAATAGCAAGCGCGCGCAAGCGCTGATCGGCGTCAGTGAATTTCCGAATTTGGAGGAAGCCCCCCTCACCGCGCGGGCCGCTCATGGCACAGGTGATTTTCGCGAGGCGCGTCTGTCAGAAAGTTTTGAGGCTCTGCGCCAACGTGCCGAACCTGTGAAGCCGAAAGTTTTTCTTGCCGCCATTGGCACCCCAGCACGAGCGACGGCGCGCGTTAATTTCGCCGCCAATATTTTCGCTATCGGGGGCGTTGCCAGCCTGATTGGTGACGGCGGCACTGATTACAACGCCATCGCACAAGCCTTTCGGGACAGCGGCGCCAAAATTGCCTGTATTTGTGGGGCCGATGCCGAGTATGACGCTCATGGCGAAGCCCTCGCGCAAGCTTTGCAAGCAGCCGGTGCAGTCCATATCACCTTGGCAGGAAAACCTCGCAATATTGCTGAGGTAGACGCTTATTGCTTTGCCGGCTGCGATGCCCTCGCTTTCGCGCAAACCATACATCAGACTTTAGGATTGGGGGCATAAGATGAGCCGTAAGCCAGATTTCAGCAAACTCGACCTCACTATTTCAGCCGATCAAAAGGACGCTATTTTGGCGACGCGTCATCGCCGTCTGCCAGAGGGGCTAAACGTCAAAACGCTTTATACGGAAGCAGATATTGCTGAGCTACCCTATATTGACAGCCTGCCCGGTTTGGCGCCTTTTATTCGCGGTCCCTACCCCACCATGTATGTCAATAAGCCTTGGACAGTGCGCCAATATGCGGGTTTCTCGACGGCCGAAGCGTCGAACGCTTTTTATCGGCGCAACCTAAAGGCCGGTCAGAAAGGTCTGTCCGTTGCGTTTGACCTCGCCACCCACCGCGGCTACGACAGCGACCACCCGCGCGTCGCGGGTGACGTTGGGATGGCCGGCGTTGCCATCGATTCTATCTATGATATGCGCACCCTATTCGCTGGCATTCCACTCGATGAGATGAGCGTGTCGATGACGATGAACGGTGCCGTGTTGCCGATCATGGCTTTGTATATCGCTGCAGCCGAAGAGCAAGGCGTCAGTCCCGACAAACTCGCAGGCACCATCCAAAACGATATTTTGAAAGAGTTTATGGTGCGCAACACCTATATTTATCCGCCCAAACCGTCGATGCGAATTATCTCTGATATTTTTGCTTACACATCGGAGCATATGCCAAAATTTAACTCCATCTCAATCTCGGGCTATCACATGCAAGAAGCGGGGGCGACGGCCGATCTCGAGCTGGCCTATACGCTTGCCGATGGTATTGAATATGTCCGCGCCGGCATGGCGGCGGGGCTTGATATTGACGCCTTTGCGCCGCGCCTATCCTTCTTTTGGGCGATCGGCATGGACTTCTTCACCGAGATTGCAAAAATGCGAGCCGCCCGTTTGTTGTGGGCGCAATTAATGCGTGGCCTCGGCGCCCAAAATTCAAAATCAATGGCTCTGCGAACCCATTGCCAAACTTCAGGATGGAGTCTGACCGCACAAGATATTTACAACAATATTGTGCGCACCTGTGTTGAAGCCATGGCGGCCACACAAGGCCATACGCAATCGCTCCACACCAATAGCTTCGACGAAGCGCTCGCCCTTCCAACAGATTTCTCGGCTCGGATTGCGCGCAACACCCAGCTTGTTCTGCAAACTGAGAGCAACACGACCAAGGTCATCGATCCCTGGGGTGGTAGCTATTTTGTGGAGCGTCTCACGCATGACCTCGCTCAGCGGGCACTTGAGCACATCACCGAGGTCGAAAAACTGGGCGGCATGGCCGCCGCCATTGAGCAAGGCATCCCCAAATTGCGGATCGAAGAAGCAGCTGCGCAAACGCAAGCACGTATCGATAGCGGTCGTCAAACCGTGGTCGGCGTCAACAAGTTTAAACTCGAACAAGAAGACGAGATTGATGTGCTGAAAGTCGACAATTCCGCAGTTCGAAAAGCACAAATTGATCGCCTGCAAAAACTCCGCGCCGATCGGGACGAAAACAAAACGCAAGCCGCTCTCGACGCCCTCGCGCAATGCGCCGCCACGGGGCAAGGCAACTTGCTGACTCTCGCTGTCAATGCGGCTCGGGCGATGGCAACGGTCGGCGAAATGTCCGACGCCATGGAAAAAAGCTTCAACCGCCATGCTGCCACACCACAAACCGTTTCAAATGTTTACGGGCGCGATTATGGCGAACAATCCGAGAGCTTCCTCAAGGTCAAAGACATGGTTGCGCGTTTCTCCGATCGCGAGGGCCGCGCGCCGAAAATTTATATCGCCAAAATGGGGCAAGATGGCCATGACCGTGGGCAAAAAGTTGTCGCCACTGCTTTCGCCGATCTTGGTTTCGATGTCGTGACGGGCCCCCTCTTTCAAACCCCCGAAGAAGCGGCGCGCGATGCCATTGCGGCTGGCGCCCATGTCGTTGGCGTTAGCTCATTGGCGGCTGGTCACCTGACATTGGTTCCCGAACTGCGTGACAGTTTAAAGGCAAGCGGCGCTGAGGATATTATGGTTATTGTCGGCGGTGTTATCCCGCCACAAGACTTTGAGGCTCTGCGCAAAGCTGGCGCGAAAGCAATTTTCCCGCCCGGCACAATTATTCCCGATGCGGCGGCTGAACTGATCACGACGCTAACAGCTCATTTGGGGCATAACGAAGCGGCCTAACGCTTAGTCGTGCAAGCGGATCAAGCCTTCCTGGGCGGCGGAGCAAATCAATTTGCCGTCGCGGGTAAAGAAGTGGCCGAAATTCATGCCTCGCCCGCCAGCACTGGCCGGCGAATCTTGGGCATAAAGGATCCATTCATCCACCTTGAAGGGATGAAAGAACCACATGGCGTGGTCTAAACTCGCAGACTGTAATTTAGGATTCAAAAAACTCAGTCCATGCGCGCGCAAGCAGGTGTCGAGCAATGTTGTGTCCGAAATATAAGCCAACAAGGCTTGGTTTATATCAATATCCTCGGGCATCGGCTCGGTGGCGCGGAACCATACCATTTGTGCTGGCTCTTGAACTTTGGGTTCAAACATATTACCGGGCGTGACGGGGCGCATCTCATAAGGTCGCTTGCGCAGAAAGCGCGCGCGAAACGCCTCAGGCAGACGGTCGACATATCGCTCGCGGATAGACAAATCAGATTCCAATTCTTCAGGAGGTGGCGCATCGGGCATCGCCATTTGGTGGCTCAAGCCCTCTTCTGGGCGCTGAAAGCTGGCCGCCAAGTTGAAGATCTGTTTGCCATGTTGCACTGCAATGACCCGCCGGCTCGAGAAACTTTTGCCGTCGCGCGCATGGTCGACCTCATAGATAATTGGACAGGTTGGATCACCTGCGCGCAAAAAATAGGAATGGAAACTGTGACAGACCATATCCTCGACCGTATGCGTGGCCGCCCGCAGAGCCTGCCCCAGCACCTGCCCGCCGAAAACGCGTTGCCGATCCTCGTCAGGACTTGCGCCGCGGAACAGATTAACCTCGAGACGCTCCAAGTTGAGCATGTCGAGCAATTGTTTCAGTGTTTCTTCACCCATCAGCCTACCCAATGTTTGGTTTATAGGAACGCGCCCTCGTCGGGCCTATGAACTCATTTTGGCCGGAACCAGCGTAACGCTCTCGCCGCATCCACAGGCGTCGGTCTGATTTGGATTATTAAAAATAAAACCTGACGACATTTTTCCAGCTTCATAATCCATCTCGGTTCCCAGCAAGAACAGCAGAGCTTTCGGCTCAATAAAGATGGTGACCCCTTTGTCTTCAATCCGCTCGTCGAGCGGCGAGGCTTCGGCGGCATAATCCATGGTATATTCCATACCTGCACAACCGCCATTTTTAACCCCAAGGCGCAACCCCTGCACTGGCGTATCGAGGGAGGCCATAATGGCCTGCAGCCGCTCCGCAGCACGATCGGTTATGGTGATAGCTTTTCTCATCTCTTCAATCCTAACACGAACTGATTTTTGTCAAAACTGCAATTACCAACTCAAAACATATTCAAGGCAACTCGGGCCTCGTCCGACATACGGCTCGGATCCCAAGGTGGATCAAATACCATATTAACGGTTACATCCATGACCCCTTCAACTGATCGCACCGCATCCTCAACCCATTTTGGCATATGCTCGGCGACCGGACAGCCTGGCGCTGTCAGCGTCATATCAATCGTCACATCTCTGTCATCGGACACATCAACCCGATAAATCAGTCCCAACTCGTAAACATCGACCGGGATTTCGGGATCGTAAACGCTTTTTAAAGCACCAATCAAATCGTCCGTCAGCGCATCCAGATTGGGCGAGCCGGTATCGGGCGCATCCGCTTCGACGTGTTCGTTTATCGCTTCTTCATTACTCATGACCGTCTCTTTATCTCGTCTAAATCTCGGCGGCTAGTCAAAAAACTGAATGGCCTTGGCTAATGATTGTGCAAAAACATCCACCTCAGCTTCCGTATTATACATGGCAAAGGAGGCGCGCGCCGTCGCATTGACCCCGAGGCGTCGCATCAGCGGTTGCGCGCAATGATGCCCCGCACGCACCGCAACGCCGTATCGATCGAGCAGCGCTGAGATATCATGGGCATGCGCCCCCTCGACCGTGAAAGATACAATCGGGCTGGCCTGCGCCTCAGGCCCCATCAGTGTAACTTTTGGAATTTGCGCCAAAGCTTCGCGGGCGCGCGCGCCCAACGCATTTTCGTGCGCTAAAATAGCTGCCGGATCAAAGCGCGACAAATACTCAAGTGCCGCCCCAAGAGCGATTGTCTCCATGATGGCTGGCGTGCCAGCTTCTAGCCGATGCGGCAGCCCTGCATAGCTCACGCGGTCTTCATGTACTTCTTCAATCATTTCGCCGCCGCCGCGATAGGGACGCATATCCGCAAGCCGTTGCGGTTTGCCGTATAACACGCCAACCCCTGTCGGTCCGTAAAGCTTGTGACCTGACATAACATAGAAATCACAGCCAAGATCCTGCACATCAGGCGCAAGGTGCACAGCCCCCTGACAGCCATCGAGCAAAACAGGAACATTATGCGCCTCTGCACAGCTCACGATCTCAGAAACGGGCATCTTATATCCCAGCACATTTGACATATGGCTTAGTGCGACAAATACGGTGCGATCGGTAAAGGCCGCCTGATACGCCGCCAGATCAAAATACCCCGTTTCATCAAGCGGCACCCATTTCAAAACGGCGCCATAGCGCTCGCGGAGAAAATGCCATGGCACAATATTCGCGTGATGCTCGAGAACGCTGAGAATAATTTCATCGCCCGGTTTAATACGGGGTGCCAAGTAACTACTCGCCACCATATTGATGGCATCGGTTGCCCCGGCCGTAAAGACAATCGTCTGATTACTCTCGGCATTCAGAAAGGCTGCAACTTGGTCGCGAGCGGCCTCAAACCGATCCGTCGCCTTATTCGACAGATAATGAAGACCGCGGTGGACATTCGCATAGCCATGCTCGGCTACATCGACCAAACAATCGATGACATGCCGCGGCTTTTGCGCCGAAGCCGCATTATCGAGATACACGAGCGGCTTACCGTAAGGTGTCTCCTGTAAAATCGGGAAATCCTGACGGAGCTGATCAATTTCTAGCGGCGTGAAGACGCGACCCATCGCCGTCATGTTACACACCCTCCTGTTGCGTGTTTAAAATCAAATCCAAATTAGCATCGAGATGAGCGGCAATAAATTCAGCAATATCGCCTTCCGGAAGCGTTTCCGTAATGTCTGCCAAAAACCCGCGCACGAGCATCTGCCGCGCAATACCCTCGGGAATGCCGCGACTGCGTAAGAAGAATAAGGCATCCTTATCCAGCGCCCCGACTGTCGAGCCATGCGCGCAAGCGACATCATCGGCATAGATTTCCAGCTCTGGCTTTACATTCATCTCGGCATTTTCTGCCAATAAAAGAGCGCGGCTTTGCTGCTGCGCATCGACGCGCTGGGCATCCCGCGCAACGACGACTTTGCCCTGAAAGACCGCCCGCGCTGACGCATCAACCAGCGATCGGATTTGTGTTTCGCTCGAGGTATCAGCCGCATTATGGGCAATCACCGAGGTTAAATCTTGGTGCGCCCCAGCGCGCGCAAGCAGCGCCGCCGATAAATCGGCGTGTGCCGCCGCACCATCAAGATTAATCCGGCTCTCATGTCGCGCGATTTGCCCGCCAGCTATGACGTGACGCGCACCATAATGAGCTGACGCGCCCAGCGTAGCGCGCGTTAGAGCGATCGCGCACCCGCTGGCATGAAATTTAACATGATTGACCACCCCACCTGCTTCAACCGTAACATCCGAGACAATATTGCTATAGCCTTCGCCGCGATAAAATTCGAACAAGGTCAGCGTGGCGCCAGCACTCACATGGATCGCATGGCGCAAATGCTGCACTCCCTTACCATCATACGCCAAGCACAGCGATTGCTGCGCACCCGCTGCCACTGACAGGTGAACGCCGCCCGACACAAGAGCCAGATTGAACGCTAGAATTGCTTCAGAATTATCGCTCTGGGCTATATCGCGAAGCTGGTCCGGCATCTCCAATATTGGCTGAAAATCTGCGTCGATATCGCCGGCGAGCGACATATCCCCATCGGTGAATTTAATATGCGGCATCTCCAGCGATGGCACCGCGACATTGATATGAGCGTCGACGGGCATCGGACGATCTAATAAGCGCGCCAGATCGGTGTAGTGCCAAGCCTCGAGGCGTCGCGTCGGCAACCCAAGAGCAAGCGCCTGTAGTCGCAAATTTTGCCGCACCTCTTCCAGCGCTGGCACCGCGGGCAGGCTAGACGGGTCGAGACCGCGAATTTGATCAGCAAAAGAAATGGGGTTAGGCATGGGCGGGCTCATTGTAACTGGCATAGCCTTCAGCCTCGAGTTTAAGAGCAAGCTCCGGCCCACCCGACGCCAAAATTTTTCCGCGCGCCATAACGTGAATATGATCTGGCGTGATATGATCGAGCAATCTTTGATAATGCGTGATAACCAAAAATGAACGGCTTGGATCGCGGAGCCGATTTACCCCTTCTGATACCGTCCGCAAGGCATCAATATCGAGACCGCTATCGGTTTCATCGAGCACCGCCAGCGTCGGCATCAAAAGCGACATTTGCAAAACCTCATTGCGTTTCTTTTCGCCACCCGAAAAACCAACATTGAGTTGCCGCTTCAGCATATCGTCCGTCATGCCCAACTCAGCAGACTTAGCGCGCACCAAGCGTAGGAAACTTGCCGCATCCATTTCCGCTTCGCCCCGCCCACGACGCAATGCATTGAGCGACGTCTTCAAAAACGTCATATTGGTCACACCAGCAATTTCTAGCGGGTATTGAAAAGCTAAAAACATACCCAAACAGGCGCGTTCCTCAGGTGTTTTTTCGAGCAAATCAATGCCGTTAAAAAGCACCTGCCCTTGCGTGATCTCATAACCGTCGCGCCCCGCTAGAATATAAGAAAGCGTCGATTTGCCCGACCCGTTTGGCCCCATGATTGCGTGCACTTCGCCCGCATTGATGGTCAATGACAGTCCGCGCAAAATTTCTTTATCGCCGATACGGGCGTGCAGATTTTTTATGTCCAACAGAGCTGTCATCCTACGCTTCCTTCTAGAGAGATACCGACCAATTTTTGTGCTTCGACGGCAAATTCCATCGGCAGGTTTTGCAAGACGTCTCGGCAAAAGCCATTGACGATTAGGGCTACGGCTTCCTCGGCGTCGAGCCCCCGCTGACGGCAGTAAAAAAGCTGGTCTTCATTAATTTTTGATGTTGTCGCCTCGTGCTCCAACATCGCCGACGGGTTGCGCGCTTCCACATAAGGCACTGTGTGGGCGGCGCATTTATCGCCAATCAGCAAACTATCGCATTGTGTAAAATTACGCGCGTTTTCAGCTTTCGGGTGCACCGACACTTGGCCACGATAGACGTTCGACGAGCGTCCGGCTGAAATTCCCTTAGAGACAATCCGGCTTGAGGTGTTTTTACCAAGATGGATCATCTTCGTACCGCTATCGACCTGCTGCAGATTATTGGAGATGGCGATCGAGTAGAATTCGCCCTGACTGTTATCGCCGCGCAAAATACAGGAGGGATATTTCCACGTTACCGCCGAGCCTGTCTCGACTTGCGTCCAGGAAATATGCGACCGCGCCTCGCGGCAGTCGCCACGTTTGGTTACAAAATTATAAATGCCGCCCTTGCCTTCGCTATCACCTGGATACCAGTTTTGTACGGTCGAATATTTAATCTCAGCATCCTCAAGCGCGACCAGTTCAACAACGGCGGCATGCAATTGGTTCTCATCGCGCATGGGGGCGGTGCACCCCTCCAGATAACTCACATAGGCGCCACGATCGGCAATCACGAGGGTCCGCTCAAACTGCCCCGTATTGGCTTCGTTGATGCGAAAATATGTCGACAGCTCCATCGGACAGCGTACCCCCGGCGGGATATAAACAAATGACCCATCCGAGAAGACGGCCGAATTGAGTGCCGCAAAATAATTGTCCGATTTCGGCACGACAGTACCCAGATATTTGCGAACCAAATCGGGATGATCTTTCACCGCTTCCGAGAAAGAGCAAAAGATAACGCCCGCCTTGGCCAATTCGTCGCGGAAAGTGGTGCCGACGGAAACACTGTCAAACACGGCATCGACCGCGACTTTACGGACACCGGCCAGCACTTCCTGCTCCTGCAAAGGAATACCCAATTTTTCGTAGGTCCGCAGCAGTTCGGGGTCAACTTCATCCAAGCTTTTCGGACCATCGGCCATGCTCTTCGGCGCCGCATAATAACTTAAAGCCTGGTAATCAATTTTCGGATAATTGACATGCGCCCATTCTGGCTCAGCCATAGTCAGCCAGCGCTCATAGGCGTCAAGGCGCCATTCGAGCAACCAATCGGGTTCATTTTTCTTGGCCGAAATAAAGGCAATAATGTCGGGGTTGAGGCCGGGGGGCGCGCGGTCGGCATCAATATCACTAACAAAGCCATATTTGTAGTTCTGGCCCGCCAGCGTCTCGACTTGCGATACTGTTTCGCGATCAATAGTTGCTTTGATTTCTGACACTGTTTTTACTCCGCAGCCGAAGGGCATAGCCCAGAAAACTGATTTGACCAGATTTTGATAAATGCCTCTGCCTCTGCCGCGGCATGCGATGACCAGCCAAAGCTCAAGCGCAATGCACCAGCCGCTAGGTCGGGCGCAACCCCCATGGCGCGCATGACATGGCTCGCACCAACCTTGCCGCTCGAACAGGCAGAGCCTGAGCTGACACTCACGCCAGCAAGATCTAGCCCCATCACGAGAGTCTCGGCTCGGCTCGCCGGCACAGCAAAGCAGCTGGTATTCGCCAAGCGCGGCGCTTGCTGACCAAACACAATGAGATCAGCATTAAGCTGCATCAAGCCTTGTTCGAGCCGATCACGCTCGACGGCCAAACGGGCAAAGGCGTCCAACCCTTGAACAGCAGCTTGCATAGCCGCCGCCATCGCGACAATCGCGGGTAAATTCTCCGTCCCGCTTCGTTTGCGTGCCTCTTGGCCGCCGCCGTCGATTAAAGCGCCCAGAGGTAATCCTTGTTTGACGAGTAGCGCTCCGGCGCCTAATGCGCCACCAAATTTATGAGCCGAAAGCGCCATCATATCGGCACCCATATCGCGGAAACTGATAGGCAATTTTCCGACCGCTTGGCTGGCGTCGCAAAATAACAGGCTTCCATGCGCCTGCACCAGCGCGGCAAGCGCGGCAATGGGCTGGATGACTCCCGTCTCATTATTTGCCGCCATGACGCAGACCAATGCCGCAGTGGGGTCTTCGAGCTGTCGCCGCAAATCGTCTAGACTGATGAGACCATTGTGATCAACTGCGACCGTATCGACAGGCAAGCCCGAACTTTCTGCGGCCTTTAACACAGCGTCGTGCTCAATCGCCGAGACCAAAATTCGGTCGAAGGGGCGCGTTGACGCATCCCAAGCCTTGATCGCTTGATTGCACGCCTCGCTTCCGCCAGCTGTAAAAATAACATCTTGCGCTTTGCACCCCAGCAACTCGGCAAGCGTTTGACGCGACGCCTCAATTTTTTGACGCGCCAGGCGCCCCTCATAATGGACCGAGGAGGCATTCAGCGACTGACCAAGGCAACTGGTAAAAGCCGCCATCGCCTCGGGGCGCATTGGGCTGGTCGCATTATGATCGAGATAAATTCGGTCCATCACAGCACCGCCGTGGTTGGCCGATGTTCAACCGCTATATCTTCGGCCACAAAATTGCCGCTCACAACATCGGCCAGAGAAATGCCATCAAAGAACGAGCGAATGTGGTCGCTCAGGCGTGACCACAAGTCATGCGTCATACAGCGCGTCGTCTTGTGACCACAACCAGCGGTCGATTGGCACCGCGTCACATCGACGGGTTCGTCAACCGCATCAATAATTTGCCCCAAGGCTATGCGGTCCGCTGGCGCCGTCAGATGATAACCGCCCTGCTTACCCCGCACGCTCTCAACCAAACCAAACCGCCGTAAATCAACAAATATTTGCTCGAGATAATTCAAGGAGATGTCTTGCGCCGCACTAATTTGAGTCAAAGACAGAGGCTTTTCGGCATCCGAACCTTGCCGCGCCAATTCAACCATCGCCATAACGGCATAACGCCCGCGTGTTGAAATCTTCATAAGTCTCTCTTTTCCCAACAAAAAAATTATTTTCTTGCATTTGGACAGCGGCATTGGTTAAGACCTCTGTCCATGCCACCGATATAGTAATCCTGACTAAAATAGTCAAGATTAGCAGGTGGCGCAGAACTGCGACACAATGACGACGCACGCGAAGCGGCGCCGATGAAGAGAGAGGACTTAAACTTATGCCGGAAGTCATTTTTGCTGGCCCAGATGGTCGTCTCGAAGGTCGTTTCACCCAAAATAAGAAAAAAGGCGCACCCATTGCGATGATTTTGCACCCTCTACCGCAACTGGGGGGCAATATGAATAACGCAATCACCTATGATTTATATCACGACTTTGTGGCGCGCGATTTCTCAGTGCTGCGTTTTAACTTCCGCGGCGTCGGCCGCAGCCAGGGCCAATTTGACAGCGGCATAGGGGAACTTTCAGATGCCGCCTCGGCCCTCGACTGGTTGCAGTCGCTATGCCCCGATGCGCGCCAATGTTGGATCGCTGGCTATTCATTTGGCGCGTGGATAGGCATGCAATTACTGATGCGGCGGCCAGAAATTTCAGGTTTCATCTCGATCGCACCGCCTGCCAATCTGTATGATTTTGCTTTTCTGGCGCCTTGTCCAGCTTCGGGCCTGATTGTTCAAGGTGGGGCCGACCGCGTTGTTCCGAAGGAAGATGTCGACAAACTCGTCGAGCGGCTGCATGCGCAAAAAGGTATCGATATAACCTACAAGGTTCTGCCCCGGGCGAACCATTTCTTCGAGAAGGATATGGACGAGCTGAAAAGCGAAGTCAGCGCTTATCTCGACCGTCGCATTCCGGAAATTGGCGGCCTGTAACAGGCGCTAGGGCATATTCACCCGCCCCCCTGATAATGGCTGTGAGACACCCGTTGTCTCGGGCAAACTCAGAACCATGCCGCGCATACTGCGAACTGCCAACCAAGCGAATGCCTGCGCCTCAAGCGCATCACCGTCCCACCCCACTTCCTCGCATGCACAGACGCGCCCAGGAACAAGCTCGGCCAGCACCTGCATCAGCCAACCGTTATGACGCCCACCGCCACAAATAATAAACGCCTCAGGAACATGCGGCAGCTGACTGACAGCCAGCGCAATAGACTGAGCCGTAAACTGAGTCAGGTGAGCCGCGCCATCCGCCGCTGATAGATCAGCAATATCTGGCCACGGATCAAAATGATTTCGATCGAGCGACTTCGGCGCTGGCGCTTTGAAATAAGGATGTTGTAGCCAGCGATCAATCGTCGATTGTTCGAAATGCCCCGATCGCGCAAGCGCACCGTCGCGGTCCATGATATCGCCGGTACGCTTTGCCACCCAATCATTTAGTAAGGCATTGCCTGGCCCCGTATCGAAAGCAAGTATCTCGCCCATGCCGCCAAGAAACGTCAGATTGGCAACACCGCCAATATTGATAACTGCACAAGGAAGCTGGGCTTGATGGCACAGGGCTGCGTGATAAAGCGGCGCCAAGGGCGCTCCTTGCCCGCCAGCAGCAACATCATCAATACGAAACTGGTCGACGACAGGCACATTAAAGGCGCGCGCCATGGCCGCGCCATCGCTTAACTGAACCGTGAGATGATGCAAGGGATCATGCCAGACGGTTTGCCCGTGAAACCCAATTAACTCGATCGCCTCGTCCTGTCCCGATCGAAAGGCCTGAATAGCGTCGATATGGGCTTGCGTGATCGCCTCGCGCAAAAGACGTACATCTGGGTCGTCACGCCAATTAATCTCACTTTGCCGCGCGCGATCTAAAAATTGCCGAATCATAGTGGCTAAGGCTGCTGGCATAGGGTAGCTAGCAAACCCCAAAGCTTCGATCTGTCCCTCGCCATCCGTCTCCAGCAAGGCCACGTCTATGCCGTCTAGTGAGGTTCCACTCATCAATCCGATAACGCGCATACTGCCCCTTCCAGCTTGGTCATACTTTCCTGTATTGACCTTTCGGTCTGTTTTCCGTAACCCTGCGCATCATGGAGAATGATTGGCCCGCTTTCAAATCGGAATTTATGCAATCCTTGCAAGACAGGGGATATTTGCATCAATGTTCTAATGCCGCAGAGCTGGATGCGCTGGCCGCCAGTGGCGAGCTGATCGCCTATACGGGCTATGACATGACAGCGAAAAGCCTGCATGTCGGGAATTTAATCTCAATCATGATGCTACGCCGCCTGCAGCAAGCTGGCGGCAAGCCGATCATCGTTCTCGGCGGCGGCACTACGCGGATTGGCGACCCTTCAGGACGCGATGAGAGCCGCTTGCTGCTCTCAGAAGAGCAAATCGCTGAGAACAAAGCCGCAATTGAGCAAACCTTTAAGAAGTTTTTGAAATTTGGTGACGGGCCGACCGATGCAATTATGGTCGACAATTATGATTGGCTCAAAGGCCTAAACTACATTTCGTTCTTACGCGATGTCGGAAGCCATTTTTCAGTTAATCGCATGCTGAGCTTTGATAGCGTGCGGCTGCGCCTCGAACGTGAGCAACCGCTGAGCTTTATCGAATTCAACTATATGATCTTGCAAGCCTATGACTTTGTCGAATTGTTCAAGAACTATAAATGCCGTTTGCAAATGGGTGGCTCGGATCAGTGGGGCAATATTGTCAATGGTATCGACTTGGGCCGCCGCACTGTCCAAGCCGAGTTATTTGGTCTGACGACAGCCCTGCTAACGACATCTTCGGGTGCCAAAATGGGCAAGACGGCGCAAGGCGCCGTATGGCTGAGCGAAGACATGCTATCGGCTTATGATTATTGGCAATTCTGGCGCAACACGGAAGACGCCGATGTTGTTCGCTTTCTCGCGCTGTTTACCGATTTACCGATGTCCGAAATCGCAACATTGGCAAAGCTCGAGGGCGCCGATATTAACCAAGCGAAAATTATCCTCGCAACGGAAGCAACACGTCTTGCCCATGGCGATGCTGCGGCGCAAGCAGCAGCGGCAACAGCGCAAAAGACCTTTGGCGCTGAAGGACGCGACGATAACCTGCCGACCCACGACATCAATATGGGGGCACTCGAAGACGGGCTGGGCCTCCTCGAGGCATTTGTATTAGTTGGATTTGCCGCCTCGAATAGTGAAGCACGCCGCCTAATCCAAAATGGTGGCGCGCGCGTTAATGATGCGGTTGAAAACAATATCCAGCGCCTTTTGACGCTGTCTGATCTAGAGAACCACGCCATTAAGCTATCGGCCGGCAAAAAACGCCATGCCCTGTTACGGATCAAATCTTAATTGGGCTTCTGCCCGCCATTGCGATCTGGATAATCCTCTTGTGGTTGGTCGATAGCCTCGTCAGGGCGCTTAATTGTTCCAGCCCCAATTTGGAAAACTTGCCTTACAAAACCAGGGGTTAGAACCGACAGGGGGTTCACTGTAACGCTTGGGTCACGCGTGAGACCTGAGATGCGATAACTCACGCCTAAGATTCCCTCGCCTTTAGCACCGCCCAAGACAGGACCCAGTACGGGTATTTTTCTGAAGAAACTATTGAGCGCATAGGCTGGCACCAAGCTTCCGCCAATTGAGAGCAAGCCCAATTTGTGATCGATTGCACCGCGCGCCGAGACCCCCAAAGACGGCCCTCTGATAATGCCATTGCGAATATCGGTCCGACCATCGAAGTAAGAAAACTCACCTGTGGCTTGCGCGAACCGCAACCCAGCCCCCGAGAGTGTATCGCTTAACCCCGTCAGTGATGCCATCGACAAGAGCTGCGCCAGCACAGGGACTTTCTGAATTTGGAACGCCGCCAGAGAATAGGTTCCGTTCACCGACGCCATACGCCCCTTCTCAACTTCGATCGGCGTGTCATAAACCTCACCGGAAACACTTAAGGCGCCGCCCTTCATTTGCTTGAGCAAGTCCAATCCAACCAAAATATTGGCTGTATCTTCTGACTGCAAAAGAAATCGGCGGGTGGTTTCCGTGTCGCGAAACAATTCGCCATATAGCTCGGTGCCATCGGCAAAGCTTGCCGTTACACTGGCTTTTTCAATCTTATCATTAACCCTCAACGCCGACATCTGGACAGGCCCCAGAGATACATCATGCGCCCCGCTCATTTCAGCGACGCGCGCCGACAAACTAAATTCCTCAGGCAAACGCGGCCAAGACACCCGGTTAGCGCTTTCAACGGAAGTCAGGCTGCCGACGGGCTGGATCATGGGCAATGGTGGCGGAGGGTTGTTTTTGAGAAGCTTTGAAATATCGAAACGTTCGGCAAGAATATTCAGCAAGAATTCCTCATCTTGCGTCTGCGTGTTGACGGAAAAATCATACAAGCCAGCAAGCCGAAAGACTGGCACATTGACATAGAGCAATCGACCGTCTTTCGCGGCCATGTCAAGCTTCACCTGATCGTTGGCGGCTTGATAACTCGAGGTGAGAAGCGATACGGCGCCTGTTTTGTCGATGCGAACAAAACCTTCAACTTGGGCCGGCTGACCGGGTTCTTTGATGTAAGCGAGAAATTTAGGATGCAATTGGGTTGCCGACAGATCGGCTGAAAACTTGATTTCCCGCTCGCCCGACCGCAAAAATGTAATGTCACTTTTCACATCGGCGGCTTGCGAAAACTGCGATACTAAAAATCCTAAATGCAGCTGGCGCGCCAAAATTGGGGTGAGCTGGGTCTCGGCATGGATCACAAGCGCGCGTTCATCCTCAAGCGTAAAGCTCGTCCCGTTTGCTTGCGCGGCAACACCATTAACCTCTCCCCCACCCTCGAACCGAAATGTCCCAGGCTCCACCTTCAAACTGAGATCAGCATTTTTAACACGATATCCGAATTTACCGAGATCGAGGCTGGTCGCTGTTGTTTGAGCCGACACTGAAAATCGGACACGGCGATCCACAACCGCAAGTCCCATGGGAACGCCCAGTTCGACCAATGCCACGGCTTCGCCCGTCACATCTTCCGCCGTGAAAGGTAAATTCTTTAAGGCCAAAAATGGCGGCCTATCGAGCGCGCGTAAAGTCTCTCGCAGAGGCGCTTGCAATCGAAAATTGACTTGCGCAGAGCCAATCGGCGTAAAGAAGGGGGGCGAAATAAATTTCCCCTGAGCTAAGTTGGCTATTACGGGAAGCGCTTTTTCATCCTGCTCGGCTGTGCCCAAATCGACGATGCCCTGTTCGGCCTCAACAGTGACCTGATGACCGTCAATTGCGACGCGTCCACTCAGCTCTTGCAAAACGGGCAATGCATCGTGAACCCGCAACTTCGCATCAGAAAAAATCAGCTCTGCATCAATGAACTCCCGCGCTGGACGCTGCTTTTGTTTGAGCTGTTGCAGCGAAGCTGCGTCACCCTGAATGTTGATTTTTCCCGTTTTGAGCCGGCCCGCTAAAACATTCTTGTCGATCCAAGCCCGTGTTTTGGGTGATGCTTCTGGCGGCCAGAGCGCCAGCACATTTCGCAAGTCTGTCTCTTGAACAATCAACTCGGCAGAAAAACCTGTCGCAGCTCGATCGCGATTTGCAAACTCTATCCGCCCCGTCGCCGCCAACTCGACACCCGCAATCTCAGCCCGCATGGCGCGAATATCAACAACATCATTCGACAGATAATAGGCAAATTCCGCTGTTGTTCGTCGTCCATATCGGATGGTTGTATCGCCGGGGAAACGGAAGCCAAATGCATCGGACGCCAAGCCACCGCCAATTCGAGATAACGTGCCAGTGTCATCGATCGCATAGTCGAGCAAGCCAGAAAATTGTGCCGCCTGATCACCTATAGCGATTTCACCGTCGGACACTAAGACAGATTGATTTACGGCGTCGACATCGAGTTGCAACTTGATCCCCTTAAGCCGCAACATCTCGCTCGCAGTTTGTATTTGGCCGGTGCCGATCTTCAGAGACAGATTGGTTCCCTCAACATGTTTCAAATCACGAACAAAAACCTGCCCCGAGGCGCTAATAGGAAACGTTTGCTGACGTAATGTTTTGAGAGCAGGCACAAAAAGCGCCACATCACTGGGCCGCACATTCTCGAGTTGATAGGAAACGGAACTCATTTCATTGGCCAGCAAAACACCGCGCGCTTGGATCGAAGCTGGCGCCTGACCGCTCATATAATCGAGCCGGACATCGAGATCAGCGCCACGATCATCACGCCGCCACACAAAGAACGACGGCTCTGCCTGCGCTCTATCCAGAGCACCCTGCCGGAGGTCAATCTCCTTAATGGTGAATTCTCGCAACGTCCCAACATCACCCTCGCCGCCCGTCGCCAAGGCAATCAGACGATCAAGCCCGGTCAGTTTTTCTGGCGGACGCTGTGCCATATCAGCTTCGCCGACAATCTGAAGCTGTTCGACGATCAGACTATCGGCTGCCAGCCGGCCATTTAAGAATAAGGCCGCGAGATTGGGCTGAAGCGCCACGCCGTGTACATCAACGCGATAGCCATCGCCGCCGCGATACTCGATGTGTCCGATATTGAGTTGTAAACGATTTTCTGCCTCAGACAGATTAAGCCCAGCTCCCTCCACAGTCAGAACGCCGGCCGGCAAACTTCGCGACAGGAGAGACGTTAAGGCCGAAGCCGCCCAGTCGAGGGAGACCGTTCCGGTTGCCAGTCGACCAGCCAAGGCCGCAAAGCCTAACAACAGGATGAGGAAGATCCCGCTCGCGATCCTGATCAGCAATCTATTTGTTTGTGTCAACACGGTTGACCCCACGCCTGCGCTTTCATAACAGTCAACTTGTAAACTTGCTCGCAGTCTATTAACAGTAACTTAAATAAATAAATCATAGATAATCGTCTGACGTTTTGCGGCTTTGTGAGTTGCCGCGACGTTTGGATCGTTTTGACATGCTGGCGCGGGAGATACAAATGACACATATCGGCGTGGGACAAAAAGCACCCAATTTTAAGCTGGCGACGAGTGATACTAAAACCGTCAGCTTGCAGGATTTTAAGGGGAAGCGGCTTATTTTGTATTTCTATCCGAAGGATGATACGCCGGGTTGCACCACCCAAGCCATTAATTTTTCCGCCGCCAAAGAGGCTTTTGCGGCTCTCAACGCCGAAGTTCTTGGTGTTTCGGCAGATAGCCTCAAAAAACATGAAAAGTTTATCGCCAAACATGATCTGCGCATCGATCTGGCGAGCGATGAGGCGCATGAGGCTCTGGAGGCTTACGGCGTATGGGTGGAGAAGTCGATGTATGGGCGCACCTATATGGGAATTGAGAGATCTACCTTTTTGATCGATGAAAAAGGCATAATTCGGGCAATCTGGAGCAAAGTAAAAGTAAAAACGCATATTGAAGATGTCAAACAAGCACTCGCAACCCTTGGCTAAACCGAGACGTCAGGTATATGCACAGCCGTCAGACCTCGCGCAAGAGCTGCGAGATGTCTTTTTGACGGCCGCGGCGCGCGACAAGGCGGAAGCCTGTTTGGCACTTTATGAAAACTATCGATTGGGCGGCTCTATCTGGCGCGGCGCTCTCGACAGCTGGCCTGACCAACCGGCCAGACCGAAGACGCCGGTTTTATGTGCCCCGCGCGACATGCCGCGACGGCGCTTTTCGTCCGATGATGGTCGGCGGGCGCAGCTTCACGCACTGGCGCATATTGAATTAAATGCTATCGATTTGGCGATTGATATTATTGGGCGATTTTATCAGCCGACATTGCCAGCGCAATTTATTGCCGACTGGATGCGCATCGCCGCCGATGAAGCGCGCCATTTTCTGATGCTCGATAACCGCCTCCGGACAATGAACAGTTTTTATGGCGACCTCCCCGCCCATAACGGGCTGTGGCAGGCCGCGAGCGATACTGCTGATAATTTAGCGGCTCGATTAAGCATAGTTCCTCTTGTACTCGAGGCGCGCGGCCTTGATGTCACGCCTGAAATGTGTCGCAAATTTACCGACGCTGGCGACACTGACTCGGCGCGCATTTTGCACATCATCTTGCGGGATGAGAAAACGCATGTCGCGGCAGGCATGCGCTGGTTCTTGCACCTATGCGAAAAAAACGGCGAAAAACCAACGGAAACTTTTCGATTTTTCGTAGAAACACGGTTTGCGGGCAAACTGAAGGCTCCATTTAATGTCGAAGCACGTCAACAAAGTGGGATGCCAGATGAATTTTACCTGTTACATGAGTAGACTAAGGCCGAGCATGAATATTCTAAACTTGCCTTATTGCGTGATTTTTGACATGTTCTGGTCAATATTGCGAATGACTTGGAAGAAAGATGCGTAAACTCATCTGGCAGATCGGGCATTATTTTACCGAGAAACAAATTTACGTCCGCAGCAAGGGCAGCGTGCGCTATTTGTCGCTGTCTTTACGGTCGCAATCAATATTGGTCATATTTGGCATTCTGCTCAGTGGTTGGCTGGCCTTTACCTCCGTTCGCACCATTCTGGCGGATCAAATCGAAGCGCAAGCGCTGGTGGATCTCAAAAGCCAAATCATTTTGTATCAAGACAAACTGAATAAGTTGCAAGCAGACTATGACAGTCTAAATGGGCAACTGGCCCTGGCTACCGATTGGTTCGACGAAACGACGAGCCGACTTGAAGCGCGCCACAAGGCCATTACGTCCATGCTGGAACGCCATGCTTCGATCAATGAACAAATCAATGAGATGCAGGACAGATTTGCCGAAATGACGAAGCGGACGCGACGCACTGCTGGCGATACGCGTCTGGTCGCAGCAATCGGTCGCAAGAGCTCAGCCACTTTGGAAAGCCGTTTAACCCGTCAAGATCCGATGGATAGCGTCGCGATGCTAACCGAAATTGAAAATTCTGCATCGGCCGATGAGCCAACCCGAACAGCCAGTCCTCTAGCGCTGATGGATGACGATACCTATCACCGGATTGATAATTTGAGCGTTCGTCAAAAAGACCTGATTGATGCGATCGAAGAAAACACCGATCGAGCCTTACGCGAATATGCAGCGATCATTGAGGGCACAAACCTTCTTAAAACCGACACTTTTGTTGCACAGATCGTTCCCGAGGACGAAAGAGCCACGGGCGGCCCCTATATCCCGCTCGCAACCAACGGCAAACTTGGCGAGAGCCTCGATCAACAATTGTTTCGGATTTCGTCAAATCTCGAGCGCCTCGATAATTTATCGCGCGCAATTCAGCATATCCCGTTGGCCCGCCCGATCCATAATTACCGTCAAACCAGCGGCTTTGGACCGCGCCTTGACCCGATTCAAAAGCGTCCAGCATTTCACTCGGGTGCCGATTTTGGAACACCGACAGGAACGGCTGTTTACTCGACCCTAGCGGGCGTCGTTACCTATGCGGGTAATCGCGGTCCCTATGGGAAGGTTGTCGAGATTGACCACGGCAACGGCTTCAAAACGCGTTATGCGCATTTGAACACGACCCGCGTTCGGCGTGGCCAGACTGTGGGCTTCCAAGACCAAATCGGAGATAGCGGCAATACAGGTCGTAGTACGGGGCCGCATTTGCACTATGAAATCTGGTATGAGGGTCGGGTTCGCGATCCGCAGAGTTTTTTGACAACTGGGCAACAGATCTTTAGCGTATCTGAAACACTAGGCAGTGATTAATAGGGTATAAAATGGCTGAGATTAAACGTCTACACCGCGTTGCGCCGTCAATTTTAAGCGCTGATCTTGCGATCAAAGGACAGATTTATTCGTCGGGAGATGTGCAACTCGATGGCGTATTAGACGGTAATATTTGCTCCCACGCCGTAACGATTGGCGAAACGGCGCGCATTCGGGGAGAAATTGCAGGCGAGATCGTAACAATCCGCGGCCAAGTTGATGGCACAATACGGGCGCGTCAAGTTCATCTCTGCTCCGGTTCGCGGATCAATGGCGACATTTTCCATGAAGTTCTAGCCATCGAGTCGGGTGCTGAATTAAACGGTGCCGTTAAAAGAGAAAAAGACCCTCTGGCGGAAGCGAGTATCAAGCCTGAGCAGTTTGCAGCCCGTCTCGAACGTAATTCTTAATCGAGATCTGTTGCGTCTTTTGCGCCGTCACCATAGGCGCGTTGCGCCAAAGCGGCCTCAATAAACATATCAATCGCTCCATCGAGAACGGCCTGCGGATTACCACTTTCAACGCTCGTTCGAAGGTCCTTGACCATTTGATAGGGTTGCAAAACATAAGATCTAATCTGGTGGCCCCAGCCAATTTCGGTCTTACTTTGCGCCTGCGCCAGAGCTTCCTCCTCGCGCTTCTGCAACTCTAATTCATAAAGCCGCGCTTTCAGCATGGTCCAAGCGGTAGCGCGGTTTTTGTGCTGTGATCGCTCATTCTGGCACTGCACAACAATACCCGTCGGCATATGCGTAATGCGGACTGCACTATCGGTCGTGTTGACGTGCTGCCCACCAGCGCCGCTCGCGCGGAAGGTGTCAATCCGAACATCCGCCTCTGAAACATCAATTTCAATTGCATCATCAACTTCGGGATAACAGCCGACGCTGGCAAAACTCGTATGCCGACGTGACTGCGAGTCAAAGGGCGAAATGCGAACCAAACGATGGACACCAGACTCGGTCTTCGCCCAGCCATAAGCATTATGGCCGCGTATCAGAATTGTCGTCGATTTGATCCCTGCTTCCTCGCCGTCCGTCATATCGATGACCTCAGTTTTGAAGCCGCGCCGTTCCGCCCAACGCAAATACATCCGCATCAGCATACTGGCCCAATCTTGGCTCTCCGTTCCTCCAGCACCAGCATGAATTTCAAGGAACGCAGAATTTGCATCGGCCTCTCCCGACAGAAGCGTTTCCACCTCCATGCGTTCGGCTTGTTCGCGCAAAGCGGATAATGCTGTCAAAGCCTCGGCGACGACTTCCGCATCACCCTCCTCCTCGCCCAGCTCTATGAGGCCCACAGCGTCGGCGCTCTGTGTCTCGAGCGCCAAACAGGCTTTGATAGACTGCTCCAGATGATTGCGTTCTTGCATGAGCTTTTGCGCTTTGGTGGGATCATCCCACAAGTCGGACCGTTCAGCCTCGCGGTTCAAGGCCTCCAAGCGGGCATTGGCTTTATCCCAGTCAAAGATGCCTCCTCAGCAAGGCGACAGCCTGCTGGATGCGATCGACATGGTCATGCGCTTCTGCGTTCACAATTAAACCTCATTAAATGCGTCGCGACACTACCGCCGCCTTTGGTTTTAGTAAAGACCACCCGTGGCAGGCGATTGTTTATTTTGATCAGCGCGATCCGAAGCGCCTGTATTGCCGTCAATGACCAATTGCCGGCGACCCGAAACAGGTTCGGTTCCGACTTTGAACGCCTCTAGAATAACATCACGGTCGTTGGCTGAGGCTAATTTGCCCGACTTAGCGCTAATCCGCACGAGACTAACATTGGGCGGAATACGAAACGGGATCACTGGAGCGTCGCGTAATGCTTGGCGCATAAATTCTGTAAACACGGGGGCCGCGACCTTACCGCCAGACTCGCCTGACCCGAGACTGCGATTATCGTCGAAACCGATATAGGTTCCGACAACCAAATCGGGAGAGAACCCAATAAACCATGCGTCACGACTGTCATTGGTTGTTCCGGTTTTACCAGCAAGCGGTCGGTTTAAGACCCGCGCTGCTCGGCCGGTGCCGCGCAAGACCGCACCCTCCAACATTGAAACAATCTGATAAGCTGTTTGTGGCGGAATAATCTCCAGTCGCGTATCGGGTAAACTTGGCGGCGCTTGATACGCCCAGTTATCGACAGCACAGGCATCGCATGGCCGTGTATCATGTTTGTAAATTGTCAAACCATAGCGATTTTGGATTCGGTCAACCAAGACGGGTTCAATACGTTTGCCACCATTTACGAATGTTGAATAAGCCGAAACCATGCGCATTAAGGTCGTTTCACCAGCCCCCAAAGCCATCGCCAAAACGGGGGGCATATCATCGCTGACGCCAAACGACCGCGCATAATCGACAACGCGTTGCATACCAATTTGTTGCGCCAACCGAATGGTCATGAGGTTACGACTTTTCTCCATACCGAGCCGCAAAGTCGACAGGCCGTAGAAGCGCCGCGCATAGTTCTCTGGCTTCCACAGGCCTTGATCGCTACCCTGGTCGATCACAAAGGGTGCGTCCAACACTAAACTTGCTGGCGTGTAGCCAGCGTCAAGAGCCGACGCATAAACAAAGGGTTTAAACGATGACCCCGGCTGGCGCCGCGCTTGGGTGGCACGATTAAATTCACTCAAGTCAAAGCTGAAGCCGCCGACCATAGCAAGCACACGCCCTGTATGCGGATCCATGGCGACAAGCGCCCCATTCGCCTCGGGCAATTGCCGTAAGGCAAACTGGTCAGGTGTGGCCAGCGGTTCAACATAAATCACATCACCAGCACCCAACACTTGATGCAGAGAAACAACTGCACCCCCCATGCGGCCGCCCCCAATCGCCGCCCGCCGCGCCCATCTCGCTTCCGCGATTTTGAGACGCCCGATTTGCGGCTCCTCTTCTTCCGTCAAAGGGGTCACGGGTCGCAAACCGATTTCCGCTTCTTCGTCGTCAACCGAGATCACGACTGCCATGCGCCAAGGCGCCACATCTTGTACAACCTTGATGTTCGCCAATTGCGCTGGCCAATCTTCAATCGTTTCAAGCTGCTGCACTGGACCACGATAGCCATAACGTTGATCGTACGCGACCAACCCGTCGCGCAAGGCGGTCTGCGCAATCGTTTGCAAGCGTGTATCAAGTGTCGACCGTATCGACAGCCCACCACCATAGAGTTGCTTGTCGCCGAATAAATTTTGTACATTTCGACGCACTTCCTCGACAAAATATTCGGCATCGACTTGCTGCACCCCGACGGGGCGAAATTGGACCACAAGATCTTCTAGCTTGGCCTCGTTCGCACGCATGCCGGAAATAAATCCATTTTCTTGCATGCGATCGATAACCCAATCCCGCCGCGCAACGGCGCGATCTTTTTGTCGAATGGGGTGATAATTATTCGGGGCTTTGGGCAAGGCGGCCAGATAAGCGGCCTCGGCCACTGTCAATTCATCGAGCGCCTTATCAAAGTAATTCAGGGCGGCAGCGGCAACACCATAGCTCCCAATACCGAGGTAAATTTCGTTCAAATATAGCTCGAGAATTTGCCGCTTGGTGAAGGCATTCTCCAAGCGCACAGACAAGATCGCTTCTTTGAGTTTACGCCGAAAGGTAACGTCATTGGTGAGGAGAAAATTTTTCGCCACTTGTTGGGTAATGGTCGATGCGCCCTCAAGCCGACGATTATTGATAACATTAATAACATTTTGGATGGCGGCGCGGGCAATGCCAAAAAAATCGAGCCCCAAATGGTCGTAAAAATTCTTGTCTTCGGAGGATAGAAAGGCCTGTTCGACAATCTTCGGGATCGAGTCCACGGGCACAAACAAGCGTCTTTGTTGCGCAAATTCAGCAATCAAAGCACCATCCCCAGCATGCGCCCGACTGGTGACGGGTGGCGCATAATCAGCCAAATGCTGATAATCAGGCAAGGTGCTGCTGACCTGCCACAAATAAGCGCCCATCAAAAATGACAGAACAGCGGTCAGCAAGAGCCCCAAACTTATGATCGCTTTAAAAATGCGCATGGCTGACGCCCCGCTCCTTTCCTGAAGTCCGCAGTCTACTGGCTTTTATGCAAAAATCTATTTCTAATGGTCTGATATTTAAGAATTACCTGCAAGGCTGGCAAAATACTTGTCGACAGCCTCCGTCAAAGCGGCCGAGACCGATTTCCGCCATTTTGATGATACAAGAAGTTTCTCCTCATTCGGATTTGTTAAAAACCCGAGCTCAATCAAGACGGAGGGAACATCAGGAGCCTTGAGCACCCGAAAACCAGCAAATCTGTGTGTTCTATCGAGAAGCTTTGTTTTTCCGTCCATTTTGCTAACGACTGTATTGGCAAATTTGACTGACAGATTTTTGGTTTCCCGTTGAGCCAAATCAATCAGAATATTTGTGACCTCCGAGGGCTGGTTGCCAAAATCTATCCCCGCAATAATATCGGAGCGGTTTTCTTGTCGCGCCAGCGCGGCCGCTTCCTTATCAGAAGCTGTTTCAGACAAGGTATAAATCGACATACCGCGAACTTTCTTACGTTCAATCGCATCGGCATGAATGGAAATAAATAGATTCGCATCATGGCGTCGCGCGATATTCACCCGCTCGCGCAACGGAATGTAGATATCCCTGTCACGCGTCAAATGCACCTCATAGCGTCCAGATTTGCGTAAGGCAGCGGCCAATTCGCGGGCAAAAGCCAACACAACGTCTTTTTCGCGCGCCTTGCGCCCATGCGCCCCAGGGTCAACGCCCCCATGCCCGGCGTCGATCACAATCACGGGTTTGCTATTTTTCGGCTTTGCGGCAGAACGGATTGGCGCCGACGGCGCGATCTCGGGTTCAGATGCGGTGCTCTCAACCGCGCGACGGGCATCAATTGCTGCCCGAAAAGCGGTCTCCGACGTGGTCTCGAGATCAATAACAAGCCGATAGTTAAAACCCGCCGAAGGCTCTAATAGGAAAATTTTGGACACCGAAACCGGCCCATTTGCATCCAGCACAACCCGCATGATGTCGGTCGAGAACAAGCCAAATCTCAAATTCTTGACCAAACCCTCCCATGCCGGTACCCGCATATTTTGCTGCCACGTTAGAGCTGGCAAGTCGATCACCACGCGATACGGGTCAGCGAGCGTAAAATACTTAAATGCAACTTTTTCCGTTAAATCAATGACGATACGCGTGCGATTGCCATCAACCCCAAGGCGGAAATTTTCCAGCCGTGCCTCAGCAAGAGCCGCTCCGGAAGCCAGCACATAGAGCGCAACAGCGAGAATCACACGGTACAGCCGCGTACCAATCATCGGTTCTCTCCTTTCATGCCAAGCTTTTGAGGGACTATGGCCCGACTCGGGGTTTTGGTTCAATAAGCAAGGATATCTTGGAAAATCCGGCACCAATAAGGCAAGCCGGAACAGCAGAGTGAGGAAAAGCTTGCGTCAATGCCGCCGCACGACTACAAAAGGGAGCTCGCTGGGGACTTAACACCTCCCATGTTTAAGGGCCTTAGAGCGCCCCCTAAAACAACACAGCAAGAACGAAATGGTCGGCTACTAAACCGCCTGACCACAAGGACAATTGGGCCTTAGGCCATGAACGGGGAAAGCCAAATGCACGTCATGCATGGCAAAACATCAAGAATGCAACGCCACGGAAGCGGCGCGCTTGCGACTTCCCCTGTTTATTTCACAAATTTTTATAAAACCGCAACCGCCAGCGACTTTGTGCGCGGAAGGCAGGTTGCGTACGGAGTTACCCATTATGACATTTCGAATGCTGATCGATGCAGCGCACCCCGAAGAGACACGCGTTGTTGTTGAAGAAAACCAACAAATCACCGAGTTTGATTTTGAATCAGAAACCAAACTTCCACTTAGAGGCAATATTTATCTCGCAAAAGTAACCCGCGTCGAACCTTCGTTGCAGGCTGCTTTCGTCGACTATGGCGGCAATCGTCATGGTTTCCTCGCCTTTAGCGAAATCCATCCTGATTATTATCAAATCCCTGTTTCCGATCGCGAAGAGCTTTTGCGTGAGCACGCCGCTGAGCAAGAAGAAGCGGAGAAAGAGGTCGACACGGCCTCCGAGGGCGACGAAGAGCTCAGCGAAGATCAAGCCGATCACATTGAAAACTTAGGCGGCGATGCGCATGAAGAGGTTGGTGCGCGTCAGCAAAACGTTACCCGGAAATATAAAATCCAAGAAGTCATCAAACGCCGCCAAATCATTTTGGTTCAGGTGGTGAAAGAGGAACGCGGCAATAAAGGAGCCGCCCTGACAACTTATTTGTCTTTGGCTGGTCGGTACTGCGTTTTAATGCCCAATACGGCTCGCGGCGGAGGCATATCTCGAAAAATCAATAATGCGGCCGACCGCAAAAAACTCAAAGCTGCAGTTGCCAAATTAGATGTGCCAGACGGCATGGGATTAATCATTCGAACAGCAGGTGCGCAACGCACAGCCGCCGAAATTAAGCGCGATTATAAATATCTTTCCAAAACTTGGGAGGATGTACGCAATCAAACGCTCAAAAGCTCGGCCCCCGCATTGGTTTACGAAGAAGGCTCTCTGATCCGCCGTTGTATCCGCGATCTTTACAACAAAGATTATGATGAAGTGGTCGTTGACGGAACCGATGCCTACAGCGAAGCGCGTGATTATATGAAGCTTCTAATGCCGAGCCACGCCCGCAAGGTAAAGCAACATAAGGGCGAGCAATCGCTGTTCCGCGAATCCGGTGTCGAAGATCAACTGGCGGCCATGTTCAACCCCGTCGTGCATCTGCCGTCTGGTGGCTATTTGGTGATCAATCAAACCGAAGCCTTGGTTGCTGTCGATGTGAACTCTGGTAAATCGACGGGGGAATACTCGATCGAGAAGACGGCTGTCAATACCAACCTCGAAGCCGCCGAAGAAGTCGCCCGCCAAATGCGTTTGCGCGACCTCGCTGGCCTTTTGGTGATCGACTTTATTGATATGGATGAAAACCGGAATAATCGGGCTGTAGAAAAACGTTTGAAAGAAGCCTTGAAAAGCGATCGTGCCCGCATCCAGGTTGGACGAATAAGCCCCTTCGGTCTTCTCGAGATGTCACGCCAGCGTATCCGCTCTGGCGTTGTTGATAGCAGCAGCAACACGTGCAAACATTGCCAAGGAACGGGCCTCATCCGTTCGGTGGAAAGCCGCGCCTTGCATGTCCTGAGACAAATTGGCGAAGTCGCTAAAAATGCCAAAGACGGCACGCTAACCTTGGGGCTTCCATCCGACGTCGCCCTCTATCTCCTAAACCAAAAACGATCCGCTTTACGCGATCTTGAAGCAGCGCATGAGTTGCTTCTTGTTATTAATGTCGATGATCATCTGATGGCCATGGAGATGACCTTACAAATCAATGAGGACGGTGAGGTCAAAGCCCTTCGCATGGACGCTGCGAGCGAGGCCAAGCCGCCCCAGCGTAATAACCGCAATCGGCGTGACCGCGACCGCCGCCGCGAGCGCGACACCAATGATAAAGAAACGCGCGCCACGGACACTCAAAGGGGCGAAGAAGAAGCCGACGATGTCGTATCAGACGAGCGCAGTCAAACCACGGGTGCCGAGGCTGATGGTGAGGAACCAAGGGGTCGCCGGCGTCGCCGGGGACGCCGCGGTGGTCGCAATCGTCGCCGTGATGCCGCTTCTGACAGCGCGCCCATAAGCGACGAAGCAGCCGACGCTGAAGATGCAGCGAGCGATAGTGCGGGTGCTTCGGCAGACGATGGTGCTGACCTTACCGACGTGCAAGCCGAACAGGCGCCTGCAGATATCGAGGCGGTGGCAACCGAAACTGTTGTGCCCAAGGAAGAGGAAACAACCGCCACTTCTAAAAGTGACGAAACAGCGAAAAAGCCAAAACGCGGCGGGCGGCGCAAAAAACAAGACGCATCGCCTGAGGCGCCTGCGAGCGACGTCGACGAAGCCAGCGCGACCCCTGTGTCTGCAGAGCAAGCAAGCGAGCCACAAGACGATGCCGATCAACCTCAAGACGCCGCGGCTGAAGCCGATGATAAGAAGCCTCGGCGCGGTGGATGGTGGCGACGCAAGTGACATGTTTTTGCCGCATTTAGCGCAAACCCTGCTAAGCTTCTGATCTAGGAGATATTGGGGACCTAAATGGTGGGTAAATTTCGCAGATACCGAGCGGCCTTTTGTGCAGTCCTGGCGCTATTTTGGGTGGCGCCAGCGGCACAGGGCGGTTTTATTCGCGATGCCGAGATAGAGCATCTGCTCCGCGACTATACTGACCCGTTGCTCCGCGAAGCTGGCTTGCAGCCAAGCGCCATCGAAATAGGTGTGATTTCGAACAACAACATCAATGCCTTTGTTGCTAACGGTCAAAATATTTATTTCTTTACGGGCCTCATCACTGAGGCCGATACGCCTAATGTTGTTATTGGCGTTATCGCCCACGAAATTGGGCACATTGTGGGTGGGCATTTGGCGCGATCATCTGATGCAATGGCCAAGGCGAGCCGCCCCATGCTGATCGGCGCCATTTTGGGCTTGGGATCAATTTTAGCGGGATCACCAGATCTCGGAATGGCACTGTTGACGGGAGGGCAACAGCTCGGACAAGCAAGCTTTCTCACATATAGCCGGGCGCAAGAGGCAAGTGCCGATCAAGTCGCTTTGCGCCTACTCGAGGGTACGGAGCAATCGGCGCAAGGCATCATCGATTTGATGGACCATTTTGCGGGCCAAGAAATATTGAGTGAAGTCCGCCAGGACCCGTATATTCGGTCGCACCCGATGTCACGCGATCGGGTTAATTTTTACCAAGCCAACGGCAGCAACTCGCCCTATTTTGCTCGTCGCGATGCACCGGATTTGCAATTCCGCCATGACATGGCCAAAGCAAAACTAAATGGCTTTATTGATCACCCACAATCAGTCTTACGCGAATATCGCGAGCCTTCCCCGATGCAACTTTACGCGCATGCGATTGCCTATCATCGTCTCGCACGCACAGAGGACGCATTAAACGCAGTCGATCAACTAATCACACAACAGCCCGATAATCCGTGGTTTCATGAATTACGGGGTCAGATATTATACGAGTCTGGCGACGTCGAAGCCGCTATTGCGCCCTATCGAAAAAGCAATCGTTTGGCAGCGAATGAACCCCTCTTGATGATCGGACTAGCCTCCGCCTTGTTAGCGACTGATCAAAAGGTTAACGCCAAAGAAAGGTCTGGCGAGGCCATCAAAATATTGCGCGATGCATTACGTATTGAGCCAGGAAATCCAACCGCCTACCATCAACTCTCAAAAAGCTATGGTCAGGTGGAGGATATCGGTATGGCAGAATGGGCCTTGGCAGAGGCTTACGCAACGCAGGAAGATCCGCAAGCCATTATGCATGCCCAGCGAGCGATTAAACTACTGCCCCCTGGCAAGCCCGAGCGCACCCGAGCGCAGGACATCGCTTCGAGTTCTTTTGGAAAAAGGTAAAATTTCATGTTGTTTACTAGCCACCGTCAGCTGCCCAATTTTTTGCGTGTTAAAACTGCGCTACTCGCTATTGGTTTTTTGCTGACCCTGCCCCTCTTAGCGCATGCGCATGACGTTATTACGCCTGCAGAACAAAAAAATATTGAACAAATTATCGAAAACTATCTGATGAGCCACCCCGATAAACTCGGTCAGGTGCTTGATAATATGCAAGATTATTATCGCGATCTCTCGGACCAAAAACAAAAAGAAGTGTTAAAAAGCAATCATGGTAAATTGGTCAACGACCCCCGCGACATGCGTATCGGCCCGAAAAATGCAAAACATGTCGTCGTCGAATTTTATGACTATAACTGCTCCTATTGCCGCAAAAACTATCCAGATATCCGAAAGCTCCTGGATACACGGCAAGATATATTATTTATTTTCAAAGAACTTCCCATTCTCGCTGAAACCTCGATCGAGGCTGCCCAACTTGCATTGACCATAAAAGACCCATCGCAATTTAAGGCCTATCACGCCTATCTGATGCAGAAGTCTGGCCGTCTGACGTCCAATGATATTGTTGAGGCCGCACAGGCCGCTGGTGTGAATGCGGCAACGGCGCTAGCAGCGAGCAAAGACGAAAAAATTCGAAGCCACATCAGCGATAATAATGAGCTTGCCAGTGCGATCGGTGTCGGCGGCACCCCGTCTTTTTACATCAACGGCGAGCTGCACGAAGGCTATCTCAGCGGCGAAGAGTTAGCTAAATTATTACCTAAATAAGCCCAGCCAGAGGCGAGCTCGGATCGGCGTATAACCGTTTTGGCATACGACCCGCGAGATAGGCTTGACGACCTGCGATGACGGCATGCCGCATCGCCTCAGCCATTAAAATCGGATTTTTAGCCTCTGCAATGGCCGTGTTCATCAACACGCCATCGCATCCTAATTCCATAGCAATAGCGGCATCCGATGCCGTGCCAACACCAGCATCAACCAGCACCGGCACATTGGCTTGCTCAATGATCAGGCGAATATTAATCGGGTTTTGAACCCCCAAACCGGAACCGATCGGCGCCGCCAAGGGCATGATAGCGCAACACCCAATTTCCTCGAGCCGCTTGGCCATAATGGGATCATCGCTGCAATAGACCATAACCTGGAAGCCATCCTTGATAAGCAACTCAGCCGCCCGCAAGGTTTCGGGCATATTGGGATACAGCGTTTTCTCATCTCCCAAAACTTCCAGCTTAACGAGATCCCAGCCGCCTGCTTCACGCGCCAAACGCAATGTGCGAACGGCGTCTTCCCCTGTAAAGCAGCCAGCTGTATTGGGCAGAAATACATATTTTTTGGGATCAATATAATCGATGAGCATAGGCGAGTTCGGATCGCTCAAATTCACCCGCCTGACAGCAACCGTCACGATTTCAGCTCCAGCGGCAACTGCGGCATCCGCATTTTGCTGATAATCTTTGTATTTACCCGTTCCGATAATCAAGCGTGAGCTAAACTTACGCCCAGCGATCTCCCAGCTATCATGCGATACATTCTCGTCCTGTTCGACTGCCGACACCTCAACCCCCACCAATAAAATGAACAATTTCTAGCCTGTCGCCCTCTTCTATCATGACGGTGTCATAGAAGGAACGCGGCACAATTTCACGGTTGCGCTCAAGCGCCACTTTTTCGCGCGGTAAGTCTAAAAGATGCAGTAAAGCCGCCACCGACAAAGGCCCTTCAAGCCGCCGCGCCTCACCATTGATCTCGACCGTAATGCTCAAGCCATCGCTCCGTGTTTTTCAAGCGCTTATATTAGGGGTATTCTAAAGCGCATCAAGCTAGGCATTTGGCTTGCTTTGGCATAAAAACTCGTTTACGCACAAGAATGTAGTGACGAGATTAAATGTTATGACACAGCAGATTCATATCATTAATGGCCCTAATCTAAATCTTTTGGGCCAAAGAGAACCAGAGATTTATGGCCGCGAAACGCTCGCCGATATCGAAGCCGCGTGCCAAAAGCGTTGCGACGGACTTGGCCTCGGGCTTGTTTTCAGCCAAAGCAATGATGAGGGCAAGCTTGTTGATCTGATTCAAGCCGCGCGTGGTGCCGCTGCAGGATTGATTATCAATGCTGGCGCCTATACTCACACCTCGATCGCCTTGCACGACGCTCTAAAAGCTTGTGAGTGCTCGATTTATGAAGTCCATTTGTCAAATATTTTTGCCCGCGAAAGCTTCCGACACCACTCCTATATTTCGGCGCTAGCCAAAGGGGTCATTTGCGGTTTAGGCTGGCAGGGTTATATCGTCGCGATTGACGCGATCAGCAGATCATTAGAAAACCAGAGCTGAACAAAAAACGAGGGGAATGCACATGGCACGCAATCCGGATAGCAAAACCATTCGGGAACTTGCTGAAATATTGAACGAGGCCAACTTAACCGAAATTGAGGTTGAGGTTGAAGGTATGCGCCTTCGCGTTGCCAGAGCCGAGCAAGTTACAGTTGTTAGCGCACCTAGCGTCCCGGCGCCCACAACACAAGCGCCGGCGGCGGCCGCGCCACCAGCCGAAGCGGCAGCGCCAGTATCGCTGGTCGATGCCGTAAAGTCTCCTATGGTTGGTACCGTTTATGTGGCCCCAGACCCCAATGCGCCCCCCTTCATCAAAGAGGGGGATACGGTATCCGCTGGTCAAACATTGTTCATTATTGAAGCCATGAAAACCATGAACCCCGTCGCGGCGCCAAAAGCTGGAACGGTGAAATCCATTTTGGTGCATAATGCGCAGCCCGTCGAATTTGATGAACCGCTGGTCATCATTGAATAGCCATGATTAAAAAAATCCTGATCGCCAATCGCGGGGAAATTGCACTTCGGGTCATTCGTGCCTGTCGCGAACTGGGAATTGGCAGTGTCGCCGTTCACTCAACCGTAGATGCCAATGCCATGCACGTTCGGCTTGCCGATGAAAGTGTTTGCATTGGACCAGCCCCTGCAAGCGATAGCTATCTCTCCATACCCGCGATTATATCAGCCTGCGAAATTACAGGCGCCGATGCCGTACATCCTGGATATGGTTTCTTATCCGAAAACGCCAAATTTGCCGATATTTTGGAAGAACACGGCATAACCTTTATCGGCCCGACCGCCGATCATATCCGCCTTATGGGCGATAAAATCGCCGCAAAAGCAAAAGCCATCGAACTTGGAATTCCGGTGGTGCCTGGTTCGGATGGCGCCGTGACCGATATCAAAGCCGCAGAAAAAGTCGCTAAAGATATGGGCTATCCCGTATTGATCAAAGCCGCAGCCGGCGGTGGCGGCCGCGGCATGAAAATCGCTCATGATGCGTCCGAGATTAAGGCGGCCTTTGAGAATGCCCGTAGCGAGGCGCGCGCCGCATTTGGCGATGACGCTGTCTATATTGAAAAATATTTAAGCAACCCTCGGCACATCGAAATTCAAGTGGCCTGTGACACACACGGAAATGCAGTTCATTTGGGTGAGCGCGATTGTTCCCTACAACGCCGCCATCAGAAAGTGTTGGAAGAAGCCCCCGCCGTTATTTTAACCGACGCACAACGTAAAACGATTGGCGATATTGTGGTCAAAGCAATGGAAGGAATGGGCTATCGTGGCGTTGGAACGGTCGAGTTCCTCTTCGAAAATGGTGAATTCTACTTCATCGAAATGAATACCCGACTGCAGGTAGAACACCCTGTCACGGAGATGATTACGGGCATTGACTTGGTGCGCGAGCAAATCCGGGTTGCTGAAGGCCACAAGCTGAGTTTTACGCAAGACGAGATCACCTTTACGGGCCACGCCATCGAATGTCGGATCAATGCCGAGAACCCCAAAACCTTTATCCCCTCACCGGGCCAAATCATCACCTACCACCCACCTGGTGGCTTAGGGGTTCGGATCGATAGCGCTGTCTATTCGGGGTATAAAATTCCACCAAATTACGACAGCCTTATCGGTAAATTGGTTATTCATGGGACAGACCGCGAGCATTGTCTGAAGCGTCTTGAACGCTCGATTAATGAATTTGTGGTGGACGGCGTAGAGACAACTCTGCCGCTTTTCACCAAACTGCTGGCGAGCAAAGATTTTCGGGCCGCCAATTATGATATTCATTGGCTCGAAGACTTTTTAAGTGATGATTAGAGCTCAGCGTGAGCAAACCATTTATTCCACCTGATATTTTGCTGGGTGCCTATGCCGGCGGCATATTTCCGATGGCCGACAGCGCATCGAGCGATGAGATCTTCTGGGTCGACCCCGAGGAGCGCGGTGTCCTCCCGCTTCATAACATTCACATCCCACGGCGGTTACGACGCACCATCAAACAAGAGCCGTATTGCGTCACGCTGAACAGGGATTTTCGCGGGGTTCTCCGCGCTTGCCGCGGCGGCGGCAATACCCGCCCCGAAAGCTGGATCAATGACGTTATTTTCTATTCGTATCTTAGATTGCACCAGTCGGGTCACGCCCATAGCATTGAATGCTGGCACGATGATGAATTGGTTGGCGGGCTTTATGGGGTCAGTCTTGCGGGCGCTTTTTTTGGCGAAAGCATGTTTTCAACAGCGACCGATGCCAGCAAGATCGCTTTATTCTATTTAACGGCACGATTGCGCGCTGGTGGATTTACCTTACTCGATTGCCAGTTCAAAACTCAACATCTGGCGCAGTTTGGTGTCATTGACGTTCCGCGCGGGCGTTACCACAGCTTTTTACAAGATGCGCTCGAGAAATTTGGCGATATAGATTACTTACCCGAATATATCAGCCCGTCCGACGTTTTACAGCTCAACGGCCAAACGTCATAAATCGGATGCTCAAGCGCATGGATGCCAGGGCTTGATGCAAACATCCAGCCCATAAAAATATTTTCCACCAGACCATCTTTGTCTTCTGCAATCTCGAGGAACATTGTCGTCTCAGGCTCTTCTTCGGGTGGAGCCGTTTTGCACGAGCGCATGGTGAGGATCAAATTTTTCAGCCGAACTTCTTGATTAATCGGCAGGCTCAAGACCGACGTCCGAGCCGTCACCTTATCTAGAATATTTAAGGTTCCCATCAAGTCATCCGGCAGGTCATCTAAATCTGGGGCTTTCTGTGTTTCGATCAATGGAACTTCGATAATCTGTGGAATCGGTGTGTCGCTGGGCAGGTCAAGGTCGGGCACGCGCAAGAGCGGCACCTCCTCCGATTGAGAGATAGCTTGTCCCATGCTACCGCCGATCCCGAGCACCAGCGTAACAAAAAGTCGGATAAGCTTATTTCTGACCATTATCCTGCGTGCTGAACATTGCTTGACTAATCAGGCTAATGAGATCGACAGAGCCTTGGGTGAATAAAATTTCCCCTCCCTGCTCGAGCGTCAGATCACTGCCCCCTGGCGTCAAGGAAATATAATTTCCACCGAGCAAGCCTTCGCTGGTAATTTTGGCGCTCGAGTCATCGGGCAAGGCAATCATATTGTTGATTTGCATGGTCACTCGCGCCGCGAAATTTGCTGGATCGAGAGCGAGATTGGTTACCGTTCCGACCTTAACACCCGATAGACGCACATCGCTACCAACGGTTAAGCCATCGACGCGGTCAAAGTTTGCCACCACCTCAATACCATCACCAACATCTCGCTCTGTAACGGAATAGCCATAGCTCAAAAAGCCGACAGCCAATAAGAGAACGAAAGCACCTACGAGGGTCTCGACAAGATTTTCTTTCATCTTATTCAGGCCGCCATGCGTCGTAACCCGAGGGATAGCGGGCCGCATCGGCAGTACCGCGTGGCTGATGCGCCTTTGATGTTCCCGTGAGGTTAATTTGGTGCTCTTGTTGCCAAGCATGATGTTTGCTATCGGCTGCCATCGGTGGTTCATCGACCGTGTAGTGCAACCAACCATGCCATTCGGGCGGCACGCGGCTCGCTTCAACATCGCCATTGTAAATGACCCAACGCCGTGGCTTACCATTAATCGAGCGTCCGCTTTTATCTTGATAGTAAGTATTTCCTTGCATATCGGACCCGATAAGTTGACCACGCGTAAACGTATGCCACCAAGTTCCGATTGTTTGGCTGTGCCACCAAGTAAAAATCATGCGTAAAAGTTGCACTTGCGTCTCCATCGCTGCTACCTGCGCCTAATATGGCATTAGGGCAGATCTAAATCTAGCCTGTTAACCTTTTTCCTTCGCGTCGACCGCCAAGCGGATGCTCAACTCCCGCAATTGCGCATTGCTGACTGCTGCTGGCGCCTGCATCATCAGATCTTCCGCTTGCTGGTTCATCGGGAACGCCACAACTTCGCGCAAATTCTCTTGCCCGGCCAACAGCATGACGATGCGGTCAATACCAGGCGCAATGCCGCCATGCGGCGGTGCCCCATAGCGGAAGGCATTCAGCATGCCACCAAAGCGCGCTTCGACCTCATCTTGCCCATAGCCGGCAATCTCAAAAGCCTTCAGCATGATCTCCGGCTTATGGTTCCGCACCGCCCCCGACGACAATTCAATGCCATTACAAACTATATCGTATTGATATCCTTTAACATTCAGGGGGTCAGTTGTTTCAAGCGCTTCAAGCCCACCTTGCGGCATTGAGAAAGGGTTATGCGAAAAATCAATTTTTTTCAATTTCTCGTCATATTCATACATTGGAAAGTCGACAATCCAACAAAAAGCAAATTGATCGGCGTCGATCAGCTCCAAATCATGGCCCACTTTTATTCGCGCACGGCCAGCAAAGTCGACAAAGTCCTTTGGTTTGCCAGCACAGAAAAAGACAGCGTCGCCGTCACTAAGACCGAGTTGCTGTTGGATAGCCGCTGTTCGCTCAGGCCCAATATTTTTCGCCAGAGGGCCAGCACCTTCCCCATCGCGGAAGAAAATATAGCCAAGACCTGGCTGCCCCTCGCCTTGCGCCCAGCTATTCATACGATCACAAAAAGCGCGGTTGCCGCCCGTCTTAGCCGGAATAGCCCAGACTTCAACGGCGCTATCGCCCTCGATCATATTGGCAAAAATCTTAAACCCCGAACCCCGGAAGTGATCGGTAACATCTTCCATGGCGATTGGAATGCGAAGATCCGGCTTGTCTGAACCATATTTTCGCATGGCTTCATCAAAGGGGATGCGTGGGAAAACGTCAGTAACGCGCTTGCCATTAGCAAATTCAATAAAGACGTCACGCAAAACAGGCTCGACGGCTTGGAAAATATCTTCCTGCGTCACGAAGCTCATCTCAATATCGAGCTGGTAGAATTCGCCCGGCGACCGATCGGCGCGCGCATCTTCATCTCTGAAACAGGGGGCAATTTGAAAGTAACGATCAAATCCAGCCACCATGAGCAATTGCTTAAATTGCTGCGGCGCTTGCGGCAGCGCATAAAATTTCCCTGGATGCATACGCGATGGAACCAGAAAATCGCGGGCGCCCTCAGGACTCGACGCCGTCAAAATCGGCGTTTGATATTCGTTGAAGCCCGCCTCTGTCATCCGCCGACGCAAAGAGGCGATGATTTTCGAGCGCAAGACAATATTGGCGTGCAAGCTATCGCGGCGCAAGTCCAGAAAACGGTATTTAAGACGAATATCTTCAGGGTAATCAGGCTCACCAAAAACAGGCAGTGGCAAATCTTGTGCGTCTGACAATACTTCGAGTTTGCTAATGTAAACTTCGATATCGCCAGTCAGAAGGTTCGGGTTCTTGGCATCGCCATCGCGGGGGACGACCTTGCCTTCAATCCGAATAACGCTCTCCGCCCGCACGCGCTCAGCCACTGCAAAATCAGGGCTCTCGGGCTCGACCACCAACTGCGTTAATCCGTAATGATCGCGCAGGTCGATAAACAGCAACCCGCCATGATCGCGTTTACGGTGAACCCAGCCCGATAAACGAACCTGACTGTCAACATCAGAAATTCGTAAATCTCCGCAGCGATGTGACCGATATTCATGCATGACTAAACCTCATCATTTATGTCCGGAAAACACACCGCTTCAGCGCAAAAGTCAAGCAGTTCGCGGAATATTCGCTTAACAGGCGACAAGCTGGAATTGATCGGTTATAAGCCTTTTCCATGAACGTTATAGACAATACTGCGGATCTGGCGGATTTCTGCTCAGAATTACGAAAAAGCGACTTTATTACGGTCGATACTGAGTTTATCCGAGAGACCACCTATTGGCCACAATTATGCCTCATCCAAGCAGCCAGCCCAGAGCGCGCGGCGATGATCGACCCTCTTGCTGAAGGCATTGATCTCGAACCGTTTTTTGATGTCTTGCGTGACCCTGACACGGTCAAAGTGATGCATGGATGTCGGCAAGATATCGAGATATTCTTCAATCTAGCGCAAATTATCCCGACCCCCCTCTTCGATACACAAATTGCTGCCATGGCCTGTGGTTTTGGCGACGCGGTGGGGTATGAGACATTGATCGGAAGGACGGTTGGCGCAAAAATCGATAAAGGGTCCCGGTTTACCGATTGGGGACGGCGGCCACTAACCGAAGCGCAATTAAAATATGCGCTCGCCGACGTGACCCATTTGCGCGATGCTTACCTCGTTTTGCGCGATCAACTCGCTGCCAATGGCCGTGAGCACTGGGTGCACGAAGAAATGGCAGTTCTTCTCGACCCCGAGACCTATCTACAGCGACCTGAAAATGCTTGGAAGCGACTTAAAATGCAAGAACGCAGGCCGCATGTTATTGGCGTTTTGGTCGCTGTCGCGGCTTGGCGGGAACAACATGCGCGGGAGCGCGATGTCCCGCGCAACAGAATTTTGAAAGATGACGCCATTCGCGAGATCGCACTACAGTCGCCCAAAGATACTCAGGCTTTGTCGCGCTTGCGGGCCGTACCGAAAGGCTTCGACAAATCACGCTTGGCTGAAAGCCTGATCGAGGCGGTCACGACAGGTTTAGACGCCGACCCAAAAACCTTGCCCAAAATGCCACGTGCTGTCGTCAACCGAGCCGGGATTGGTCCTTTGGTTGATCTTTTGCGGGTCCTGCTGAAACAACGATGCGATGAGTGCGACGTCGCCCCCAAGCTCATTGCCTCAGCGGCTGATCTCGACCGAATTGCCAGCGATAACGCCCCCGACGTGCCCGCCATGCACGGGTGGCGCTACGAAATCTTCGGCCAATATGCAGCGGATCTAAAAAATGGCAAGTTGGCTCTTGCCAGCGAGGATGACAAAGTCGTTCTTGTCCCGCGCCCCTAAACCTCGGGCGGAAGAATGGTTGGCGCGAGCCCTAACGCCTTCGCCAGCAGAGTAAATCGATTTACCACAATCGGCGCGTAGAGCGCCTCGGGAAGCTGCCGAAGGTCAAGCGTCAATTCACCCGCTCCAAATCGCAGTTGCGTCAGCGGTAACATGCCCGGCATGGAGGCTGTTAACGAATGTGCCAGCCGAAAACACAAACCCAGCGCGCGGCCCGCTTGCTCAGCCTCGGCAAACCGCGGTAGGCCGGCCAAGAGGGGCAAGGCATTATTCACCTCATGACGATGCGCCAAAGCATGCGCCATCAACACCCGTCCTTCATGCGAAATTCCATTAAAGGGCGCCCGCAAAACAGTCTGCGACGCAATCTCAGCCCGAGACCTTGGGTGTTGCGACCAAGCAATGTCTGAGACCAGACAGGCCGCCCGACGAAAGCGGTTTAAGTCCTTAGCGCGGCTATGACCTTTAAACAAATCAGACGTCCAGACATCAAGATCATAGCCATATTTGTAAGATTTGCTCATCCGCTCAGCCATTTCTTCGCACGCCAACAGCAGCGGATCTGTCTCGCGATAACCGCTCGGCAATAGCGTTTCCACCAGCACCCCTTCGCGTACACCTGTTGCTGAAATGACTATCTTTTTGGCACCCGTTGCCTCGACCAAGTTCAACAGAATCTGCGCTGCAATCGGCAAAGATTGTCGCCGGTTTTTAGAGGCCGCCTCAAGCGCCCCACTTGCTTTATCGCTCAATCCCGCTATCACCCTCAGGAAGCTTCGCGATTTGCTGCACTCCATTTCATATTGATGCAACACCGGCAACCCATAGGACTTTTGCGCCATATGCACCGATGCCAAGCTCCGCCATGTCCCACCAACCGCATATAAAGCCTTATCCTTGCAGCGTCCGAGCCACGCAATGTTCTTGAGCTCTTGCTTGATTTTTTTCTTCATAGCGAGGCTGACATTCGCCGTCTCGCTGGCCAGAATTAAGACACCCAGATCAAGCGAGACCGCATTTAAAATCTTACCGCCGCGGACATGTGCCAGCTCGAGGCTACCGCCACCCAGATCGGCGACGATACCATCCGCGCCGGGGATCGCCATCATCACACCATGCGAAGTCAGGTGAGCCTCTTCAATGCCATTCAGCACGCGGACTGGATTTCGAAAAATATCTGACGCCTCAGCAACGAATTCATCTTTATTTGCAGCGGCGCGGACAGCGGCCGTGGCGAACACTGATAGTTTTTCAATGCCCAGCTGGTCTGCAATCGCACGAAAGCGAATAAAAGTCTGACGCGCCAGATCGTAAGATGCGCCCTCTATGCGTCCCGTGGCAGCGACCGAACTTCCCAACCGACAAAAAGCGCGCTCATTATAAATCGGCAGGGGGGTCCGCGCCGTACCGCTGTAGCCAACAAGCCGCACCGAGTTGGAACCAATATCAACGACGCCGACGGGTTCGTCAGGCTTCAAGGGGCCCATTTTTTTCAATAGTGCCGACAGACGAGATGTTTTGTTGCTTGCCATAGGTCGATAATCAGCTACGCGCTTTGTGGGCAGCTGCGCCACGCCCCGACAGGCTTGGATTGGTCATAAAGTAATTATGAGCGTTGATCTCCGCCTCGCCTTCGCCGCGCGGTGCACGAACATACTGTCCCTCCGGCTGCATCAGCCAACTTAGGCTATTATCGGCTAAATTGACTCGCATTATTTGATCCATGACTTGCGCATGCGTTGTTGGATTCAATAAAGGCACCAAAACCTCTACCCGTCGATCCAAATTTCGCGGCATCCAATCCGCGGAGGAAAGATACACTTTTGCCTCGGGTGAGGGCAAGCCATGACCATTGCCAAAACAGACAATGCGTGAGTGTTCCAAAAACCGGCCGATAATGCTTTTAACCCGGATGTTTTCCGACAAACCCGGAATACCCGGCCGCAAACAGCAAATGCCACGAACGACAAGATCGATGCTCACGCCCGCGTTGGACGCCTCATAAAGCGCGTCGATAACATGCGGATCAACGAGGGCATTCATTTTGGCCCATATCATCGCGGGTCTGCCATTTTTGGCGTGATCAATTTCCGCCCTAATATGTTGCATCAAGCGGCTACGCAAATTTACCGGCGACATAGCCATACATTGCAATTCTGTCGGCTCAGCATAGCCCGTAAAATAATTGAAGACCTGACCTGCATCACGGGCAATATCGCGATTACAGGTAAATAATGACAAATCGGTATAAATCCGCGCTGTTTGCGGGTGGTAATTCCCTGTCCCCATATGCACAAAGGTCTGCGTACCGCCGAGATCGCGCCGCACGACCAAGCTGACCTTGGCGTGTGTTTTAAGCTCAATGAACCCAAAAACAACCTGAACCCCCGCCCGTTCCATGGCCCGCGCCTGACGAATATTGGCGGCTTCATCAAAGCGCGCTTTGAGCTCCACCAGAGCCGTGACGGATTTTCCAGCCTCAGCGGCTTCAATCAGTGCTTCGACGATGGGGCTGTCTTCTGAGGTGCGATAGAGGGTTTGCTTAATAGCAATCACATTAGGATCGCGCGCCGCTTGTCGTACAAACTGCACGACAACATCGAAACTCTCATAGGGGTGGTGGACAATAATATCCTTCTCGCTAATGGCCGCGAAACAGTCTCCAGCATGCTCTCGTATACGCTCTGGAAAGCGCGGATTATAGGGCTCAAATTTAAGATGGGCGGGGCCGAGATGCACAATTTGGGCGATCTGTGCCAGCCCAACCAAGCCGTCAACGCTGATCACATGTTCATGCGCGACTTCCATCTCCGCGACCACCAACTCGCGAAGATCGTTCGGCATACTGCTCTCTATTTTAAGCCGTATGACGACCCCGCGCCGCCGCCGCTTCAGCGCCGTCTCGAACACCTGCACAAGATCTTCTGCTTCCTCCTCGACCTCAATATCACTGTCGCGTAAAACCCGAAATGTGCCCTGCCCCAAGACCTCGTAGCCAGGAAAGGTGCGATCGACAAACATTGAAATCAGGGTTTCGAGCCGCATAAACAGATGTTTTCCGTCGCTGAGATCGTCCGGCAGACGTATAAAGCGTTCGAGCTGTTGCGGGATCGGCAGTAATGCATTCATGGCCTTTTTGTCACGCCTGCGCGACAATTGCAGGGCCAATGCAAATCCTAAATTTGGAATAAAGGGAAAGGGGTGCGCGGGGTCAATGGCCAGCGGCGTCAAAACGGGCAAGACATTGTCGAGAAAATAATCCTCAAGCCAATCCGTTTGCGCTCCATTGAGGGCATCGGCGGGCAAAACACAAACCCCCTCGCCCTCCATTTCCTGCAACAAATTTAGCAAAGCATTCTGTTGCGCACGCATCAATTCGTTGGCCCGCTCAATCACAGCCGCTAATTGCTCCGACGGTTTTAAACCGTCTTGACTCCGCGATTTGACGCCCGCGTTTTTCTGGCCAATCAGACCAGCGACGCGAACCATAAAGAATTCTTCCAAATTCGTCGCCGAAATTGAGAGAAACCTTAGGCGCTCTAAAACCGGATAAGAGAGATTATTGGCTTCTTCAAAGACCCGTTGATTAAAAGCCAACCATGACAATTCACGATTTATATAGCGCTCGGAGCGGGAAAATTTTTTATATTCTTCCGCTGCCTCTTCCGAGAAGCGCGCATGTTTTTCTGGATGCGAAATATTATGCGTTACCATGCCCTAAATTCCCGACCGCGCCGCGAACTGCAGCCTTTAAAAGGTCGTTGATATCAATATCATGTAACAGTTTTATGACATTTTTACTGACATTTGAGCAAGCACTTCTACCGCCAAAGCGCGCGTCAAAGGGCGCTTTTGCGCCAAACTCATGCGATCGAATGCATCGACAAAGGCCACCACCGCGCCACAACTTCGTTCAAGCCGATCGAGCACGAATGAGGCAACGTGATCGGCAATGCTGAGCTGGCGATCATTGAGTAATTTGAGCATGAGCCCCTCGAGCAAAGTATCATCTGGTGCCTGCAGTGCGACAGCCGGAAGCCCCAATAGCCGCGAGGCCAGATCTGGCAAAGCGATTGACATGCGCCGTGGGGGTACCGAAGACATCATTAAAACCGGTATTTTATAGGCCCGCGCCTCATTAAAAACGTGGAAGAGTTGGGTTTCGTTGGCCGCCCCCAAATTTTGCAAATCATCGAGCGCTAAACCCGTCAAGTGACGAACACTGTCGACGGCGATCTGGTCAATATTCTGGCTCGCCACCGCAACGGCCCCCGTCGCATCGGCCCACACATCGAGCAGATGCGTCTTACCAGAGGCCTCGGGTCCGTAAATTAACTGGATCGTATTCTCCCAGCTGGCGCTGTCATCAACCAGTGCCACGGCCTCCCGATTACAGGGCGCCAGCAAAAAATCCGACCGCCCACGGGCGCTACGATGCGGTAAAGGTAATGGAAGTTGACGCGACATTTAGCGAAGAGAGACGAGACTATAATTATTAAATCCAGGCACCAATCGTAGACCGACTTGTTCCAGATTTGATTGGAGCTGGGCCACCGAGCCAACAAAATCGAGCGTCAAAAAAGCCGCCCGCGTGCCAAGTTCGGTTAACGTCACATTGCGGATCAAGCGGGTCTCGTTGAGCTGAGCTGAAATACCCCTCCATTCCTCAAAGGAACTATAGGAAGCTTCCGCAACCAAGCTCGTCTCACGCCGCGATAAAATCGCTGTCGCCTGCTTCCAGTTCTCAGCCATAGTCGCCTGAAGTTCCGAAATGGCGCGTCGCCCGAGATCTTCTTTATCCGCGCCCAAAAAACTTAAAACCTCAATCGCAACATCTCCGTCTTGATAATTGTAGAGGGTTACGCCGAGCTGACCGTCAACATCCGCTAATGCATGGACGACATAAACAGCAGAGGTCCCATAGCGCGTCTTCAAGAGATCAATCCTTAGCCGATCGCCACCGAGAACATCGTCCGCCGAAGCTTCCAATGTGTCGCTAATGTCTCCCAGCGGCAAAATCAAAGGGACCAGACTATTGGTCAGATCTTGCTCTTGCCATAGGCTCCGCCACCAGTTTTCTTGCCAGAGAATAAGGCCGTCGCGGTCTTCCATGATTGGCAGCACTAAGACGGGTTGAGCCTGCACTTCAGACAGCGGGATTTCGCGGTCATAGACCAATTCTCGAATACGGTCGGGCTTAAAGGCCACCGATAAAGACGCGCGGTAACGTCGGGGACTGGTTTTTTCATTGGAGATACGAAAGCCAGACAAAATGCTGTCGAGATCGAGGGTTTGCGGCGGTGGAAGCTGGTCCCAATAGGCTGCCGGCGTCAGCCGCTTGAAAACCGTTTCGAGCGCTTTTTCATGGCCTTGCGCCAAAGCCATTGCCCGCGCTTCGGCCGAGGTCGCCGCGGTCGCGTCCACGCGAACGCCATTAACGGCGAATATATCGCCCGCCACAGCTGTCTTGCCGGCCAAAACAATCAGCATGGCCGCTAGTCGTAAAAAGCCTCTCATATCACTCCTTTAGCATAGCTTTGTTAGCGCTTAATAGATAAATATGGCGAGTTAATGACACAATGCGGGCGACAAGCTATAGTCGCACATCACGCGAATCGACTAGGCATAGCTTCATGAGTTCTTCTAAACCGAAATCCCCCACCACCTATGCCGATAGCGGCGTCGATATTGATGCCGGTAACGCCCTGATTAAAGATATTGGACCATTGGCCAAGCGGACCTCGCGCGCTGGTGCTGATGTCGCATTAGGCGGTTTCGGCGGGCTTTTCGATCTCAAAGCCTGCGGCTTTAAAGATCCAGTATTGGTTGCATGCAATGACGGCGTTGGTACAAAAGTTAAAATTGCCATTGAGGCCGGTATGCACAGCTCGATCGGGATTGATCTCGTCGCAATGTGCGTCAACGACCTCGTGGTGCAAGGTGCCGAGCCCCTATTTTTCCTCGATTATTATGCCACGGGCAAGCTCGACCGCGAGACCGCGCGACAAGTTATCGCTGGCATTGCTGATGGCTGTGTCGAAGCCGGATGTGCTTTGATCGGTGGCGAAACCGCTGAAATGCCCGGGCTATACGCCCACGACGACTATGATTTGGCAGGCTTCTCTGTCGGCGCCGTAGAACGCGACGCCATTTTGCCACGCTCAGACCTTGCCGTTGGTGATGTCATTCTGGGATTAGCATCGAACGGCATCCACTCAAATGGCTATTCCCTAGTCCGCCGCTTGGTGAGCCAGTCCGGGTGTGCTTGGGATGAGCCACCGCCTTTTGCCTCTGATCACGCGAGTTTGGCTGAAGATCTTCTCCGCCCCACGCGCATCTACGTCAAGTCAATCCTCAGTGCCTTGCGCGACGGACACCCAATTAAGGCTCTGGCCCATATCACGGGCGGCGGTTTGACTGAAAATATTCCGCGTGTCCTACCTGAGGGTAAAGCCGCAAGACTTAATCTCGGATCGTGGCAACGCCCGAGTGTCTTTCAATGGCTACAAGCGGAGAGCGGGACGAATGACGACGAGATGTTAAAAACATTTAATTGCGGCATTGGTATGGTGGTTGTCTGCGCTCCCGAGGCCGCCGACACGCTGCAAGCGCATCTCGAAAACTGCGGCGAAGCCGTGTCACGGCTCGGGCAAATCACCGATGATGCCAGCCGGGAAGTTATCTATGACGCGTGACGGCACCCAAGCGCCGCTGAGGGTGAGTATTCTGTTTTCTGGGCGCGGTAGCAACATGCTGGCTTTGCTTGATCATATGATTGCACGCCCCGAAAATTACGCCGTCGCGTCTTTGATCTGCAATCGACCCAATGCGGGCGGTATGCAAGCGGCGCAAGAGCGTGGTTTGACCACAAAGTTGATTGATCATAGTGGCTATGAGACGAAGGCCGCATTCGAAGCCGCCATGCATGACCATTTGACGGCGGCGGGGACGGACCTTATTTGTTTGGCTGGATTTATGCGCATCCTATCTGCCGAGTTCGTCGCGCAGTGGGATCACCGCATTATCAACATCCACCCCTCCCTGCTTCCACTTTACAAAGGTTTGGATACGCATCGTCGTGCTCTCGAAGATGGCGCCAGCAAGCATGGCTGTAGCGTTCACTATGTGGTTCCCGAAATGGATGCGGGGCCGGTGATCTTGCAAACCGAGGTTCCGGTGTTCGCCGATGACTCAGAAGACGACCTCGCCGCCCGTGTCTTGGCGGTCGAACACCCCACTTATTGCGCTGCCCTAGACCGTGCTCGGGACGATTTTTGGGGCAATCCAAAGGCCTAAAAAATAAGGCCGGACAAAGCCGGCCTTAAACCTAATAATTATATGAGGCGTTTTAGCCGACCAATTCGTTATCCGCGAAGAAGAATTTAATTTCTTCAGCAGCCGTTTCGGGAGCATCTGAGCCGTGCACGGAGTTTGCTTCAATGCTCTCGGCGAAGTCTTTCCGGATTGTGCCCTCGGCAGCATCGGCTGGGTTCGTCGCCCCCATAACTTCACGATTGCGGGTAATCGCGTTTTCCCCTTCAAGCACCTGAACAACAACCGGCCCTGATGTCATAAAGGCGACCAAATCATTGAAAAAGGGGCGCTCTTTATGAACAGCATAAAACCCCTCGGCTTGCGCTTGGGTCATGTGAATGCGCTTTGAAGCCACAATCCGCAAACCAGCCGACTCAAATCGGTCAATAATTTTACCGGTTAGATTGCGCCGCGTTGCATCGGGCTTAATAATTGAAAAAGTACGTTCGATCGCCATGAACTCGTCCTCTGTATCGGATTAAAACTGAGACGGCTTATAAGCCCTTGTGCCGATCAACGCAAGGCATCAGCCGCGCTTCTCCCAAGCACCATTTTCATTTTGCTGCCAGTAAGTTGGCGACGCACCCGTTTCATTTAACTTTTTCCAAAACGCGCGGGCAGCCTGCAAAGCCACGTCATCTTGGCCGTCAAAAATATACACCACCCGCTCGTAGGCATGCGTCGTCTCGACAATTGCGCCATCGATTAAAAACAAAACCTGCGCCGCATTTGGGCAATCGTCACCATCGGTGAGCCAAATCGGTTGCATGGCCGCATGCTCGGCCATAGTGGCATCGCCCGCGCGGGCATGCGCCAGAAAACTGTGTTCTTTATAGCTCCACAAATGTGCGCTCAAGTCTTCTAAGCCCGTCGAGGCGGAAGATTTCACAACACAGCGCCAGTCACGTTGCAACGACAGTTCCAACAGGCGCGGCAGGACATCATGCAAACCCTGCCGCTCTAAATGGTAGAACAAATAGTCTGGCATTTACTCGTAATGCGCGCGGACAAAGCGATCGAGGAGCTTGACGCCGAACCCGCTGGCCCAACTTTGACTGATTGGCGATTTCGGAGATCCCATAGCCGTCCCAGCAATGTCCAAATGCACCCACGGCAATTTATTGACAAAGCGCTCGAGGAATTGCGCCGCCGTGCTTGACCCCGCATAGCGACCACCAATATTTTTCATATCGGCATTCGGCGTGTTGATCATTTTATCAAAATTATCGTTCATCGGCATGCGCCAGACGAGCTCGCCCTCCGACTTACCGATCGCATCAAGCTGCGCGCATAACTTATCATTATTTGAGAACATGCCGGCATAGTCCTGCCCCAGAGCAATCATGATCGCGCCCGTTAGCGTCGCCAAATCAATCATAAAGCGCGGTTTGAAGCGGTTTTGTGTGTACCACAACGCATCAGCCAGCACCAGGCGCCCCTCGGCATCCGTGTTGAGCACTTCAATCGTTTGCCCAGACATCGAGGTCACAATGTCACCAGGCCTTTGGGCCGTCGACGACGGCATATTTTCAACCAAACCAATGACGCCAACGACATTGACCTTTGCTTTCCGTTTAGCGAGCGACATCATCAGCCCCGTCACTGCTGCGGCGCCCCCCATGTCGCCCTTCATGTCTTCCATGCCAGCAGCAGGCTTGATCGAAATGCCACCTGTGTCGAAACATACGCCTTTGCCAATAAAGGCTAAGGGCTTGTCTTTTCTAGCGCCGCCGTTCCATTGCATCACCACCAATTGGCTGGGGTGAGCACTGCCCTGACCGACCCCCAATAAAGCGCCCATGCCCAAACGCTTCATTTGCGCTTCTGACAAAACCTCGACCTTGACGCCCAAGCGCGTTAGGGTCTTGGCGCGTTTAGCAAATTCTGGAGGAGACAAAATATTGGCCGGCTCGTTCACGAGATCGCGGGCCAGAAGAATACCATCTGCAATAGCGTTCAGCTCAGCATAAGTCGACTTGGCTCGTGCCATTGCACCGCTGGCAATCACCAATCGTGACGGCCGAACCGCCTTTTTCTCTTTGGTTTTATACTGGGTGAATTTGTAATCTCCGAGTTTGGCGCCGAGTGCAATCCGCGCCGCAGCCTCTTCGGTTTTAGCAAGAAGAGCTTTTTCAAACACGATGTGAAAGGATTTGCCCTCTCCACACAGCGCTGCCGCGCGCCCGCCAAGCTTCTCCCAATCGGTATTGGCCATGTCGCCAGCATTGCCGACCCCGCATAGGACAATTTGATCCCGACCACGCGCCGGCGCCAGCAGGGCCAATTCTGTTCCTTTTTCGCCTTTGTAGCTCTTCACCTTAATGGCGCGACTGATCGACCCGCCAGCCTCGCGATCGAGCTGATTGCCTATCGCACCCAATTTGGCACCCTTGCCGTGGATCAGAATAACCGAACCTGTTTTGGGTAGCGTGGCATTGGCAAAACTAATGCTGAGGGACATTTTCAACTCCATTGAGAAAATAGCGGGCGAAGCCCTTGGGGATTAAACTAAAACACCATTCCTGATATGGGAATTAACGCAGATCTAGTCTAGGGTAAATCAGTTAATTATGATATGACAATCGGCAGTTTTGGTATGATGATTCAACTCATCGTAGAATACAGTCGTGGCCATGGGTATAAATATGTTGAATACACAAGTGCAGAAACTTCATCTTGTTAAGATGTATTCCAGTCTGACGGCTGTGCTCGCTATCGTTTTGCTTGTCTCTGTGCAGGCCATTGCAAAGCCTGCGCCGCGAGAAGTCGAAGGCATTGCGGCGATTGTGAATGACACAGTGATTTCACTTTATGACGTTGACCAGCGGGTCAGGCTTTTCATGGTCACCTCGGGAATCCCGGAGACACCAGAGACCGTTGATCGTTTAAGGGGCCAGGTTTTACGCTCCTTGATCGATGAGAAACTGCAAATGCAAGAAGCTGGAGAAGCCGAAATATCCATTTCGAAGGAAGCTGTCGACGACAGCATTACGCGCCTTGCTCAGCAAGGTAATATGAATCTCGAAGAAATTTTAAAATTTCTGAAAGACAATGACATCAATGAAGATACGCTGCGCGCCCAGATCGAGGCAGAATTGGCCTGGAGCCAATATGTCCGTCGGCGCTATGGTGGACGCATCTCGGTCAGCGAGACAGATATTGACGAGCAATATAACCGCGCTGTGGAGGCCTTTGATCAGCCTCGCTTTCTAATCAGCGAGATATTGCTGAGCTTTGACGGCTTTGGCGATCAGGCTCGGATCCAGCAGGTCATCGAAGAAATCATATCGCAGTTGAAGGCTGGAGTTGATTTCGGCGCTATTGCACGGCAATTGTCGGCTTCGGCGACAGCAGCACGCGGGGGTGATGTGGGCTGGGTTTATGCCGACCAACTCGATCCCAATCTGCGCCCCGTTCTCAATGCCATGAAGCCCGGACAAATTTCGAACCCTGTTCCGACGCCTGCTGGCATTTACATTGTCGCTTTACGCGATCGCCAAGAAGGCGGTGGTAAGAGCCCGTTACGTAATCAGTATGATCTCTTGCAAATTTTATCCAATAAAGATGCAGGTGAAAGTGCCATCAAAAAAATCGCCACTAATTTTAGGACCTGTAAAGCCGCCGAGGAAGCTGCCAAACAAGCTGGAGCAACAGCGCAACGCACCGGATTACAACCATTAGGGGCCTTTGACGCGGGCTTGCGCGCCATTGTTGGGCCACTTGAAGCGGGTCAATTGAGTGATATTCTCGAAGCCGACGGCAAATGGGTTGTCTTCGCAGTTTGCGATCGTAAGGATGATATCGGCCTGTCGATTTCACGAGATACCATTTCTGATAATATTTATTCCCAGCGCATGGCCATGATGGCACGCCGTCATTTGCGTGACCTGCGGCGCGACTCGGTGGTGGAATATCGCTAATGTTCAATGACGGCTTACCGCCGTTGCGCGATGTCCTGCGGGAATTCGATCTACACGCCAAAAAATCATACGGCCAAAACTTTCTGCTCGACCTGAATTTGACGCAACGCATAGCGCAATTCGTGCAACCGAAAGACAAAACGATCATCGAAATCGGCCCTGGCCCAGGCGGCCTAACGCGAGCGCTTCTGGCAGGGGGAGCGGCGAAGGTCATTTGCATCGAAGCTGACCCGCGATTTGCCCCCGCTCTGACGCAAATTGCAGAGCGTCACCCGCACCGCCTCGATTATCACATTACCGACGCCCTAGCTTTACACCCTAATGATCTCACCGATGGGCCGTACCACATTGCATCTAACCTGCCCTATCATATCGGCACAGCCCTGCTGACGAAATGGTTGGAAGATGACTGGCCGCCGCGCTGGCAAAGCCTCACACTCATGTTTCAAAAAGAAGTCGCTCAACGCCTCGTTGCGCCAGCAAATTCCAAACCCTATGGGCGGCTGTCGATACTGACACAATGGCGCAATAGCGCTGAAATTCTTCTCACCTTGCCACCCGAGGCCTTCGTGCCGCCGCCGAAAGTGAGCTCGGCGGTCATTCAAATTAAGCCGCTTACGCCGCGTTTTGCGGCCGATCAAAAGATGCTTGCAAAAGTCGCCGCCGCCGCTTTCAACCAGCGTCGCAAAATGTTGCGTAGCAGTCTAAAACAGCTATGCTTAGACCCCGAAGCGCTCCTCACGGCCTTGGGTATCGCACCCACGCGTCGCGGAGAGACTTTATCGATTGAAGAGTTCTGCGCCATATCAACCGCACTTTCAGAGGAAACAAAATGAAAAGCCAAGCCATCACCGCATTCGGACAACCACTCAGCGAAGTCACGACAGAGCTTCCACAACCGAGCGGTAGCGAAGTATTGGTCGAAATTTCGCATTGTGGTGTCTGCCACTCGGATGTGCATTTTCATGATGGCAATTTTGACTTTGGCAACGGCCAAAAGCTTGATCTCACAACCAAGCCCTTGCCGATGACACTTGGGCACGAAATTGAGGGTGTTGTGATTGCCACTGGCCCTGACGTCAAAAATGTCAAAATTGGCGAGCGCCGTGTCATTTACCCTTGGATTGGCTGTGGCAAATGCGCCATATGCGAACGTGGCGACGAGCATTTGTGTAATCTGCGCGCTTTAGGGGTCAATTTACCCGGAGGGTTTTCGAGCCACTGTTTGGTTCCGCATGAACGCTACTGCCTCGACTGCGAGGGCATCGCGCCGGGCCTCGCCAGCACATATATGTGCTCAGGCATTACGGCATATTCGGCGTTGAAATATTTCTCACCTGTTTCTGCAAGCGAACAAGTCTTGATTGTTGGTCTCGGAGGTGTCGGCATGATGGGTTTGCAATTTGCACTCGCCATGTTTGATAAGCCGCCCTTGGTTGCTGATATTGATGAGGGCAAACTGCAGGCCGCCCTCGGGGCTGGCGCGGGCGGCGCCTACAACACCAAGGACCCCGATGCCATCAAACAGCTTCTGAAAGATACCAATGGTGGCGTACCGGCGGCAGTCGATTTTGTTGGCGCTGAGGGGTCATTGGCCTTTGCCAATGGCGCCATTCGCAAAGGTGGTGAAATTCGAATTGTCGGCCTATTTGGAGGTAGCTTCGCCTCACCCATCCCACTTTTCCCGTTGCGCGGCATTTCAATCGCTGGCTCAATGACGGGCTCGCTCGCCGACACAATTGAAATGCTTGAGCTGGTAAAAAGCGGCAAGATCAACCCGATCCCTGTCGAAATGCGGCCAATGACCGCCGCCAGTGACACGCTCGATGATTTGCGCGAAGGGCGAATTTTGGGACGTGTCGTTCTAACGCCGTAAATTTTTTACAGACTATCGCGAAGTCTTTTTACGAAATCTGTCAGACCCGTTTGGCGCGCGCGGCGTTGCCGTTCGGCAGCTAAGATTGCACGCACAGTTTCGAGGCTCTTGTCGATATCCTCGTTAACCACGACATAATCATATTCAGCGTAATGGCTAATTTCATCAGACGCTTTTGACATGCGCCGCGCCACCACCTCGGCGCTATCTTGTGCACGGTTCAACAAGCGCCGCTCCAACTCCGCTGCCGACGGCGGCAGGACGAAAACCCGCACCAGATCATCAGCCGCGGCCTCCAGCAATTGTTGCGTGCCCTGCCAATCAATATCGAACAAAATATCGCGTCCCTCCGCCAAGGCCTGCTCGACCGGCGCGCGCGGCGTACCATAATAATGATCAAAAACCTTGGCCCATTCGAGCAAAGCGCCAGCATTACGCATCTCACCAAAGCCTTGATTGTCGACAAAATAATAATCATGCCCCTCGCGTTCACCCGGGCGTGGCGGGCGCGTGGTCACAGAAACCGACATATCGATTTGATCATCGCCAGCAAGAAGTGCGCGAGACAAGGTCGTTTTTCCAGCCCCAGACGGAGACGACAAAACAAGCATTAAGCCCCGACGATGAATATTTAGATCTGATTTCTGACGCTCTGCCATAGTTCTATATATCAACGATTCGAACGCCAGCGACGGACATTTGCATTATGCTCCTCGAGCGTTTTCGCGAAAACATGCCCGCCGCCTCCGTCCGCAACAAAAAACAAATAATCCGTGTCAGGTGGATTAAGCACCGCGGCCAGAGCCGCTTGCCCTGGATTAGCAATCGGAGTCGGCGGCAAACCCTTGATAACATAAGTGTTGTAGGGGGTTTCGCGGGCGATCTCGCTGCGGCGTATTGGGCGACCAAGCGCTTTTTCGCCTCCCGTTAAACCGTAAATAATCGTCGGATCGGACTGCAATCGCATATTAGCGCGTAGCCGATTAATAAACACCGACGCAACCAAGCCCCGCTCAGCAGCGATACCCGTTTCTTTTTCAACGATTGAAGCAAGAATAACAGCCTCATTGGGGGAATTCAGAGGTAAATCGGCAGCTCGCGCCCGCCAAGCATCATCGAGATAAACTTGCATAGCAATTTTCATATCGCGCAAGACCCCGCCGCGATCACCCCCACGTGCCACATGATAGGTCTCTGGCAGAAGACTGCCTTCGGCGGGAATGTCGTTGATATCGCCAGAGAGAATAGGCAGATCCCGTAACAGCGACATAATCTGATAGCTGGTTAACCCTTCGGGAATGGTCACAGCATGAAGCAGCACATCACCGCGGCGCAATTTTTCAACAACGTCGCGCATCGAGACAGCTCCTGCGAAAGCATACTCCCCGGCTTGCAACTGCGTGCCGAGCCCACGGAGACGGGTGACAAAATTAAATACGCCAGCGGAGCGGATAATACCTTGCGACTCCAGGCGGCGGGCAATAACGCGAAGTGGTTTTCCCGTTTCAACGACGACAATTTGCTCGGGACCTATCTGAAAGGGGATAAAATAAACGCTGCTATAGCCGCACAAAACAAGCAAGAAGCAAACACCGGCAAACAGTGCGCGGCGAAACCAAGCGGTCTCGATCACTCAACCGCCTTAAAAATGAGCGATGCATTCGTCCCGCCAAAGCCAAATGAATTGGACAAAGCAATCGATACTTTTGCTTCTTTGGCTTGGTTTGGAACTAGATCTATCGCCGTTTCGACGGAGGGGTTTTCGAGGTTAATGGTCGGCGGCAAAATGCCATCGCGCATCGCCAAGAGGCAGAAAATAGCCTCGACTGATCCTGCTGCACCTAACAAATGACCAATTGCTGATTTAGTAGACGACATCCGCAACCCAGACGCCTGGCTTCCAAAAAGGCGTTCTACGGCTCGCAATTCAATCTCGTCCCCGAGGGGGGTTGAGGTTCCGTGCGCATTGACGTAACCGATCTCGGACAAATCAATGCCTGCACGCTTGACCGCTGCCTGCATCGCGCGAAAGCCGCCCGAGCCATCCGGTGCTGGCGACGTAATGTGATAGGCATCGCCCGACAGACCATAGCCAATAACCTCGCCATAAATACGGGCACCGCGTTTTTTCGCATGCTCATATTCTTCGAGCACGACAACTCCGGCCCCCTCACCCATGACAAAACCATCACGATCGCGGTCATATGGACGCGAGCCGCGCTCTGGTGTGTCATTGAAATTCGTTGACAAAGCGCGGCAGGCAGAAAACCCAGCATAACCCAAACGGCCTATCGCAGACTCTGCTCCGCCCGCGAGCATAACATCGGCATCATCCAAAGCGATAAGCCGTGCCGCATCTCCAATTGCATGCGCGCCCGTAGAACAGGCCGTCACGACAGCGTGATTTGGCCCACGAAAATTGTGCTTAATTGATACATGTCCCGAAACCAGATTAATTAACTGGCCAGGAATAAAGAAGGGGCTGATGCGCCTCACGCCCTTTTCGAGCATGGTCTCGACACCTTCGACGATACCATTGAGCCCGCCAATGCCAGCCCCGATCATAACGCCGGTGCGATTTTGCTGATCTTCCGTCTCGGCGACATAGCCGCTGTCAGCTAAAGCCATATCGGCAGCGGCAACGCCAAAAACGATGAATTTATCGACCCGTTTTTGTTCCTTGGGGGGCATATATTGATCGGCATCAAAAGCCAGATCGCCCTCGGTCGGAACCATACAACCGATCTTGCACGGCAAGTCTTCCGTATCGAAATGCGTGATGCGACGCCCGGCTGATTTACCAGCGAGCAGATTCTGCCAACTGCTCTCGATGTTGGCACCGAGAGGGTTAACAGATCCTATGCCGGTAATAACGACACGTCGCATTGCAGTCCTATCTAATGTGCGCTCTCCAAGGAGAGCAACGCATTAGGAATTTTCTGAAATGAACTTAACCGCGTCAGCAACGGTCAAAATGGTTTCTGCAGCATCGTCAGGAATTTCAATATCGAACTCCTCTTCGAAAGCCATAACCAATTCGACTGTATCCAGGCTGTCAGCACCAAGATCGTCGATAAAGCTCGCGCTCTCAGTAACTTTTTCTGCCTCTACGCCCAAGTTTTCGACGACAATTTTCTTAACCCGATCGACAACTGAATCGCTCATCTCATTTTCCTTATGCTAATGACCACAAAAGGCGCGGCCGTTACCCTCTAAACATGACGCTAAGCACCATGTCAGGGGTCTCTATCACCGTTTTTCTGGCTTGTCTAGCAAATGAAAAGCCAAAAATTCAGCGATATTTATATCATAGCCATTCCGCCATTAATGTGAAGGGTCTGTCCGGTTACATAGCCAGCGCTATCGCTTGCCAAATAAACGCAGCCAGCGGCGATATCGTCACCGTCACCCAACCGCCCAGCTGGAATGGAACCGAGTAGATTTTCGCGCTGGGCGTCTGGTAAAGCATCGGTCATCGGCGTCGCAATGAAGCCTGGGGCAATGCAATTCGCCGTGATATTGCGGCTGGCAATTTCCTGAGCCAGCGATTTGGTCATACCAATCATTCCGGCTTTAGAGGCCGCATAATTCGTTTGCCCCGGATTACCTGTAACCCCGACAACCGACGTGATATTGATGATGCGGCCGAAGCGGCGTTTCATCATGCCCTTGATGGCGGCGCGGCACATTTTGAAGGTCGATGTTAGATTGACCGCTATGACACGATCCCAGTCTTCGTCCTTGAGACGCAAAGCCAGATTATCGCTCGTAATACCCGCATTGTTGACCAGAATATCAAGGCTTCCGAGCGCCTCTTCCGCCCCAGCAATTAAATCGGCTGGGCCCGTTTCAGATGAAAGATCGGCCACCAAAACATGCGCCCGCTCGCCGAGTGCTGTCGCCAATTCCGACAGCACCGCTTCGCGTGTGCCAGCTAGCCCCACCGTCGCCCCCGCAGCGTGAAGCGCGGTCGCAATAGCGCCGCCGATTCCACCCGATGCTCCTGTCACCAAAGCCGTTTTGCCGCTTAAATCAAACATGGTCATTGCATTATTCCCCTCTTCAAGCCTATAGCGTCTCGATAAAGCTTTTGACAGCCTCGAGCGATGACAAGGAAACCGCCTGTAACCGCTCATCATTTCGCTTCGCCAAACCCGTCAAAACCTTGCCCGAGCCGACCTCGATCAAGTCAGTGACGCCTGCATCCGCCATCCATATCATGCTTTCTCGCCAGCGCACACGGCCTGTGACCTGCGCAACCAATAACGTGCGAATATCATGTGGGTCGGTCACCGGCTCTGCTGTTACATTTGCCACCAAGGGCACACACGGCGTCGATATAGATGTGGCGGCCAAGGCCGCTTGCATGGCCTCAGCGGCTGGCGCCATTAATTGGCAATGAAATGGCGCGCTGACGGGAAGTTCGACCGCGCGCTTGGCACCTTTTTCTTTGGCCATTTCAATGGCACGCGCAACCGCGACAGCGGATCCTGATATAACAACCTGTCCCGGCGCATTGTCGTTGGCAGCCTGACAGATGTTCTCGGCATCACTTGCGGCCGCGGCCAAAGCCTCACAATCCTCGAAGCTGAGCCCCATAATAGCGGCCATTGACCCTGCGCCGACCGGCACCGCTTGCTGCATCGCTTGGCCGCGTAATTTCAACAATCGGGCAGCATCGGCGAGAGCGAGCGCTCCACTCGCCGTCAAGGCTGAATATTCCCCCAAACTATGGCCCGCCACATAATGAACGCGGTCGGCCAATTGAAACCCATGCGCTTCCAAGACGCGCATCGTTGCGATCGAAACGGCCATCAAGGCTGGCTGGGCATTTTCGGTCAGGGTTAATTCAGTCTCGGGCCCTTCCCACATAATGTGCGAGAGGTTTTGACCGAGCGCTTCATTGACGTCTGCGAACACAGCACGTGCCTCAGCGAAATTCTCTGCCAAATCGCGCCCCATACCCACTGCCTGACTGCCCTGTCCGGGAAACACACATGCCTTGCTCATCGCCTTCTCCTGATCATTAATGCTCTGAGTGATGTCACAGGATGTAACAGTGTAAATCGAACTTGCCAAGTTATTCTATCTTGTGTAAGACAAGCCTCGCATCCGGTTGGGGGCTGAAAGGATCTCTTCGTCATTGGGGCGGAGAGCGTAAAATACGCCGATTTTCATAGATTTTCGTGTTTTGCTCGTGATCCCTTGTCCCCGCTCTTGCGTTCAACTGTGGGCCTCCGTTCTGGCTCGCAGGAGGCTCAGCGCCGGATTTAAAAGAAGGAGAGAGGCCTATGGCTTTATATGAGCACGTCTTCATCGCGCGGCAGGATATTTCCGAGCAGCAAGTTGAAGCTATCACATCGCAAATTTCAAATATTGTTCAAGAGTATAAGGGTACGATTGGCAAATCCGAATATTGGGGCCTGCGTAGCCTCGCCTATCGGGTGAAAAAAAATCGTAAAGGCCACTATTCCTTGCTGAACATCAGTGCCAATCATGACGCGATTGCAGAAGTCGAGCGCCAACTGAGCCTGCATGATGACGTCCTGCGTTTTATGACCCTGCGCGTCGAAGAACATGAAACTGGCCCATCTTCGCCGATGAAAAACAAAAACCGTGAGGAACAACGTCGCGCCGAGCGCCGCGATTATAATGACTCCGCATCCGAGTCTGAAGGAGAGTAATCATGAGCCAAGCACGTCGCCCCTTTGGCCGTCGCCGCAAATCTTGCCCTTTCTCAGGCGAGAATGCGCCAACAATTGACTATAAAGACACGCGTTTGTTGCAGCGTTATGTGTCTGAGCGTGGAAAAATTGTGCCGCGCCGGATCACCGCCGTCTCTGCAAAAAAACAACGTGAATTGGCTCAAGCTATCAAGCGCTCGCGCTATATGGCTCTGATGCCTTATGTTGTCGACTAAGATCCAAACAGCTTTCAAATGACCGCGGCTATTGCCCTAAGAAGTATAATTGCCGCGGTCTTTGCACTGTTGTTGTTTCTCGGCATTATCACGATCCCATTAGCGCCTCTGCCGCTTTTTTACATTGGTCTGACGGCCTCGCCCGGCGGACTACTGCTTGCTGGCGTTTTGTATGCGCTATTAGCCGCAACGCTGATTGGCTGGCCATTGGCTATTACTACGCTGTTGCTTTTTACATTCCCCGCTTTTGCCTTGACCCGTCTAAGCCTCTTATCCCGCATCCGCGGTGACGCCGAGACAGCCGCCAGTCAAGCGCCCCAAAAGAACTATGAGTTTTACCCCGCCGACAAGCTGGTTTTGTGGATTTGCGGCATGGCTGTTGTGCTGACCAGCCTGATGTTTGGTCGTTTTGCCTATGAGGATGGCGGCTTACCTGCTGTTTTCATATCACTTTTGACCAATGAACCATCTACAGCCGCTCTGTTAGGGCTCAACGAATTGGGGCTGGAGAGCAGCGCGCTCGAAATGGTCGTCGCGACAATGCTGGTAACAGCGGGCGCGAGCTGGGCAATTTCGCTAATTGCAACAATGCTTCTGGCACAGCGTTTAGCGGAATGGACCAAATTAAATCTACGCCCGCAACAGACTTACGATGACCTCACCTTACCGTCATATCTCGACGCGCTTTTGGTCGGATCGATTATTCTCAGCTTCTTCCTCGACGGCGCCTGGTCGATCTATTTTGCGGCGCTTGCCTTATGCTTTTTAATTCCATATTTTCTATTGGGTTTATCGGTAATTCATGCTATCTCACGCCCACTTGATGCGCGTGTTTGGATTTTATCGGCGCTGTACCTGTTCCTTTTGCTCTTTTTGTGGCTCGGAATTTTGGTGGCTCTCTTGGGTTTAATTGAACCCTTGGTGAGACTGCGGCAGCGAATGGGAACGCCAAAGATGGCACAGAAACAACCAAAAACACGGTCGGATGACACGGATCCACCGGAAAAGGAGTAGAGAATGGAAGTCGTACTTCTGGAGCGAGTCGCCAAGCTTGGACAAATGGGTGACGTGGTAACAGTGAAAGACGGCTATGCCCGCAATTTCTTGCTGCCAACGGGAAAAGCCCTGCGCGCCAACAAAGCTAATCTGGCGCAATTTGAGAGCCAAAAAGCGCAACTTGAAGCCGATAATCTCGAGCGCAAGCAAGATGCCGAAGCCGTCAAGGCGAAGATGGACAATCAAAGCGTTATCATTATCCGTCAGTCGGGCGATACCGGCCAGCTTTACGGCTCAGTCAATTCGCGCGATATTGCTGCGGCTCTGACCGAGAACGGTTTCTCGGTTGCTCGTAATCAAGTCGTCCTCGATACCCCAATCAAGGTTCTGGGGATTTACGGCATTCGCATTGTGCTACACCCCGAAGTAGACAGCCTCATTCAAGTCAACGTGGCTCGCACGCAAGAGGAAGCCGAGCGTCAAGCGCGCGGTGAAGTCGTCACGGGTAACACCGATGCCGAAGAAGCCATGATCGCAGCCGAAGAGATGTTCGAAGACGGTGCTGCGCCAGAAGATGAAGCCGATGAAGATTTGGCTGACACCGGCGAAGTTGCGGCCGAAGCAAGCGCTGACGAAGACGCCTAAAGCCGTTTTAGCAAACTGTTCACATTGTTCAGGGCCTGTGCAAAACTTTTTGCGCAGGCCCTTTTCTTTTTACTCGGATTCGTCTGCCTAATTGCTTATGGTCAGGCCCATGGAATCCCCTATTCGCCAAATCGCTCCAGAAGACACTGAGGACCTGAGCCTGCCGCACAATATTGAGGCTGAGCAGGGCCTGTTGGGCGCCTTGCTTATGAACAATGACAGCTTTGATCGGGTCTCTGATTTTCTGCGGTCTTCGCATTTTTATGACCCTGTGCATGGGCGCATTTTTGAGAATATCAGTCGCATCATCACCAATGGTAATCTTGCCTCACCGGTCATCCTCAAAACCTACATGGAGGATGATGCTGGCCTCACCGAACTCGGTGGCGGCGCTTACCTAGCGCGGTTAGTATCCAATGCAACGACCATTGCTAATGCAAAGGAATATGCGCGCAGCATATATGATTTAGCCATACGGCGGGATTTGATCGCGATCGGCGATAAAATGATTTATGACGCACAACACGCGTCGCTCGACAGCAACCCCGCAGATCAAATTGAAACAACCGAACAATCCCTCTACGAATTGGCCGAGAAAGGCGTCGTCAGCCAAGGCTTTATGAGTTTCGATCACTCGCTCGCGGGGGCCGTCGAAATGGCAGAAAGCGCCTATGCAAGAGAGGGCAAGCTTTCGGGGCTATCAACAGGTCTTAAAACACTCGATGAGCTGACGGGTGGCCTGCAAAAAAGTGACCTTATCGTTCTTGCGGGCCGGCCTGCCATGGGTAAAACAGCCCTCGCCACCAATGTCGCCTTTACCATTGCCCGCAATTACTTCAAGGCCAAACAAGCAGGCAATGTGTCCGAACGCAGTGACGGATCGGTCGAGGTTATGGATGGCGGCGTTGTCGGCTTCTTCTCTTTGGAGATGTCAGCCGAACAGCTCGCCACGCGGATGCTCTCGGAGCAATCTGGTATATCATCCTCGAATATCCGCAAAGGCGAGATTCACGACGACGAGTATAATAAGCTGGTCGCGTCGGCGCGCGACTTGAACGATGTTCCCTTCTATATCGACCACACAGGTGCTATCGCCATGGCAACCTTGGCGGCGCGCGCGCGGCGTTTGAAGCGACAACACGGTCTTGGCTTGATTGTTGTCGACTATCTGCAGCTCGTGCGCGCTTCTAACCGTCGCGGCAATGACGGCCGTGTGCAGGAAGTGAGCGAGGTCACACAGGGGCTTAAGGCACTCGCAAAAGAGCTGAATGTGCCCGTATTAGCGCTCTCGCAGCTGTCGCGGCAAGTTGAGTCACGCGACGATAAACGGCCACAACTCGCGGATTTGCGGGAGTCTGGCTCAATTGAGCAAGATGCAGATATTGTCATGTTCGTTTATCGCGAGTCATATTATGTTGCGCGAGAGAAACCTGCAGAAGGAACGGAAGATTTTCTCAAGTGGCAAGAGCGGATGTCTGAGGTCGATGGCATGGCGGAAGTCATTATCGGCAAGAACCGACATGGCCCAACCGGCATAGCCCGTTTGGCCTTTGAAGACCGCTTCACGCGATTTGGGAATCTGGCTGAAGATGAAAAAATCCCCGAGCGATATTTCGACTGATTTATTATCCGTAAGCGGACGCGATAGCGCGCGCCTTACCATTGACCTCGCTGCTCTTCAAAATAACTACCGGCGCATGAGCGAAAAATCGGGCACTGCCGAAACCGCCGCTGTTGTGAAGTCAAACGCCTATGGAATTGGCTTGGAGCGAGCCGTGCCCGCATTGCTGTCTGCCGGCTGCGAAGTGTTTTTTGTCGCAACATTGGCTGAAGCCCTCCACTGTCGGCAACTCGCGGCTCAGGTCAAAATTATTTGTTTTAACGGCTACAGCAAAGCCGATGACGCTCTCTATCGGCGGCATTCTATTTGGCCATGCCTGACGAGCCTCGCGCATGTCGGTGACTGGCAAGCGGCTTGTCAACGGCATGGCTCACACCCCGCTGTGTTGCATCTCGATACAGGCTTTAATCGATTAGGATTGGATCAGGTTGAGCTGGAAAACCTGATTGCACAACCAGCGCTTTTTACCGGCTGGGAGTTGGGTCTGATCATGAGCCATTTGGCCTGCGCTGACACGCCAGATCATGCCATGAACAAGGCTCAGCTTGAGCGTTTTCGCGATGCCTTGGCACGGCTACCACAGGCGCCTGCCTCGCTCGCCAATTCGGGTGGTATTTGGCTCGGCCCGGCGTACCACTTTGACCTCACGCGCTGCGGCATCAGTCTTTACGGCGCGGCGGCACAAGATGCGGCAACGGCGCTGTCGACGGTGGTCGAAGTCTTTGCCCATATCGTGCAAATCCGTGACATTGCAGCCGGCGAGACAATTGGCTACGGCGCTGGATACACAGCTTCGCAGGACATGCGCATCGGTATTATCTCGGCTGGCTATGCCGACGGCATCAGCCGCGCGGCGGGTCGTTCCACCCCACCATTCGGACGGGCTTATGTCGCCGGCCAGTCCGTCGACATTATTGGCCGCATCTCCATGGATCTTATGGCCATCGATTTGACCAACCTCACCGAGACCGTCGAACTGGGTCAGGAGGTCGAGATAATTGGCCGCAACGCCTCAATCGACGTCTTAGCAAAATCAGCCAATACCATTGCTTATGAGCTTCTCACCAAGCTCGGCAGTCGCTATAAGCGAGACTATATTTAGGAGAGCAATGTGAGTTATCTGGCAATTATTGGTGCATTTTTTCTGAGTTTTTTTGCGGCTGTCGGTCGCCTAAGCCTGTTCACCTATCAAGGCCTTGTTGCCATCATTATACCGCCTGTGTACCCACGTATAATTTTCCAGCAGGTTATGCGGATTGGATATTACTCACTCCCTGTTGTTGCTCTCACGAGTTTTTTCACGGGCGGTGTGCTCGCTCTGCAAATCTATTATGGTGGCAACCAGTTTAATTCTGAAACCATTGTGTCCTCGATCGTCGCGCTCGGGATCACGCGCGAGCTCGGCCCTGTGCTCGGCGGCCTAATGGTCGCTGGCCGTGTCAGCTCGGCCATTGCGGCCGAGATCGGAACCATGCGCGTCACCGAGCAAATCGATGCATTGACAACTTTATCGACCGACCCGTTTAAATATCTTGTAGCCCCCCGCCTCATCGCCGCGACACTGTGCATGCCAATCCTCGCCTTTATCGCCGATGTCATCGGCATATTTGGTGGTTTTACAGTTGGCACACAATCGCTCGATTTCAATGCTGCCATCTATGTGCAACGGACAGTAAATTTTCTTGATGCCGACGACATTATTTCGGGTCTCACAAAGGCGGCTGTCTTTGGGTTCATAATTGCCCTGCTCGGCTGCTATCACGGTTACCATAGCCGCGGCGGTGCACAAGGTGTTGGACGGGCGACCACCAATGCGGTTGTCACGGCCTCAATTCTTATTTTGGCGGCAAACTATATTATGACCTCTTTATTTTTTACAAACTGATGATTGAAGTCACCGCCCTCCATAAATCATTCGGCCGCAAGAAAGTCTTACGCGGCGTCTCGCTGACAGTGGAGCGAGGCCAATCAACGGTGATTATCGGCGGGTCAGGTTCAGGCAAATCGGTTTTTCTCAAACATATTTTAGGCCTTCTGCAACCTGACACGGGAAGTATCAAAATTGATGGCGTTGAAACTGTTGGCCTCGCGCGCCGCAACCGCATGCATATTGATACGCGTATGGGAATGCTGTTCCAAAATGGTGCACTGTTTGACAGTTTGAAAATCTGGCAGAATGTGGCTTTCGTCGACCATCAATATCGCGGCTGCGACGAAGAGGAAGCACGCAAAATTGCCACCGCTGCTTTAGAGCGCGTTGAGCTAGGTGCCGATATTCTCGACCTCAGCCCCGCTTCTCTCTCAGGCGGAATGCATAAGCGTGTGGGGCTCGCCCGCGCTATAGCTCACAAGCCTGATATTATCTTTTTCGACGAACCAACAACCGGGCTCGACCCGATTATGACGGATGTCATCAACCATCTTATTGTCGAGACTGTGCAAGACATTGGCGCCACGACATTGACTATAACCCACGATATGAGCAGTGTACGCGCCATCGCAGATAAAGCCGCATTCCTCTATGAGGGCGAGTTTATCTGGGAAGGCAGCAACGCCGAACTCGAAGCCAGCGATAACCCGTATCTTCGCCAATTTGTCGCTGGGCTTCCCGAAGGGCCCATTCGCGTCGAGGGGGCAACCGCATAATGGCGCGCGCGACCTCAAATTATGTCTGTCAGGCTTGCGGCGGTGTGTCCACAAAATGGGCAGGGAAATGCGATGCCTGTGGCGCGTGGAACAGTTTACAGGAAGAAGCGGCCGCACCGCCAATTGGTAAAAGCGCGCGCGGCGTCAAAGGCAAAGCCGTTGAACTGACCTCTCTCGCTGGCGAGCCTGAGCAAGTCAGGCGCTCCAGCACAGGGATCGGCGAGCTCGATCGGGTGTTGGGTGGCGGGCTGGTGCCGGGAGCTGCGATTTTGATTGGCGGCGATCCTGGTATTGGAAAATCGACGCTGTTGGTGCAAGCGGCCGCTCACCTCACGCAGGCGCATGATACCGTTATCTATATTTCGGGCGAAGAAGCCTTGGCGCAACTCCGATTACGCGCGGCACGTCTCGGACTTTCTGAGGCGCCGGTCTTGTTGGGCGCTGAAACCAATATCGCCGATATCCGTAAAACCGTCGAGCAATATGGCGACGTGGGCGTTTTAATTATCGACTCAATCCAAACCATGTGGACCCCCGCCCTTGACGCTGCTCCTGGCACTGTCAGTCAATTACGCACGGCGGCCCAAGAGCTTATTCACCTCGCAAAAACCACCGATATGGCCTTGATCATGATCGGGCACGTCACCAAAGACGGGCAAATTGCGGGACCGCGCGTCCTCGAACACATGGTCGATACGGTGATTTATTTCGAAGGCGATCTGGGCGATCAATTCCGCCTTTTGCGGTCTGTGAAAAATCGCTTCGGGCCAGCCCATGAAATAGGCGTGTTTGAAATGCGAAGCACTGGTTTGCATGAGGTTGCGAACCCTTCGGCTCTCTTTTTGGAAGCCCGCGACGAGGGCGTTCCGGGCGCCGCCGTCTATGCTGGCGTCGAAGGCACCCGACCGGTCTTAGTGGAAATACAAGCGCTTGCTGCCCCTTCTTCGCTCGCGACGCCGAGGCGAGCGGTCGTTGGTTGGGACAGCAACCGCCTATCGATGATCCTCGCCGTGCTTGAAAGTCGGTGCGGCGTCAGCTTCGCTGGCCGCGATGTTTTTCTGAATGTTGCCGGCGGCATGAAAATCACGGAACCTGCCGCCGATCTCGCCGTGGCGGCGGCGCTGGTGTCGTCGCTTTCAGGTAAATGTTGCCCTGCCAATAGTGTCTTTTTTGGCGAAGTCAGCCTGTCAGGCGCTATTCGCCCCGTCTCACGATTAAATTTACGGCTCCGCGAAGCCGCAAAGCTCGGATTTGCGCGAGCTTTTACCTCACGCAACCGCAAGGCCGACACAGATGATGCGGATGCTGTTAAAAATCTTAAATTAACTGATTTGAACGATTTAGAAGATTTGCTAAGCCTAGGTGGGTTTCAGCGGCAGGAAGATTAGGAATTCGATGGAAAACATAACAGCGCTCGACATAGTGATCTTGGTTATTATTGGTTTGTCGACCATATTGGCTTTTGCGCGTGGGTTTGCCCGCGAGGTATTGTCCTTAGCAAGCTGGATTATTGCCGCCTATGGCGCCCTCTTTATCAGTCCATTGATCTTGCCATGGGTCGGGGACTATGTTGCGCCGCAATGGCTGGCGATGACCCTGACCTATCTCGGGCTATTTATCGCCATTCTCTTGATTTGCTCCCTGATTGCGACACGGCTATCAGATAGTCTGAAAAACTCCAGTGTCGGGCCATTAGACCGAACGCTGGGCATCATTTTCGGCGCCATTCGCGGTTTCGTGATTGTTTGCCTCGCCTATATGCTCATTTTGCTGGTACTCCCAGAAGACGATCAACCTGCTTGGATTACGTCTGCGCGCCTCTATCCTGCCTTGCAAACGGGGACCGCTGTTATCGTCGCAACCGTTCCAAAAGATAGTTGGCCAATTGATCGTGATAAAATTGACGATGCTGTTTCCAAGGGAAAATCGGGCCTGCGCGATGTGACGACGGATACAATTTCGAACGAGCTCAACAGGCAACTCGACGGCTTTTTGGGGAACGGTAACAACAACAAAACCCAAGACAACGCAACTGGAAAAGGCTATAACCAGAACGATCGAGCGATCTTGGACAGCTTGATCCGGGGCACTGAGGCGGACTAGTGCGACACCGAGTGGTAAGCGGGGATTAGAGTGAACGACGACGACCATTTACGCGAGGAATGCGGCGTGTTTGGTATTTTCGGCCACCCCGACGCCAGCGCCTTAACGGCGCTTGGGTTGCATGCCTTGCAACACCGTGGCCAGGAAGCAGCCGGCATTGTTAGTTATGATGGCAAACATTTTCATGCCGAGCGCCGCATGGGCTTGGTGAGCGAACATTTCACAAAAGCCTCTATCCTTGATCGCTTGCATGGCTCAGCAGCTGTTGGCCACGTCCGCTACTCAACCACAGGCGAGACAATCTTGCGCAACGTGCAGCCCCTCTTCGCCGACCTCGCAGGGGGCGGCTTTGCGATGGCGCATAATGGCAATTTGACCAATGCCCTGACCCTGCGCAATGAGTTGGTTGGCAAAGGGGCTATTTTCCAGTCAACCTCCGATACGGAAGTTGTCTTACAATTGGTCGCGCGATCGCGACGTGGTAACACGCTATCGCGTTTCACAGATGCTTTGTTTCAAATCCAGGGCGCCTATGCCTTGGCTGTTTTAACCAATAAGAAGCTAATTGGCGCGCGCGACCCGCTGGGCATTCGTCCGCTAATACTCGGACAGCTCGACGGCAGTTATATTCTCGCATCCGAAACTTGCGCGCTCGATATTATCGGCGCCAAATTTATCCGCGAAATCGACAATGGCGAAATCGTCGTCATCACCGAGACGGGTGTCGAGAGCTATAAGCCTTTTCCGCCCATGGAACCGCGTCCGTGTATTTTTGAGTATATTTATTTCGCCCGCCCCGATAGCACGGTTCAAGGGCGCAGCATTTATGAGGTGCGAAAAGCCTTTGGTGGTCAGTTGGCACGTGAAACCCATCAAGAGGCTGATATTGTTATTCCAGTTCCCGATAGTGGCGTTCCGGCGGCGATTGGTTATGCCTCGGAGGCAGGCATTCCATTCGAATTGGGTATTATTCGCAACCATTATGTTGGGCGTACCTTTATCGAGCCGACCCAATCTATTCGCGCCTTTTCGGTCAAGCTGAAGCATAATGCCAACCGCGCTATTGTTGAAGGCAAGCGCATTGTTTTGATCGATGACTCGATTGTGCGCGGCACTACTTCGCTTAAAATTGTACAAATGATGCGCGATGCTGGTGCCCGAGAGGTGCATATGCGCATCGCCTCGCCACCCATCACGCATCCCGATTACTACGGCATCGACACACCTGAGCGCGATCAGCTATTGGCGGCCACACATTCTTTGGAAGAAATGTGCGAGTATATCCGTGCTGATAGCCTCGCCTTTTTATCGGTCGACGGTATTTATAAGGCCATGGGACATCCGAACGGACGCGACCCTAATAATCCAGCCTTTACCGATCATTACTTTACCGGCGACTACCCAACCCCCTTGATAGACCTGTCAGGCGGGGATGGCCTTAAGCAACTCTCTTTGCTCGCAGAAAAAGCCTAATGACTGATCTCAGCGGAAAACTGGCCGTCGTCACAGGCGCAACCCGCGGGATTGGCTATAGTTGTGCGCGCGCCCTTGCCAAAGCAGGCGCGCATGTAATTTTGATTGGCAAGACCCAGAGTGCACTCGAATCGCTTTACGACCGCATCACCGCCGCTGGCGGCCAAGCAACAGGCGTGCCGCTCGACCTAACGGATTACGAGGCCATAGATCGCCTTGGCGCTTCGATATTTGAGCGCTGGGGGAAACTCGATATTCTCGTGGGGAATGCAGGTCTGTTGGGTCAATTGACCCCGGCAAGCCATATCGGCCCCGAGGAATTTGATAAGACCTTCGCGGTCAATGTCACCGCCAATATGCGCCTCATTCGTTCGCTCGAACCATTATTGCTACAGGCTGAAGCACCGCGATGTGTTTTTGTGACATCGGCAGCGGTCGCCAAAAATAGGCCTTTCTGGGCCACTTATGCGGCTAGCAAAGCGGCGTTAAACGCTTTGGTTCTGAGCTGGGCGGCCGAGCATAAAAAACGCGATTTCCGCATCAACCTGCTCAACCCCGGGCCTGTTCGCACGCAAATGCGCGCCAAAGCCATGCCCGGCGAAGACCCCGATAGCTTGACCCGTCCGGACGATCTAGCACCGCTCTTTCTTGAACTCTTGTCGGCCGAAGAAAAGCGGCACGGGGAAATCGTCGATTATCGACCTTCGTAAGGGTTCTTACCCTTCCGAATAAACACCCGCAGAGGCACGCCATCGAGCCCAAAGCTCATGCGTAATTCATTAGCTAAATATCGGTTATAGCTATCGGGCACCGAATGACCGCGGCTTGAAAAAGCGACGAAGGTCGGCGGCCGCGACTTGGCTTGCGTCATAAAACGTAAATTAACTGGCCGCCCCTTATCGGCGGGCGGCGGGTGGCGTTCGGTAACCTGTTGTAGCCATCGGTTCAATTTCCCCGTTGATATGCGCGAGTTCCAAAGCCTATTCTGGGCCAGTATGGCGGGCACCAGTCGATCGAGCCCGCGTCCGGATTGCGCCGACAAATAAATCACTGGGATACCGCGCAAACGTGATAGCGATTTTAGAAGGCTGTCTTGGACCTGCTGTCGCACTTCTTCGCGATCGAGCTTTAAATCCCACTTATTAATCGCAATAACAAGCCCGCGTCCCTCACGCTCGACAAGATCGGCAAGTTGTACATCTTGCTTATCAAATGGCGATTGCGCATCAATCAACAAAACGCAAATTTCAGCGAACTTAATCGCCCGCAGGCCATCGGCGACGGCGAGCTTTTCGAGATTTTCCGAAACACGGGCTTTGCGGCGCATCCCCGCCGTGTCCCATAGCATCATAGGCCGCGTTTGCCCCTCGGCATCCACATAGGTCCACTCAACTGAAATACTATCGCGCGTCAGCCCAGCCTCAGGCCCCGTTAGCAAACGATCATGCCCGACTAGCGCATTGATCAATGTCGACTTGCCGGCATTGGGGCGTCCCAAAATTGCTATGCGCAAAGGACGGGTCGGATCATCCTCATATGGCACTTCGGGATCAAAAGCTTCTTCATCCTCAATATCATCCCTAGCGAACGCGAAATCGGCTTCGTGGGCCTCGATTGCTCGCCGTAAACGTTGATATAATGCCTCGGTGCCATCACCGTGTTCGGCAGACAATCCGATGGGCTCGCCGAGCCCAAGCCCATAGGCCTCACCCAAGGTGGCAGCGCCTGCCCCGCCCTCGGATTTATTGGCTGCGAGAATGACTTCTTTATTGGCTTTGCGAACGATGCGCGCGAATACCTCGTCCTCAGGCAAAATTCCCGCCCGTGCATCGATCAACATTAAAATGACGTCGGCCTCTTGCAGGGCGAGTTCGGTTTGTGACCGCATGCGCGCTTCAAGCGACCCAGTCTTGCCTTCTTCAAATCCAGCTGTATCAATGATTGCAAAGCGTAAATCACCCAAACGACCATCGCCTTGCCGACGGTCGCGCGTCACCCCTGGCTGATCATCAACCAGAGCCAAGCGCTTCCCTGCGAGGCGGTTAAACAGTGTGGACTTCCCCACATTTGGTCGACCGACGATCGCGAGGCGCAATAAGGAATGGGCCTCAGTCATCTCTTCGTCCTATCGATATGCGATGAGCTCGCCCTCATCAGTCAGAACATAAAGCGTGCGATTGGCGACGACGGGCGACACGCTCACGGGATCGCCAATATCAACTGTCCGCAAAATGGCGCCATTCTCGGGCGAGATAAAATACAGTTCGCCCTGCGATGACGCCGCGATCAACTGGCCACCTGCCATAACTGGTCCGGCCCAACTTATATTGCCCTCTTTGTCATCTTCATCTTCAAATTGTGGGAGTTGGTTCACCCAACGGACGCGGCCGAGGCTTCGCGTCAAGCTCACTATCTCAGCATCTGTGGTAATCACGATTACGGAATCGCCTGTCACCCAAGGTGTTTCAATTGAGCCAACATCGGCCGTCCAAACCCGCTCCCCCGAACGTACGTCAATCGCAACCATGCGACCGCCATGACTAACGGCAAAGACCCGATCTCGATCGATCACAGGGCGGCCAACAATCGCCACCAGCTCAGACATAGGCGTGACTTGCATAGACCGCGCTGACAGACTATCGCTCCAGTTGACCGAACCATTGAAGGTGCGTAGCGCTATAACCTCACCCGAATTGAAGCCAGCGACAACGATCTGGTCGTTCACCGCTGGGCTGGAGGCGGATAAAATACCCGCGGTTTCGGTTATCGCCAAATGCTCCCAACGGCGTTTGCCGTCGGCCGCTGAGAAAACCTGCAAGCGGCTATCTTGCGATACAACATAAATTTGCCCATCGCGTACCGTCGGCGCGTTTGAGAACGGTACCTCATTATGAACACGCCAGATGATTTCGCCCGTGCCCGCATTCAAGGCCAAAATTTCGCCAAAGCCCGTAGCGACAAACAAGCGGCCTTGGTTATAGGCAATACCGCCCATAAAACCATCTTCAGTGTCTACCTTGGAACTTTTAAAACCGATAAAGCGCGTGATGCCGGGGTTTTTGACGCGCCATTCGGGCGCCACGGATTGAGTCCACAGGCGATTGCCCGACGAAGCATCAACGGCAGCAATATCAAGCTCTGACCCCATAGCAAAAACCTTGCCCTCGGCAACGATGGGGGGCGACATAATGCGCGTGACTTTCGTATTGCCCTCGACCATGCTGACACGGAAATCGCGCTTTACATCTGCACCCAAAGCCAAATGATAGGCCGCGTGACTGGGGTACCCACCGGGTTGTGTCCATTCGGGATTGTCAAATTCTGGCGGAATGACAAAGTCTTGATCTTTGACGCGCGGATCGACAGTTAAAGAGCGTTCGTAGGATAGGATCGATATACGATCACCATCAATTTTTACGACCTCTTCCTTGTCCCCGCAGGCGGCCAGTAGCAATAGCGCCAGACCCGAACATGCTTTTAAAATCGTGCGCGTCATCGACACCCCTCACTCGCTCGAAAGCCGCAACTTTTGCAGAGCCTCATCTAGTAAAATCTGTGCCCGCAAACGCATCGCCGGCGTCGTTGCTGTTTCGGCGATGTGAACTTGCAAAAGATCGCGCGCCGCCAAGGGATCATCACCCATCAGCAAAGATAGCGCGTAAACCTCACGGGCCTGACCGCGAAAACCGTTTGGCGTATCGAGCATTTTGCCGAGCCGCGCTTGAATATCGCTAGCGCTGGCCTGCCCGATTAAACTTGCCCCAGCCATCAGATTAGCAAAATCGCGTACCGTAACGGGTAGATCACCGCGGATCGCAATTTTTTCATAGAGCGCGGCCGCTTCGGCAAATTTTTTATCACCAGCCAAGGTCTCAGCTAGACGAAACTGGGCCAAAACGCCGTAGCCATTGTCCTCTTGATCAACAAATTCCTGCAACAGTTGTGTGGCATCTTCTGCCTCACCGACCGCCGCGAGCATCACCTGATAGCGTTCAAAGGCCGCTTCATTGCGGCTGTTCTGGATGCCTTTATAGATAACGCCGATCGTCACTGCGACCACAATTGCAACGGCAGCCGAAATAATGATGATGCCATTCTCATTCCAAAAGCGACTGAGCCGATCGCGGCGCAATTCATTGTCGACTTCTTGAAAAATATCACTCACAACGGTTACTCCTCGTCCTCAGTATTTTGCACCTGATTAGACTTGAATACATCATATTGGTTTTCTGGAGCCGGAAAGCGCCGGCTTCTGACTTCGGTCGCATATGCATCCGCGGCACCCGCGATTTGCGCGCCCAAGGTAGCGAATTCTTTGACAAATTTAGGAACCGAGGGTGATAGACCAAGCATATCCTCGGTGACCAAAATTTGTCCATCGCAATTCGAGGAGGCGCCAATACCAATCGTAGGAATATCGATGGCGGCAGTGATTTGATCGGCCAAGGTCGCAACCATGCCTTCAAGTACAATGGAAAACGCACCAGCGGTAGCAACGGCGTGCGCATCAGCTTGCAACTCAGGCCACTGCTCCTTATGGCGGCCTTGAGTTTTAAACCCACCCATCACATTCACATTTTGCGGCGTCAAACCAATATGCCCCATGACGGGAATGCCGCGCTGGGTCAAATAGTGAATGGTCTCAGCCATACGTTGTCCGCCCTCAAGCTTAACGGCCTGGCAACCAGTTTCCTTAATAATGCGCGCGGCGTTACGAAAGGCTATTTCAGGGCTTTCTTCATAGCTGCCAAATGGCATGTCAACAACCACAAGCGCTCGCTCAGAGCCTCGTACCACGGCAGCACCATGCGCAATCATCATGTCCAGCGTCACGGGCAAAGTACTATCCATGCCATACATCACCATGCCGAGGCTATCGCCGACTAAAAGGACATCGACATAGGGATCAATGAGCCGCGCCGTATGCGCATGATAACTGGTCAGGCAGACAATTGGCGTTTCGCCCTTGCGCGCCATTAACTCGGGTATGGTATGCCGCTTAACGCGGCCATGAACTGACATGCGGAACCCCTTTGATATTCCGTTAATATGAAGCGAAACCTAGCCTAATTGGGGCGTTCACGCAATTCTCAATGAGAGAACAATAAAATATAATAAAAACAGAGATATATTCATTTACCTTCTGTTAAGCTCTAGCCTTGTAATATGGTTTGCGAGAATGCTTGCCTCCGCGGCAGGTGATGGCTAGACTGCAGAAAAATAACAAAAAAGAGACGTTTTATGACTACCTCCTATCAATCTCACCCTTCCATGGTGCGAGCGCACCCAGTTCGCTTTCTAATTGCGCTTTTGTTGATTGGCTTTTTCGGGCTTGGCATCATTATCCTTCTGATCTGGTATGTGCGCTGTCGCGCCGTACTCCTCACCGTCGATCAGGATGAATTGCGTTTAGTTGAGGGCCTATTCAGCAAATCAGTTACTGAATTGCGGCTTAAAAACATACGCAGTGTAAAAATCAATCAAAGTTTCGGACAACGGCTTTTCGGTGCCGGTGATATCGAAATTTTCACGGCGGGCGACGACGCCGAGATCATTGTCAAAGATATCCCCCATCCAGAGGCCTTGAAGGCATCTTTAAAAGTCGAGGATTGATATGGAGCAAGACCAAAAACAAAGTTTTATCCTGCTGGGCGTACTCGTCCTGGCTCTTACCTTGGCAGCGCTCGCCCTAATATGGGCGGCGCCCGACGCGATCGCCATGATTGACGCGAGCTTTTCTCCAGGCGTCGGCTTAAAACAAGCAGCCATTCTGGCTTTTGTAGTAACCGTTATCTTGTTTGTGATTTTCGCCTTATCGGCCGGGGACGGCCTCCTGGGCGAGATACAATTCATGATCTCTGGCTTTGGTTTATTTTACCTCGTCGCTTGGATTATGATCGCCTGGGTGTTTTGATTGCCCGAAAACGAAAACCCGCGCATCCGCACCTTTAGCGGAATGCTAAGATGATGGTCGATCAAGCTTACGATACAGGCGGTGGTCATGCGCTAATCCAACGCCAGACTGAAGTTGCCCCATGGCGTCACCAAGATCGGTCACCTGCGCCGTAAAATTATAGTCCAAAACATACTGATTATGCGACATCAGCCATCCGCTCGGTGACTGCTCGCAACGCATCAAGTATCGGCCAGCGAAAATATTCAATGCTTTGCCGTCATAGGTTGATGTCGCCATGCCGTAACATTCGACCTCGGCGTGATCGCCATGGATTTCAGACGCTATATTGGATAGAAAATGCCACCGATGCAGTGCTTGCCGCTCAATCTCCATGACGACCGGGATAAAGCCCTCGACATTACCCGCATAAAAGCCGTAATCAACGTAAGCGTCTGCGGTGTAACAGCGACGCAATAAATCTTCGTCCAGCCAATCAAGAGCACGACAATAGCGCGTGATGGTTTGCTGAATACTCAGCTGCGCCTCGACGATATTTAATCTTTCTTCCAAATTTGACATGTCACGCCCCTCTCAAATGACCTTTGTTACTTGTAGAATTATCCTCGCATAAATGCGCTTGCACGCATACTCCCTCGTGCTGTCATCCCCTTAGCTATCGGCGGAAAAAACTGGGCTTTTGCCGCTGACGAGCTGTTCTATCC
>JAYQUO010000006.1:0-105511 GCA_038147995.1 Rhodobiaceae bacterium | reverse complement strand
GCTCTTGCTCCATCCAGTCCATCGTGGCCGCGCCGTCATGGACCTCACCAATTTTGTAGCTCACGCCCGTGTAATACAGAATACGTTCGGTCGTCGTCGTTTTACCAGCATCGATGTGCGCCATGATACCAATATTGCGATAGTCGCCGAGAGGAGTTTTACGTGCCATGATCTTAACTTTCCGAAATTACCAGCGATAATGCGAGAAGGCGCGGTTGGCTTCTGCCATGCGGTGCGTGTCTTCGCGTTTCTTAACAGCCGAGCCGCGATTATTGACGGCATCCAAAAACTCGCCAGCAAGCCGCTCTTCCATCGTGTTTTCGTTGCGCGCACGCGCCGCCGAGATAATCCAACGAATGGCGAGTGCTTGTTTACGTTCAGGGCGTACTTCAACCGGCACCTGATAGGTGGCACCGCCCACGCGGCGCGACCGAACTTCGGCAGCCGGCATGACATTTTCAAGCGCCTCATGGAACGCAGCCAAAGGCTCGCGCTTCAGCTTTTCTTCAACGCGATCAAGCGCGCTATATAGAATTGTTTCAGCTGTTGATTTCTTGCCATGCAGCATCAAGCTGTTCATAAATTTGGTAAGCACCACATCGCCAAATTTGGCATCAGGGTTGATCTCACGTTTTTCAGCGCGGTGACGACGAGACATCTATCTACTCCCTATTTCGGACGCTTCGCGCCGTATTTCGAGCGGCGTTGGCGGCGATCTTTAACACCCTGCGTATCGAGGGTGCCGCGGATAATGTGGTAGCGAACGCCAGGAAGGTCTTTTACACGACCACCACGGATCATCACTACTGAGTGTTCTTGCAAGTTGTGGCCCTCGCCGGGAATGTAGCTCGTGACCTCAAAGCCATTGGTCAAACGAACACGGGCGACTTTCCGCAAGGCCGAGTTCGGCTTTTTCGGAGTCGTCGTATAGACACGGGTGCAAACGCCACGTTTTTGAGGACAAGCCTCCATAGCAGGCACCTTATTCCGGCGGGTTACTTTTTGCCGCGGTTTGCGGATCAATTGGTTAATTGTAGGCATATTGCCAACTCCCCGTTTATTCATCGCAACGCACTTGTGTGCGCCTCAAAACCCTTAAAAGGGCATAGGCCCGACCAAACCACCGCATATCCGACAGCCGCGAACCCAGAAAAATGGCCAAAATCGGCCAATTCTTCGATTGCAGAGGACCCGCGTAACCGGATCATGCGCCTTATCTTTTACTTCAGATCTAACAACAGCGTTTGAACCCTTAAGAATCAATGACTTAGACGTCACGATTGAGTTAGGCTCACGGCCCTGCCACCAAAGTGGCTGATAAATACGAGATCGCCGCCCTTGCGTCAAGCCTGAAACCGCATTTTCAAGCAAAAAAGGCCGGTTTGAACCGGCCTTTTTCGTTGATTTCCCTTCAATCAGGTCAAATACGGCTTAAGCTTCCGCTTCTTGCGCCTCGATTGCACCGATCCCTGCCTCTTCGGCGAGAATCGCATCGCGGCTTGCTGCTTCCGCTTTCAGGCGTTGCATGACCCCGCCTGTCCCAGCTGGGATCAAGCGACCAACAATGACATTTTCTTTGAGACCAATCAGGTCATCATATTTGCCATTGATCGCGGCTTCTGTGAGCACCCGCGTCGTCTCTTGGAACGAGGCAGCTGAAATAAACGACCGCGTCTGCAGGCTCGCCTTGGTGATCCCGAGCAGGATCGGCTTGCCTGTTGGCGGGGTCTTGCCCTCGGCCTCGAGCTTAGCAACGATTTCATCGAACTCTGATTTATCGACTTGTTCGGCGGACAGAAAATCACTGTCCCCGATCGTCTCGATCTCAACTTTTTGCAGCATTTGACGAACAATCACCTCGATGTGCTTGTCATTAATCGTCACACCCTGCAGACGGTAGACGTCTTGGATTTCGTTAACCAAGAAGGCAGCCAACTGCTCAACGCCCGAGATCGCCAAAATATCATGCGGCGCTGGGTTTCCGTCGACGAGATATTCACCCTTCTCAATGATATCGCCTTCTTGCACCGACAAATGCTTGGTGCGCGGGACGAGATATTCCGCCGGTTCGACATCCGCTTCGAGAGGTTGAATAATGATCCGACGTTTGCTCTTGAAGTCGCGGCCAAATTCAACGCGGCCCGTCACTTCAGCAATAATGGCGTGATCTTTCGGACGACGCGCTTCGAACAATTCAGCCACGCGTGGGAGACCACCCGTAATATCGCTCGAGGTCGCACCTTCTGTTGGAATCCGTGCCAGAATATCGCCAGCATGCACCTTAGCACCATTGTCGACCGACAAAATCGCGCCAGGCGCCAAGGCATAACGGGCTTCTGACCCACTGGCCAGCTTTAACACCTTACCGTCTTCACCCTTGACCACCAGAGCTGGTTTTAGATCCGAGCCGCGTGTGCCCGTAATATGGTCGACCACTTCGCGTTGCGAAATACCCGTTGCCTCATCCGAGCGTTCGGTGACAGTAACGCCATCGACAATATCCTCAAAGGCAACAACGCCATTGACCTCGGTCAAAATCGGGATTGCATAAGGCTCCCATTCTGCCAAACGCGAGCCGCGGCTGACCATGTCGCCCTCTTTTACCCGCAAACGCGCTCCATAAGTCAACTTCTGGTTGGCGCGCTCTAGGCCATTATTATCGATTACTTTGATATGCACATTCCGTCCCATAACAACCAAGCGACCTTGGCTATCTTCGACGACATTGGCATTTTCAAACTCGATTTTACCTTCGGCGTTTGACTCGACAAAGGATTGGTCAACCACTTGCGCGGTACCACCAATGTGGAAAGTCCGCATTGTCAGCTGGGTGCCAGGCTCACCGATCGATTGAGCGGCAATCACACCAACAGCCTCACCAATATTAACTGGTGTCCCGCGCGCGAGGTCACGACCGTAGCAATGACCACAGACGCCCGTTTTGCTCTCGCAAGTCAAGACCGACCGGATCTTGATGCCGAGCAAATTAGCCTCTTCGATTGCAGGCAGATGATGCTCAACAATCATTTCGCCGCGCTTGACGATCACATCGCCCGAAGCTGGATGCACAACATCTTCAACAGGGAAACGACCAAGAACGCGATCCGACAGCGAGGTGATAACCTCACCAGCTTCGATCACAGCCGAAACCGTTATCCCACCTTGGGTACCACAATCAACTTCGTTGATGATGCTATCTTGGGCAACGTCAACAAGACGACGTGTCAAATAACCGGAATTGGCCGTTTTCAGAGCCGTATCTGCAAGACCTTTCCGCGCGCCGTGGGTAGAGTTAAAATACTCAAGAACGGTGAGACCTTCTTTAAAGTTGGAGATAATCGGTGTCTCGATAATCTCGCCTGATGGTTTCGCCATCAGACCACGCATCCCAGCCAGCTGTTTCATTTGCGCAGGCGAGCCACGCGCCCCAGAATGCGACATCATATAGATCGAATTGATGAAGCGGTTATCATCCTGCATCGCTTCTTCGCCGACGGAGGAGATTTTGTTCATCATGGCGTCGGCCACGCGATCTGTACAGCGCGCCCAAGCGTCCACCACCTTGTTGTATTTTTCCCCTTGGGTAATCAGACCGTCGATATATTGCTGCTCATATTCTTTTGCGAGCTGCGCCGTTTCTTCGATCAGCTTCTCCTTATCACCAGGGATCACCATATCGTCTTTACCGAAGGAAATGCCAGCACGGGCAGCCTGACGGAAGCCTAGCAGCATAATATGGTCGCAGAACAGAACAGTTTCTTTCTGACCGCAATGGCGATAGACCGAGTCAATGACCTTCGACACTTCTTTCTTGGTCATCAAACGGTTAACCGTGCTGTAAGGCAGGTTAGGATGCTTCGGAAGCTCCTGCGCTAACATTAAGCGACCCGGTGTCGTATCAACAACGCGCGAAACGATTTCGCCATCTTCGTTCATCTCTTCGATGCGGGCTTTAATTTTCGTATGCAAGGTTACAGCTTTGGTTTCGAGCGCATGTTCCAGCTCATCAAGACCGCCGATCAAACGCCCCTCGCCTGGCATGCCATCACGTTCCAGCGTCATATAGTAGAGACCAAGAACAATATCTTGCGATGGCACAATAATCGGCGCCCCATTGGCAGGGTGCAGAATATTGTTTGTCGACATCATCAACACGCGCGCCTCAAGTTGCGCTTCCAGCGACAGAGGAACGTGAACGGCCATTTGGTCACCGTCGAAGTCGGCATTAAAAGCGGCACAAACGAGCGGATGCAACTGAATAGCTTTACCTTCAATCAACACCGGCTCGAAAGCTTGAATGCCAAGACGGTGCAAAGTTGGCGCCCGGTTCAACAGAACGGGATGCTCCCGGATCACCTCGTCAAGAATATCCCAAACTTCGGGACGCGCTTTCTCGACCATTTTTTTCGACTGCTTCACGGTCGCTGATAGCCCCTTGGCTTCCAATCGCGAATAGATAAAGGGTTTGAATAGCTCAAGCGCCATTTGCTTAGGCAGACCGCACTGGTGCAACTTAAGCTCTGGACCCACCACGATCACGGAGCGACCGGAATAGTCAACCCGCTTACCCAACAGGTTTTGCCGGAAACGCCCTTGCTTACCCTTCAGCATATCGGAGAGAGATTTTAGCGGACGCTTATTGCCGCCCGTAATAACGCGACCACGGCGGCCATTATCAAACAAAGCGTCAACCGACTCTTGCAGCATGCGTTTTTCGTTGCGCACAATAATATCAGGTGCGCGCAGCTCGATGAGGCGTTTCAACCGATTGTTCCGGTTGATGACGCGGCGGTATAGATCATTCAAATCAGACGTCGCAAAACGCCCGCCATCCAGAGGCACCAGAGGACGAAGTTCTGGCGGAATAACCGGCACGATCGTCATGATCATCCACTCAGGGCGGCTGCCCGAGCGCAAGAAGGCTTCAACGACTTTCAGACGCTTTGCAAGTTTTTTAGGTTTCAACTCGGTTGTGGCTTCTGCGATTTCGACACGCAGATGATCGCGCAGCTCTTCAAGATTCAATTCCTGCAACATTGTGCGCACAGCTTCTGCACCGATACCAGCGGAGAAGCTGTCTTCGCCGTAATCGTCTTGCGCTTGCAGATATTCTTCTTCCGTCAGCAATTGACCTTTTTTCAGGGCCGACAACATCGGATCAAGAACAATAAATTGCTCGAAATAGAGAACCCGCTCGAGATCTTTCAACGTCATATCCAGCAACAGACCGATGCGGCTGGGCAGCGATTTCAAGAACCAGATATGGGCCACAGGTGCAGCCAATTCAATATGGCCCATGCGCTCACGGCGTACTTTCGTCAGCGTGACCTCAACACCGCATTTTTCGCAGATGATGCCTTTATACTTCATCCGCTTATATTTGCCGCACAAGCATTCGTAATCCTTGATCGGACCAAAAATACGCGCACAGAACAAACCATCGCGCTCCGGCTTGAAGGTTCGGTAGTTAATCGTCTCCGGCTTCTTAATTTCGCCATAAGACCAAGAGAGAATTTTCTCTGGGCTCGCGATCGAGATACGGATTTGATCGAAGGCCTGTTGATTGGCCTGCGGGTTGAAGATATTCATGACCTCATGGTTCATGCCTGTCACTCCTCAATGAATCGGCGTCGCGACGCCTGATTAATGGTCCTTGCTTTCACTGGTCAACTCAACATTGAGACCCAGTGACCGGATTTCTTTCACCAACACGTTAAAGCTTTCGGGGATGCCTGCCTCAAATGTGTCGTCGCCACGGACAATCGCTTCATAAACTTTTGTCCGTCCGGCTACGTCATCAGATTTAACCGTGAGCATTTCCTGCAACGTGTAAGCTGCGCCATAAGCTTCGAGCGCCCAAACTTCCATCTCGCCAAAACGCTGGCCACCGAATTGAGCTTTACCGCCCAATGGTTGTTGCGTTACCAGCGAGTATGGCCCGATCGAGCGTGCGTGGATCTTATCGTCAACGAGGTGATGCAATTTCAGCATATAAATATAACCGACGGTTACATTGCGATCGAAATAATCACCCGTGCGGCCGTCCCGCAACTTCACCTGACCCGAGACGTCAACGCCGGCAGCGCCAAGCATGTCAACGATATCGACCTCATGCGCACCATCAAACACTGGCGTTGCGATTGGCACACCTTTGCGCAAGGTATGGCTCATCTCAATCATTTGGCCGTCTTCCAATTCTGAGACCAGCTGATCGTCAGGATACACTTTAGCCAAAATCGCACGCACATTTTCGACCTTGCCTTGTTGCTCGTAAGCCTTCAAAGCATCGTCGATTTGTTTGCCGATATTGGCGCAAGCCCAACCAAGATGGGTTTCCAAAATCTGACCCACATTCATCCGGCTCGGCACACCAAGCGGATTGAGCACGATATCAACGGGCGTTCCGTCATCGAGATAGGGCATATCTTCTACGGGAACGATGCGACTGATCACACCCTTATTGCCGTGACGCCCAGCCATCTTATCACCTGGCTGCAATTTACGCTTGATGGCGACATAAACTTTCACCATTTTCATGACGCCGGGCGGCAATTCATCACCACGTTGCAGCTTGTCGACTTTATCCTCAAAGCGCTCTTCCAGTGCTTTTTTGGCCTCGTCGAACTGGCGCCGCATGGCTTCCAACTCGCTCATTGCGCTGTCATTCTTCAACGCAATATCCCACCACTGATTGCGCGGCAGATCGTCGAGCATGCCTTGCGTAATTTTAGCATCTGCATCGATAGCTTTAATGCCAGCAGCAGCCTGCTTACCGACCAACAATGTTGCCAGTCGGTTATAGACGTTGCGTTGCAAGATATTCATCTCGTCATCGCGGTCTTTGGCCAAAAGCTCGATTTCCTCGCGCTCGATTGCCAAGGCGCGCTCATCTTTATCAATGCCATGACGGTTAAAGACGCGAACCTCAACCACAGTTCCCGATGTCCCGGGCGGCAAGCGCAAGGACGTGTCGCGAACATCGGAGGCTTTTTCACCAAAGATTGCCCGCAAGAGTTTCTCTTCCGGCGTCATTGGGCTCTCGCCTTTTGGCGTAATTTTACCGACCAGAATATCACCCGGATGTACTTCGGCACCGATATAAACAATACCAGCCTCATCAAGATTCCGCAGAGCTTCTTCACCGACATTGGGAATATCGCGGGTAATCTCTTCCGGCCCCAGCTTGGTATCACGCGCCATAATGTCGAATTCCTCAATATGAATTGAGGTAAACACGTCATCGCGAACGATCCGCTCTGAGATCAAGATCGAGTCTTCAAAGTTGTAGCCATTCCACGGCATAAAAGCGACAAGGACGTTACGACCCAGCGCCAATTCACCAAGCTCTGTCGACGGCCCGTCCGCCACAACATCGCCACGTTCGATCCGATCACCAACACGCACCAATGGACGTTGGTTGATACAGGTTGACTGGTTCGAGCGCTGGAATTTTCGCAGATTATAAATATCGACGCCAGATTTTGAGGCATCGGTTTCTTCCGTCGCGCGAATAACAATGCGGGTCGCATCAACTTGGTCGACCACACCAGAGCGGCGAGCCGTAATGGCGGCGCCACTATCACGAGCGACCACCTCTTCCATGCCCGTCCCAACCAATGGCGCCTCGGCTTGCAGCAAAGGCACCGCCTGACGTTGCATGTTCGAGCCCATCAGAGCGCGGTTGGCGTCGTCATTCTCAAGGAATGGGATCAAGGCCGCAGCGACCGACACAATCTGTTTCGGAGAAACGTCGATCAGGTTCACCATATCTGGCGTGACCATTTCGAAATCACCATTGATCCGGCAGTTCACCAAATCTTCTTCAATCTTTCCCGTGCTACCGATCGCGATATTGGCCTGAGCCACACGATAGCGCGCCTCTTCCATTGCCGACAGATAAACAACCTCATCGGTCACCTTGCCATCGACCACACGGCGATAGGGGCTCTCGATAAAGCCATATTTATTGACCCGCGCAAATGTTGCCAGCGAGTTAATCAGACCAATATTTGGCCCCTCAGGTGTCTCAATGGGACAAATCCGACCGTAATGGGTTGGGTGCACGTCGCGCACTTCAAAGCCTGCACGCTCGCGCGTCAAACCGCCTGGCCCAAGAGCCGAAAGGCGGCGTTTATGGGTAATTTCAGACAGCGGATTGGTTTGGTCCATAAATTGCGACAATTGCGACGAACCAAAGAATTCACGCACAGCCGCAGCCACAGGTTTCGCATTAATCAAATCTTGCGGCATGACTGTGTCGATATCGAGCGAACTCATGCGCTCTTTAATCGCCCGCTCCATGCGCAACAGCCCAACACGGAACTGATTTTCCATCAGCTCACCAACCGAACGCACACGGCGGTTACCAAGATTGTCAATATCGTCAATATCGCCGCGACCGTCACGCAGATCAACCAGCGTTTGCATTACGGAGACGATGTCTTCCTTACGCAGCACGCGGATATCATCTGGGCAATCAAGATCCAGACGCATATTCATCTTCACGCGACCAACCGACGACAAGTCGTACCGCTCGGAATCGAAGAATAAGCTGTCAAACAGAGCGCCAGCCGTCTCGGGGGTTGGCGGCTCGCCTGGGCGCATCACACGATAAATTTCTTCCAAGGCCGAAATTCGGTCAGACGATTTATCGGCCTTCAATGTGTTGCGGACAAATGGACCCTTGTTGACCAAGTCAATATCGAGGGTCGTGATTTCCGTATAGCCCGCTTCGAGCAATGCCCCGAGGCTATCTTCGGTAATTTCGTCACCAGCTTCGGCAAAGATTTCGCCGGTCTCGAAATTCACAATTTCTTCTGCCAGGAAGCGACCAATCAATTCCGAGTCGCCCACGCGCAGTGTCTCAAGGCCATCCTCTTTCAGCTTACGCGCCATACGCGGCGTCAGCTTACCACCGGCTTCAATAACCACCTTGCCCGTCTTCGCGTCGACCAGGTCATAAGCTGGCTTGCTGCCACGACGTTGTTCAACATTAAATGGCGTTTCCCAGGCGTCTTTGGCGCGCTTGTATGAAACTTTGCCATAGAACAGGCTCAAAATATCATCCGAGGCATAATCGAGCGCGTGTAACAGCACCGTGGCTGGCAGTTTACGGCGGCGGTCAATGCGCACATGCAGAATATCTTTGGCATCGAATTCGAAGTCGAGCCATGATCCGCGGTAAGGAATAACCCGAGCGGCAAACAGAAGTTTACCAGATGCGTGGGTTTTGCCTTTGTCATGGTCAAAGAAAACGCCCGGGCTGCGGTGCATTTGAGAGACAATCACCCGCTCGGTGCCGTTGACAACGAAAGTGCCGTTATTGGTCATGAAAGGCAGATCGCCCATATAGACCTCTTGTTCTTTAATGCCGCGAATGGAGCGCGCGCCCGTTTCTTCGTCGACGTCGAACACGACCAGCCGAAGGGTTACTTTGAGGGGTGCTGCGAAGGTCATGCCGCGTTGCTGGCATTCATCCACGTCATATTTGGGGGCTTCGAATTCATACGAAACGAACTCAAGAAGCGCGGTATTTCCGAAATCCGCAATTGGGAATACAGACTTGAAGACAGCCTCTAAACCTTGCTCATCACGGCCGGTTTCTGGGTTCTTCACCTGAAGGAATTGATCATAAGATTCTTTTTGAACCTCGATCAGATTGGGCATCTCAACGATTTGGGGGATACGACCAAAAGAGCGGCGGATACGTTTACGGCCTGCGAAGCTGTGTGACATGAGACATCCTCTATTTGCGAATCTGGACCTAGGGTCCGAACCTTGCCCGAGGGCACGAACTTAAATGACGGCGTGGCGGTTACCCGCCACGCCCGTCACGCAACTATTTCAGTTCGACAGTTGCACCAACAGCTTCAAGTTTCGCCTTGATGTCGTTGGCTTCAGCAGTTGGAACGTCAGCTTTGAGTTCCTTCGGCGCACCTTCAACGAGGTCTTTGGCTTCTTTCAGGCCAAGACCCGTCAGGCCGCGTACTTCTTTGATGACGTTGATTTTCTGGTCGCCAGCAGAAGCAAGGATAACAGAGAAGCTATCTTTTGCTTCAGCCGCACCAGCGTCACCACCTGCAGCTGGTGCAGCAGCAACAGCAACAGGAGCAGCAGCAGACACGCCCCATTTTTCTTCCAGAAGTTTTGCCAATTCGGCAGCTTCCAAAACGGTTAGGTTTGATAATTCATCAGCAATCTTTTCGAGATCAGCCATTTTTTTCTCCAATCAAAAATATCCGGGCGACCGCAATTAAGCGGCTTCTCCCTGTGCAGCTTTGGCGCCCATAACGCGAGCCAATTGACCAGCCGGTGCTTGCAATACGCCAGCAATTTTCGTTGCCGGTGCATTGATAAGGCCAACCAATTTGCCCCGAAGCTCGTCAAGTGACGGCAAGGAAGCCAATGTTTTAACACCGTCCGCATCGAGGACATTGCCATCCATCAGACCACCAATAATCACCAATTTGTCGTTCGACTTGGCGAATTTGGCTGCGATCCGTGGCGCCGCCACAGGATCGGAAGAATAAGCAATTGCTGTTGGGCCAGTGAACATGTCACTAGCGCCCTCAGCCGGCGTACCTGCAAGAGCGAGTTTTACCAATCGGTTTTTGGTCACTTTGACAGTGCCGCCAACCTCAGCCATTTGGCTCCGAAGATCACTGATCTCGGCAACCGAAAGCCCGGAATAGTGGGTTACGACAATCACACTAGCGTCAGCGAAAACGCTTCCGTAATGTGACACGAGCTCTTGTTTTGTAGCTCTATCCACTTTCTCTCTCCATCCGCACAACCCCTGTGCGCTTGGGGGCGGTTCGGAAAAAACCTCGCCGCCGGTTCAAGGATGTCGCCTGATGAGTGCCGTAAAACAACACGCTAAAAGACGACGCTCTCTGTCCCGGGTCCCAGCCCCCAGCACCCCAAAGGGTGTTGTAAAACTGATCTCCCGTCTCATGCTGGATATTAAGTTTCGCGCGGGTCCTCACCCAACAAAACACCAGTAATCTCGGACAGGCGGGAGCCGAAGCCCCCTTTACCGCGCCCCATGGCGCGATAACTCGTATCAGGCCCCAATGCCTGACAAATCAACCTTCACGCCCGGCCCCATGGTCGAGCTTATGGCCATACGCCGCAAATATGTGCCTTTGGCACCCGACGGCTTTGCCTTCTGCACAGCGCTCACCAAAGCCTGCACATTGCCAAGAATTTGCTCCTCAGAGAAACTCGCCTTACCCACGCCGGCGTGGATAATACCCTCTTTCTCAACACGGAATTCTACGGCGCCACCTTTAGCGGCACGAACCGCTTCAGCAACATCTGTCGTTACCGTGCCAACTTTTGGATTTGGCATCAAATTGCGTGGCCCAAGGATTTTACCAAGGCGACCAACCAAAGGCATCATATCTGGCGTTGCGATGCAGCGATCGAAATCAATGCTACCACCTTGAATGGTTTCCATCAGATCTTCGGCGCCCACAATATCGGCTCCTGCAGCTTTTGCTTCATCGGCTTTATCGCCTTTCGCAAAAACAGCAACGCGCATGTTACGGCCCGATCCATTTGGCAGCTCGACAACGCCGCGCACCATCTGATCTGCGTGCCGCGGGTCGACGCCCAGATTCAAGGCAACTTCCACTGTCTCGTCAAACTTTGCTGACGCATTCGTCTTGATGATCTTTACGGCATCCGCAAGAGAATAGAGTTTGTTTTTTTCAACGGCACTCCGCGCTGCCGTAATACGCTTACCACGATGTGCCATTAGCCGATGACCTCCAGACCCATTGCGCGTGCCGAACCGGCGATCATTTTGGCGCCCTGTTCAACATCATCGGTATTCAAATCTTGCAATTTTTCTTTGGCGATGTCGCGGCATTGGTCCATCGTAACTTTACCAGCCACGTCGCGACCCGGCGCTGTCCCGCCTTTTGCCAATTTCGCCACTTTCTTCAAATAATAAGAAGCTGGTGGCGTTTTCGTGACAAAAGAGAAAGATTTGTCTTCAAAAATGGTAATGACCGTCGGAATCGGCATATTGGCTTCCATTTCTTGCGTTTGCGCATTGAAAGCCTTGCAAAATTCCATAATGTTCAGACCACGCTGCCCAAGCGCTGGTCCTATGGGCGGCGATGGACTTGCAGCGCCAGCTGGCACCTGCAACTTCAAATAGCCCTTAATTTTCTTCGCCATCTCTCGTTCCTTTCTATGGCCACCGAAGCGGCACTGTTACGATCATGGGGCGTGGTACGGCAGGGGGCACCCACCTTCCACACTACGATCAGACTTTTTCGACCTGACCGTATTCCAATTCGACCGGCGTCGACCGGCCAAAAATTGACACAGCCACTTTGAGCCGTGCCTTTTCTTCATCGACTTCTTCTACCAAGCCGTTGAAAGATGCAAACGGGCCATCTGCGACCCGAACTTGTTCGCCAACCTCGAACAGAACCGCAGGACGTGGACGTTCGACGCCTTCCTGCACTTGGTTCACAATACGGTCGACTTCCGACTGACTAATGGGCGCTGGCTTATTTTGCGAACCCAAAAAGCCGGTAACTTTAGGTGTGTTTTTGACCAAATGATACGCCTCATCAGACATCTGCATCTTGACCAAAACATAACCCGGGAAGAATTTGCGCTCAGCGTTCACCTTGCGGCCGCGCCGCATTTCGACGACTTCCTCCGTTGGTACCAAAATTTCTTCGAATGCGTCGCTCAAGCCCGCGACAGCAGCAGCCTCGCGGATGCTCTCGGCAACCTTATTCTCGAAATTCGAATAGGCGTGAACAATGTACCAGTTCTTAGCCATTAACTCATCCAATCCAAAAGAGCTCCAACCGCCCAACTCAAAATTTGGTCAGCTAGAAAGAAAAACAGGGAGGCAAGAAAAACCAAAATAAAGACCATGACCGTGGTCACGACAGTCTCATTCCGGGTCGGCCAAGTCACTTTGCGGACTTCGGCCCGAACATCTTGAGCAAACTTAAGCGGGTTCGCCATTTCCTCTTTCCTCTCATTCGGCCGCTGGCCGAACGGGTTAAACTTTTGTCCATCGCCACCCTAGGGATGGCAGGAGTGGAGGGACTCGAACCCCCAACCCCCGGTTTTGGAGACCGGTGCTCTACCAGTTGAGCTACACTCCTATGAGCGCCTCCAAAGCGCCCGAAAGCCGGTGTCAACCAATATGCGAGCGCCGGCAAGCGGCAGGCAATGCCTGCCTGCCATTATTAAGCGATGATTGAAGAGACGATACCGGCGCCGACGGTACGACCGCCTTCACGGATAGCGAAGCGAAGCTTCTCTTCCATCGCAATCGGCACAATCAACTCAACATCCATCTCAACATTATCGCCAGGCATAACCATCTCAACGCCAGCCGCCAATTGACACACACCCGTCACATCCGTCGTCCGGAAGTAGAACTGAGGACGGTAATTGGTGAAGAATGGTGTATGACGACCACCCTCTTCTTTCGTCAAAATATAAGCTTCGGCTTTAAAACGTGTATGCGGCGTGATCGAACCAGGCGCACACAAAACTTGACCGCGCTCAACTTCCTCACGCTTCGTACCACGAAGAAGAATACCAACATTGTCACCAGCCTCACCGCTATCAAGCAGCTTGCGGAACATCTCAACGCCCGTGCAGGTCGTTTTCTGCGTATCCTTAATACCAACAATCTCAATCTCGTCGCCAACCGTGATCACACCGCGCTCAACACGACCCGTCACAACCGTACCACGACCAGAAATCGAGAACACATCCTCAATCGGCATCAAAAATGGCTGATCCTTCGGACGCTCAGGCTGCGGAATATACGCATCAACAGCTTCCATCAGTTTCAAAATCGACTCTTTACCAATCGTGTCATCACGACCCTCAAGCGCCGCCAAAGCCGACCCTTTAACAATCGGAATATCATCACCAGGGAATTCATAGCTCGACAAAAGCTCACGAACTTCCATCTCAACAAGCTCAAGAAGCTCATCATCATCAACCTGGTCAACCTTGTTCAGGTAAACAACAAGTGCAGGCACACCAACCTGACGCGCCAAAAGAATGTGCTCACGCGTTTGCGGCATCGGGCCATCCGCAGCGTTCACAACCAGAATACCACCATCCATCTGCGCAGCTCCCGTGATCATGTTCTTCACATAGTCAGCGTGACCAGGGCAATCAACGTGCGCATAGTGACGGTTCGGCGTCTCATATTCAACGTGGGCCGTCGAAATCGTAATACCGCGCGCCTTCTCTTCAGGCGCCTTGTCAATATCAGCATAATCCGAAAACGTCGCTCCACCCGTCTCAGCCAATACTTTCGTAATAGCAGCCGTCAGCGTCGTCTTACCATGGTCAACGTGACCAATCGTGCCAATGTTACAATGCGGTTTCGTGCGCTCAAATTTCTCTTTACCCATAGCGTCGTTCCTCGTTGTCAATGGGCTCACGCCCTGTTCGCCAAGCAGCAAGGGTTTCCTTGCCATTCCCGATCAGCCTTGCGGCTGGATTTAAACACGATCTGGAGCGGGTGAAGGGAATCGAACCCTCGTCTTCAGCTTGGAAGGCTGTTGCTCTACCATTGAGCTACACCCGCCGATCGGCTTCGATCCTTTTCAGCCCATCCAGAGGATGGTGGAGAGGGTTGGATTCGAACCAACGTAGGCATAGCCAACGGGTTTACAGCCCGTCCCCTTTAGCCACTCGGGCACCTCTCCGGCCGAAAGCTGTCCTAAGTACCCCGTCAAAGCCGCAGAAATCTGCCACTATTTCAGCGCGCACTCACCTCGTCCGCATCGTGTTAACCAAAATATCAGACACGCCGCCCCGACCGCCAATCCATCAAATTGGAGGACCAAGGCAACGTTGCCCAAATTTTGTAAGGCGGTTATAAGTGCAAGCATGACAAAGCGCAAGCCCCAGAAACATTTTTCTGATAACAGAAAAAACCGCAAAAATGCCCGTGAGACAACCTCAGAGCGTTTATTTGGACGGCATGCCGTTGAAGCTGCCTTAAAGAACCCGCGACGAAGCCTGATCCATCTTTATGTCAGCACCAATGCCGCGCAAAGCTTCACGCCCACGGCACCGCTTCCAGCCCAGCACAGTATCAAAACCAGCGCTGAATTAACAGCTATGCTGCCCGGCGATGCCGTCCATCAAGGTTTTATTGCTGATTTTAGGCCATTAGAAGAAATCGCGCTCGAAAGCTTGACCCCTGATAGCGGCCTGGTCTTGCTGCTCGATCAATTGAGCGACCCCCATAATATCGGCGCCATATTGCGGTCAGCCGCTGTTTTTGGCGTGCAAGCTGTTATCACGACCCGCGATAACAGCCCATCAAGTGGCACTGGCATATTGGCAAAATCGGCTTCAGGCGCCTTAGAGCGCGTGCCATTGGTGGTCGTCACCAATTTGGCCCGAGCTATGCAAAGCCTTAAAAAACAAGGTTTTTTTATCTATGGATTGGATGAAAAGGGTGAACCAATCGCGTCGGCTAGAACCCATGCTACAGGATTGGCTCTTGTGCTCGGGGCGGAGGGGCCTGGTTTGCGACATTTAACGCGAGAAAATTGCGATGGATTTTTGCGGCTCTCTGACCCCATACCATCGGCCGAGGGCTTCACCACGCTGAATGTCTCAAATGCCGCCGCCATAGCTGTCTATGCGCTGAACCAAAAGGCATAAAAAAAGCGCGGTAGGTTCCCCCACCGCGCTTTAATTTTTAGGGCGCGAATTTACTGCAGATTTTCAACAATTGTGACATTCGCCAAACCGCCGCCCTCGCACATGGTCTGAAGACCATAGCGACCGCCACGGATTTTCAACGCGTTCAACAGTGTCGTCATGAGCTTCGTACCAGACCCACCCAAAGGATGGCCAAGCGCAATCGCACCACCATGGATATTGAGTTTAGCCGGATCAACGCCCAGCTCTTTAATATAAGCAACCGGAACGGAGGCGAAGGCTTCGTTCACCTCGAACACATCGATGTCATCAATCGTCATGCCCGCTTTTTCCAGTGCAACACGCGTGGCCGGAATAGGTGCTTCCAACATGACCACGGGATCATGGCCGATCACCGTCATATGATGAATGCGCGCCAGAGGCTTAACATTAAGTTTTGCCAAGCCTTTTTCGCTGACAATCATGACACCTGATGCACCATCGCAAATCTGGCTCGATGTCGCCGCTGTCAGGCGACCGCCTTCGGCCAAGAGCTTCACACCGGCAATACCATCGAGGCTCGCATCATAGCGAATCCCCTCGTCTTTGGTGTGCCGTTCACTCGACCCATCTTCGAGCGTTACATCAATAGGGACAATCTCTGGGTCAAATACGCCAGCTTGCGTCGCCGCTATGGCGCGTGAATGGCTCTCCAAAGCATAAGCGTCGAGTTCTTCTTTGGTCAGGCCATATTTCTCGGCAACCATCTCCGCACCAGCAAATTGACTAAACTGAATGCCGGGGTAGCGCTTCTTGATCTCTTCACCGACATAGAGGCCCAGACCTTCCTTGAATGGTAAGGTAATTGGTAAACCGATCGGCACCCGTGTCATGCTCTCAACACCGGCAGCGATGACACAATCCATGACACCCGACATCACCGCTTGAGCAGCAAAATGAATGCTTTGCTGGCTCGAACCGCATTGCCGGTCAACCGAGGTTGCTGGAACGCTCTCAGGCAAACAAGATGATAGGACGGCGTTGCGTGCAATGTTCGAGGCCTGCTCGCCAACTTGGCTCACGCACCCCATAATGACGTCTTCAACCATCTCTGGTGCTGCACCTGACCGGGCGATCAAATCATCTAATACTCTCCCAGCGAGATCTGCCGGATGCCAGTCTTTCAACCGACCGCCTTTACGTCCACCAGCGGTTCTGCTCGCTGCAACGATATATGCTTCTGCCATTTTATCCTCCATGCATAGTGATCTTGTCTTAATGCGAAAGCGGCCAATCGGCAAGTGAGTCGAACAACCCACCATGAGACAAATTAGCCAGCCCTCTGCTTGGCGCTTGCAAAAGCCATTATTCGCGATAGCCTCATGCTAAATAATCTTTAAGGAGGTCTGATTATGAAAACGCGGATTACGGAATTATTCGGCATCGAACACCCCATTATGCAGGGCGGCATGCATTACGTTGGTTTTGCGGAACTAGCTGCTGCCGTCTCGAACGCCGGCGGCATCGGAACCATTACCGGCTTGACGCAAAGAACCCCAGAGGATCTTGCGCGCGAAATCGACAAGTGCAACAAACTGACCGACAAGCCCTTTGCCGTGAACCTGACCTTCTTACCGGGCTTTAGCAACCCGCCCTACCCAGAATATATTCAGGCTATTATCGACGGCGGGGTAAAAGTTGTCGAAACAGCTGGCCGCTCGCCTGAAGCCTATATGCCGCTACTCAAAGACGCTGGCATCAAAGTCATTCACAAATGCACCTCGGTACGCCATGCCCTCAAGGCGGAGCGGATCGGTTGCGACGCTGTCAGCGTCGATGGCTTTGAATGCGGCGGCCACCCTGGCGAAGACGACATCCCAAACATGATCTTGCTGCCGCGCGCGGCTGAAGAATTGAAAGTGCCTTTCCTCGCCTCTGGCGGTATTGGCAATGGTCAACAACTCGTGGCATCGCTGGCATTAGGTGCTGATGGCATCAATATGGGCACGCGCTTCATTGCGACCAAAGAGGCACCGGTGCACCAAAATGTAAAAGATGCCATTGTGGCTGCCTCGGAGCTCGACACGCGTCTGATCATGCGTCCCTTGCGCAACACCGAGCGGGTATTGGTTAACCAAGCTGTCGAAAGCATTATTGAAAAAGAAACGCGCCTCGGCAGCGAGCTTAAAATCGAAGATATTATGGGCGAGGTGGCAGGCGTCTATCCGAAAATCATGCAAGAAGGCACGATGGATGCGGGCGCTTGGTCATGCGGCATGGTGGCTGGCCTAATCCATGACGTACCGACGGTCAAAGAACTGGTCGATACGATCATGGCTGACGCGAACAACATTATTGCCAAGCGCCTAGCAAATTTTGCGGCTTAAGTTATGTGGCGGCGCGGGTAAATAATACCCCCGCGCCTCCGCTCTGCCATACCGCATATTTTTGCATGCAAGCGGCAAATTCCGGCAACGCCAAAAACGCATCGAGCCATTTGGCAATTGGTTTTAAACCCGCCGCACCGTCAAACCAGTCTGGGTCTGCAATCCGGAACTGACGAATGAACGGCAAGACGGCCAAATCAACCAGCCCTGGTTGCTCACCGGCCAACCATAATGTCGTCTTTTCCGCTGTGATGGTTTTCAGAATATCAGCTGCCGCTGCCCGATGGCGCACAGCGTCCGCACCATCATACCGCGCAGCATATTTGTAACGATCGAGATGGTGCTTGAACGGTCCATCCATCGTGGCCACGACGGGAAGATCGAGCTGCCCCAAGGCGAAGTCGAAGCCGTCAGCGGGGCGCGGTGGCTGCGTCATAGCCCAGCGCATAACCTCAAGGCTCTCGTCAATCACGCGGCCATCGCAAAGCCAGAGCACGGGCACTGTTGCTTTTGCAGATAGGGATCGAAAATGCTCGGGTTTGTCCCGCAGCAAAATTTCGCGCAACTCAACCGCATGCCCAGATAGGTAAAGGGCCAAGCGGGCCCGCATAGCATAGGGGCAGCGTCGAAAATTATACAGCACCGGAAGATCGCGTTGGGGTTGGGTCATCGGGATACAACTCGCCTCGCCTAGGGCTTGATTAACGGATCCTGTGCGCGACCAATATGCTCCTCGCCGCGCGCCCGTGCCAATTGAATTTGTTTTTGCCGCTCGGCAAATCGGGCCCGTTGCTCGGGCGTTATGGTGTTGTAACAGGCTGGGCATGATAAGCCTGCTTCGTAATGTGGGTGATTTTTATCCTCGGGCGTTATCGGCATCCGGCAGGCATGGCACATATCATATTCACCTGGGGTTAAGCCATGCCCAACGGAGACCCGGTGATCAAAGACAAAACACTCGCCCTCCCACTTGCTCTCCGCCTCAGGAACCGTCTCGAGGTATTTTAAAATGCCGCCCTCAAGGTGAAACACGTTTTGATAACCGCGACTGACGAGGTAGGATGTCGACTTCTCACAACGAATGCCGCCGGTACAAAACATTGCAATATTTTTGGGTTGCTCGGGAAGCTGCGCCAAATATTGATCAACCCAAGCCGGAAACTCGCGAAAATTCTCAGTCCCCGGATCGACTGCACCAGCGAAGCTTCCGACCGAAACCTCATAATGGTTGCGCGTATCAATAACCAATGTATCGGGGTCAGAGATGAGGGCATTCCAATCCTGCGGCGTCACATAGCGCCCAACGCTGTTGCGCGGATCCACCTCGGGTTGCCCCATGGTAACAATCTCTCTCTTTAAACGCACCTTCATGCGGTAAAAAGTGTGCGCTTGTGCAAAGCTATATTTGGGCTGCACATCCGCCAAGCCCGGTTGCTGGCGGAGCCATTTCAACAACGTCTGTAAACCCAAGCGATCGCCACTGACTGTGCCGTTAATTCCCTCGGGCGCGAGAAGCAATGTGCCCGTAAGACCTGCCTTGCGGGTCAAGGTTGTCAGCGGACCACGCCAAGCCTCTGGGTCTGCGACAGGCGCAAATTTATACAAAGCCGCGACAATGACAGGCGCGTCATTCGGGGCAACGGGAACGTCATCCGCATGAGCCAAATTAAGGTGTGTGCTACTCATGGCCGCAAGATGAACAATTGCGCGACAAATTTCAACTGTCGTGATTTTGGCCCAAGGCCGCCTTTAAAATCCGGCGGCGCGATCATCTATCCCGCGTGTAAAATCGGCAGCGCCTTCGAGGCGACCATCATCATGCACCATAATCGCTTCTACGCGCCCCAGCTCGTAGGAAAACCCCGGCCACATCACAAGTTTATGATCACGGGCCCGCAGCCCGATAATATCAAAAACATCGGGCGTCCCTTTCTCAAAGAGGACAATATCAGGTTGCCATTGGCTGTGAAACTTGCGCGCATTAACTGCTTGCTGCGCCGTCATGCCGAACTCGATAACATTCAATAAGGTCTGATAGACCGAGGTAATAATGGTGGAGCCTCCAGGCGTGCCCAAAACCAATTTGAGCTGGCCATCCTTTTCAACAATCGTCGGCGTCATCGAGCTTAGCATTCGTTTCCCTGGCGCGATGGCATTGGCCTGCCCGCCAATCAACCCGAATTGATTTGGTCGTCCCTTTTTAATGGCAAAATCATCCATTTCATTATTGAGAAAAAATCCAGCTCCTTGCACAACGACTTTCGACCCAAAATTTCCGTTCAGCGTTGTCGTGAGCGACACCGCATTGCCCGCAGGGTCGACAATCGAAAAATGGGTGGTCTCAACGCTTTCAATCACACTGACCTGCCCCGCGCCGACCAAACTACTATCGGTTTTGACCAGCGGCTTAATATCTGCCATGCGCTGACCGATATAATCACGCGACATGAGGCGATTGAGCGGCACATCCACAAAATCAGTATCGCCGAGATAGACGGCCCGGTCGGCATATACGCGACGCTCCATCTCAACCAGAAAGTGAATATAATTATCGGTATTATGCCCGTAAGAGTGGATTGGAAACGCTTCAGTCGCGGTCAAGAGCTGCGCCAAAGCCACGCCGCCACTGGATGGCGGCGGCATGGTGATAATGTCATGGCCGCGATACGAAAAACGAATAGGGTCGCGCCACTTCGGACGATAGGTGGCGAGATCTTCTCGCGTAATCAGCCCGCCCGCTGATTGCATTTCGTCGACCAACAGTTCGGCCGTTTGGCCATCATAAAAACCCTCGCGCCCCGATGTCATAATGCGCCGCAGGGCCGCGGCCAAATCGGGTTGCTTCAAAATATCGCCCGCGCGCCATGGCGACGCGCCAACAAAAGCTGTTTCACCACGGTTCAGCTTCGCGAAACTGTCGCGATAGCGGTTCAGCATCGCGGCCCCCTTCTCGGTCAAGGGAAAGCCATTAAATGCTAGTCGAATTGCGGGGGTCAGTAATTCCGGCCACGCAATCGTTCCAAAGCGTTGATGCAATTCGACCATCCCAGCAACGGTTCCAGGCACCCCGACCGCGAGCACGCCCTCGAGCGACTTGCCTGCTTCGACATTACCGTCATCGTCGAGATACATGGTGGCCGACGCAGCGGCGGGGGCAGTTTCACGAAAATCGAGGGTTCCCGTTTCACCCGAGGTGAGGCGATAGACCATGAAGCCACCGCCGCCAATATTCCCCGCCTGCGGATAGACCACAGCCAAAGCAAAATTGACCGCAACGGCAGCATCAAAGGCATTACCGCCACTCGCCATCACGGTACGGCCAACCTCACTGGCTAAGCTATGCGCCGAAACCACCATAGCTGATCTGCTATAGGTGCCTCGGTCAGTAAGTGGATTGCGATAATTATAGAAGTAATAATGCGCCTGCAGGACAATATAATCGGCGAGACTAAACGCCAAAACAAAGAGCGGAACCGCCACTAGTGAGACAAGATTGCGCAACTTTTTCCCCTGAAACTCGAATCGTCCTCATTGTGGCACAATTTGGCGATGCACAAAGCGTCCATGCTGATTAGGATAACACCAGTCCGCGCTGAAAAAAAAGAGCCAAACCCGACTTGGGGCGCAAGAAATCACCTGCGACTTTATGAACAAACCGTCATTTTTGACAGACAAACCCAATAATCTCCGTTAAATAGGGGAGAATCTGGAAATAACGCTACTGGCACCCTATTTATAGGCTGTAAACCGAGAGAATTTTATGAATTATCCGTCCTCCTCCCAGGACCCTAGTCCTCGCGGTTTCTTGGCGCGTATGCGTGAGAAACTCCCAAGTAATAACTCGGTGTTACTCGCCGGTGGAATAACGGTTGCCCTTTTTTTCTGGGTCGTGAGCGGCGTTTTGTTCAATGATAAAGAGAGCCACGACGCGCGCGCCATAACAGAGCGCGACGCGCTTGATAATGCTTTTCTGGTGCAAGTTGAAACGGTCTATCAAGAGGATCACCGCCGCGTCATCCAGCTCCAAGGCCGCACGGAAGCAGACCGCCATGTAAACCTAGCGGCAGAAACGGCCGGTGCGATCGCCAAACTACCCGTGGACAAAGGTGCCCGGGTTAAGAAAGGTGATATTGTCTGCCAAATTGATGTTGGCGCCAGATCCGCTCAGCTCGAGGAAGCCCGTGCCCTTCAGGACGCACGGTCAATTGAATATCAAGCCGCCAAAAAATTATTTGAAAAAGGTCACACCTCGAAAAGCCAAGTCGCCGCCGCCAAAGCAGCTTTCGACGCTGCGCGGGCGCTGACAAAAATGCGCGAGGTCGAGCTTGGGCGCACGCGTGTCCGAGCACCCTTCGATGGGATTGTCGACCGTTTACCACTTGAGGTCGGCGATTTCATCCCAGCAGGTGGGCTGTGCGCCAAGATCCTCGATAAAGATCCCTTATTGGTTGTGGCTCACGTCAGCGAAACGCAAGTGCAAATGCTCGAAAGCGGTTCGTCGGCAGATATTGTTTTGGCAACGGGCGAGACCACTTCAGGCATACTGCAGTATATCGCCGAGAGCCCGAGTGCCATGACGCGAACCTTTCAAGTCGAAATTGAAGTCCCCAATGCTGATAACAAACTACGCGACGGGGTCAGCGCCGAAGTTAGTATTTTCTCTGGCCTTATTCGCGCGACACGCATTCCGCAAACGGTGATGACCCTTGGAGATGAGGGCGTCGTCGGCGTTCGCGTTGTAAAAGATGGCAAAGCCAAATTTATCGCCGTCGACGTGATCGCCAATGCTGCAGATAGCGCTTGGGTTACCGGGCTAGAAGATGGCGCCGATTTGATTGTCGTTGGACAAGACTATATTCGCGATGGCGAGACAGTCACCATTCCGTCTGGCGCGGAAGAGCAAGGGAAAACCCTAGAGCGCTTTAGCGCCAAATAATTAGGGCAAGGTCGACACTATGTTTCAATTTGTCTTATGGGCGATCAAGCGCAGCCGAGCCGTTCTCACCATCATGATGGCATTGGTAATCGGCGGCATGGCGGCTTATTCCACAATCCCTCGGGAAGCCGACCCTGACATTCCAATCCCCTATATTTATGTCGGGGTGATCCTACCTGGCATTTCTCCCGCCGACGCCGAGCGCTTGATTGTGAAGCCGCTCGAGCTTGAATTGCGGCGCCTGTCAGGCGTCGAGGAGGTCATCTCGACGGCGGCGCAAAATTATGGCGCCGTGATTTTAAAATTCGATGTTAGCTTCGATAAAGATCAAGCCTTGATCGACGTCCGCGAAAAAGTAGACGCCGCCAAATCCGAACTCCCCGAAGACGCCGAAGAACCCACCATTCGCGAATTTAATGCCGCCCTGTTCCCAGTCATTATGGTGAACCTGTCGGGCGACGCGCCAGAGCGCGAATTGTACCAACGCGCTCAGGCCTTGAAAGATGAAATTGCTGCTCTGCCGAGCGTGCTCGAAGCCGATCTCGTGGGCAATCGCGAAGAACTTCTTGAGATCATTATTGATCCCCGCATGATGGAAGTTCACGGCATAACGCCCAATCGAATTTATCAAATCATCGCTCAGAACAATCGGCTGATCCCAGCTGGGTCGATCGATAATGGCTCGGGGCGTTTCTCGATCAATGTGCCAGGGTTAATTGAAGATATTCAAGACCTAGAAACCATCGCGATTAAAACCGATGGCGACGCTGTGGTGCGCTTGTCTGACATCGCGCAAATTCGGCGCGGTTTTAAAGATGCCACCGCCTTCGCCCGCTATAATGGCAAGTCGGCGATCTCGATCGAAGTAACAAAGCGCATTGGCGCCAACATTATCGACACAACCGCTGACGTCCGAGAGGTCTCAGACGCCTTTACAGCCAACTGGCCAGAGACCATCAAGGTCGATTACTCCTCCGATTTCTCGACTGTCATTTATGACATGATTGGTGGGCTGGAAGTCTCGATCACCAACGCGATTGCCTTGGTGATGATCCTCGTCATTGCCGCGCTCGGACTGCGCTCGGCCTTGTTGGTTGGGGTTGCCATCCCGACCTCATTCTTGATCGGATTTTTTATCATCGACGTCCTCGGTTACACGCTCAATCTTATGATCTTGTTTGGGCTAGTGCTCTCGGTTGGTATTTTGGTCGATGGCGCGATTGTGATTGTCGAATATGCCGATCGCAAAATGGCCGAAGGCGACACCCGTCAGCGCGCCTATGCGCTGGCCGCATCGCGCATGTTCTGGCCCGTCACCTCGTCCACGCTCACAACCTTGGCGGCCTTTGGTCCCATGCTGTTCTGGCCAGGCGTAAGTGGGCGCTTTATGTCCTATCTACCCATCACAGTGATTATTGTGCTCTTGGCCTCCCTGGTAACGGCAATGATATTTCTGCCCGTACTCGGTGGGCTATTTGGGAAATCAGAGCAAGAAGGCGATGAGGTCTTATCGGGGTTGGCCGCTGAGAGCGATCTTGATGTTCGTGAAATGCCCGGCTTTACCGGACGCTATGTCCGCTTCATCGCCAAATGTATCGAATATCCAGGCCGGACATTACTCGGTGCTATTGTCCTCATGTACGGCGTTTTAAGCCTTTATGGTCAGTTCGGTCGCGGCGTCGAATTTTTTATCCAAATGGAACCGCATCAGGCCAATGTATTTGTCCGTGCGCGCGGTAATTTATCAGCACAGGACTCTGACCGTCTGACCAAACGGGTTGAAGCCATTATCATCAATACGCCCGGCATCGAGTCCGCCTTCAGCGTCTCGGCTGTCTCTGGCGACAGCGCATTGAGCGGCGAGCGTAATCAGCCGCGCGATACAATCGGGCGCATATTGGTTGAGTTTTCGCACTTCTCATCCCGCAAGAGGTCGTCTCTCATTCTTGCCGATATCGAAGAGCAAGCGAACCGCATACCGGGTATCTATGTTGAAACCCGAAAACGCGAAGACGGGCCACCGACAGGGAAAGATATCGAAATCGAAATATCGGGGCATGATTTTGCCGCTCTGAACCAAGCCGCCAAAATCATTCGTGGCTATTTAGATGGCCGAACCGATCAAGTGCAAGATGTCGAGGACACCCGCGACTTACCCGGTATTGAATGGTCTCTCGTTGTTGACCGCGAAGCCGCGGGGCGGTTTGGCGTTGACATTGGGCAACTCGGCGGCATCGTGCAATTTGTTACTGGCGGCGTGTTGGTTGGCCACTACCGCCCCGACGATTCCGAGGACGAGCTTGATATCCGCGCCCGTTTTCCCGTCGATAGTCGCTCCATCGATCAGCTCGATGAATTAAGGGTTGCCACGCCTTCTGGTCTCGTGCCGATCTCAGCCTTCGTGACGCGGGATGCAGGGCAAAAAATCGGACAAATATCACGCAAGGACGGCTTGCGCGTTATTAATCTGCGGGCCAATACGCGGATCGACCCAGAGACAGGGCGCAAGATTATCGCCGATAAAGCTGTGCAAGATTTCAAACAATGGCTCACAGGTGTGACCTTGCCCGCTGGCGTGAAAGTTGACCTGCTTGGCGCCAACAAAGAACAAAGAGACGCCGCAGAGTTTTTGGGCAAGGCTATGATCGCGTCCTTGTTCTTGATGTTTATCGTGCTGCTGTTGCAATTCAACTCGATCTATCTGTCCTTCGTTACGCTCTCTACCGTCATCATGTCGACGGTGGGCGTGATGCTGGGCATGCTGCTGACGGGACAATTGTTTAGCGTCGTGATGACGGGTACGGGCATTGTTGCACTGGCCGGTATCGTCGTTAACAACTCGATCGTTTTAATCGACACCTTCCAACGTTTGAACCGCGATATGTCATCGCGCGATGCTATATTGCGCGCCGCAGCGCAGAGGCTACGCCCTATCCTGATTACCACGGTGACGACGATGATCGGGCTTTTGCCAATGGCCTTACACGTCACGGTGAATGTGGTCAGCCGATCAGTGGAATTTGGCGCTCCCGAAGGGTTCTGGTGGGTGCAATTTGCCACCGCCATCATCTTCGGCCTTGGGTTTTCGACACTTCTCACCCTTATTTTGGTGCCCGTGATGATTACCCTGCCCGAGAGATTTGCGCATGTGCGGCATTGGGGTCGCGATCGACTGGCTGCTCTTCGCGGTGCGTAAACCCGCTCTTTCAGATCGATGCTCTTGATGGCTAGAGAGCTCTAGCTACTCTGTCGCCATCTCCGAGCGTCGGCGAAAACTTGAATAGCCGAAAGGCAAAGCCAGCACGTAAAGACCGCAGAGAAATGAAAGACCCAGCCACGGGAAGGTAAACAAGCCAGCCGCTAAGAGCGCCACCGTCACCATAATTGGCAAAACATGTTCGCGGGGCACGCTTGCCAAACGCCCTTTGCCTGAGAATGTTGGCAAACGTGAGACCATCAGACATGCGATCGAGACGGTATAAATAATAATAACCCAAGGCATTGAGCGCAGGTCTAGCCAATCAGAAAACTGCAACCAAATCGGGGCCAAAACCAAAATGCCCGCAGCGGGCGTTGGCACACCAATAAAATATTCGCGCATCCATTGTGGCCGATCTGGGTCATCGATCGTTGCGTTAAAACGCGCCAGCCGCAGGGCGCAGCACGCTCCAAAAAAGATCAGCACCATCCAGCCGACGCGGTGTAACTCGCTCAAGCCCCAGACATAGAGAACCAAAATCGGCGCAAGGCCGAAACTCATAAAGTCAGCCAGACTGTCGAGCTGCGCGCCCATTGGGCTTTCAGCTTTGAGTAGACGCGCAATACGCCCGTCGAGCATATCAAGAAAAGCCGCAGCGCAAATCGATAACACGGCCATTTCATATTTTCCAACAAGCCCGAACCGAACCGCCGTTAAACCAAGGCTAAGCGCCAACAGCGTGAGGGCATTTGGTATCAACTTGGCTAAAGGATATAAGCGCTTGCCGCGCTTACTCGACTTTTCCTGTGCGTCAACCATCACTGGGTAACGGCCTCGCGGGCCGCTTCATCGCTATCCGCATCAGCGAGAACAGTCTCGCCCGCAATAGCCGTTTGACCGACCGCAACCATCGGGATAACGCCTTCAGGCAGGTAAATATCCAAGCGGCTACCGAAACGGATCAACCCAAAACGCTCACCGACTGTATATTGATCCCCTTCATTGGCGTAATTCACAATACGCCGCGCCACTAAGCCGGCAATTTGCACGACGACAATATCGCTGCCATCAGGCAAGGCTACCTGCATTGTATGGCGTTCATTGGCTTCGCTGGCCTTATCCAAATCGGCATTTAGAAACTGCCCCGTGCGATATAAGGATTTCTCAACCGTCCCGCTCACGGGCATGCGGTTCACGTGGCAATTAAAAACATTCATAAATACCGACACGCGAGTGCGCTTTTCCAATCCGCGACCAAGTTCAGGTGGCAGCACCGCCTCAGTGATCATATTCACAACGCCATCGGCGGGGCTGATAATCAAACCATCGCGCTGCGGTGTTGTCCGCGCTGGGTCGCGGAAGAAATAAGTGCACCAGAGCACCAAAATAACACCAATCCACCCCAGCACTGGCGAAACGAGAAAAAACAAAACGTCCAGAAGGGCAAAAATAGCAATAAACCTGTACCCTTCAGGATGAATAGGAACGAGAACAGACGTTAGGCTTCGCATATAATTTTTCTTTCTCAGATCAGCTCTGTCGCTTTTGATGGACGCCAGCAACCCCAATTAATGGGGGGTAGCGCTGACGCCATCCTTATACAGCTTATATATTAACGCATCCCGCAAGGCTTCAAAAGAGGCAACAACAATATTCTCGTTAACGCCGATCGTTCGCCAGGTGTGACCGCGGCTGTCTTTGCTTTCAATGGTCACACGCGTGACCGCCTCGGTACCCGTATTCAATATGCGAACCTTATAATCGGTCAGACGCATATCGTCGATCACACTCGCATAGCGCCGCAAATCACCCCGAAAGGCATTATCCAAAGCGTTAACGGGGCCATTTCCAGTGCCCTTGGTCTCGACCAATTCACCATCGATAACAAGGCGAACCGATGCCTCCGAAACCGCACCGCCACCGCCCGACTTCTCCACGCGCACTTCATAGCCAGCGACGTCAAAGAAGTCTTCGACACGATCAAGTTCACGCAAGGCCAAAATCTCGAACGAGGCCCCCACCCCATCATAGCTATACCCTTCAGCCTCTTTGCACTTGACCTGAAAAAGGATCCGATCGACAGCCGGATCATCTTTTTCGACCGCAATGCCAGCGGAATTGAGCCGATCGAGAATATTACTTTTACCTGCTTGATCAGAGACCAAGATTGTACGCTGGTTCCCAACCAAAGCTGGTGCCACATGTTCATATGTGGAGGGATCTTTCATTACAGCGGAAACGTGAATCCCACCTTTATGTGCGAAGGCTGAGGCGCCAACATATGGGGCATGTCGATTTGGCGTGCGGTTTAGAATATCATCTAACAAGCGCGAAACTTGCGTCAAACTCGCGAGATCCTCTTTTGCGATGGAGATGTCGATCTGATCAGCCAGACGTGGCTTCAACATTAAGGATGGGATCAGGGAAATAATATTCGCATTCCCACAGCGTTCTCCCAGACCGTTTAACGTCCCCTGCACTTGACAGACACCAGCCTCAATCGCGGCCAAAGAATTGGCCACTGCATTCTCCGTATCATTATGAGCATGAATACCGAGATTTGCGCCGTCGAACCGATCCGCAATGGCGGAAACAATGTCGTATACTTCTTGCGGCAAAGTTCCGCCATTCGTGTCGCATAAAACGGCCCAGCGCGCTCCGGCATTCAAAGCGGCATCGATACAGGCCAGCGCGTAGTCGGGATTAGCCTTATAGCCGTCAAAAAAATGCTCACAATCGATCATCGGCTCTCGTCCCGCTTCGGCGACAGCTAAAACACTCTCGCGGATGGTCTGCAAATTGTCCTCACGCGGAATCCCCAGAGCAACATCAACATGGTAGTCCCAAGACTTTGCCACCAAGCAAACGGCGTCTGCATTGGCTTCTAAGATTTCACGAAAGCCTGGATCATTGTCAGCGCTACGGCCTGCCCGCTTGGTCATCCCAAAGGCTGTCAGTTTTGCTCTCTTGAGGGGCGGTGCTTCGGCAAAAAACTGACTATCGGTGGGATTGGCCCCCGGATAACCGCCCTCAATATAATCGAGTCCAAGCTGGTCAAGCGCGGCGCTAATGCGGATTTTATCCGCAACACTAAAGTCAACGCCAGCCGTTTGCTGGCCATCGCGTAACGTCGTGTCGAATAAATATAATTTGCGCTTTTTCATATCCTAACTATCGCCAGCTTTGCTGAATAATGAAACTGAATTTTTTGTGAGATGGTCTTAGCCTGTCTCACCTTGCAGTCGCTTCACGACCCGATCGCGACCAATTTGCAAAATTAAATTTTGCATTTCGGGGCCATGGGCCTGCCCTGTCAGCGCCAAGCGCAGGGGCATAAAAAGCGACTTACCCTTGCGCCCTGTCTCAGCTTTGAGTGCTTCGGTCCAAGCGCCCCATGTCGCCTCCGACCAGGGGTCATCTGGCAATAAAGACAGTGCCGCCGTGATATACCCAGCATCTTCGGCTGCGATTTCAGGTTTCACGGCGCCATTAATGATCGCAAAATAATCTGCCGCATCATGAACACTTTGCAAATTACCGCGAATGGTTTCCCACATCACGGCGTCAATCTCGAGCCCCATGCCCTGCAAACGATCGGCAACCGCCTCCAAGGGCAACTCATTCATTAATTTTTTATTCAGGCGCTTTAGCTCTTCGACATCAAAACGTGCCGGGGCGCGTCCGAGACGACCAAAATCGAAGCCTTCGATGAGCGGGTCGAGCGCTGCAAAAGCCTCAATCGGATCGGCTGAGCCCAGCCGCGCGATCAAACTATTGACACTCATGGCTTCCAAGCCCATGTCGCGCAAATCCTGCAATGACAAAACGCCTAAACGTTTTGACAAGCCGCCCCCATCGGCCGACTGCAATAATGAAAAATGAGCGAATGCAGGGATAGACGCGCCTAAGGCTTTGAAAATTTCCACCTGCGTCGCTGTATTGGTAACGTGATCTTCGCCACGTACAACATGGGTGATAGCAAAATCAATATCGTCGATCACGCTCGGTAAGGTGTAGAGATAACTGCCATCGGCACGAATGAGAACCGGGTCGGATAAGCTCGACGTCTCGATTTTTTGTTCGCCGCGGATTAGGTCCACCCACTCAACAGTGGCGCCCGACAGCTTAAAACGCCAATGCGGGCTGCGCCCTTCGGCCTCTAAAGCGGCTCGATCGGCATCACTCATTTCCAATGCAGCGCGGTCATAAACAGGCGGTAACCCGCGCGCCAATTGGCGTTTGCGCTTACGCTCTAATTCATCGGGTGTTTCGTAACAGGCATATACCAGCCCACGGGTTTTGAGGTCGGCCAAAACCGCATCATAACGCTCGAAACGTTGCGATTGACGCGCCCGCAGATCAATCGACAAGCCCAGCCAAGCCAGATCGTCTTCGATCGCCGTCGCAAATTTTTCTTCCGAGCGCGCCACATCCGTATCGTCAAGGCGCAACATGAACTCACCCGCGTGGCGGCGTGCATAAAGCCAGCAAAATAAAGCAGCGCGCGCATTGCCAACATGTAACAAACCAGTGGGGCTGGGCGCAAAACGGGTACGAACGGTCATAGCTAGTCTTCTCTTACCTAATTACTGATTAACCTTTAAAACGACCATCGCGAAAACCATTGGTAATCGGGTAGCGACGGTCGCGCCCAAAATTACGACGGCCAATTTTCGGGCCGGGCGCCGACTGCCGTCGTTTATATTCAGATACATAAAGCAGGTGTTCGATCTGCTTAACGGTCTCGGGTGCAAAGCCGCGCGCAACCATATCATCGAAGCCACACTCATCCTCGACCAGCGCCATCAAAATGCCGTCGAGAATATCATATGGCGGCAGACTGTCCTCGTCCTTTTGGTCTTCGCGTAACTCGGCGCTGGGTGGCTTTTCAATAATGGATACGGGTATTACGAGGCCTTCTGGGCCTTTACCACCTAGCGGCTTGCTTCTATTACGCCACCGACACAGGGCAAACACATCGGTCTTATAAATATCTTTGATTGGGTTATAGCCACCATTCATATCACCATAGAGTGTGGCATAACCGACCGACACTTCGCTTTTGTTTCCTGTCGTTACGAGCATATGACCGAGCTTATTGGAGAGAGCCATGAGCAACGTACCGCGAATACGCGACTGAATATTTTCTTCCGTAATATCACGCGCGCGGCCGGCAAATAAGGGGGCTAGACTGCCTTCACCCGCTTCCACCATCGGCGATATCGCAATCGTGTCGAGTTGTACCCCGAGTGCTTTTGCGCAGGCCGTCGCGTCGTCGAGGCTCGCCGCGCTGGTAAAGCGCGACGGCAACATAAAGCAGCGCACGCGGTCCGCGCCAATCGCGTCAACCGCGAGGGCAGCGCATAAGGCACTATCCACGCCACCCGACAGACCGAGCAAAACGCCCGGAAAATGATTTTTCTCAACGTAGTCGCGCAAACCAAGCATAGCGGCTTGATACATATCCGCATGGCTATCGGCAGCCGGATCATCGCGCCCCTCGCCCAACGCCGAACTCGCGTCAAAAACTGACAAATCGTTCTGCCAACGCGGCAGCTGGTGTACAATTTGTCCGGCCGCATTCATCACAAAGCTGGAGCCATCGAAGACCAATTCATCTTGCCCGCCCAATTGATTGACATAGACCAAGGGCAAACGCGTCTCGAGACAGCGCTTCCGAACATGCGTCAAGCGTTGCGCATGTTTGTTTGTTTCATAAGGCGAACCATTGGGAGAAATTAGAAGTTCGGCACCATGTGATTTGAGGTGTAAGGCGACATCGCTAAACCACAAATCTTCACAAATCGGGAGACCAATCCGCATCCCCCGAAGCTCAACGGGATCAGGCATGGAACCACTGGTAAACAACCTTTTTTCATCAAACACAGCGTAATTGGGTAAATGCACCTTATGGCGAACTGCATATTGGCCGCCATCCGCCAGCATCACACTGTTATAGAGTTGCCCATTTTCGACCCATGGAAGGCCGAAAATCACGGCTGGGCCGCCATCTGCGGTGTCGCGCGCGACAGCCTCTGCAATTTCGCGGCAATGCGAAACAAAAGCCCGCTTCAAAACCAAATCTTCCGGCGGATACCCTGTCAAAAAAAGCTCGCTTGCAACCACACATGCGACGTCCTTTGCCTGTTTGCGCGCCTGACGCAATAAGGCGGCATTCGCCTGCAACGCTCCAACTGTTGGATTATCTTGCAAAAGAGCAAATTTCATAACCACTCCAATCTTTGTACTGTGTAGCGCGACAGCCCCAAGGCGACAAGTCACGAATTCCCCGCTACCATGATAAAAAAGCTAAAAATCAAACTCTTGGGGGTTTAATTTCGGCTGGCTTCGCCGTATATGAAGAGTAACAGTGAGGTTTTCTTATGACACAGAATTGGTCACCAAATTCTTGGCGCAGCTTTCCGGTTAAGCAAGTACCGTCTTATCCAGATCAAGACCTGCTCACAACGGTTGAGCAGCGGCTCGCCGGCTTCCCCCCTCTCGTGTTTGCCGGTGAAGCGCGCAACCTCAAAAAGCAACTCGCTGATGTCGCCGCTGGCAAAGCCTTTTTATTGCAAGGTGGCGATTGTGCCGAGAGCTTTGCCGAACACCATGCCGACAATATTCGCGACACATTCCGCGTGCTCCTACAAATGGCGGTTGTTCTCACCTTTGGTGCCAAAATGCCGGTTATCAAAGTTGGTCGGATGGCGGGCCAGTTCGCCAAGCCGCGCTCGGCTGACACCGAAACTATCGATGGCGTCGAATTACCGAGCTATCGCGGTGACATTATTAATGCCATTGAATTTGACAGTGACGCGCGCGTTCCCAACCCAGAACGGCAGATAGCAGCTTATCGGCAAGCGGCGTCGACCCTCAATCTTCTGCGCGCATTCGCTAAGGGCGGCTATGCCGACCTCAGCGAGGTGCACCGATGGAACCAGGGCTTTGTCGCCAATAGTCCGCAAGGCGAACGCTACGAAGCCATGGCGAGCAAAATTGATGAAGCACTGGCTTTCATGCAAGCCTGCGGCATTGACAGCCGAACAGCGCCGCAAATGGGTATGGTGGACTTCTTCACCAGCCACGAAGCGCTTTTATTGGGCTACGAAGAAGCCCTGACCCGCCTCGACAGCACATCAGGAGACCATTACTGCACCTCGGCGCATATGCTGTGGATTGGCGATCGCACGCGCCAACCCGATGGCGCTCATGTCGAGTTTATGCGCGGCATTAAAAACCCGATTGGTATTAAATGCGGGCCGTCGCTCGCGCCTGAGGAACTTGTCGTTTTGCTTGATAAGCTGAACCCGCAAAATGAGCCCGGCCGGATCACACTGATTGCTCGCTTTGGGCATGACAAAGTCGGCGATCACCTGCCACAACTAATTCGCGCTGTCAAAAGCGCAGGGCACACAGTTGTTTGGTCTTGCGACCCGATGCACGGCAATACAATTAAGGCGTCAAACGGCTACAAAACACGCCCCGTCGACATGGTCCTCAGCGAGGTTAAAAACTTTATCGATGTCCATGCAGCGGAAGGTACCTTCCCAGGGGGCATTCACTTCGAGATGACAGGCCAAAATGTTACCGAGTGCCTTGGCGGCGCACAGGCTATCTCAGAAGCAGACCTATCATCGCGCTACCACACGCATTGCGACCCACGATTGAACGGATCTCAAGCACTTGAGCTGGCATTTTTGATCGCCGAGCATATTCACGGTTCGAACGATAAAAACCGCGCTGTCGCCTAATCGGCCTCGGGTGTCTTAAACGTCACCATTTCCTCGGCCGCTGTCGGATGGACAGCGATGGTAGCGTCAAATTGCGCTTTGGTTGCGCCCATCGTGACAGCAATACCAAAAGCTTGGATCATTTCGCCTGCCGCTGGCCCTATAATATGTAGCCCCAGAACCTTGTCAGTCGCCTTGTCAACAATTAGCTTCATCAGCATCTGTTCGGCATTGCCCGAAAGCGTATTTTTCATCGGGCGAAAGCGTGCTTTGTATATATCGACCGCATGGTTGCGCCGCGCCTCAGCTTCGCTCATCCCTACCGTCCCAATTTCCGGTTGCGAAAAAACTGCAGTCGGAATGATACTGTGATCGACGGCCAGCGGATTATTGTTAAACACTGTTTCGGCAAAGGCCGCCCCTTCACGAATAGCCACAGGTGTCAGAGCCACGCGCTCTGTAACATCGCCAACTGCGTAAATCGATGGCACAGATGATTGCGAAAAGGCATCGACAACCACTTCGCCCTTGGCGCCGAGAGCAACACCGACCTCCTCCAGACCCAGGTCGCGCGTGTAAGGCACCCGCCCCGTGGCATACATGACAAGCCCTGTTTCGGTGCTCTGACCGTCTTCGTAAGCAACCTTAAAGCCATCGCCTTGCGGCGTAATCGATGTGATATTGCTGTTGAGCCGCAGCGTCACGCCGCGCGCCTGCATGGCGGCACTCAAGTGATCGCGGATATCATCGTCGAACCCCCGCAAGATTTGCGCTCCACGATACACGAGATCTGTTTTCACCCCGAGGCCATTGAAAATTCCAGCAAATTCAACCGCAATATAGCCACCACCAACAATGGTCATCGTGTCTGGCAAAGTCTCTAAATCAAAAGCCTCGTTAGAGGTAATGGCGTGTTCAATACCCGGTATTTGCGGCATGTTTGGGGTCGCCCCAACCGCAATCAAGATATGCGCCGCAGTAATCGTGCGTTCCCCAATGCTCACAGTGTGCGGACCTGTCAGGCGGGCGCGGCCTTCAATAATCTCGACCCCACTGGCACCAAGATTGCGGGTATAAATAGCGTTCAGCCGATCAATTTCAGTGTCTTTATTGCGGCGCAAGGTCGGCCAATCAAATATAGCTGGCGGCACTTGCCAGCCAAAACCAGCGGCATCCTCAAATTCTTCCTTAAAATGACTGGCATAAACATACAGCTTCTTAGGCACACATCCGCGTATCACGCAGGTACCACCAACCCGATATTCCTCGACAATCGCCACCTTGGCGCCATAAGACGCACTCATACGCGCCGCCCGCACGCCGCCACTACCAGCGCCGATCACTAACAAGTCATAGTCAAAATCATCTGCCATGTCGGCAATCCCCCTGCACCGCCTAAAGCTGCCCCATACGCGAAACGCCGTTTGCGCCCGCGATGAAAGCCGCCTTGGCAAGACCGATAAAGAGACCGTGCTCGACGACACCCGGGATCTGGTTCAACTGAACTGCGAGGTCTTCACAAACCTCGATCTGCCCAAGATGACAATCGTAAATATAATGCCCACCATCGGTGAGCACTGGCCCTTTTGTCCCCATCCGTAATATGACTTCGCCAGTATTGCCCGTGCGCGCGATCACATCGGCAATCATGACCGCCGTTGCTTGATGCGCGAAACTGTTGACCTCGACGGGCAGCGGAAACTGCCCCAGTTGGTCGACGCATTTACTGTCATCCGCAATTACCACCATGACCTCAGAAGCGGCGGCCACAATTTTTTCGCGCAACAAAGCAGCCCCGCCGCCTTTGATGAGGCGCATCGAAGGATCAATTTCATCAGCGCCATCAACCGTGAGGTCAAGCCGTCCCAAATTGCCAAGATCGTCAAGCGTAATGCCAGCCGCCTCGGCCTGTAACCGCGTTGCCTCAGATGTCGGCACACAAATAACTTGCAGGCCAGCAGCAACTCGCTCACCCAGCCCAGCGACAAAATGCTTCGCCGTTGAGCCTGTCCCCAGTCCCAACCGCATGCCATCTTGCACCAGTGCCAATGCCTCTAAAGCGGCCGCTTTTTTCATTGCGTCGATTTGATCACTCATAACTTCCTCGCCTCCTTAATCATCCCCCAAGCCTCGTTAATAGCGGCCATGCGTGCGGTCGCAATGTGCAACATTTCTGGCGGCATGCCCCGCGCTTGGAGCTGGTCAGGATGGTTCTCTCGCACGGCGCGATAATAAGCCGCGCGAATGGTGCTGTCACTTGCACTTGGCGTCTCCCCAAGAACCAAATAAGGATCTTGTATCTCTCCTTGGCCATGGCGCGATGCAATCATCGCAAACCGCGCTTTATCAATGTCAAAAATCTCAGCAACAATTTCAAGGAACTGCTTCTCGGCGGGATGCAAAACGCCATCCGCATGGGCGATAAACAGGAGCACATCCAGGACATCTTCAAGAACTTGCGGCCGCGTGCGATATAAATCTGCAATTTGGCGGGCATAAGCATCGAAGCCGGCGACATCGGCCTGAGCCAACCGAAACACGCGCTCCATGTTGGCCCGTTCTTTGTCTGGAACGCGCAAGACCTGATGCACAGCTTCAATTTCAATTGGAGAGACACTTCCGTCCGCGCGCGTCATTTTGGCGGCTAATGCAATCAAGGCGATGGTGAAGGCAACATCATCATCGCCCAATCGATCCATGAAAAAATGCCCGAGCAACCCGCCGACCAGCGCACCCGGAACACCGCCGAGCGCATATCCTGCTGCAATACCCGTAATTTTTCCCCACAGGGACATACGCCGCTCCTTTGCCCTATACGCCTTATAGGCTGAATGGTTGCCTGTCGCTAGGGCGTGTAATTGAGAATCGGCGCAAGCCAGCGCTCGCAGTCTTGTACCGACATGGCTTTGCGACGGGCATAATCTTCAACTTGGTCACGGTCAATTTTACCAACACCAAAATATTGCGCTTCGGGGTGAGCAAAATACAAACCTGAGACCGACGCGCCCGGCCACATTGCAAAACTCGAGGTGAGCTTAATGCCCGCACTGTTTTCGACGTCGAGGAGATCAAAAATGATCTGCTTCTCGGTGTGATCGGGTTGCGCTGGATACCCAGGGGCAGGCCGAATACCTTTATAAGCCTCATCGATCAGCGCCTGATTATCGAGGTCTTCATCGGGTGCATAGCCCCAAAACTCCGTCCGCACCCTTTGGTGCAGGCGCTCAGCAAAAGCTTCTGCCAAACGGTCTGCCAGAGCTTTCGACATAATGCTGCTATAATCATCACCGTCGGCCTCGAAGGCGCGCGCCAGATCATCCTCACCATGCCCTGCCGTCACAGCAAAGCATCCAATATAATCAGCGATACCACTCCCACACGGAGCAATAAAATCAGCGATGGCAAAATTCGGGCGCCCGCCCGCTTTCCGTTTCATTTGTTGACGCAGGCTATGCAGACGCGTGTGTTCCTGTTGGCGGCTGTCGTCCGTGTAAATGACAATATCGTCGCCATCGCGATTGGCAGGAAAAAACCCAAAAACGGCACGGGCTTCGACCAGCTTCTCACTAATCATGCGATCGAGCATCTCATTGGCATCCTGATAAAGGGTGCGGGCTGCCTCGCCAACAATTTCATCCTGCAAAATATTGGGATATTTGCCATGCAAATCCCAGCTCTGGAAGAAGGGTGTCCAATCAATATAGCGGCGCAAATCTTCCAGATCGTAATCAATCAGCGTCTTTGCCCCCAAGAAACCAGGCTTAACGGGAGCCGCGGTCATAAAATCGACGGCAGCCGCATTGGCCCGCGCTTCCTCTAGCGTGGCGCGATCGCGCGCCTCCTGTTGTCGCCCATGAGAGGCCGCAAGCGCCTCGTATTCCGTCCGGATTTCAGCGCGATAGTCTGGCCCAGCTTCTTTCGACAAGAGCCGTGAGGCAACACCAACCGCGCGGCTCGCATCGGTTACATACACGACTTGGCCGCGATGATAATTCGGGTTGATTTTCACCGCGGTGTGAATTTTTGACGTCGTCGCCCCGCCAATCAGCAAGGGAAGCGAAAAGCCCGAGCGCTCCATTTCGGCGGCCACATAACACATCTCATCGAGGCTGGGCGTGATCAGGCCCGACAGACCGATAATATCGACGTTTTCTTGCTTGGCGCGGTCGAGAATGTCAGCGGCGGGCACCATCACCCCCATATCGATGACCTCGAAACCATTGCATTGCAGCACCACGCCGACGATATTTTTACCGATATCGTGGACATCGCCTTTCACCGTTGCCATCAGCACCTTGCCAGCGGAGCGTCTTTCTGCGCCAGCTTGTTTCTCTGCCTCCATAAACGGCTCGAGATAGGCAACCGCCCGTTTCATAACGCGTGCCGACTTCACCACCTGCGGCAAGAACATCTTACCAGCACCAAACAATTCCCCGACATGGTTCATCCCATCCATCAGGGGGCCCTCGATAACCTCTAGCGGGCGCGACATGGCCAGCCGCGCCTCTTCCGTATCGGCCTCGATATAGTCGGTGATGCCATTAACCAACGCATAATTCAGACGTGCCGCCACGTCGACATTACGCCAGTCGAGATCTGCGCCTTGCGCCTGAGCGCCCTGCCCGCGAAAAGCTTCGGCAACGCTCAACAAGCGGTCTGTGCTATCATCGCGCCGGTTTAACAAAACATCTTCAACAGCCTCAAGCAGCTCTGGCTCAATTTCTTCATAAATCGCGAGCTGACCTGCGTTCACAATCCCCATATCCATGCCTGCGTCAATGGCATGGTATAGAAAAGCTGCATGCATGGCTTCGCGAACACGATCATTGCCGCGGAAGGAGAATGAAATATTTGAAACACCGCCAGAGATATGCGCGTGCGGCAGGTTTTGGCGAATTTCGCGCGCCGCAGCGATAAAATCATTAGCGTAATTATTGTGCTCTTCAATGCCAGTCGCGACGGCAAAAATATTAGGGTCGAAAATAATATCCTCGGGTGGGAAGCCGAGCTTTTCTGTCAACAGCTTGTAGGAGCGCGTGCAGATTTCTATTTTCCGCGCCGCTGTGTCGGCTTGCCCCTGTTCATCAAAAGCCATCACAATCACAGCCGCGCCGTAGCGACGGCAGGCTTTCGCTTGTGTCAGGAAACTCTCTTCGCCTTCCTTTAATGAAATCGAATTCACAATGGCCTTGCCTTGCACGCATTTGAGCCCCGCCTCAATGACCTCCCATTTAGAGCTATCGATCATCACTGGCACGCGGGCAATATCTGGCTCGGTAGCAATTAAATTCATGAATGTCCGCATGGCGGCGACGCCATCAAGCATGCCCTCGTCCATATTGACGTCGATAATTTGCGCGCCATTTTCGACCTGCTGACGCGCAACGTCGAGTGCTGCCTCGTAATCCCCTTCAGCAATTAAGCGTCGGAATTTCGCTGAGCCTGTCACATTTGTCCGCTCACCGACATTCACGAACGGGATTTCTGGCGTCAAGGTGAACGGCTCGAGACCCGACAGACGCATCCGGCGCGGCGGTGTCGCAGGCGTGCGGGGGGAAGCGTCGGCAATGATGTCACCAATTCGGGCGATGTGGTCAGGTGTCGTCCCGCAGCAACCACCGATAATGTTTAAAAATCCCGACTGCGCAAACTCAGCGATAATATCACCCATCTGCTGGGCCGTCTGATCATACTCGCCAAAGGCGTTGGGCAAGCCTGCATTCGGATAAATGCATGTTCGCGTTTCTGAGATGCGCGATATCTCTGCAACATAAGGGCGAAGTTCGTCTGCCCCGAGGGCACAGTTGAGACCAATGGCAAAGGGTTTGGCATGCCGTACGCTATTCCAAAAAGCTTCCGTCGTTTGGCCCGACAAGGTCCGCCCCGAGCGGTCGGTAATCGTTCCTGATATGATAAGAGGCAACTCAATGCCGCCATCTTCAAAAACATCAAGGACAGCATGAATGGCCGCTTTGGCGTTTAACGTATCGAAAACGGTTTCGATTAAAATCAGATCTGCGCCGCCATCTATCAGGCCGCGAGCAGCTTCCGCATAGGCTTCCTTCAAATCGTCATAGGTAACCAATCGCGCACTCGGATTATTGACATCGGGCGAAATACTTGCGGTTCGATTGGTCGGGCCGATAGCGCCTGCGACATATCGCGGGCGCTCGGGGTGTTTGACTTCAAAGGCATCTGCTGCCTCACGGGCAAGGCGTGCGGCCTCACAATTTAAACGATAGGCATAATCCTCGAGGGCATAATCCGCTTGTGCGATGGATGTCGACGAAAAGCTATTGGTCTCGATAACATCACTCCCCGCTTGCAGATAGGCCTCATGAATACCGCGCACAATGTCCGGCTTTGTTAGACACAAAATGTCATTATTGCCCTTGAGATCATGGTCATGATCGACAAACTCTTGACCACGAAAATCCGCCTCGTCGAGCTTATGGCGTTGCACCATCGTGCCAAAGGCACCATCCAGCAACAAGATCCGTTTGCTGGCAATATTTTCGAGAGCCGCTAGGCGATCACTACGCGTCCACATAACAAGATTAGCCTTTCAGTTCCGTCATTAATTGGCTGGCAAATTCGGCCTGGTTGAGAGTGTAAATATGAATGCCGTGAAAGCCAGCCCGCAGCAGGCGATCGCATTGCTCCAACGCCACTGCCAAAGCAACGTCGCGACGTGCCACCAGATCCTCTTCCAAGCCTTCAAACCGAGCCCGTAAATGGTCGGGCACATGCGCACCACATTTTTCAGCCATACGGAAAGCACCTACGAAATTTGTTGTCGGCATGATCCCCGGTAAAACATCAATGGCCAGCTTTTCAGCATCAAGCTGATCGCGAAACCGCAACAGCGCCGCATCGTCAAAACAAAATTGGGTAATTGCGCGTGTCGCGCCCGCCTCGGCCTTGGCACGCAGTAATGCTATGTCATGCTCAATCGACGGCGAGTCGGGATGTTTTTCGGGATAGGCACTGACAGAAATATTGCTGACGCCGCGTGCTCGCAAAGCTGCAACCAGCTCAACCGTTGATTGATACCCCTCAGGATGCGGTTCATAAGGCGCAAAATCCGGCATGTCGCCTCGCAAAGCTACAATGTGGTCAATGCCGCTCGCGATATAATCGTCGACGACTTTATTCACGTCTTCCTTGGAAGCCGACACACAAGTTAAATGCGCTGCTGTCTTCAAACCAAATTCATTCTCGAGGCGGGTTACACAATCATGCGTGCGCGCGCGTGTCGTTCCTCCAGCGCCATAGGTCACGGATACAAAATCTGGCAGGAACGGCGCCAACACCGAAACGGATTGCCAAAGTGCTTGTTCTGCCGCGTCGGTCTTAGGCGGAAAAAACTCGAAAGAAAATGATGTCGCTGGTGTCATGTCACGCTGCCCCTTGTTTCTCGGCGACCCAAAGGACGACGTCTAACCCATCCTTCACGGATTTATTGACCATATGTTTTGTATGCAACAAGGCGAGATCATTGAGCTCCAGCCATTCCGCTATCTCCCCATCCGCAAACCCTAATCGGCGATGCGCGTGCTCTTCGCGCAACCATTCTTTGCTATGGCTAGCAAAGTCGGCGATCATCACCCTACCGCCAACCCTCAAAACGCGGCCAGCCTCCCGCATGACGAGCTCTGGATTATCAAGAAAATGCATAACCTGATGCAAAATCACCAGATCGGCAGAGGCCGCAGGAACCGACAGTGCCGCTATATCGGCTTGTCGCACCTGACAGTTTGATAGGCCAGCATCGGAAATCCGCGCCCGCGCCAGCGCCAACATTTGTGTGTTGAGATCAAACCCGATCGCCTCTTCTGCCCGTGCCCCGAAAACTTCGAGCATGCGCCCCGTTCCCGTTCCAAGATCGAGCAAACACTCAAGAGCATGAGGCGGGAAAAGCGACAACATATGGGTCTCGATCTCCGTTTCAGGAACATAAAGTGCCTGCACATCATGCCATGTCGCTGCATTTTCAGTAAAATATTGACTGGCGCGACCCTGCCGCTCTTGGCGGATATCATTTAAACGCGCCAAATCTGCCTGCAAGACACCGGCATCGAGATCGACATGCTCTAAAATTTGCGACAATAATCGCCCCACATCGCCGCGCCGCTCCAGCCGACAAAAAACCCAACTACCCTCGGGGTATCGGTGCAGGAGCCCAGCGTCGCCCAGCAACCGAACATGCCGCGAAATGCGCGGTTGACTTTGACGCAAGACATAAGTCAACTCACCAATGGTCAATTCCCCATGGTTGAGAATCGCTAAAATCCTGAGCCTACTGGGCTCGCCAGCGGCGCGTAATATATCGAGCAGTTGATCCATTCCTGCAAATTACATAAAGATATCTTTATATGTCAAGAAGAATGGAATAAAGATTTAAAATTAATTACTTAAAAAACTATATTTTGCCCTTGCGACAGCATCACGCGGGGGCGAAATACGCCTCAGAATTGCCTTAAACCTGATTTTACGATAAGCAATAAACGTTTTGATTTATAGGCCATCGCATCACGCTCATTCTGATCGATCGCCAGCTCCTAGGGGATAGGTTATGTTTCGCGCCTTGTTATTTGCCATCTTGCTCTTGACCTCAATTCAGCCAGGCTTAGCGGATACATCTAATCGCGATCCCTTTGAGAGTTTTAACCGCACATCGTTTGCCGTCCATCAGTTTCTTGATGCATATTTTGCGCGCCCCATAGCTCTGACCTATCGGACGATTGTCCCGTCCCCAGCTCGCACCGGCATTGGCAATGTCTTTCGCAACATCTCCGAACCGATCACAATGGCCAACGCTTTAGCTCAAGGACAATGGGGCCGGTTTGCGCAATCAAGCGGGCGCTTTGTCATCAACTCAACTTTTGGCTTGCTCGGCTTAATTGATATGGCCTCTTATTTTGGGATTGATGATCCGCGCGAGGACACGGACCAAACGCTTGCGGTTGCTGGTATTCCGTCGGGGCCGTATCTTTTCATTCCGCTTTTGGGGCCAACGACGCCGCGCCATCTCATCGGGCGGGGTGTGGATTTTGCTCTGACACCCTATTCACATTTCGATCAATGGGAAGATCGCGACGGCGCCTATGCACTCGATGTTCTGCATACGCGATCTGAGTTGATCGACCCACTTGATGATTTGAGCAAAACGTCTGCAGATCTCTACATTAGTCTGCGGAGTTTTTACTTTCAAAACAGAGCATCAGAAATCAAGAATGGTGAAATTGACATAGAAAGCCTGCCCGACGTTTTTGATCTGGGCGAGGAATAGGAGATAAAAATGCGTTCCTTGCTAACTTCCTTAAGTCTTTGTTTTGTTATTTTTACCGCGCTGGCGATTGCGACAACCGCCCGCGCCACGCCCCCTGCAGAAGCTTTTATTAGCTCCGTCACCACGGAAGCTTTGACCATTTTACGCACCAGCACATCGGCAGAAGAGCGAGAACAAAAATTTGGCGATTTGCTCGATCATTTTACCAATATGCGCCGCATCGCGCGTTTTACCTTGGGAGCAACAGCCCGCTCGGTAAGCGAGCAAGATTTGCATAATTTCGAAGTTGCGCTGCGCGATACATTAGTCCGTATTTATGCCAACCGCCTTGCCGGTTACACCGATGAACGCATTGAAATTTCGGGTTCAACGACGAAGGGACGCAATCACCTTGTCACTAGCCGCATTCTGTTTTCAGGTGATCGTCCCGCCGTCGATATGGTCTGGTGGGTGATTGAAGAAAAGGACGGCCGCTTGACGCTGTTCGACATACAAATTTTAGGCGTCTGGATGGCGCAAGAACAACGCGACGTTTTCAGCGGCATTTTAAAGTCAAATCAAGGCCGGATAGAAGCGCTGATTCAGCATTTGGAGAAACAAGTGCATGAAGAAGCCAAACGCGCCAACGGCCAAGCGATGGCCTCAAATTAACGGCTGAATTGTTTATATTTAATCCGCTTTGGAATATCTGCGTCAGGCCCTAGGCGACGGCGCCGATCCTCTTCGTAATCGGCATAATTCCCCTCAAACCACTCGACATGGCTGTCACCCTCGAAAGCAAGAATATGGGTCGCAATACGATCCAAGAACCAGCGATCGTGGCTGATAACCACGGCACAACCAGCAAAATTTTCCAACCCGTCCTCGAGCGCCCGTAAGGTCTCGACATCGAGATCATTGGTCGGCTCATCGAGGAGCAATAAATTAGCACCTGACTTCAGCATTTTTGCCAAATGCACGCGATTGCGTTCGCCACCCGATAAAAGCCCAACTTTTTTTTGTTGATCGCCGCCCTTGAAATTAAAGGCGCCAACATAGGCACGCGAATTCGCCTCGCGTTTGCCAAGCGGAATGACATCAAGGCCGCCAGAGATTTCTTCCCAAACTGTCTTCTTATCGTCGAGATTATCCCGTGACTGGTCGACATACCCCATCACGACGGTATCACCAACCCGTAAGGCACCAGCGTCTGGCTCTTCTTGCCCCGTCAACATTCTGAACAATGTCGTCTTACCTGCCCCGTTTGGGCCGATAACACCAACAATCCCCCCAGGGGGTAATTTAAAACTGAGGTGATCAATGAGCAGGCGGTCATCATAGCCTTTTGACAATTGATCCGCCTCAATAACAACCCCGCCCAAGCGCGGGCCGGCTGGAATTGAAATTTGCGCATGTGTGACCTCACCATGTTCGGCCTGCTGCAGCAGTTCGTCATAGGCGTTAATCCGCGCCTTGCTTTTCGCTTGCCGAGCTTTAGGGGATGTCCGAATCCAGTCGAGCTCACGCGATAAAGTTCTTTGCCGCGCAACATCTTCGCGCGCTTCTTGCTCAAGACGTTTTTGCTTTTTCTCGAGCCAGTTCGAATAATTGCCCTCATAGGGATACCCCTGGCCGCGATCCAACTCCAAGATCCAGCCGGTAATCTGATCCAGAAAATAGCGATCGTGGGTTACCAGCACCACCGTGCCTTCGTAATCAGCAATATGGTGTTGCAGCCAGGCAATGGTCTCGGCATCAAGATGGTTGGTTGGCTCGTCTAGCAACAGAAGATCCGGCTTTTCCAGCAACAAACGGCACAAGGCAATGCGGCGTTTCTCGCCGCCAGAGAGATGCGCGACAGCACTCTCGGCTGGTGGGCACCGCAAAGCGTCCATAGCCTGTTCAACCTGACTGTCGAGATCCCAGAGGTTTTGCGCGTCAATTTGATCTTGCAACGCCGACATTTCGTCGGCTGTCTCATCCGAATAATTCATCGCCAATTCATTGTAGCGATCCATCAAGGCTTTTTTATCGGCCACACCCAGCATGACATTTTCAAACACTGTTTTGTCTGCATCGAGTTGCGGCTCTTGTTCCAGATAGCCAACTTTTGCACCATCAGCGGCCCAGGCCTCGCCTTGAAACTCCTTGTCCAAGCCAGCCATAATTTTAAGGAGCGTCGATTTACCCGATCCATTGACCCCGACGACGCCAATTTTTGCCCCTGGATAGAATGACAGCCTGATATCCTTCAGCACCTGCTTGCCGCCGGCATAAGTCTTGGACAAACGATCCATTACATAAACATACTGATACGACGCCATTGACGCTGCTCCTCTACTGGGGGTGATTCAGGTGCCCGATAATAGCACTAGCGTTGAGACGATGCACCAGCTCGCCGCGCACTTCTTGCCATTTAAAGCGAACCGAATTGATGACAATTTCCTCATCCAATACTTTCAGCGCATCAATAATCGGCGCTTCGGTGATGACGGATCGAATGCTGGCTTGAAAGGCTGCGTCGCCCGTCGCCATGTTTAACCAATCGATCATTTGAAACCGCGCCTGTTCACGATCGCATAACGCCCGCATTTCGGCATCCGGCAATGGATCGGCTGCCAGCTTCCCGAGGGCGTTTAAAAATAAAGCGGTGGCGACTTCTGCGGGCTGCACGGAGCCCGACTGATCCTCCAGCATGAGGCGGGCGACGGCGAAGACCGACAGGTCACTGGCACAAGCAATAAACACACGGTTACGTGCCGGCCGCAAAGCCGCGTTAAATGTATCATCATTGAACAGCTGAAAATGTTGCAAACCAGCTCGCGTGCGAATGTAGCCATAGAGAGTCGTTTGCGCGACATAAGCGGCTTTATCAGCCACAAAGCGTTGCAACCCTAGGTTAGTATCTATGGGAGTGTTCCTACCCCAGATTGCAAATCTACTGATAATTGCGTGGAAATAATCGCGAACCCGCATCACGTCTCCCTTAAAATGGCTTTTATATGTGTTCTTTTTGGATAACAATACGAGAACCAGTACTGAGGTTGTTTGTGGGGGTAGTGCTTAAGTGCTTGGGTAAAAAAAAACAAAGATATTCGGGAGGGTATAATGTCAAAAATTGAAATTGCCGATGTGCACTGGAGCCGAACGCGGAACCTAACAATTGTAACTCTGGTTATTTGGTTTTTCTTTTCTTTTGTCGTCCATTGGTTTGGACCGCAACTCAATGAGTTCAAGTTTCTTGGTTTTCCATTCGGCTTTTACATGGCGGCCCAGGGGTCTCCATTGGTTTTCGTACTGCTTATTATTTGGTCTGTTAGGCGTCAAGAAAAGATCGATGCCGATTGCGGCGTGGGCGAATAAAAGGAGACGATCATGCAAGAAAGAACTTCTTTTGTTGATAGCCTTCCAAAGGTTTATGGTATCTACACAGGCGGCTTTTTAATCTTCATTGTCTTGATGGCACTCCTCGAACAAGTCGGCGTTTCTGCTGAAACCATTGGCATTTTGTTCGTGGCCTTCACCGTGGTTATCTATGCGGCAATCGGCTGGTTGTCGCGAACCATGCAGGTCGACGCCTATTATGTGGCGGGGCGAGAAGTCCCGGCACTCTATAATGGCATGGCGACCGCCGCCGACTGGATGTCTGGCGCCTCTTTCGTCGCCATGGCGGGTGGGGTTTATTTTGGCGGTTACAGCTATCTCGCCTTTATTGTCGGCTGGACCGGCGGTTATGTGCTGGTGAACTCGTTGCTGGCACCTTATTTGCGAAAATTTGGCTGCTATACGGTTCCTGACTTCGTTGGCACCCGCTATGGCGGCAATCTATCCCGCTTGATCGCCGTTATTATTTTGGTTGTCGCATCCTTCACTTATGTGACGGCGCAAATCAACGCGACAGGCACAATTGCAGCCCGCGTGCTGCAAGTGCCTTTCCAATTGGGTGTATGGGTTGGATTGCTGGGGATCCTTTTCTGCTCCATGCTTGGCGGCATGCGGGCGGTCACATGGACGCAAGTGGCTCAATATATTGTTTTGATTATTGCCTATCTGATCCCTGTGTTCTGGATGTCAAACAGTCAAGGCTTTGGGCTGATACCGCAAATTTCATACGGCCCAGCGGTCGAGCGCATTGCCGAGCTTGAGATTTTGCACAATGTGGGTGGTGTTCCTGCAAGCGAGGCTCTGGGCGGACTGCCCGTCCTGAAAACCCTGCACGCGGAAGTCGCCCCCAATGCCATGCAAAGCTGGAAATTTGTCACTCTGGTTCTTGTGTTGATGGCCGGCACGGCGTCGCTCCCGCATATTTTGATGCGCTATTTTACGACCCCGTCGGTTAAAGATGCTCGGCGATCGGTGGCGTGGTCTTTGTTCTTCATCTTTTTGCTGTACTTCACTGCACCAACTTTGGCGACACTCACCAAGTTGCAAATCCTTGACCCCAATTTGGCGACAGGCATTATTGGCAAACCCTTTGCCGAGGTGGCCGCCATTGATTGGATCCAAAAATGGGGCAATGTCGGCTTTCTCGCGATCGCTGACAGCAATATGGATGGCATTTTGCAAATCAATGAATTTGCCATGCGGGGAGACATTGTTGTTCTCGCCACACCAGAAATTGCTGGCTTGCCTTATGTGATTTCGGGTCTCGTGGCAGCAGGCGGTATGGCGGCCGCCATGTCGACAGCGGATGGCCTGCTCTTGGCAATCGCAAATGCCCTGTCGCATGACCTGTACTACAAGATCCTCGACCCCAAGGCCGACACGCGCACGCGCTTAATTGTGGCGCGTATTCTGCTCGTCGGTATTGGCGCTCTGGGCGCTTTCATCGCCAGCCTCAACCTCACCAATATTTTGGGGGCTGTGGCTTGGGCCTTTAGTTTTGCGTGCTCTGGGCTCTTCTTCCCCCTCGTCTTAGGTGTCTGGTGGAAACGGGCTAACCGCGCGGGTGCCATTGCTGGCATGGGGCTAGGCTTTCTCAGCGGTGCTTACTATCTCTACTATGTCAAATTTGCTGGTGGTGCGCCTATTCTTGGGCTCGACCATTTGCGCTTTGGTATTGTCGGGATGGCGGTCAGCCTGGTCTCAATGATTGTTTTCACATTGCTCACGGCGCCACCGAGCGATGAGATTCAAGCTATGGTTGATGAAATTCGCATCCCGACCGGTGCCACAATTGTCGGTAACGAAAAGTAAAACGGTCTACAGTAGAAAGGTGGGGCTTCGGCCCCACCTTTTTTATGTCGGTCTTGAGGGAGGTGAATTTGGCATCCGCTTTTCCAGCTTGGGTTATCCTTGTTGATTATGTCCTTGGCGCCATAATGTGGACTTTGATTGGACGTACCGCTATGGGGTTCTTCCTGCCCGAAAATTCCAACTTTTTTTTCATGCGGTTTTTTGTCCGCGCCACCAACCCACTGATACGCTTGTGGCGGCCGATCACACCAGGGTTTCTGATCCCTCCCCTGATCCCACTTTACGTCGCTTGGTTTTTTTACTTAACGCGCTTTTACCTCATGCCGTGGCTGTTGGGCTATTCGGTCATGGGTATGCTGTCATTCCCGCTGGAAAGTGAAATAGCGGCCAGCCTCTATCAAATGTTTAACCCATAAAAAATGGCCGGCAATGCCGGCCATCTTCGACAGATGAAAGCCTGACGTGATTAAAAAACCATCATGGCTTCCCGCACGATCATGGCGCCTAATGCAACCCAAGATAGTGCAAAGATTGCAAATCTCAGCATCACAATGTTGATCGTGATTTGCACCAAGGAATGCACAACCCTCAACAGAACAAAGGCCCAAGCCAATTGTACATGCGTCTCATCACCATGCCCCATGACGGCAATCGCGAGCGCGATCGCGTAAAATAGCGTTGGCTGTTCAAAGAGATGATTGTAGTTATCGGCGACCTGCGCAACATCGGATGGCAGGTTAATATCTTTAACGTGTTTCGCGGCTTGCGGATCAATACCAGCCTTTTGCATGGCCGGGATGCGTTTTACATACATCCAGATACAAATCAATGTCGTCCACAAACCAAGAACCACGAGTGGTTGTATAATTGCTGTTGAACTCATATATCCCTCCCTATGAAAGTTCGAGGGTAAGGGTGCAATTATTCTTGAAAACTGTAAATACGTCTATTTGGTGAATTGATCGCGCATCGTGCCAAAAAACTGGCGTTGACGTGGCGAGCTCGAGCAATCCGCAACCAGCTCCACCACATCGCGCACCCGCACCAGCTCCCCATCATAGGCAAAATCGGGGTAAGCAGGACTAACCGCAAGCTGGATTTTGCGATTATCGAGAAGCCGCATATGCGCGACACCATCAGAAAAATGCGCTGAAATGCCCGTCTCTGGCTCACGAACAATAAAGGTATCATCGCGGACGCCGCACAGATTCGTCAGACGAACCTCGACCTTCACCAGCTCTGGCGTCCGCATATTATCGCGGATCCCCGGCATGCCGTAAAAAATCAAAGCCCCGACAATAGCGAGACCAACGAGCACTCCAACAAGCTGCTTAATGGTTGACATCGACGAGTTACTCCTGACGCGGTTCGCCTCTAGTTTAGAACGCGTCGTATTAAAAAGCCAATTCGCTTCGGGTTTTTATATCATGTGCGAGGAGGTGGTGGGCCCGGCAGGACTCGAACCTGCGACCAAACCGTTATGAGCGGTTCGCTCTAACCAACTGAGCTACAGGCCCCCTAATTCCCGTCCGGGATAAAGACTACTGGCTTATGCGCGCGAGCTTCTGCCTCATCCATTTGCGCATAGCTGATAATAATGACCAAATCTTCCGGCTGTGCAAGCCGCGCCGCAGCACCATTAATACCAATGGTGCGCGAACCGCGCGCGGCCGGAATAGCATAGGTCGTAAACCGCGCACCGGTATTAATGTTCAACACATCCACCTGTTCATGCGGCAGAATACCAACGCGCTCGAGCCAATCCTGATCGACAGAGATTGAGCCTTCGTAATGCATGTCGCATTGCGTCACCGAAGCACGGTGAATTTTCGCCTTCATCATGGTCAGTATCATAATTTTACGCTCTACTGATCGATCGTTTAATTGTCCAAGAAGCTACGGAGTTTGCGCGACCGGCTCGGATGCTTCAGCTTTCTAAGCGCTTTGGCTTCAATTTGCCGAATGCGCTCGCGCGTGACCGAGAATTGTTGCCCAACTTCCTCTAGCGTGTGGTCGGTATTCATACCGATACCGAAGCGCATACGCAAGACCCGTTCTTCGCGCGGCGTCAGCGATGCCAATACACGCGTCGTGGTATCGCGCAAATTCGATTGAATAGCAGCGTCGATCGGCAAAATCGCGTTCTTATCTTCGATGAAATCACCAAGCTGGCTATCTTCTTCATCGCCGATCGGCGTCTCCAAACTTATCGGCTCTTTCGCGATTTTGAGAACTTTACGCACTTTTTCGAGTGGCATAGAAAGTTTCTCGGCCAACTCCTCTGGCGTCGGCTCGCGCCCAAACTCGTGCAACATCTGCCGCGACGTCCGCACCAATTTGTTGATGGTTTCGATCATGTGGACGGGAATGCGGATGGTACGCGCTTGGTCGGCAATCGATCGCGTGATGGCTTGACGTATCCACCAGGTCGCATAGGTCGAGAATTTATAGCCGCGGCGATATTCAAACTTATCGACCGCTTTCATCAACCCAATATTGCCTTCTTGGATCAGGTCCAGGAATTGCAAGCCGCGATTGGTATATTTCTTGGCAATTGAAATCACCAGCCGCAAATTGGCTTCTACCATTTCTTTTTTAGCAATCCGCGCCTCGCGCTCACCTTTTTGCACCATTCGAACGATCCGGCGGAACTCGTCGATGTTCAGGCCAGTTTCCGTCGCCAACTCAATAATCTCGTCGCGGATATCTTTCACCTCGCCACGATTATCGGTGATGAAATTTTTCCAGCCCTTGCCGGTCAAGCGCGCGACCCGACGCGCCCAATTCATCTCATATTCGTTGCCTTGATATTGCTTCAGAAACTCTTCACGTGGGATGCCTGCTTTTTCAGCCAAGCGCAGCAGACGCGTTTCTAAAACGACGAGGCGTTTATTGATGGTGTAAAGCTGTTCGACCAAGGCTTCGATACGGCTAGCGTTGAGCGATAGGCTTTTAACTTCGTCAATAACCTCGCTGTGCAGTTTTTCCATTTTGCTTTGCTGCGCTGGCTGCAAGCTCTTATTGGTTGACTGCAGTTCAACAGATTTATCTTGGATCCGGCGCAGTTTTTTATAGGTCGAGGCAATCTCATCAAACGTCGTCAAGATTTTCGGCTTAAGTTCCATCTCCATCGCCGAGAGAGACAGATTGTTTTCTGGATCATCCTCGTCTTCATCGGGCTCGCCTTCTGCTTCCCCCGATGGTGCACCTGATGGCGGGGGTGCCGCACCGGCGGCGCTTAAGTCCGTCTTTTTCGCGTCAGGGCCAGCAAATGTTGCATCAAGATCGATAATATCGCGCAACAAAACCTTGCCTTCGTTCAACTCATCCCGCCAAATAATAATCGCTTGGAAGGTCAGCGGGCTTTCACACAAGCCTGCAATCATTGTCTCGCGGCCGGCTTCAATGCGCTTTGCAATCGCAATCTCGCCCTCGCGTGACAAAAGTTCGACCGCGCCCATCTCGCGCAAATACATCCGAACAGGATCATCCGTCCGTTCACCAGCGCCCGCGCGCGTGGTTTTTACGGCAACCGCTGTTTCGTCCGAGCTATCGTCGTCGTCGGCTTCGACTTCTTCGTCCTGATCGGTTTCATCATTCTCGACGACCGAAATGCCCATCTCAGACAGCATCGACATAATGTCCTCGATTTGCTCAGATGAGAATTCCTCAGGTGGCAGGACCTTGTTCAACGCATCAACTGTAACAAAGCCAACTTGCTTGGCGGCCTTGATCATGCGTTTAACGTCACGATTATTCAGATCAATCAACGGGCTATCGCTGATATCGACAGCTGCCGCTTCTTCGTCTTTATCTTCAACCTTCGCATTTTTGGCTGATTTTTTAACCGCACCGCGCTTAGCCGTTGTTGCTTCCTGCTTTTTCACTGCCTGCTTTTTTGCCATAACTTGTCATCGTCCCAAAAGATCATAAGCCTTGGATCATCTTTTTAAGACCATCCAGCCAGATTATCATTTCGTTAGTCTATAAATCAGACAACTGTTGTTGCGTAATCGCCACGAGCCGGTCAAATTTGTCGGCCTGTCCGTCTGCGGCTAAATCGTTCATCGCCTCTGATTTCTCGCGTTCCAGTGTCACCAATTTATAGTGGAGCTCCGCAACTTCAAGCCACGCAGCCTCCGCTGTATCAAATTCTGCTTCCGGATGGGTGAATGCTAATCCATGCGCTTTAGCCATTGCTTCAATTTGCGCCAAGTCTCGATCCATCGCGAGCTTATTCAAATGCCCTTTTAAAGCCGATCTGTCAAGGCCGTCATGCATGCTCGCGGCATCTAAAATAGCGGCGTGCACCGCGGCCAAATGCCCCTCTGGCATGTCGAGCCGTTCAAAACTGTCATAATGGCGCTCAAGCAGCTTCGGATGCGCCAAAACCCCTGCCAAAAGCAGCATTGGACGGGCCGAAAGACCGCTCGCTGCGCTGGCCGTGGTCGAACGCTTGGTTTCCATGCGAGCCTTAGCGCGTGGCGCTTGGCGACGGTCATATGTTTGGCCACGCGGCTTGGATGGCTCAAATAAGGCGTCAAGGCGACGCTTGATGTCTTGCCCATAGAGCTCCCGCACGTCACGATCGCGAATTTGACTAATCAGCTGGCGCAATCTCTGCTTAAAATCAGCCAACCGCTCGGGCGTGTCGAGCGCCACCCGCTCTTTTTCCCGTTCCCACAGCAAATCCACCAAAGACATCGCCTTTTCAATTACATGCTGCACACCGTCCAGCCCCTCATCACGGGCCAAATCGTCGGGGTCTTTGCCGCGTGGCAGCAGCGCGAACCGAAGGGAGAAACCGGGCTTTAAAATCGGTAGACAGCGATCAATCGCGCGATAAGCCGCCCGTAAGCCCGCTTCATCACCATCGAGGCAAAGAATTGGCTCTGCCGTAAGGCGCCATAATAAGGCGATCTGTTGCTCCGTAATGGCCGTGCCCAGCGGCGCCACGGCAGCCGTCAGACCGACCCGCGCCAGACCAATGACATCCATATAGCCTTCGACCACCAATAATTGGTTGGTGTCGAAAGCCGATTGTCGGGCGCGATGAAAATTGTACAGATTGTCGCCCTTATGAAATAGCTCAGTTTCGGGAGAATTAAGATATTTGGCGGGGGCATTTGGGTCTAGCGCGCGGCCGCCAAATGCGATAACCCGCCCCCGCGCATCGTGAATGGGAAACATAATGCGGTCGCGGAACCGATCATAGGCTGGGCCACCGTCATCGGGCTTGATAATCAAACCTGCCGCCAATAAATCTTGCTCCGTGGCGCCTTTCTGCGTCAAAAAATTGCGCAAGCCCGTGCGTTCCTTCGGCGCATAGCCAACTCCAAAACGCTGGCATAGCTCATCTTGCACGGTGCGTCGGCGCAAATAATCCGAGGCTTCAGTGCCCTGGCGCGTGCGCAATTGTTGCTCAAACCACTGACCCGCCAGAGCCATCCAGTCTGACAGGCCGCGTCGGCGTTCGGCTTTTTGCGCCGCTTGCGGATCGTGGGCTGGAAGGCTTACGCCGGCCTCAGATGCGAGGCGCTCAACCGCCTCGGGAAAACTCACACCCTCTGTTTCAATTAAAAAGTCAAAAATTGACCCGTGCTTTCCGGTTGCGAAACAATGATAAAATTGCTTGTCATCATTGACGGTGAAAGATGGGGTTTTTTCTGCCTTGAATGGCGATAGGCCAACATATTCGCGGCCTCGGCGTTGCAGTTTTACGCGTCGCCCCACAACCGATGATACCGAGACACGGTTCTTAATATCGTCAAGAATGTGGGGTGAAAAAGCCATGCTCTAGTATATGGCAAAATGACGAAGCGGTAACTTCAGAATTCGCGCCTGACCCGTTTATCTTGGGGACAGCTAAGCGCTCAGCTTTTCCTTGACCAAAGCACCGGCTCGACCAAAATCCATCTGCCCAGCATAGGCCTCTTTCAAAGCGGCCATCACGCGCCCCATGTCTTTAAGCGACGACGCCTCAAGGGTGGCAATGGTCGCCGTTACGGCGGCGATAATTTCGTCTTCAGAGAGCTGTGCCGGCAAGAATTCTTGGATGATCTCGATCTCTGCGCGCTCACGATCGGCCAGATCGGCGCGGCCGGCATCGTCATATGTCGTCGCCGACTCAACCCTTTGGCGCACCATTTTACTCAAAATGTCGATAATCTCAGCGTCGCTGACGCCTTCACGATTATCATCCGTGCGTGCCGCAATATCACGATCCTTGACGGCAGCCATGACCAAACGCAATGTCGCCGATCGGATTTTGTCCTGACCCTTAATGGCTTCTTTTAAGGCCTCGTTCAACTCGGTTCGCATAAATTACCCTCTGTGACCACGCGCGGGGAACCTACTCCATACAGATGCCTGACGCAATTGCTTTAACGGCATTTTACAAGCTACGATTCGAGACCTCCACCACAATCATCCGAGAAATATTGCGCCAGCCACGCACGCGCCGCAATAACCGGCAGTAAGAGCATGATTTAAATGAATAATTTTATTAACATTTTGCGTCGAAGAAAACTTGACCCCCGCACAAGCTTTGGATAGTTTCCGTGAGATCTTCGCCCTCGCATTTACCTGAGGTGTTAGATCGCACTTAGTTTCGCGTCACTGAGACGATCTAGAGAGAAAACGCATGCCGTCTGACCTTTTACATTCACGCCCCAACCATGCAGGGGCGTTTTTTTTTGGCCGTTTTCTTAGCAATATGGGTGGCCTCGGTTGTCGGGCCGCCAGATTTATTCATCTGAGAGGTTTGGCATGAGCGGCTGGGAAGAGCATAAACCGACAGCTGCGCTGGTTCTCGCTGATGAAACTGTGATTTATGGCTATGGTGTCGGAGCCGAGGGCGTCGTCATCGGCGAGGTCTGCTTTAACACGGCCATGACAGGCTATCAGGAAATCCTAACCGACCCGTCCTACGCCGAACAAATTGTCACTTTTACCTTTCCCCATATTGGCAATGTCGGTGTCAATGATGAGGACGATGAAACCTCGAATATGGGCGCGCCGGCCGCTAAGGGCTTAATTATTCGCGACGCCATCACGTCGCCCGCTAATTACCGCTCCACGGCGCACCTCGATAGTTGGTTGAAAAAACAAGGGCTTATTGGCTTGAGCGGGGTGGATACGCGCTCGATCACGATTTTCATTCGGACATCGGGCATGTTCAACGCGGCATTGGCACACGCTGCTGATGGCGTTTTTGATATACCCGCGCTGGCCGCTAAAGTGCGTGACTTTAATGGCCTCGAAGGCGCTGATCTGGCCATCGAAGTCAGTCGACCTCAACAGTTGTCGTGGGACCAAGGGCGCTGGCAGTGGAATGAAGGCTTCACAGCCCCGCCCTCATTACATCATGTCGTCGCGATCGATTTTGGCGCCAAGAACAATATTTTGCGTTGTCTGGCACAAGCGGGGTGCGCTGTAACATTGGTTCCTGCAACCATGCCGCATGATGAAATTATGGCGATCGAAGCTGATGGGTATTTCCTATCGAACGGCCCTGGCGACCCAGCGGCGACAGCCTCCCATGCTCTGCCGCTTATTCAAAAAATGCTGACCTCCGGTAAGCCGCTATTCGGTATCTGCCTTGGGCACCAGCTTTTGGGGTTGGCTCTCGGTGCTCGCACCATAAAAATGCCGCAAGGGCATCACGGTGCCAACCACCCCGTTAAAGATATCGAAACAGGTAAGGTCGAAATCACCTCCATGAACCATGGCTTTGCGATCGACCGCGATAGCCTGCCCGAAAATGTAACCGAAACCCATGTCAGCCTGTTTGATGGCAGCAATTGCGGCATAAAACTCGAGGGTCAACCTGTGTTTTCGGTTCAATATCACCCCGAAGCCTCGCCAGGCCCGCAAGATAGTCACTACCTGTTCGACCGCTTTTTAGCGGCGATGGAAAGATAGCCATGCCGAAACGTACTGATTTATCGAGCATTCTCATCATCGGCGCTGGGCCCATTGTCATCGGCCAAGCATGCGAATTCGATTATTCTGGCACGCAGGCCTGCAAGGCACTCCGCGAGGAAGGCTACCGTGTCATTTTGGTGAACTCAAACCCAGCCACCATCATGACCGATCCCGATCTTGCCGACGCGACTTATATCGAACCGATTACGCCAGCTGTGGTTGCTAAAATTATCGAGCAAGAGCGCCCTGACGCCGTGTTGCCAACAATGGGCGGACAAACGGCCTTGAATACGGCCATCGCGCTTGCCGAGAACGGCACGCTCGACAAATTCGGCGTGCAGCTGATTGGCGCTGATTTGGCGGCCATCAAAAAAGCTGAGGATCGGCAATTATTCCGTGATGCCATGGACAAAATTGGGCTCGAAAGCCCGCGATCAAAAATTGCCCATAGTCTCGACGAGGCTCTCGACGGACTCGATTTCGTGGGCTTGCCAGCCATCATTCGGCCATCCTTTACCCTTGGTGGCACCGGCGGCGGTATTGCATATAACCGCCAAGAATTCATCGACATTGTCGAGCAAGGCCTTGATGCCTCGCCGTCGAACGAGGTCTTGATTGAAGAGAGCGTGCTCGGCTGGAAAGAGTATGAAATGGAAGTGGTGCGGGATCGCAAGGATAACTGCATCATTATCTGCTCGATTGAAAACGTTGACCCCATGGGCGTGCATACGGGCGACAGCATTACGGTTGCGCCCGCATTGACGCTGACTGACCGCGAATACCAAATTATGCGCAACGCCTCCATTGCCGTGTTGCGTGAAATCGGGGTCGAGACAGGTGGCTCGAATGTCCAATTTGCCGTCAATCCGGAAAATGGTCGCCTGATTGTGATCGAGATGAACCCCCGCGTGTCACGGTCATCTGCTTTGGCCTCCAAAGCGACAGGCTTCCCGATCGCCAAAATCGCCGCTAAGCTAGCCGTCGGCTATACGCTCGATGAATTGCAAAACGACATCACGCGTGTCACGCCAGCAAGCTTTGAGCCGACAATCGATTATGTCGTGACAAAAATTCCTCGCTTCGCATTTGAAAAATTCCCCGGCGCAAAACCGAATTTGAACACAGCCATGAAATCTGTTGGCGAAGCCATGGCGGTTGGCCGCAACTTCCAAGAGTCTCTCCAAAAAGCCTTACGCTCGCTGGAAACGGGTTTGACGGGGCTTAACCCGCCAGATGGCGCGCCCGAAACCATGTCACCCGATACAATGGACGAGCTCCGCGCCAGCTTAACATCGGCCACCCCAAACCGCTTGTTGATGGCGGCTCATGCGCTACGCCTTGGCATGTCGCAAGAAGAAGTTTGCTCGCTCACCCATTTTAATCCGTGGTTTATGGAGCAGATCGGGCAAATTATTGCCGCCGAAAAATTGATTGGTCAAAATGGTGTTCCCGACACCGAGGCTGCGATGCGCCAGATCAAAAAAATGGGGTTCTCTGATGCCCGCATAGGTGAGTTGAGTGGCAAGACGGAGAAAGATGTTCGGGCGACCCGTCGGGCACTCGATGTGCGCCCCAATTATCGGCGCATCGATACCTGTGCCGCTGAATTTGCCGCCACAACCCCTTATCTTTACTCGAGCTATGACAGCATCTCACCGCTCGCGCACCAGCAAGAAGCAGAACCCAGTGATCGCAAGAAAGCCGTGATACTTGGGGGTGGCCCCAATCGAATTGGACAAGGTATTGAATTCGACTATTGCTGCTGCCACGCCGCCTATGCGCTCGCCGACATTGATGTCGAGAGCATTATGGTGAACTGCAACCCCGAAACAGTTTCAACCGATTACGACACATCGGATCGGCTGTATTTTGAGCCTCTGACTGAGGAAGACGTGTTAGAAATTATGTCGCTCGAGCAATCGCGTGGTGAGCTTGCTGGCGTGATTGTCCAATTCGGCGGTCAAACACCGCTGAAGCTTGCTGCGGCGCTCGAAGAAAACAATGTGCCCATATTGGGCACCTCGCCTGACGCCATTGATTTGGCGGAAGACCGCGATCGCTTTAAAGCGCTATTGGACGACTTGGCATTACGGCAACCGCCCAATGGTATTGCACGCAGTGCCGAACAAGCGCGCGCAATTGCCGAAAAAATTGGCTTCCCCGTTGTCATTCGCCCATCATATGTATTGGGTGGACGCGCCATGGAGATCGTAAATTCAGAAACGCAACTCGAGCGTTATATGCGCGAAGCGGTTGTCGTTTCCGGTTCAAGCCCGGTTTTGATTGATGGTTATCTTCGCGAAGCCACCGAACTCGATGTTGACGTTCTAAGCGACGGCACCAATGTCTTTGTTGCTGGCATACTCGAACATATTGAAGAAGCTGGCGTGCATTCTGGCGATAGCGCCTGCTCCATGCCGCCGCATTCGCTACCGCAACATATTATTGACGCCCTTCATGATCAGGCCTGCAAATTGGCAATTGCCCTCAAGGTTGTCGGTTTGATGAATGTCCAATTTGCGGTTCAAGGCGATGATATTTATGTCCTCGAGGTGAACCCGCGCGCTAGCCGCACCGTCCCATTTGTTGCCAAGGTTTTGGGCAAGCCGATTGCCAATATTGCAGCCCGCCTCATGGCGGGCCGTCCCCTGCCCGAGTTTAACCTGGCGCCCGTTCAGCTTCCGTATTTCGCCGTCAAAGAAGCTGTCTTTCCATTTGCGCGCTTCCCGGGCGTTGACACTATTTTGGGGCCAGAAATGCGGTCGACGGGCGAAGTCATGGGGCTCGATCAACGTTTTGATATGGCCTTTGCGAAAAGTCAGGTCGGCGCCGGATCGACCCTACCAAGCTCTGGTTGCGCCTTCATTTCAGTCCGCGAGGCCGATAAGAAACGCAGCATTGCGCCAGCCCAGCAATTGCAATCCCTTGGGTTCAAGATTATTGCCACAAAAGGCACAGCTGATTTTCTGCAGAAACACGGTGTCGATGCGGAGGTCGTGAACAAAGTTCTCGAAGGCAGGCCGCACATCGTCGACGCCATGAAGAATGAAGAAGTTGATTTGGTCATCAACACCACGGAAGGTGAGCAATCACTCGCCGACAGTCAGTCTATTCGACGCACTGCTCTGATGATGAAAATCCCCTATTACACGACCGCCGCAGGTGCTGAAGCCGCAGTTGCAGCGATCGCCGCCTGCTCTAAAAACGATTTTTCTGTTCTCTCACTGCAAAACTACGCAAAACTGATAGGAAATTGAGCGACGGCGCTCTTGCCAGAGTTGATTTTTTTGTCAAACATGCAATTTAAGCGTCGTTAATCTCGGATTCGGGGGCGAAATGGAAAAAGTACCAATGACAATTGGTGGGCATGAGGCTTTGAGCAATGAGGTTCAGCGCCTCAAAGGGCCTGAACGTCAGCGCATCATCCAAGCGATATCGGAAGCGCGCGCCCATGGCGACCTGTCCGAGAATGCTGAATATCATGCCGCTAAGGAACAACAAAGCCACAATGAAGGCCGCATCCTCGAGCTCGAGGATATGCTCTCCCGCGCGGAAGTGATCGACATCAAATCCTTAAGCGGGAATTCGGTCAAATTCGGAGCCACAGTCGAACTCGTCGATGAAGACACTGATGCCGAGGTCACCTATCAAATTGTCGGTGAATATGAGGCCAGCGTTGAAAATGGAAAAATTTCGATTGCTTCGCCGATTGCCCGCGCCTTAATTGGCAAAGAACTCGGGGATAGTGTCGAGGTTAACACCCCCGGCGGTGGTAAATCTTACGAAATATTGTCTGTTAAATATCTTTAATCTGTTGCTTTTGCCTTCAGCGGCACGCCAAAAGCCTGCTTGGATTGTCTGATGGTCAGCGACGTCCGCACATGCGCCACATTGGGCGCCGGTGTCAGATAGCGCGTCAAAAATTTTTGAAAGCTTGCTAAATCGGGGGCAACGCATTTCAAAATAAAATCAATCTCACCATTTAGCATATGGCATTCGCGCACTTCAGGCCACGAGGCAACGCGGTCTTCAAACGCCTGCAGGTCAGCTTCTGCTTGGCTGTGCAACCCAACCATAGCAAAAACCGTCACGCCCCAACCTAACTTCGCCGCATCAATATCAGCGTGATATCCCGTAATATAGCCTTCGCGCTCAAGGGCGCGAACTCGCCGCAGGCAAGGTGGTGCCGACATACCGATGCGCTGTGCCAGCTCGGCATTGGTTATCCGACCCTCTTCTTGCAGAAGTGCCAAAATCTTCATATCTGTTTGGTCGAGAGACTTCATCAGAATTCCTCTTCACCTTAGGCCCGAACCGCTATAGCGTGAGAATTGACATTATCGAAATGGCGATATTTGCGCAATATAATTACTCAAAAGGGTTATAATTTTTCCGTGTCTCGAAAGATTAGATCTCTCTGGATCATCACAAATGGTAATCGCGGCAATGATGTAAATTGCGATGGGGTTGCCGCTTATTTAAATGCTGAACAAATCCGACACATAAAGGTTGAACGAACGCCGCTCAACGCTCTATTGGCACCGCATTGGCCGGCCGTCTATTTAGCTAGCCGCGATCAACAAATAGCCCCGCCGTGGCCAGATATGGTCATTGCGAGTTCGCGGCTGGCGGCAGCTTATGGGCGCTATATCCGCAAAGCCTCCTTGGGGCAGAGTTTTTGCGCCTTTTTACAAGATCCGAAATGCGCTCCGCATTACTTCGATTTTGTTTGGGCCCCCAATCACGATAATTTAATGGGTGCCAACGTGATCTCGACACCCTTAAGCCCGCATCAGATTACGCGCGAACGCCTCGACCAGACAGGAGCAGCCCTGTCAAAGCGGTTGCCTGCGACAACCAAGCCGCGTTTAGCGGTCATCATTGGTGGCCCGAATTCAGCTTACGACTTTACCGCTCGAGAAGCCGATATTTTGCGCGAGTCTCTCTCGCAATTAGCAAAATCCTTCGCGCTGCTGCTCACCGTCTCGCGCCGGACCCCGCCCGATTTGGTTGCCATGCTCAAGCAAAAAATCGCTCCCGTGGCGGATTTATTTTTCGACACCGGCCCCGATAATCCCTATCCCGGCATGCTGGCCATCAGCGACGCAATTTTGGTCACCAGCGATAGTGTGAACATGACGGGCGAGGCTTGCGCCGCGGGTGTGCCGGTTTATGTTTTTCATTTACCAGCACGGCGCAATTCTAAATTCGACAGGTTTCATGCCGAACTCGAGACAGCTGGTATGACGCGGCGTTTTACCGGACAGATCGATCTTTTCACAAGCACACCGCATGACGACACACCCATAATCGCGCAGGCTCTCTTGCGTCGCTATAACGCGCAATAATCGGCTCCAGATCCAGATAAAGCTGTGAACCAACGGGGCCAAGTGCTTACTCCGCTTGGTATGGCGGGCTATAGTGGGGCTCAGAATCACCCCCAAGCAAAAGAGGTCGGTTATGGCGGATGAAAAGCATTGCAAGGTTTTGATTATTGGGTCTGGACCCGCTGGCTATACAGCCGCGATTTACGCCGCCCGCGCAATGCTGTCGCCGGTCATGGTGCGTGGCCTGCAGCCCGGCGGTCAGCTCACCATCACTACCGATGTTGAAAATTACCCAGGCTTTGCCGATGTCATTCAAGGCCCTTGGCTGATGGAGCAAATGGAACAGCAAGCCCTGCATGTCGGCACGGATATTATTTCCGATATTATCACTTCGGTTGATCTGTCTTCCCGCCCCTTTACCTGTATTGGCGATGGCGGCTCGGTTTATCGCGCCGATAGCCTCATTATCGCGACAGGCGCGCAAGCAAAATGGTTAGGTCTCGACAGCGAACAAAAATTCCAAGGCTTTGGCGTCTCGGCCTGTGCCACCTGCGACGGCTTTTTCTACCGCAACAAAGAAGTCTTGGTTGTCGGTGGCGGCAATACCGCCGTTGAAGAGGCTCTGTTTTTAACCAATTTTGCCAGCAAGGTAACACTGGTGCATCGGCGCGATAGTTTGCGGTGTGAGAAAATTCTCGAACAACGGCTACTGGCGCATGAAAAAATTGAAGTACGATGGAATAGCGAAATTGCGGAAATTCTCGGCGATGACAATCCGCTTGGCGTTACTGGTGCGCGCCTACGCAACACGCAAGATGGCTCAGAAACTGACGTTAAAGCTGATGGCGTCTTTATCGCCATTGGTCATGCCCCAGCGACCGCCCTATTTACTGATCAGCTCGACACCAAACTGGGCGGCTATCTTCAAACGGCGCCCGATAGCACGGCAACATCGATTGCTGGGGTTTTTGCTGCTGGCGATGTCACCGATGATATTTATCGCCAAGCCGTAACAGCCGCTGGCATGGGCTGCATGGCGGCTTTAGAGGCCGAACGGTTCTTAGCCGCAAACGCTGTCTCGAGCGCAGCGGCCGAATAGATTTACTGGCCACGCCACGGTAACTCACGCGGCGTTCGCCGGCCTATTTGGCGCGCCGACGAGGATTGCCATTGCGGGTCGGTCGCCTCCGACACATCCCCTAACTTTGTCAGTAAAGCGGAGCGGTCAATAATATGGCGAGCAACCAAATGCACCACCGCTCCCTGGCGTTGCACGTGGCCCTGAATTTCGAGCAAGCGGCCAGCGATCACACTTCGACGATAGCGCTCAAAACAATCGGGCCAGACCACAATATTAGCGGTGCGATCCTCATCTTCCAGGGTTAGAAAAACAACACCCCGTGCACTCCCTGGACGCTGGCGACAAATCACGAGGCCAGCAATGTTGAGCTTTTTACCATCAGCGATATGGTCGAGATCGCGCAAAGGGCGTACCGCTGCCAAATTTGGCCGCAGTAAGCCTATTGGATGCGCCTTTAGTGACAGGCGTAGGCTGGCATAATCCTCGACGACTTCCGCCCCAATTGATAGCGGCGGCAAAGCAATATCGTCGACGGGCTCATCTGGCAAGGTTGCAAATAGAGGCAGAGGCGGTTTATCAGGATCATCCGGTAAGCCTCGCAGAATCCATAAAGCCTGCCGCCGCTGCAACCCCAAACCTGCGAAGCCATCGGCGCGCGCCAGACGCTCAAACACGCCAAGTGGCAAAGCAGTACGTCGAACGCAATCTGCGATGCTGTCAAACGCATGCGCCGCCCGCATTTGCAAGAGTCGTGCGGTCGCTTGCGTTGGCAGGCCTGAGATCTGATTAAACCCGAGACGAAGCGCAATCTGTTGCACCCCGTTCTCAGTGACCACCTCAAGATCTGCCTCAGCGCTTGATGTATTGACGCACACTGGCAAGACTCGCACATTTTGCCGTTGTGCCTCACGCACCAATTGTGCCGGCGCATAGAAACCCATCGGCTGGCTGTTGAGCAAGGCCGCTGTAAACACCGCGGGGTAATGACACTTCAACCATGCCGATACGTAAACCAAAAGGGCAAAACTCGCGGCATGGCTCTCGGGGAAGCCATATTCACCGAAGCCTTCAATTTGCTGAAAACAGCGGCGAGAAAAATCCTCGGCATAGCCGCGTTGCGCCATACCATCGAGAAAGCGCTTCGAAAATTTTTCAATCATACCCGTTTTGCGAAAGGCCGCCATAGCACGGCGTAACTGATCAGCTTCAGCAGGGCTAAAGCCCGCAGCAACAACAGCAATCCGCATGGCTTGCTCTTGAAAGAGAGGAACCCCCAATGTCTTACCGAGAACAGATTCCAGCTCTGCCGACGGATACGCAACCAACTCCTCACCATTGCGACGCCGCAGATAGGGATGCACCATATCGCCTTGAATTGGCCCAGGCCGCACAATCGCAACTTGAATAACAAGATCATAAAAATCTCGTGGTTTAAGGCGCGGCAACATATTCATTTGCGCGCGGCTTTCAACTTGAAACACGCCCGTCGATTCCGCACGACACAGCATGTCATAAACAGCAGGGTCTTCTGGCGGGATCGACGCTAAATCGTAATCGAGCCCATAATGTGCCGCCAATAAATCAAAGCTTCGCCGAATGGCACTCAACATACCCAAGGCCAATACATCGACTTTCAACATCCCCATGGCATCAAGGTCATCCTTATCCCATTCAATGAATGTCCGATGTGCCATAGCTGCATTCGCAATCGGCACCAGCGTATCGAGGGGATCACGAGTAATCACGAAGCCACCAACATGTTGCGACAAGTGCCGCGGAAAACCGATAAGCTGGGCGGCCAAGTGGAGCACCGTTTGAATCAGAGGCTCATCGGGATCGAGGCCAGCTGACCGAATATGTTCGGCCTGGGGTGGTTTGCTACCGCCGCCCCAATTCAGCGACAACATTGCACGGCTGATGTCTGGCGATAGCCCCATGACCTTGGCAAGCTCCCCAATTGCCGAGCGCGCCCGATAGGTAATCACGGTGGCAGCAATGCCAGCACGCGCACGACCATATTTTTGATAAATATATTGAATAACTTCTTCGCGGCGTTCGTGTTCAAAGTCGACATCAATATCTGGTGGCTCGTTCCGTTCGGCTGAGACAAAGCGTTCAAACAAAAGGTCGAGCCGGCTGGGATCAACCGCAGTAATCCCCAAACAATAGCAAACAGCTGAATTCGCCGCCGAACCGCGCCCTTGGCATAAAATACGGCGGCTGCGCGCATAGCGCACAATATCATATACGGTGAGAAAATATGGCGCATAATCTAGCTGAGCGATCAGTGCCAATTCATGCGTGAGTAATTTTTGTAACGCCGCTGGAATGCCATCAGGAAATCTCTGTTCAGCACCTGCATAGGTAAGCTGCACCAAATGCTGTTGCGGCGTTTCACCGGCAGGGCAAATTTCTTCAGGATATTGATATGCCAACTCGGCCAATGAAAAATCACACTGTGCGACGATAGCACCCATATTGGTGAGGGCATCGGGATGGTCACGAAATAAACGCGCCAATTCATCACGCGCGCGGATATGGCGTTCGGCATTGGGTGCCAAGTCATATCCTGCCTCAAAAATTTTCTTCTTCAGCCGAATACAGCTGACAGCATCATGCAAGGGGCGACGCTCAGGATGATGATATAAGGCGTCACTGCCTGCTAACAGCTTAAGCCCCAGTGGTTGCGCTAATTGCCGCAACTGCGCCCAAGCGGATCGATCATCAGCAGTATAGTAAGGGGCAAGAAGCAGATAGCAGTGGGCACCAGCATGATGCAACAAACGCCGCCAAATCTCAGGTGGCGTAGACGGTGGCGCTTGCGGGCCTGGAACAATAATCCAAACCATGCGTGTCGCTTGCGCCAGCGCTATAATATCGGCGGCATCAATTTGGCAGCTGCCTTTTTTGCTCCGCAAATTAGCCTGCGTCAGGCATTGTGATAGAGCGGCATAAGCGGCCCGATCGCACGGGTAAGCAATAACTTCAAAACCGCACAGGGCACGCAGGCGCGCGCCTGGTAAAAATCGAATCCCGCAAGCCGCCGCCGCTTTATGCGCTCGCACCTGCCCCGCCAGCGTATTGACATCGGCCAGCCCAATCGCGGCATAGCCCAGCGCGGCCGCCTGCGCCACCATTTCTTGCGGATGCGACGCACCCTTTAGAAAGCTAAAATTAGATAGCGCAGAAAGTTCGGCCCAGTCTGACATTAAGCGAAGAACCCGTGCATGTACCAAACTGGCGGCGCCACTGCCTCAGTGTAGAGGGCATCCCGATAAACCCAGAAGCGGTGGCCATTATCGTCTTCCACGCGAAAATAATCGCGCGTGGTGCCAACTTTATGTTGGCCGATGCTTTGCCACCATGCGGGCGACAAGCGCTCGGGGCCTTGCGCGCGAACAACTGTGTATAAGCGGCGACGCCAACGGAAACGCCGCGGCGGGCCCTCTGGAATATCAGCAATAACCTCAACTGGCTCAGCGCGGGGTAACATAATAATCGGGCGCTCATCAGGCGTGGCAGGATCACAAGCCGGCACAGTTTGCACTGCCAGCGATGGTACAAAAGAAATCGCACGCTCTGGAATATGGTTAGCGTGCGGCACGCTCCGCAAAAGCTGAGTTTGTCCTAAACGCTCGCCCAAACGATCGCAAAGCGCAAAAAACGCTTGCCCAATTTCGGTTGGGTTTTGTGATAGCAACAAATCAACAAAACCAGACTGCCGTGCCGTTAGGGGAACTGTTTGCGATGCGCAGAGGTAAATATCATCAATGCCATATGTCACAACAAGGCTATGGCTCAGCCGTTCTAAGCGATCTTCAAACAAGCGTGTAATGTGGCTGGCCAAAGCAACGGGCTTGGAGAGATAAATAGATTGCCCCAGCTGCCGCCCATCCGTGGCTGTCAGCCGCAAATCGACACGCTTAGCGCCCCGACCGGCGGCCACCAGATCTGCGCATAATGCGGCAATCAAAGGCGACAAATACTGCTGGATCGTCTCCAACTCGGTAATAGGCTGAGCAAGGCTTTGCTGACATTGATAAACAGGAAGCGGGCGGGCTGGCGAGACGACCTCCCCTTTATAACCAACCGCTTCATCAAGGCGCGATAAAGCATCGGGGTGGATTCGGCGGCGAATTTCATTGCGCGGCAATTTTGCCAATATTTCAATGCGTGACAAACCAAGCTTGTGGCACAGCGCCAATGTGGTTGCATCCAGACGCAACGCCGCCGGCGGCAGTCGTCGCAAAGCCTCCCTCTCTTGCCCGAGTGGTAAGAGGGTTATCGGCTCACTGCCATAATGCGCCAACGCCCACGCCGCTCCAATGGTTCCAGCAACCGCGATACGCGCATTGATATGGCGCTTTGCCAAGGCCGCCATAATACGTGCGGTTAACCGCCGCTCGCCACCGAACAGGTGCGCGCAACCGGTAATATCCAGAACCAGATCGTGATCTTCCATTTGCCCAACCCAAGGGGTAAATCGTGTGGCCCATTGCACGCACAGCTTCAAAAGACGCTGGCTCAAGACAGAATCAAAACATGTGGTTTTCAAATTCGGCACCAATGCCCGAGCATCGGTTAAGCGCATATCGGGGCGCAGGCCGCATTGGCGCGCGGCTAAATTAACATCAGCAAGATAGTCTCCACCCTGGCGGCTCTGGGTTACACCAAAAGCTTCCGCGCGCAGATCTGCAGGGCAGTGAATATCGGCCACCCAATTTTCTAGCCAAATGATGAGAATACGGCGCTCTGCCATTATGCCCGCCATTTCTCCACGGACGGAACAGGCGGCTGGCTTTGCGGCGTAATATGCCAGTGCGGCGGTGTCGTTTGCATCACGTGTTTTTGCCGGAGCAATTCGATATGCCAGCTATTCGCCGCGCCAGCGCGAACCCGCCACTGCGTATCCGCCGTCAGTTTTTGCTTTTGCGGTAGCGTCACCAATAAGACCGGCCGCAGGGCTGATTGCGCCGCCCGGGTCAGCCGACGGCTCATCACGAAACTCACCTTGCGCTCTAAAGTTATGCCAAGAACACAACCAATATCGGGGCAAGACACAATTTCTTCGAGTGCCCACGCCCAGTCTTGAAAAGAACGTGCAGCAACATACCATAATTGTTCTGCGACCACCCCATAAGGGCGCAAACCAGGCAGATAAGGAAGTCCCCACTCGCTTTGCGCCGTTCTGTTTTGCACCCAAAACAGCGGCCGCCCCGTTGCAAACCGAAGTGCCAGCGAGATCGAAAACCCTAATGCGGCGGGCATGTCATTTAGGCTTGATGCCTCAATAATATGGAGCGCATCGGTCGCCAGTCCATGCCGTGGCCCCTGCCCCAATACAGCATCAATATCGTGAAACCCCGTTGCCAATTGCGGCCCATTTGCAGGGGTCAAAGATTTTATTTTATTATTAAGTTTCAGTATATTAAGGCGACGACTATATGCTTGCGACTGCCCCATTGGACCCGCTCCTTTAACGTAATTTAACTGTAGAACCGTGATATTTTGTTCACGTTTTGTTCTATATTAGCAAGGCCAAAAGAACGGTCAAGAGCGATCAAACATAATCTTGAAAAGATTAGCTTTTCTGGGCGTTCCCCCAGTAGTTAAAGCCTAGAACCCGCGGCGTTGATGGCAAATACATGGTTTCCATGTGGTCAATTTTAAAGCCACCCGCGGTCAACAATGCTGGCACGTCGCGGTTAATATTGCACCCACCCGCAATATGACCCCACACGCCATTGAGACGGTTTTGCCATTTCTCAATTGCAGCATCTGGCGCTTTGCCATGCTCACAAAATAGCAACTGCCCACCCGGTTTCAGCACGCGCCGCATGCCTGCCAGCGCCTTTTCGACGCCTGGAATGGTGCATAATGTATAGGTCAAGAGCACGGTATCGATGCTGTTATCTTCGAGCGGGATTTCTTCCCCCGGCAAATCAATAAACTCAACTGGAAACGGCATTTGTTCCGCCATAGGGCGTGCACGCGCGACCATCTCTGCAGCTGGCTCCAGACCAAACACCATGTCGACCTTATCGGGGTTATAAAAAGGAAGGTTCAAGCCTGTTCCGATGCCAATTTCCAAAACACGACCTTCACAATGCGGCACTATTTTTTGCCGCTGCCGTGAAATCGGTTTCGCACCGCACGCTAGGTTTAAAAATCCTGGCAAAACATATTTACTATAAAGGCCCATGCGCTTCCCCTCCTGCAATGAGAAAACGCTAACCTATCTAGACAGTGAAAACAATCGCGGCTTTAAGCGCCAACCAATTTAAGATAAGCGTCCGAAAGCGCGAAAGTTATGTCGCCTGGCGTGAAGCTATGCGGACCAATCTCGCCCACAGCCGTCACTTCTGCCGCTGTTCCGGTAATGAAGCATTCGCTAAAATCGTCGAGCTCTTCGGGCATGATCGCGCGTTCGACAACGTCAATACCTTGATCTTTCGCCAACCCGATCACGGTTCGGCGCGTAATACCGTCGAGAAAACAATCTGGGGTTGGCGTATGAATAACGCCATCGCGAATAAAGAACATATTGGCGCCCGTGGTCTCAGCAACCTGCCCGCGCCAGTCTAGCATCATGGCATCGGCATAGCCTTTGCGTTCCGCTGCATGTTTTGACAGCGTGCAAATCATATATAGCCCGGCGGCCTTCGCATGGCACGGCGCCGTCGCTGGATCAGGACGCCGATATTGCGCCATATCAAGCCGAATCCCTTTTTTACGTTGTTCCGGATCGAAATAAGACGGCCACTCCCACGCCGCAACGGCGAGGTGAATGGTGTTGGCTTGCGCCGACACACCCATCATTTCACTGCCGCGCCAAGCAATCGGGCGCAGATACCCACTCGTCAAATTATTTGCCGCCAAGGTTGCGCGGCAGGCTTCATTAATCACATCAGCCGCATAAGGAATTTCAAGATCGAGAACTTGCGCCGAATAAATCAAGCGTTCGGTATGTTCCTCAAGCTTGAAGATATTGCCATTATAAGCGCGCACACCCTCAAAAACACTCGATCCATAATGTAACCCATGGGTCAGCACATGCACTTGGCATGACTTCCAATCGCGCAGCTCACCATCCATCCAGATGTAGCCGTCCCGTTGATCGAACGGAATACTCATTTAGAAATCCCCCCGCTTCTGCGGTCGCATTTTTTGTCAGTTGATGATAAATTTATTATAGCTTAGAAAATAAGTCAATAATACTGACTTATTATTCGAGACCAGACATACGAGCGGTGGTGCGGAGTTAAAACCAGTAATGAGCAGAGTTTTTGACCAGAACGAGGCGACCAAAGCCAGCCAAGACGACATTGGCTCTTTACCCCGTTTGGATGAATTCAAAGACGCGATTGAGCTGATGTTTTTTGCCTATCGTGACTTTATCTCCGATCCCGATATGATTCTCAGCAAACATGATTTTGGGCGAGCGCATCACCGCGTTTTGCATTTTGTTGGTTGCAACCCCGGTATGAGCATCGCCGAACTTCTCGAAATTCTGCAAATCACCAAACAAAGCCTTGCCCGCGTTTTACGCGATTTGATCGATAATGATTATATCCGCCAACAAATTGGTGATAGTGATCGACGCAAGCGCCTGCTTTTTCTAACCGCCAAAGGGCGCAATTTGCATAATGATCTAATCTCACCGCAAATCGAACGCTTTTTGTCCATTTTCTCTGAGATCGACCCGAACGAATTTGATATGTGGAAACGCGTAATGCGGTTGATTATATCAGCCCCCAATCGCGAAGCCGTCGATCGTCTGATCGTCAGTGCACGGAACGAAACCTCTTACCCCGGTGCACTTCACCTGATGCACGCGGATGATGAGTCAGCTTGATCATGCCCGTCATTGATGAAAACACACCGCATATTCTGATCGTCGACGACGACACTCGGATCAGAACTCTCCTCAAAAAATATTTGAGCGATAACGGTTTTCGAACAACGATTGCGGCTGACGGCCGTGAAGCCCTGGCGCAGATGGAACACCTTGCTTTCGACCTCGTTGTCCTCGACATAATGATGCCCGATCTCTCTGGCCTTGAGGTCACCGAGCGATTGCGGCGGCGAAAAAATCCTGTGCCTGTTCTATTGCTGACAGCGCGCGCCGAGGTCGAGGATCGCATTGCTGGCCTATCGATCGGGGCCGATGATTATCTCACCAAACCCTTTGACCCAAAGGAATTGCTGTTACGCATTCATAGCATTTTGCGCCGCAGCCAAATGGAGAGCCGACGACCGTCGGAACCGCCGAGCGAGATAAATTTCGGTCCCTTTGTTTTCAAATATCAACGCGGGGAACTGTTGCAGGGCGAGCAGCGCGTTACCTTAACAACGCGCGAAATTGAGGTCATGCGAAAGCTAACATCCGAGCCAGGCCGCATCGTAACGCGGGAAGAATTATCAGACGACCACAATGTCTCGGAGCGCGCTATAGACGTTCAAATCAATCGCCTGCGCCGAAAAATTGAAGACGATCCGCGCGACCCGATCTACTTGCAGACCGTTCGCGGCTCTGGCTATCTTTTGCGGACGGATTGATCGAGGATATCATGAATTTTTCGTTGCGCACCTGGATCAAAAGCTACGTCCCAACGGGTCTATTTCCGCGCTCATTGTTGATCATCGTCATGCCCGTCGTGGTGACACAAATCGTCATTGCGTTTGTCTTCCTCGAGCGGCACTGGGCAACCGTCACGCAACGCTTGTCGAACGCCGTGGTCAGTGACATTGCCCTCCTTACCAATTTGCGCATGCAGGAACTCGGGGGTGACAGTTACCAACTGAGCCAGCTTGCCAATGACACATTCGATATGAGCGTCGCTTTTTTGCCGGGTGAAACCTTGCCGCCGCCCGTGCCGGTTCCAACCGTCGCGCTCTTGCACCAGTCTTTGTCGGACGAAATCACCCAACAGGTCGGACGCCCGTTTTGGATCGATACGGCGACCTATGAAAATTACGTCGATATTCGTATTTTGCTCCCAGGTGAGGTGATGCGCGTCTTGACACAACGCAAGCGCGTTTACGCCACCAACTCACATATTTTCTTGATTTGGATGACCGGCACATCGGCCTTGTTGCTGCTGATATCGGGTATCTTTTTGCGCAATCAGGTGAGGCCAATCCAGCGTCTCGCCGAAGCGGCAGAGCGGTTCGGGAAAGGCATAGATATGCCCGACTTCCGCCCCAGTGGCGCCGCCGAGGTACGAAGCGCTGCAGCATCCTTCATGGAAATGCGAGACCGCATTCGCAAACAAATCGAGCAACGGACCACGATGCTCGCTGGCGTGAGCCATGACTTACGCACCCCGTTGACCCGGTTAAAGTTGCAATTGGCGATGTTGCCCGAAGGCCCCGATACAGAAGCTTTGGCTGCCGATATTGACGAGATGGAAAATATGCTCAATGACTATCTCGATTTTGCCAAAGGCTACGCTGGGGAAAGAGCACGGCCGACGCCGCTACAGCCATTTCTGGAAACGCTTGCTACCGATGCGCACCGCCGCTGGCCAGAGGTTCAGGTCAAGCTCATCGACACCCCGAACCTATCCCTTAACATCAAACCCAATGCCTTCAAGCGTTGTATTGCCAATTTAGTCAATAATGCCTGTGCCCATGCGCCGGTCGTGCACATATCTGCCCGCCAAGCCGCAGAGGGAAGTAAAATCATTTTTTCTGTAGACGATAACGGCCCAGGTATCCCCGAAGCCAAGCTCGAAGATGTTTTCCGACCCTTTTACCGCCTCGACGATGCGCGCACCGCACAAATGGGGGGAACAGGTCTTGGGCTTGCCATCGCACTCGACATCGCTCGTAGCCATGGCGGCGATATTCAACTCCAGCGCAGCACTCTTGGAGGCCTGGCGGCGCATGTCACCTTGCCAATTTAAAGGGGTTAACCCAGCTCTTGGGATCGATCGCGCGCGGCGATAAGAACGTGACGCATAAGCGCCGTTAGACCAGATTTCTCGTGCATTAAAACAGCCAATCCGGCCGCCGTGGTGCCACCTTTCGAAGTCACATTTTCGCGCAACTGGGCGGCACTCTCAGGCGAAGTCGCCAACATAGCTCCCGCTCCGGCGACAGTTTGGCGTGCCAACTGCACAGCGATCTCGGGCGGCAAACCAAGCCCTTCGCCCGCTTGCGCCATGGCCTCAACGAGATGAAACACATAAGCTGGCCCCGAGCCGCTTAAGGCTGTAACCGCATCCATCAAGTCCTCATTATCGACCCAAACGGTTGCACCAACCGATTGCATCAAACTATCCCCCGATTGCCGCGCCGCATCCGCCGCCATATCACAATAAAGAGCTGTGACACCGCACCCAATGGCGGCGGGTGTGTTCGGCATCGTGCGAATATAGGTTGCCGCGCCGGCACAGGCGCTTTGCAAACGTGCCAGCCTGACGCCTGCCATTAACGACAGCACCACGCTATCACCCGCAACAAACGGGGCAAGCGATGGTAACACCTCGTCGATCAACTGCGGCTTCACCGCCAAAACAATAATGGCGTGCGGGGTCGCACTCGGATTGATATCAACGCCCAGCGACGCGAGTTCAGCAGAAGGATTTGGCTCAACGACCGATACCTGCTGCGGCGGCAAACCTGCCGCTAGCCAGCCATTGAGCAATGCCGATCCCATTTTGCCAGCGCCCACCAGCAAAAGCTTCTTGCGGGGTGCCAGCAGGGTCGATAAATCAGGCATCGCCGCTGGTTTCGAACAAGCTTCCCCGCAAGGCCTCGCGGGGGCTATAGCCCGCCCACATTAGATATTGAAATGCTGGGAAAAAGCGCTCACAGGTTTCGATGGCATGCTCAATCAAGTCGTCGCCTTGCTGTTCCGATAGCGTTCCATGACTAACCAAGACAGTCGTCCGAAACAATAAAGCGCCATCGGACGACCATATATCGAAATGTCCCAACCATAATTGTTCATTAATGAGGGCCAAAAGCTCATGCACTTCGGAGCGCTTTGTGGCTGGCACGCGCGTATCAAACACGCAAGCAAGATGCAACCCGCCAAGATCAGGGCGCCAGCTAATCGCGATATGATAATCGCAATAACTGCCCGAGAGGCACAAATTCAAATCATCCTCGGTGCCGCGCTCACATGGCCATTCCCGATGCGCCGCCAGCGTCTCAAACAGATCAATGGGATGCTCGATTGTTACCTCATCGGCCAACGCTATTTGCATGGAGAAAAGCCTCTCTGTTCGACGCATGCTGGACATGTGTGTTTCTGCATGGTTCGACAGTGACTGATTCATATGACCCGACAAAGAAATTTATCGGTATCAGCCTGTGAGAATCGGGGAGGAATCAGTGGGTAAAAGCAAACGAATCAAATTGACGCGCCGAATAATGCAATCAAGCATCCTTGTCGCCGCGCATTTGCATCACGACGTCGCGTAAAGCTTCGAACTCATCGCGTGTCACCACGCCATGTTCACTGAGAATTTTGTCGATGCGGGCGCGCACGACATGTTCGATCTCGTCACGCAACGCTTGAGCCGTCGACCCAGCGCCACCCAACACGCGGGCCAAGTCATCGATTAATTTCGTTTTTGCACTACTCATGGTCCCACACTGCATCAGCCTATGCTATAGATCAAGATATAAGACGCAGAGACAGGTAATGCCATGCCCTTTCCCGACATTAACGAGGTGATATTACAAATCGGCCCCTTCGCCATCCGTTGGTACTCGATGGCTTATTTGGCCGGCATTTTATTTGGCTGGTGGTATCTCATAGCCTTGGCAAATCGCCCGCATTTGTGGGGTGGCAAAAGCCCCTATGAAAAACTCGATGTCGATGACTTCCTACCAATCGCCACTTTTGGTGTGATTATTGGTGGCCGGCTCGGTTATGTTTTATTTTACAATCCATCATATTATTTTGCCAATCCGCATGAAATTTATGCCGTCTGGAAAGGTGGAATGTCGTTCCATGGCGGACTTTTGGGCGTCCTACTGGCCAGCTTTTTATTCGCCAGACGCCGCATGATTGCGACATGGTCTTGGCTTGATGTCATGGCGGCGAGTGCCCCTGTCGGCCTGCTTCTGGGACGCGTTGCGAATTTTATCAATGCCGAGCTCTGGGGCCGACCAACCGATCTGCCGTGGGGGATTATTTTTCCAAACGCTGGCCCTCTGCCACGCCACCCGTCGCAACTTTACGAGGCCACGCTCGAGGGGCTCGTTTTATTCATCATACTCGCCTACATGATATTTGCGCGCCGCGCTTTACAGCGACCTGGCCTGGTCACGGGTATATTCGCGCTCGGCTATGGTGCCGCGCGCTTTATCGTCGAATATGCGCGCGAACCTGACGGTCACCTCGGGACGCTGTCTTTTGGCTTAACCATGGGTCAAAGCCTGTCCGTACCGCTCATCTTGATCGGTATATTTCTCATCTGGCGCAGTAGCACACAGCACCCGGCATGACCCCGCTCGATCAAAAAATTCGCGATCAAATCAAGGCAACAGGCCCCCTGCGCCTCGACATCTTTATGGAAGCAGCCTTGGCCGACCCTGAATTTGGGTATTACATGCAGCGCACACCGTTTGGCCGTCCAACCGCCGACGGCGGCGACTTCATCACCGCGCCCGAGGTCTCACAAATTTTTGGTGAACTGCTCGCCATTTGGTGCATCGACCTATGGCAGAGAGCCGGCCAAATATCCCAGCTCGATCACATTGAACTCGGGCCTGGCCGCGGCACGCTCGCCGCCGATATGCGGCGGGTATTCGCGAAATTCGCGCTCAGCGAGACGATGCCCTGCCATTTGGTCGATATGAGCCCGAAGCTACAGGCGTTACAAAAAAACGCCGTACCCGAGGCCAAGCTCCATACGAAGCTTGCCAGCCTACCGCAGGATGCACCCGCCCTGATTATTGCCAATGAATTTTTTGATGCGCTGCCCGTCCGGCAATTCCGACGCCACGACGACCAATGGCACGAGCGCTATATTGCGCTCGACGGCGAAACCCTAATTTTTAGCGAGGCCGCGTGCGCCACCCCTCCAGGTGATCACACCCATATCGAAACAGGTGAGATTTATGAATTTTGCCCTGCCGCACATGATGTCACAGAGACCATCACGCGGCGACTGTGCCATACAGGTGGCGCCTTCCTCGCCATTGATTATGGCTATAGCGAGGCTGGTCAGGGCGACAGCCTGCAAGCGATGCGGTCCCACCACTTCACCTCGCCCCTGAACGATATCGGCGAGAGTGATTTAACGACGCATGTAAATTTTCACGCCCTTGCGGCAACGGCAAAAGCGGCTGGTGGCGTAGTCCACACCATCATTTCGCAAGGGCAATTCCTGACCAAGCTTGGGGTTGTCGAACGCACCAATGCCCTCGCCGCGGCCAACCCGTCCTTGTCCCGTGACATTCAAACCAGTTGCGATCGCCTGATTGGGCCCGACCAAATGGGACGCTTGTTCAAAGTGTTTTGCGTAACCAGTCCGGGCTTTCCGATACCCGAGGGGTTTTAAGTCATGATGCGGCAACCAAAAATAATACAGGCGCCCTCCTTGTCGGGGGTCGCCCATGGCTTTTGCACACGCATTGGGGGCGTTTCGACAGGCATTTATGATGCGCTCAATCTCGGCCGCGGGTCAGGAGATGATCCAGACCTCATCGCGCAAAACCGTAATTTAGTGCGCTCATTTTTGACCGCAGACACGCTGCTGACACCCTACCAAATTCATAGCGCCGACTGCCTCTTTGTCACACAGGACAATATGGCCGAGATTGAGCAAGGCCAAATAAAAGGGGACGCTCTGGTGACCAATCAGCCAGGGCTTGCCATTGGCATCTTAACGGCAGACTGCGCACCGATCTTATTTACCGATCAGGAAAATGGGATTGTTGGCGCCGCCCATGCAGGCTGGCGAGGCGCCCTTGGCGGGGTTATCGACGCCACCGTCGCCACCATGTGCGAGGCGGGCGCGCAGCGGCACAGTATCAAAGCTGTGGTGGGGCCCACCATCAGCCAACCCGCTTACGAGGTCGGCGACGAATTTTACGCATCGTTTCTAGCGCAAGATAAAAGCGCCGCGCAGTTCTTCACGCGCCACCCCAAGACCCAGTCTTGGCACTTTGATCTACCACATTTCTGTCTCGCGCGGCTCAACCACTGCGGTGTTGCAGGGGAATGGATGGGCTTATGCACCTATAAGGATCGGGACCAGTTTTTTTCTTATCGCCGCAATACCCACCAAGGAATTGTTGATTACGGCCGCCAGGGGTCTTTTATTCGGTGCTAAAACTCTTGTGGGGAAAACTCTCAGTCCCCATTTGCGCGAATCTTTTGGCTTTGATATCCCATCTATGAAGGAGACGCCCCATGAAGTTGATCGCCGGTAATAGCAATCTTCCCCTAGCTGAAGCCATCTCCACCTATCTCGATATTCCCCTGTCAAAATGCATTGTGAAGCGTTTCGCGGATATGGAAGTATTCGTTGAGATACAGGAAAATATGCGTGGCGAAGATGTGTTCATCATTCAGTCAACGTCTTATCCCGCCAATGACCATTTGATGGAAGTCTTAATTCTGATCGATGCGCTTCGCCGCGCTTCGGCACGCCGTATCACAGCGGTTTTGCCCTATTTCGGATATGCCCGCCAAGACCGCAAACCGGGGCCGCGCACCCCAATTTCAGCCAAATTGGTCGCCAATTTGATTGAGGCCGCTGGCGCTGACCGGGTGCTGACCATTGACCTGCATGCAGGCCAAATTCAAGGCTTTTTCGACATTCCAACAGATAATCTCTATGCCGCGCCGGTCTTTACCAATGATATTCAGAGCCGATTTAAGGGCCGCGATTTGATGGTGGTCTCGCCCGACGTTGGCGGTGTGGTCCGCACGCGTGCCCTCGGCAACCGCATCGGCGCTGACCTAGCGATTGTCGATAAGCGCCGCGAACGTGCTGGCGTTAGCGAAGTCATGAATATTATTGGTGATGTCGATGGGCGCGATTGTTTGCTGGTCGATGACATTGTCGATAGTGCTGGCACCTTATGTAACGCCGCGGCCGCCTTGATTGAGGCTGGCGCCTCCTCCGTTTCTGCTTATGTAACGCACGGCGTATTGTCGGGGGCAGCCATTGAGCGCGTTAATGCTTCGAAACTCGAACACCTGCTGGTCACGGATACCATTTTGCCGCGGGATGAAATGCTGACATCGGATAAATTCCAAATCATCACGGTTGCCGACCTCATCGGCGAAGCGATCCGCAGAACTGCCGACGAAAACTCGGTTTCCAGCTTGTTTGACTAGGCTTTTCTGCCTTTTGTATTGAGTTTTATGCCTGACGAGGCTATAAACCGCCTGCGTTGTCTTTACACCCTTGGAGGAAAGCACGCCTGTCATGCATAGGGCATGATGGTCCTGTCAAACGTGGAGTTAACAATGACAGAAATCGTAAAATTAACCGCGGAATCGCGGGAACGGGTCGGTAAGGGGGTCGCTCGTGCATTGCGTCGTGAAGGTAAAATTCCAGCCGTTTTATACGGTGACAAGAAAGACCCTCTCGGCCTCGCAATTGCACAGGGACAAGTTACGCGACTTTATAACTCTGGCCGTGCGCTCAGCACCCTTCTGGATATTGAAGTGGATGGCAAAACACACCGGGCAATCGCGCGCGATTTGCAACTACACCCTGTAACAGATGTTATTTTGCACGCCGATTTTTTGCGGCTTGGCAAAGGCGCAACGATCGCTGTTGAGGTCAGTGTGCACTTCATCAATGAAGAGGCTTCACCAGGCATCAAGCGGGGCGGCGTGTTGAATGTTGTACGCTACAACGTCGAATTGATCTGCCCAGCCGATGCCATCCCAGAGGCGATCACGATCGATCTGACGGGCACCGAACTCGGTGACAGTATCCACATTTCATCAGTTACTCTGCCCGACGGCGTTAAGCCCGTTATTCAAGATCGTGACTTTACTGTTGCCACGATCGCTGCACCTGCTGGCCTCAAGAGCGAGGCCAATGCCGAGGGCGACGACGCTGACGGCGAAGAAGGTGAAGCCGAGAGCGACTCCGAAGAATAGGCAAGATTGTGTCGGCACAAGCTCCGTTATTATGTATCGGGCTTGGCAATCCGGGTACCAAACATGCCCGCCAAAGGCACAATGTTGGTTTTATGGTGATAGATGGGATAGCCGAGCAACTCGGCTTTCCTGCCTATCGCAGTAAATTCCACGGTCAGTTTTCTGAACAAATTTGCGGCAATCGTAAAGTGATGCTGTTAAAACCAGACACTTTTATGAACCGGAGCGGCATCAGCGTTGCGGAAGCGCGCAACTTCTTAAAGCTGGATCTTGCCAATATCATCATTTTTCATGATGAGTTGGATCTCGTCCCGGGTAAATTGCGGCTCCGGCTCGGCGGCGGCGCGGCTGGCCATAATGGGCTGCGTTCCATCACCGAACATAATGGTAATGATTATCGTCGCGCGCGTATCGGCATTGGCCATCCCGGTCACAAGGATAAGGTTTTGTCCTATGTCTTGGGCGATTTTTCGGCCTCCGACACATGGTTGCCCACATTCTTACAAGCGACGGCAAAACATATTGATTTGCTGGTTACGGACCAAGATGCCAGCTATCAAAATAAAGTTGCCCTCGATATGCAGAAATGGGCCGCCGACACAGCAAAAACTGAGAAAAAGGATATTTAAATGGGATTTCGTTGTGGGATTGTTGGATTACCCAATGTCGGCAAATCGACCTTGTTTAACGCTTTAACGCGTGCCGCCACCGCGCAAGCGGCTAATTTTCCCTTTTGCACCATTGAGCCGAATATTGGCGAGGTGCCGGTTCCCGATAACCGCCTCGACACATTGGCCGCGATCGCCTCTTCTGCCCGCATCATCCCTGCCCGCTTAAGCTTTGTCGATATTGCTGGCTTGGTACGGGGCGCATCGAAAGGCGAGGGATTGGGCAATCAATTTCTTGCGAATATCCGCGAAGTGGACGCCATTGCGCATGTCGTTCGCTGCTTTGAGGATAGCGACATCACCCATGTTGATGGCCGAATTGACCCGGTCGCCGACGCAGCCACAGTAGAAACCGAACTGATGCTCGCCGATCTAGAGAGCCTCGAGAAGCGCGTGATCTCTTTACGCAAAAAAGCCACAACCAAAGACAAAGCAGCGCTTGAGGAACTTGAATTGGTTGAGCTCGCCCTCGCCTGCCTGAGCGACGGCCGCCCTGCCCGCAAAGCCGATATCCCAAAAGGGCGCGAGCAAGATTATAAAAATCTGCAACTCCTCACGTCGAAACCGGTTTTGTTCGTCTGTAACGTTGAAGAAAGCTCGGCCGCAACTGGCAATAGCCAGTCAGAGCGCGTCGCCGAAATGGCCGCCCAACAGGGGGCTGAGACAGTGGTTATTTCAGCCCGGATTGAAGAGGAGCTCGGGCAACTCGATGATGGCGAGCGACTAGAATACCTCCAGAGCCTCGACCTGACAGAGCCGGGCTTAAACCGTCTGATCCATCGCGGTTATAGCTTGCTCGATTTAATTACCTATTTCACCGTTGGGCCGAAAGAAGCACGCGCCTGGACCATTCGTCGTGGCACGCTCGCGCCGCGCGCTGCTGCCGTTATTCACACCGATTTCGAGCGCGGTTTTATTCGCGCCGAGACCATTGCCTATGATGACTATATCGCCTGCCAAGGCGAAGCAGGCGCGCGGGAAGCGGGTAAATTACGCCAAGAAGGCAAAGAATACTTGGTCGCCGATGGCGATGTCCTGCACTTCAAATTTAACGTTTAAACATTAAAAAAGCCGGAGCTGAGCCCCGGCTTTTTGTTTGTTCAGACAGCGGCCTTAGTGTTGGTCAGACCACACTTTCCGCATTGAGAAGTACAGAAGTCCGGCAAAAATGACCAAATAGATCAGCGCCATAAAGCCGATGCGTTTGCGCGCTTCCAGCTCAGGTTCAGCCGCCCAATTCAGGAAGTGAACAACGTCGGCAGACATCTGTGCAACCGTCGCTGGCGTCCCGTCCGTATATTCAACTTGATCCTCATTCAGTGGGGCTGGCATAGCAATGACCTCGCCTGCCATGTAAGGATTATAATATTGGCCGGCGCGCAATTTCTTGCTCTCTGGCGCATCCTCGTAGCCCGTTAAGATGGCATAGATATAATCGGGACCGCCAGCACGAGCTTTAGCGATCAAGGACAGGTCGGGCGGATAAGCACCCCCATTTGCGGCGCGCGCCGCGTTCTCATTCGGGTAAGGTGCAACGAAATGATCGCGCGGCAGAGCCGAACGCTCAAACATCTCACCATACGAGTCTGGCCCATCCGTAACCGTATATTCAGCAGCAAGTGCCTTGACTTCGGCTTCCGAGAATTCAGGGCCGCCTTCTTGTGCCAAATTGCGGAAAGACAACTGCTTCATGCTGTGACAGCTCGCGCAGACTTCTTTATAGACCTTATAGCCACGACGAAGCGCATCGCGGTCATATGTCCCCATAAAGCCGCTAAAGCTCCAAGCTTGCGGCTCTGGATGCCGCGCGCTATCAGCCGCCTGCACCATTCCGATTCCCGCTGTTGCAATAAGTGCGGCAAGCACCAGAGATTTCAAAAATCTATTTTTCATAATGAGGCTCCCCTTTTGCACTTTATTCAGCGGCCTGAGGCGCCGACTTGCCCAGCACCGACTCGGAAATACTGGTTGGTACGTTTTTGGGTTTCTCGACGAGACCCAAAACAGGCAAGATGATCAAGAAATGCGCGAAGTAGTAAACTGTCGCAAGGCGAGCCAAGATGACATAAATGCCCTCAGCTGGCTGGGCACCTAAATACCCCAACACCAGACAGTCTATCACGAACAAAATAAAGAACTGCTTGAACAGCGGACGATAACGTCCCGAGCGAACCTTTGACGTATCGAGCCATGGCAGCAGGAACATAACAAAGATGGCGCTGAACATCAGCAACACACCACCAAGCTTATCGGGAACGGCCCGCAAGATTGCATAGAACGGCAAGAGATACCATTCGGGAACAATATGCGCTGGCGTAACCAACGGGTTGGCGGGGATATAATTGTCTGCGTGCCCCAATACATTAGGCGCAAAGAAGACAAAATAAGAGAATAAAATCAGGAAGATAGATAGAGCAAAACCATCCTTCACCGTATAATAAGGGTGGAAGGGGATCGTATCTTTTTGGTCCTGAACATCGAGACCCGATGGGTTATTGTTTCCAGGAACGTGTAAGGCCCAAATATGCAAAATCACAATTCCGAAAATAATGAATGGAATGAGATAATGTAATGAGAAGAAGCGATTTAGGGTCGGATTTCCGATCGAGAAACCGCCCCACAGCCAGGTCGCAATATCATTGCCCACCACAGGAATGGCGCCGAACAGGTTGGTGATAACGGTCGCACCCCACAGGCTCATTTGCCCCCAAGGCAGAACATACCCCATGAAGGCAGCGGCCATCATAAGCAGGTAAATCAGCACGCCCAAAATCCACAAGACTTCGCGCGGCGCTTTATATGATCCGTAATACAGACCGCGGAAAATATGCAGATAAACAGCCAGGAAGAACATGGAGGCGCCATTGGCATGAATGTACCGGATCAACCAGCCATAATTCACGTTCCGCATAATGTGCTCAACAGAATCAAAGGCGAAGTCAACATGTGGCGTGTAGTGCATCGCCAAAATGACACCTGTGATGATCTGCGTCACGAGGCAGAATGTGAGGATCCCGCCAAATGTCCACCAGTAATTCAGATTTTTCGGCGTAGGATAATCGACAAAGCTGTCATTCGCGAGGCGCAAAATAGGCAGCCGCGTATCAAGCCATTTGGTAAACCCATTAGCGGGCGTGTAAGTGCTTTCACCGCTCATACTTCAACTCTCCTTAACCGATCTTGATGCGCGTATCCGCGACGAAATCATATTCTGGAATTTCTAGGTTTAGTGGCGCTGGGCCTTTACGAATACGGCCTGACGTATCGTAGTGCGAGCCGTGGCATGGGCAGAACCAGCCATCGAAGTCACCCGCTTCACCAAGCGGCACGCACCCCAAATGGGTGCAAATACCGACCATGATCAACCACTGATCTTTCACCACGCGCTCCATATCGGTTTGCGGGTCACGCAGGGTTGTAATGTCGACAGCCCGTGCTTCAGAAATTTCCGCTTCGGTACGGTGGCGAACAAAAACGGGCTTACCGCGCCACGTGACCGTAACGCTTTGACCAACTTCAACACCGTCCAAGTCAACCTCAATTGACGCCAGCGCTTTAACAGATGCGTCTGGATTCATTTGATCGATCAAAGGCCAAGCAATATTCGCAGCGCCGACGGCTGCGAAAGCTCCAGTTGCAAGATATAGGAAATCGCGACGGTTGGGATCTTCACCCGTCTGATGCACTTCGCTCATTTGTTATCTCCGTATTTTCCCTCGTGTGCTTCTTATACAGGATAAAAACGCAGTGGCAAATGCATCGCAAGAGACGGCATGACCCATGTGTCAGTGTGACGCATAATTTTGTGATAAAACTGTTAAAAAACACAGGCTTGAGAGCTGGAAAGCGGCCTAAAATGGTGCCTCTATTGGCGCTTGGAGCAGACGAAAATCAATCTAGAAATTTTTATCATTTGCCGACTCAGCTTGAGCGATCGACATTTTTAATAGTTTTTCCACCCAACAAACCCTAAAACCTTGGCATCAGGCGCAAAACTGACTTAAGAGAAAGTGCATGTCCGAATTTACCGAGCTCAGAAAAACGACAGCGGCAGCATGGTTTCAAGCTGTTCAGGAAGATTTATGCGCGCGGCTTGAAGCGATCGAGCCAAATGGCAAGACATTCGAGAGAAAACCGTGGCGACGCGGAGACACGGGGCAAGACCAAGGCGGCGGCGTTATGGCAATCTTGCACGGCGATGTAATCGAAAAAGCTGGCGTTCATTTCTCCGAGGTCTACGGAGAATTTTCGCCAGAATTTCGCCAAAACATACCCGGAGCGGCAGAAGATCCAAGATTTTGGGCGGCCGGGGTCTCGGTTATCATTCACCCAACCAACCCGCACGCCCCCACGGCGCATATGAACACCCGCATGGTCGTGACCACCAAAGGCTGGTTCGGCGGTGGCGGCGATATCACTCCCATGCTTGACCGCGCCCGACAGCCAGACCATCCCGATACGCGCGATTTTCACAATGCTTTTAAGCAAGCCTGCGATCGTCATGATCCAAGCTATTACGAAACTTTCAAAGCCGAGTGTGATCGCTATTTTTTTCTGCCCCACCGAGACGAAACGCGCGGCATGGGCGGCATTTTCTACGACCAGTTAAATAGTGGCGATTGGGACGCCGACTTCCGTTTTACCCAAGACGTTGGCCGCGCCTTTTGCGATATTTATCCAGAAATTTTAGCGCGCCAGTGCAACACCGCATATGGCGAGAGCGAGCGACACGAACAATTGCGGCGGCGTGGGCGATATGTGGAATTTAATCTGCTCTATGACCGCGGCACCATGTTCGGCCTCAAAACGGGGGGTAATGTTGAGAGCATTTTGTCTTCAATGCCGCCCCTCGTGATGTGGTCCTAAGCAAGACGTTGCAGTAAATCCGCCCGCGTCAGCGTAAAATTGCTGTCAACCCAAGCGCGCTCCAAACGCCGCAAAGCTGACCCTAAATCAGGTCCAGCGGCCAACCCAAGTGCCATCAAATCTTCGCCGCGAACAGGACAGATTGGCTTTTGCCAAGCCGCGAGTGCCTCTATGAGGTCGTGCGGCGGCCGTCTCCGATTTCGGGCGGCACGCAGCAGAAGATGGTCTTTGCATGCCGCAACCCCATGCCAATAAGCCGCCTTGAAATAAAGATCTTGCGCCGCCGTTTCGTCTGGAAGGGCCGCCGCAATCGATGGATCTAGCATGGCCTCAAGACGATCTTTATCGGCGTTCGAAAAACGCAACCGCGCTGCTTGGATGTGTTGAGGACGTGCAAATAACATTCCGAGCCGCACAAGCGGTTCCTCGGTCATTTCGCTCAGACGTTCAAGGGCTTGAAACATCTCCTGGCTGGGCGAAGGCGATGCAAAAATCGCAGACCATAGCCCCGCCGCTTCCATGCTTCGCAAGCAACTCGCAAAACTGTCTAGCTGGGCAATTTTTCTGATTTCATCGGTAATGCGCTCGGGCGATAAGTGTTTAATTCCTGATGCCAGCGCACGACAGGCGGCAAAGGCCGCCTCATCCGGCGGCTGATGTGGCGCAAGCCGGAAGTGAAATCGGAAAAACCTTAAAATACGCAAGAAATCCTCGGTGATGCGGGCTTCCGCTTGGCCGATGAAACGGACTCGGCGCTGCGCCACATCTTCACGTCCCGACCCCTGCCCAGCCTCGGCTAGAGGATCATATATACGCCCATCGGCCGCAACATAAAGCGCATTGATGGTGAAATCGCGGCGCCGCGCGTCCTCAAGCCAATCATCGGTATAGGCCGTAACAGCGTGCCGGCCATCTGTCGCAACATCGCGTCGGAGGGTAGTTATTTCGAAGTGTCGCGGATCAGCGTCGCGGGTCATCGCCGTGATCGTGCCATGCGCCAAGCCCGTTGGGACGACCTTAAAATCATGATCGCGCAATAACTGCATCATGTCCTCGGCAGGCATGGTGGTTGCCACATCAACATCAACAGGCCCGTCAAGGCCAAGCAATGTATCGCGCACGCAACCGCCGACAGCGCGGGCCTCAAAACCAGATTGCTCCGTCAGCAGCATCAAACGTTGAAGAGCAGCATCCGACAACCATGACGCCTGTAAAATTTCGGGTGCGATGGCCATGGCCGGCGCGTTACTTAAAGTGGCCAGGGGTCAAAGTGCCATCCTTGTAGACGGGTGGCACATATTCCCCTTGCGGTGCTTCACCGCCCAGAAAGCGATAGCTGATCAGGCTCGCCATTACCAATAATGCCCCGATGAGACCGCTCCAAGCGAGATGACGGATACGCGTTTCTGGCGGATGCGTGCGCTGCAACCAACGCGACCACATCATGGTCAGCAAGAACGGCAAGCAGAAGAGAAAAATATTCCAAAGCAAAATACGGATCATCGGTCGAGCCTATCCGTGAGGTTCCGGATCATCCCGGCTGTCGCGCCCCAAATGAAATACCCATCATAATCCATTGCATAGAACCGCCGCTCATAACCCTGAAACTGTCGGGTCTCGACCCTATGGTTACGCGGATCCAAGATAAAATCCAGCGGAACTTCAAACACGTCGGCGACTTCATTGGCATCAACATTGAGCTCAAAATCGGGCTCTACAAAACCGAGAACGGGCAAAACGCGATAAGCGGTAACCGTCTCGTAGACATCGATACATCCTGCGACCGACACCAGATCGGGCTGAATACCGACTTCTTCAAAAGTTTCCCGTAGGGCGGCAGCCGCTGGACCGCCATCAACATCTTCTACTTTGCCGCCTGGAAAAGCGACTTGGCCCGAGTGCTTTGGCAGATGCGAGGCCCGCACCGTCAATAACATTGTAGGCCCGTGAGGGCGCTCAATGATCGGAACCAAAACCGCCGCCGCCCGCAAATCTGTCTCCGCTGGTGTCAAGGCATTCAAGCTATGATCACCAATCTGTGCTGGATTTTGTAACAAGCTCAGCGTGGCTGGAATGTCAGCACTGACGGCTTGTTGTAAGCGCGCACGGTAATTCTGCATATCGCTCAACCAAGCCGATCTGCCGGCATCATCGGGAAAAACGAGCCGTCACTCCAGACGCCAAAAAAACCTTCATGCTCCGAGCCATATTCGACCAGCTCGTAAAAAACCGCACGACCAAGCTTGGCTTCTAAACGGGCACGGACGTGCACATAAGGTGATGGCTCATCGGTTTCGGGGTCAATTTCAAAGCGCAGCGGATGCGATGGCCCTGCCTCGACATGGTCGCCGACATTGGTGACAAAATGCAGTTTTTGCGCCGTCCCCTCACCCTCTATTCCAATATGCACTGCTATGAAGGGGGCATCCTCAACCTCGACACGAATTTTCTCTGCGGGGGTGACAAGATAATATTCGCCGTCGGCATCGTGGCGAAGAATGGTTGCAAAAAGCTCAACCAGCTTGTGTCGTCCGATCGGCGATCCGGCATAATACCACTGGCCATTGCGGGCAATCTTCATACCAATATCGCCGCAATAATCTGGCTCCCACAACTCGACCGGCGGGAGTTTTTTTGTGCCCGTGGCTTGCCGTGCCGCCGCGATAATTGTTCCGAGATCCGTGACCTTATTTGACATAACCATGACTATAATGCGATTTGCCGTCTGGCACACCCTTAGAGCACGCGCTCTGGCGCGGGCCGAACCAGGCCCGACAGAACAACAGCCGCATTGTCAGGCTGGCGTACCAAAAGGCGCTTGGGGTCAACAGGACCAGGCAATTTGACCTCGGTCGAAGCCACCTGAAACCCCGCGCGCTGGTAATAGGGCAAATCCCCGACCAAAATAATCGGCGTGTCCATATCAGCATCGATGATGTTCAAGGCATGCCCCATCAAGCTTTGGCCAAAACCCTTACCCTGATCTATAGGACGCACAGCAAGAGGCCCCAACAGCAAACCAGCGGTATCGCCAATAAGCAGTGGCCAAAAACTAATCGATGCGCGCAAACTATCGTCTTCCGTCAACATAAGAAAACTATAGGAGTCGATTTGCGTATTTCCTTCGCGCAGCCGCTCAGCTGTGCGCGCAAAGCGCCCAGGCCCCATCGAGGCATCTAGCAAAGCGGCAATGTCGGAGTCCCAATTGGGGGCATAAGGTATGATGGTCATAATGAAAATCCTTCGGAATAGATACGCGAAACCGGATCAGCGGAAAGCTGAAGCGATATCATCGTCGCAAAAAGGATCTCGTTTGGCTCATGCTATTTGCACCTCTATATGTCGGCCTATCATGAAAAAAAACCGCGGTCTAGCGGCAATTTAAGCCGCCGGTGCTGCCGCGTAAAAGAGAAATGCCGAATATACAAAATATAAGACCAGCGCAACCAAGCCTTCGAGACGGTTCAAGCGCCCGCCCGACCAAATCAAGCCGACGACAAGGGTACAAGCGCCCAACATTACCCAAACATCGCGCTGTGCAATTTCCGGCGCAAAATGTAGGGGGCCGACGGCAATGGCGGCACCCAATATCATCAAAACATTGAAAATATTGCTACCTATGGCGTTACCCACCGCGACCGCTGCATGTCCGCGAAACGCCGCTATTACAGAAATTGCCAATTCAGGTAAAGAGGTACCAACGGCGACAATGGTTAAACCAATCACCGCCTCGCTTACACCCATATAACGGGCCAAGTTGCTTGCCCCTTCGACGAGGGCATCGGCGCCGAAAACCAGCCCCGCGAGCGATATCACGGCCACCGGCACAGCAACTTTCATCCCGCCCGCCAATTCGGGCTCATCGGGCGCCTCGTCCTGCGATCTGCCCAAACGCATTTGCACCAGCGTATAGACGACCAAGCTTGCAATCATCGCCCAACCAATCCAGCGCGGCAAAACTTCGAAAAAAGACAAAAATACGACAAAAGCCGACAAAGCGATCATGACAAGGCTGTCGCGCCGGACGCCACCATCGCGCACCGTAAAAGGTGTGATCAACGCCGCCGCCCCAAGCACCAGAAGCATGTTAGCGATGTTGCTACCGACAACATTACCAACGGCAATATCCGCTTGATTTGCCAAGGTGGCCTGCACAGACACCGTTAATTCAGGAAGCGATGTTCCAAAGGCCACCACCGTCAGACCAATTATCAGCGGTGAAAGCTGGAATCGATGCGCGATACTCACAGCACTTCTGACGAATAGCTCGCCTGAAACGATCAAAGCCACCAAGCCTACACCAATGAGCACGAGGGCGGATCCCATCTCTTCCTCCGAGTTTGATCGATGCCATATTCTCCCCATTGAAACGTCTGGGATAGGACGATCATATGCTTTTAGGCATTGCATCGTTCTGCACCTTGTGCAAGCTATTCTGGACAGTGCTCATCATTTTTTTAATCATGCGAGTAAAGTTAGTTTAACTCGGGAGGCTTATATGCGTTGGAACTTTGGAGACATTATCGACACAATCGCCCCGCTGATGCCCGAAGGGCATCCAGCGCTGATACACGGCGATCGTATTTTGAGTTGGCAAGATGTCGATGTGCGCTCTAACCGTCTGGCGCGCAACATGCTCGCCAAGGGCGCCGCTTATGGCGACAAAGTTGGCTTTTACATGCGCAACCGCCCAGAATATATGGAACTTCTGGCCGCCTGTTTCCGAGGTCGTCTAACGCATGTTAATGTCAACTATCGGTATGTGGCTGAGGAAGTACATTATATTTTTGACAATTCCGACGCCACTGTCGTCGTTTACGGTGCCGAGTTCCGGCAAAATGTGATTGAACTGCAGCCGCGTCTACCCAAGGTCAAACTTTGGATCGAAGTAGATGGCGACAGCAACAAACCAGACGGCGTGATCCCTTATGAAAGTCTCACCAGCGAAGGCGACGGCAGTCCGCTTGGCATTGAGCGGTCTGGGTCTGATCTTTTGTTCCTGTATACGGGCGGTACAACTGGAATGCCGAAAGGGGTTATGTGGGAGCACCACAATTTGCGCGAGGCGCAAACGCTCACCTTGCGCGCACTTGGAGAGCTGCCAGAAGATCTTGATGAGTTGCGCGAATTCATAAAAGCCAAAGGGGTTGGTGAGGTCTTCTTGCCAGCCTGCCCGTTGATGCACGGCACGGGTCTATTTACGGCAATGAATGCATTCTCGATGGGCGTAACTGTCGTGACGCTCGAATCCGCGACGCTAGACACGGCAGAATTATGGCAAGCCGTTGCACGTCACAAAATCAATAATATGGCTATTGTTGGCGACGCTTTTGCAAAGCCAATGCTGGCGGAACTTGATGCCCACCCCGGCAAATATGATCTGTCGTCTGTTGGCGGCATGATTTCGTCGGGTGTCATGTGGAGCATGGAAGTCAAACAAGGGCTGCTGCAGCACATACCACAAGCCATCCTCGCCGATAGTTTTGGGTCGTCCGAGGCAATTGGCTTTGGCACCTCCATGACGGTCAAAGATATGCCCGTCAAAACGGCTGAATTCAAAACCAATGAATTTTGTAAGGTCTTCGACGAGCACGATAACGAAATCCCTTGGGGCAGCGAGACACCGGGCTTTATCGCCTTTGGCGGCCCGATCCCGCTCGGATATTACAAGGACGAAACCAAGACAGCGAAAACATTTAAAGAGATTAATGGTGTCCGCTATTCAATTCCTGGCGATTACTGTCTCGTCGCCACCGATGGCACCCTCACTCTATTGGGGCGTGGTTCGGTATGCATCAACTCAGCTGGTGAAAAGATTTACCCAGAAGAGGTCGAAGAAGCGCTGAAACTTCACGACAGTGTCGATGACGCCTTGGTGGTCGGGGTACCAGACGAAAAATGGGGGCAAGCGGTCACGGCGGTGGTCAAGCTGAATGACGGTCATACGCTAGACGTGGGCGCCTTAATGGAACACGTACGGACCAAGCTGGCACGCTACAAAACACCGAAGCATATTTTTGACGGCGGCCCGCCCTTCCGTGCGCCAAACGGTAAGGCTGATTATAAGTCGGTTGGCGAATATGCGAAGCAAAGGGTAGCCGAACAAGCATGAGCGACAGGCATATCCTTGGAGTGTTTGGTCAAGTCGGCCAAAGCTTCTTGCCGCAATTTCGGGATGCGCTGCCAGCGTGGGAAGTGGTTGGCTGGACCAATGCCGATCCCAGCGATATTCGCGATAAAACCTTGCAGTCTTGTACAGCGGCTGTCATGGGCCCCGATTTTATTCTCGGCCCAGGCAATTTACCTGCTTTGCTAGCCGCGCCGAAGCTGGAACTTTTGGTCCAAAGCTGGGCAGGCACGGACTGGGCGTCGCCGGCACTACTGCCGAACGGCGTCACTTTGTGCAACTCAGGTGGTCACGGCGCTCCCATGTCCGAGTTTGTTATGGCCGCGATTTTATCGCATGTCACAGAGATCCGTGAACTCGAGGCCGAGCTACGCCGAGGTGATTGGTCGCGAAGCGGTCGCAACCCTGACCCAACGGTTTTGCATGGAGACCTTGCGGGCAAAACAATCGGTCTTGTCGGTTATGGTGAAATTGCACAAGCCGTTGCCAAGCGCGCGCATGGCTTCGACGTTCGTCTAATAGCGATTGCGCGCTCGCAACGCCCGACGACGCCCGCACCACTTGCGTGGATCGGAACGTCACAGGATTTACATCGCCTGTGCCAAGAGAGCGATATTATCGTCGTCACATGTGATTTAAATGCCGAGACAGAGGGGTTGATCGACGCCGCCGCCTTCGCCGCCATGCAACCCCATTGCTTCCTGGTCAATGTTGCGCGCGGCGAGGTTGTTGCGGAAGAAGCCCTTTATGATGCCCTAACCTCACGGCAAATTGCAGCCGCGGCGATTGATACATGGTATCGCTATCCAACAAATGTAATAAATCCGGAACCAGACCCTGACCGCGGTGGACCATTTCGAGGCTCACGGTTCGACTTCTACAGCCTCGACAACATCGTTGTTACGCCGCATTGCTCGGCCAATTCGCAAGGTGCGGACGTTGGGCGATATAAAATTATTATCGAGACAATGACCGATTTCGCCGCCGGGCGCCCGCTCAAGCGGGCCATTATGACGGGCACAGCCGCGCGCTAAACATCGCTAAATTCTGCGACCAGATGCCGCGAAATAGGGGCATTTATTCACCCAAGCCTTGCTTGTTCTGGGCGCAGAAAGAGGTAAACTGAGCGCAACTTAGCTTGAGGAGAAGACAATGGATGCTCTTGAAACTTTCCGTCAGGAAACCCGTGCTTGGCTTGAAGAAAATTGTCCGCAATCGATGCGCACGCCGATGCCTGAGCGCGAGATGCCATGGGGCGGACGAAATGCCGAATTCCCGAACCCAGACACAAAGCTATGGCTTGATCGCATGGCCGCGCGCGGCTGGACAGCGCCAACATGGCCAAAGGAATATGGCGGTGGCGGCCTCGATAAGGCGCACAATAAAGTTTTACAAGAAGAGCTTGCACGGATACATGCGCGCCCAGCCCTGACCAGCTTTGGTCTATGGATGCTTGGCCCAGCCTTGCTCGAATTTGCCAGTGAAGAGCAGAAAAAACGCTATATCCCCGAGATCTTGAGCGGTGAAATTCGTTGGTGCCAAGGTTATTCCGAACCCGGCGCTGGCTCAGACCTAGCAGGCCTACAAACACGCGCAGAGGATAAAGGCGACCATTATCTGGTTAATGGGCAAAAGGTCTGGACATCATATGCCGATAAATGCGACTGGATTTTCTGCCTCGTGCGCACCGACACTTCGGTCAAACATGACGGCATTTCTTTCCTATTGATCGACATGGCGACCGCGGGTGTCGAAGCCCGTCCCATCAAACTGATCTCCGGCGCATCGCCCTTCTGTGAGACCTTCTTAACAGATGTCAAAGTTCCCAAAGAAAATCTGGTCGGCGAATTGAATAAGGGTTGGACAATTGCCAAACGTCTTCTGGAGCACGAGCGCAGCATGATTTCTGGCATGAACATGGGCGCTGGCGCCGCCTCCATGGGTGGCATGGAAGTGCTCGCGAAAGAACATTTTGGTGAACAAGATGGTCGCATTTCTGAGCAATCCATTCGCCATGCCGTGGCCAGTCACAAAATGGACCAACATGCTTTCGGCCTGAGTCTCAAGCGCAGTGCTGAGCAAGCTAAAGCCGGACAAGGCCCAGGTGCTGCAGCCTCGATGTTTAAATATTACGGCACCGAGCTCAACAAAAGACGTTTTGAACTTTTACTCGATATTATGGGTACGCAAGCTCTGGGCTGGGAAGGTGACGGCTTTGACAGCAAAGAACTCGCCGTGACACGCTCTTGGTTGCGCTCGAAAGGCAATTCTATTGAGGGAGGGACGTCTGAGGTCCAGCTCAATGTTATTGCCAAACGTGTATTGGGCCTGCCCGATGCGGGTAAGGCATAATTTAGTTTTCGGATCTAACGTAAAGGATTAGACAATGGCTTTCGTTCTGAGTGAAGAGCAGACGATGCTGCGCGACATGGCAGCGCAATTTTTTGCTGAGCAGGTTCCAACCGCCAATCTGCGCCAATTGCGCGACGCAGACGACGCTTTGGGATATGACCCGGCAATTTGGCAACAAATTGTTGAGCTTGGCTTTGCTGGCATTTTAATTCCGGAAGACTTTGGCGGCACGGGTTTTGGCGCTACTGGTATGGGCATTGTGATGCAACAAGCAGGGCGCACCTTGGCGGCGAGCCCACTCTTTGCCACCTCTTGTTTGGGCGCTGGTATGATTATGGAAATCGGTCGTGAAGAGCAGAAACAAGAGTTACTGCCGCAAGTGGCCGACGGTAGCCTGTTACTGGCCGTCGCAATTGACGAATCCTCGCACCACAATCCAAGCCTTATTGCCTGCACTGCCAGCAAAAACGGTGACGCTTATGTCCTCAATGGGCAGAAAACTTTTGTCTTAGACGGTCATATTGCGCAGAAACTGATCGTGATCGCCCGCGAAGATGGCGCAAAGGATGCAACGGGCTTGATGGCTTTCCTCGTCGATGCCAATACAGCTGGCGTGACGATCACGCGAACCAAAATGGTCGACAGCCGGAATGCGGCAAATATTACCTTTGATAATGTCGCGCTGTCCGCTGATGATATGCTCGGCAATGGCACTGCGAGCCGCGAGAGCATCGAAAAGGTGCTCGATCTAGGCCGTATTATTATTGCGGCAGAAATGCTTGGTGGCGTCGAAATGGTATTCGAGACGACCCTCGACTATCTCAAAGAACGTAAGCAATTCGGGCAAATTATTGGTAGTTTTCAGGCCTTGCAGCATCGCGCAGCTGAAATGTTCTGTGAGGTCGAAATTGCCCAAGCTGTTGTCCAGGATGGGCTGACTGCGATTGAGGAAAATCGCAATGACGTTCCACAGGCAGCGAGCCTTGCAAAAGCGCGTTTGGGCGATACGGCACGTTTGGTGACCAATGAAGGTGTGCAAATGCATGGTGGTATTGGCATGACCGACGCCGTGGATGTTGGACTTTATATCAAGCGTGCCCGTGTTCAGGCGCAGATCCTTGGAGACAGCACCTTCCACACCAGTCGCTACGCCTCACTCGGTTCTTATTAAAAATCAATAATTTCCTGCGGTTGACGCTCGACAGCATGCGCGCAAGAGGCTATTTTGAGCGTCGATTGTTTACATCGCCAGTTGAGGATCAAAAATGACGGATAATACTGAACAACCCGAGCGAATTACTGTCTTGGCGCGTGACTTCACTCCAGCGGCGATGGAGTTTCATCGCCGTAATATGAGTGCGCGCGGCTACCGGATGGAAGGCCAAATTACAGCGCGGCGATTTATGATGATTGAGGGCGTTGAAGAGCCTAAGCCTTTGTTTGAAGGCGAGGAATTTTTTGCTGTAACTTTTGTTCGTAAGGACTCAGCAGAGTAACGAGGCGTGCGGCATATTCGCGAGAAGGCCGCTTTTTTTGTGATTTACCAAGCTTGCATGGTATAGGTTTGGAAAGAGTTTAAGAGGCGAGGGATTTCAGTAGATCATGAAGGATCTCTACGAGAAACACTTGGAGAATGCTCTGCAAGCGCTTCATAGTGAAGGACGCTATCGTGTCTTCACTCATCTGGCGCGCAAAGCTGGCGAATTCCCAGAAGCCATTGATTACACCTCCGGCAAAGCCAAAGACATTATTGTTTGGTGCTCTAATGACTATTTGGGCATGGGACAAAACCCCGATGTCATGGCGGCGATGAAGGCCGCTATTGACGAGATGGGTACAGGCGCTGGTGGCACCCGAAATATTTCTGGTACGCATCATTTGATGGTTGAATTGGAAGACGAGTTAGCAAGCTTGCACGCCAAGGAGGCCGCACTCGTCTTTACCTCTGGCTATATTTCCAATGAAGCGACTTTGTCGACGCTCGGCCGCCTTTTGCCAGATTGCATCATATTGTCAGACGAACTCAACCACGCCTCAATGATTGCCGGCATTCGTAATGGTACCGCGCGCAAATTGATTTGGCGGCACAATGATCTTGCGCATCTTGAAAACTTGCTGCGTGAGATTGATCGAGATCGGCCAAAAGTGATCGCTTTCGAATCCGTCTATTCGATGGACGGTGATATTGCACCGATTGGCGCTATTTGTGATTTGGCCGAAAAATATAATGCCATCACCTATCTCGACGAAGTCCATGCTGTTGGCATGTACGGCTCTAATGGCGGCGGCATTGCCGACCGCGATCATGTCATGGAGCGGGTGGATATTATCGAGGGAACCCTTGCAAAAGCCTTCGGTATCATGGGCGGATATATCACGGGGTCGCGGAATTTAATTGATGCCATCCGCTCTTATGCGCCTGGCTTTATCTTCACAACAGCCCTGCCCCCAGCGATCGCCGCTGGGGCGATTGCGAGCGTCCAGCACGTCAAACAAAACAATGCTCTGCGCCAGCGACATCAAGAACGCGCGAACACTTTGAAACAAAAGCTCGCAGCTGTCGGGCTTCCCGTCTTGCCCACGCAAACCCATATCGTGCCCCTCATGGTTTATGATCCGGTCTTGTGCAAGAAAGCGTCGGATCGCCTTTTGAATGAGCACGGCATGTATATCCAGCCGATTAATTATCCCACGGTCCCCCGCGGCACAGAGCGGTTGCGAATTACCCCAAGCCCTCTCCACACAGATGAAATGATGGATCGGCTGGTCGCGGCCGCCGTCGAGGTTTGGGACTATCTCGATATTAGCAAACAGCCCGCGCATAATATTACTGCTGCATCATGAGCCTCCCGCAAGGCCACCCTGACATTCGCCATGGCAAAACCGGATTGTTACTGGTCAATCTTGGAACACCTGCCGCGCCAACCGCCGCCGCCATACGACCGTATCTCAAGCAGTTTCTGAGTGACAATCGCGTTATCGAAACATCGGCCTTGATTTGGCAACCTATTTTGCGCGGCATTATCTTGAACCTTCGCCCACAAAAATCAGCCAAGGCTTATAAAAAGATATGGCGTGAAGAGAGCAATGAGAGCCCGCTCCGCTATTACACGCGGCAACAAGCTGAAATTTTGGCGCAACGACTAGCGAGCGATTGCAAAGTCTATTGGGCCATGCGCTATGGCGCCCCGTCCATAGATAGCCAACTCGATGCCATGCGCGCCGATGGCTGTGAGCGTATATGTGTCGTGGCATTATATCCGCAATATAGCGCCACCACGTCAGCCAGCGTCTATGACGAAGTTTTTCGCAGTCTCATGCGCATGCGCTGGCAGCCAGCGATCCGCACGGCTGCACCCTGGCACGACCACCCAAATTATATTGCGGCCTTGGCGACAAGTTTGAAGGAGCACCTCGATGGTCTTGCTTGGCAACCCGACAAGATCATTGCCTCGTATCATGGCCTACCACAGGCTTATTTTGATAAAGGCGACCCCTATCATTGCCACTGTTATAAAACCACGCGCTTGCTGCGCGACCATCTCGGATACGATGAAGATCAGCTCATCACAACATTTCAATCCCGCTTTGGACCGACGAAATGGCTCGAGCCTTACACCGATAAGACGGTCATGGCTTTGGCGCAACAAGGGGTAAAGCGGCTTGTCGTTATCACGCCCGGATTTATATCGGATTGTGTTGAGACGCTGGAAGAAATTAGCATTGAGCTAGCGCACAGCTTTGCCGCCCAGGGCGGAGAAGAGTTTGCTACTGTTGCGTGCCTCAATGACAGCGCAGGTGGCATGGACATCCTCGAAGAAATATGTCGGCGGGAACTCAGCGGCTGGATCTAGCCTAGCTTGACCCACGTCCAACGATAGTGCAGTCTACCGAGCGTGAGGAGAAGGCATGGATAGTTGGCTACCCTATTTCGACCTTCCGCCGCGTGCTGACATTGTTCTCGCGGTAAGCTTATGGGCTTGCGTCGTTCATTTTTTTATCCGCCGGGCACTTTCGAGCTATCGCTTAGCCCTGATCGCGACAGGATTAGCTCTCTTGAGCGCCTTTCTTTATCGATTGTGGAGCCAAGCGGGCCACCTGTCTCTCGATAGTTTGCTCTCCATGATTTTAGCGACATATTTTGGTCAAATTCTTGAATATTATTTAATTGCGTTTCTTTTACTGGCGGTGCTGGGATCGCTCTTTAAAAGAAACAAGCAAAAAGGAATATTCAAGGGACATTGATGATGAAACGACTCCTTTGCGGCTGTGCTGCTTTGCTCATGGTGTGGCTCACCTCTCCAGCAAAGGCGGAGCTTTATAGCAGTATCTATGATGTTTATTTTGGCGGGCTGAGGGTTGGAGAAGCCGATGTCGACCTGACCCTCACCGAGGCAGACTACAAAATCAATATAGCCTTGCGCGCGCGTGGCCTGGCAGACGTTTTTACCGACTTCCAAGCGCAAGCCGATATGCAAGGGAAAATCACCAATAATCGCTTGGTTCCTGAGAAACAGCATATTGTGTGGTCAGATGGAGAAGAGACAAAATTCTCGACGCTGATCTATGCCGAGGGCAAACCCGTTAGTTATGAAACAGACAGCGATTGGGTGAATGATCGCGACGTGGTTATTCCGTTAACGCTGGAAGATGTTGGCTTCGGCTCACTCGATCCGATTAGCTCGATGTTCGCAGCTGTAAGCGCCTCTCCGTGTATTGTCGAACAAACCCTCTTTGACGGTTTGCGGATGTCGAAAATTAGCCCGCTCGTCGGCGAAAAAAGTGACCCGCTGGCTTGCCGCCTTCAGTGGGCGCCGCTAGCAGGACATAGTCGCAAGAGCACAGAACACGCAAAAACCATGAGCCCGCTGAAAGTAGCCTATACACAAGTCACAGACGGCTTTTTGGCCCCGCATAAAGTATTGGTTGAGACGCGCTATGGCTTTATCGCCATGCTCATGCGCACAAACTACGCCAAAAAATAACTGTGTCCTGTCTGTGGCTTTTTGGCTCAGGCAAAGCAACTGGCTTGCGAAGATGCCGTGCTTTGGCTAAACAAAAAGGCATGAGTAAAATCGAAATCTACACCACGCCGATCTGTCCCTATTGTCATGCGGCCAAGCGACTGCTCGATGAAAAGCAGGCAGGCTATACGGAGATCAATGTCGCGATGGACAGCGCCGCACGCGCCGCCATGATCGAACGAGCCCAAGGCCGTCACACAGTGCCGCAGATTTTCATCGATGGACAGCATATTGGCGGCTGCGATGATCTCTACGCACTTGACGCGCAGGGCGATCTAAACAGGCTCCTCAGTCAACCTTAAAGTGTGCTGATGAAGCGGTGGTAAAAGCGGACGGCGTCGACCAGATCGTCGATCTTGACGCGCTCATTGGTACCATGAATACGGCCTAAATCACCCGGCTGGGCTCTGAACCAGGTAAAACGATAATGGTTAGACGTAATCGCGCGGTAATGCCGCGTGTCTGTCGCCGCCACCAAAAGGCGCGGGGCAATTGCGATATCTGCTGGCGCCGCCGTGTCGCGAATGGCTTGCGTTAAATGCGCCCAACCAAACCCTTCAAGCGGAGAGTTTGGCGAGGGTGCCATACCAATTTGTCCCGCCTCCGAAAAACTCACTGTAATCCGAGGATCATTGATGACTTCCTCGACCCGCCGCTTAACAGTTTCTGGTGTCTCTCCTGGTAAAATACGAAAATTCACCAAAGCCGTCGCCGTAATCGGAAGCACATTCGTTTTGACGCCCCCATTGATCACGGTTACCGCAGTCGTCGTGCGCATACCCGCCAAGGCTTGCGGGTCATTGGCAAACATCCGCATCACAAGAGGCTTAAAGAGCCAAAGGTTTTTCATAATAATGCGTTGCCCGAGCGGCAGATCATCAGCGATCGACACCAGAAAATCTTCTGTGTGCTTAAAGTTCGACGGGAATTGGTTGCTCTCGAGCTTAACAATTGCTTGCGCCAAAGTTCCGATCGAGGAATTTGAGGTCGGCATTGACGAATGGCCACCCGTTCCCCGCGCCAAAAGCTCGAGCGTCACGATCCCTTTTTCCGCAGGCGCAATAACAGCAAGGCTTTTGCTCATCCCAGGCACCGCCCCCTCGACAATGGCGCCGCCTTCATCAACTAGGAACTCAGGTTGCACCCCACGCGATTCCAGAAGCTTGCCAATCTCGCGAGCCCCCTCGAGGCCGCCTTGTTCTTCATCATGACCGAAAGCCAAGTAAATATCGCGTTGCGGTTGCAGTCCGGCGTCAATCATCATCTCAAGCGCTTGTAAACTCGTTATAATATTGATTTTGTCATCCAGCGCACCGCGGCCCCAAATATAGGTTCCGTCATTAACACCTGCGAAGGGCGGGTGCTCCCACTCGTTTTGCGTCCCCGGAACCACGGGGACAACGTCCATGTGGCCCAATAACAAAACCGGCTTTAAACGATCACCTGCACTCCCTCGCCAATGAAAGAGAAGGCTATGTTCATTCACCGCCTCGACCGAAAGTGTGCGATGAACAGCTGGATAGCTTTGCCTTAAAAAGGCATGAAAATTCTGCAAGGCGCTAACCGACGTCGGTTTGTCGCGGCCAAATGAGATCGTCTCATATTGAATGGCTTGGCTCATAAGGGAGGCCACAGCCTGGCGCGATACATCCAGTATATAAACCTCGCTGGCTGTTTGCTCAGAATCCGTTGCCGATGACATCCCCCGCACCACAACGACAGCCGCCAGAATAACAAATCCGACCACGATTAATTGTAAGCCACGCTTCAACATTGAGCTCCCCCCTATACTCCGTCAACGCCCCACGTCAATCGAGGCTTGTCGATCCACACAGAGTATCAGCCCCATTGCGATTGAAAAGGTTAAAAGCGATGTTCCGCCATAAGAAACAAATGGCAAAGGAACACCGACAACGGGCGCAAGCCCCATTACCATTGCCAAATTGACGAAAAAATAGAGAAAAAGGCTAACACCAAAGCCCGCTACAAGCAGTCGGCCAAAATGCGTTTTCAACTCGCGCGCGACGAAAAACAAAGCGATGAGCAGGGCGATAAACAGTCCAATCAATATCAGACTACCGACAAATCCCGTTTCCTCGGCAAAAATTGTAAAAATAAAATCGGTATGTTTCTCGGGCAGAAAATTTAAGCGGCTTTGTGTGCCATCGCCAATCCCCTTGCCCATGAGACCACCCGACCCTATGCCAATTTTGGATTGAATAATGTGGTACCCTGCTCCAAGCGGGTCACGTTCAGGGTCAAAAAAGGTCAAAATCCGATTTTGCTGATAATTCTGAAGGCGCGTCCACACGATCGGAAAGCTGGACGCCAAGCCAATGCCTGCCAACATAAAATACCGTAGACTCAGACCTGCCAGAAATAAAATCGAGAAACCGATCACCACCAGCAAAATAGCTGTTCCAAGGTCGGGTTGACGAAACACCAAGAGCGCCGGCACGCAAATAATAATCACAGGAACAATGATGTGACGCAATCGCGAGACGTCTGAGGCCTCGATGCCCTGATAATATCGCGCCAAAGCCAAAACAATACCGATCCGCATTAATTCTGACGGCTGAAATTTAACAACACCTAAATCGAGCCAGCGCTGTGCGCCCATGTTAATGCTGCCAAAAAGCTCCACCGCGACGAGGGCTGCCGCAAGCGCGCCGTAAATGATATAGGAACTGCGGTAAACCGTGCGAAGCGACAGATTCGCGATCGCGATCATCAAACCAACAGCAACGATGAGGCGCAAAATATGGCGCCACGCCCAAGGGCCAAAGCTCTCCCCTGCCACTGAATATTGTGTCAAGACGCCGACGCATCCAATAGCGAGAAACAGCCCAATGACGGTCCAATTGACGCCCAATATGCGGTCTTGCCAAGTTGAGGCACGTGCTGAATAGAACGACATTAGCCTTGCTCCGCCTTCAGCGCTTGTTGCGCTTCGATGACTGATTTGCGTGCCAGCGCCGTCTTCATCACGCGCGCCGACAATGGCGCTGCCACCGAGGACCCGCCGCCGCCATGCTCAACCACTGTCGCCACTACAAAGCGCGGATTATCCAGCGGCGCATATCCCACAAAAAGAGCGTGATCCCGCAGCGCCCAAGGTAAATCTTCGTTTTTTACAATGCCCTCTTCGCGTTCTTCTTTCGAGATACGACGTACTTGCACGGTGCCGGTCTTACCCGCCATTTTCATGCCACCAATATTTATACTCGAACGCACCGCCGTCCCGCGTCGATCGTTGACCACATTGATCATACCGCTTTGCACCAAGGCAATATGTTCAGGATCCAAACCCAACTCTTGGCTCCCCTCGCTTTCAGACCCCATGACGGTTCTGGGGCTCGGCAAATGCAAGCCATTCGCCAAAGCTGCCGTCATCGCGGCAAGCTGGATTGGCGTTGTGAGAATATAGCCTTGCCCAATACCTGTAATCACCGTTTCGCCCGGCTGCCAACCGACAGCATAATTTGCCCGCTTCCAGTCGCGATCGGGCATAACACCAGCTTTTTCTCCCGGAACCTCAATACCCGTTTTGCGTCCCAGCCCAAACCGCCGCGCCATGGCGCTTATCGCATCAATCCCTGTTTTGAGCGCAAGATCGTAAAAGAAAACATCGCAAGAGCGCGCAATGGCTGTATCAAAGCCGACGACACCGTGACCATCTTTTTCCCAACAGTGAAAATCCTGGCCGCCGAAATGATAAACACCTGTGCACTCTAAGTCATGGTCGCGCGGCACCACGCCTGCTTCCAACGCCGCCAAGGCGACAATCATTTTAAAGGTCGAGCCTGGCGCATACAGCCCTGCCAAGGCTTTGTTCATCAGTGGCTTGTGGTCATCTTGCAATAATTCATTCCAGCTTTTCTCATCAATTCCGCTCGAAAGCTGGTTCGGGTCAAAACTCGGCGTCGAAGCAAGCGCGTATAAGTCGCCGCTTTGCGCATCCATAACGACAATACTGCCACTGTGATCACCCAGCACCTGTGTCGCAGTTTTCTGGATTTCCGCATCAATGGATAAGCTAAGGTCATCGCCGCGATTACCGTCGCGGCGTTCTAGCTCGCGAACAATGCGCCCCAAAGCATTGACCTCGACGCGTCTGTTGCCCGCCTCGCCCTTGAGATTATCTTCGAAAGCGAGCTCCAATCCAGCACGCCCCTTAAAGTAACTGCTTTGCGCGCGCCCTTCGCGATTTCGCGACGATCCGACATAACCGATCACATGCGCCGCTTGCTCAGCCAGCTCATAACTCCGCTTTTCTCCAACAACCGCTTGCACGCCCGGTAAAAAAGGAACATTTAGGTTTACTTTGGCAAAAGCCTCCCAGCTGACATTATCAGCGATGGTGAAGGGCAGAAATTTTGGCGCCTTGGTCAGCAGTTTGCGCGTCTCGGCGCTGTATTGATCTGAAAACCCCAAAATAGACTGCAGATGGCTCAATACTCTATCGATGTCTTCCACCTGCTCGGGAACCACCGAAACCATGAAATTTTGATCATTACTGGCGAGCTCCACGCCAAAGCGATCGACAATGCGGCCGCGTGAGACCGCGAGCGGCTCGTAATTGACGCGATTGTCCTCGGCCAAAGTTGCGTATTTGTCCGCTTGCGACAATTGAAGATATTGAAGCCGACCAACGAGAACCCCCGTCAGAGCCAATTGCCCCGCCCCCATTATAAGAGCGCGGCGTGAGAAAACTTCTCCTCTGCCCTCTTTCCGCCGTTTCATAGCTTCGATCTCATTTCCGCGCCCATTATCGCCGCATATGCGAGGACACGCCAAGCGGAATCGCATAGCTCAAGAGCGCCACCGCCAAGGGCACAATCGCCTCGGTTACCAAAAATGATCCCATCACCCCCCCATAATCAACGGAGTCGGATGCAAGTGAAGCAAGCGCGAGCATGATAGCGTAAGCCAAGAGGATTGAAAAAAAGACGATAAAAAAAAGGGCTGATTTCGGAGCTTGGCTAATGATCTGCGCTTGGCTGCGGACCAGGCCGAAAAACACAAGAAAAATTAATGGCCAGAACCCGAGCGCGCTCCCAGTCAAAACATCTTGAAAAAATCCAAATAGCAGGACGACTGCTGCCGTTAAATTATGTTCGCTGCGCGCGGCCCACAAAAACAAGAATAAAAAATAAAGTCCAATTTCAACGCTACCGAAGCTGCCTGTCGTTACCTTTCCCGCCACAAGAGATAAAAAAAACAAAGCCGCCAAAATCAGATTTAACGCACTAAAGTCTCTCACGTCCATGGCAGCATCCTATCAGTTTGCGGTTGCTTCGGGTGTTGACATGGTCTCCTCAGGCGGCTCAGGGGGCTTGGTCCAAATAATGCGCGCCAAGGTCAGATGATTCATATTTTGCGCCAACTGAACCGCCTTCCCCGTTTCCGTCTCGACAATGCTACCAATTTTGAACCCGGCCGGAATTTCCCCGCCATCGCCCGAGGTCAGAACAATATCGTTCACCTCGACATTATCAACCTTGGGTAAGAATTCAATTTTCGGCAAATCGCTATTGGTTCCAGACATCACAGCGCGAACTCTATTGGCACCAATGACAACAGGAATATGACTGTTCAAATCCGTGACCAATAATATGCGGCTGGTATGAACGCTCGCGGCGACAATACGACCAATAAAGCCCTTCTCGCCGACAACTGCGAGACCAATGCGGGCACCTTTTTGCACCCCGACATCCGCCAGCACCGTCCGCGCAAACGGACTGCGCATATCAGCCATAATGCGGGTACCAATAAAGCCAAGCTGGTCGCCAACATCCATGCTTAGAACATCGCGATAACGTGCTAATAAAAGCGAAGCCCGCTGCAGCTCGGACTCGACACCTTGAAGACGTCTATTTTCAGACCGCAAAAGATTGTTCTCGGCAACCAATGCGTTATAACTCTGCGCGCTCTGGTACATGCGGCTGACCCCCTCGCCCGGCAAGGACAAGAAAGAAATAAACGGTGCCGTCAGCTCCACCATAGACTGCCTTAGCGATATGACAGCAGGATCATTGCGCGGAATAAAGACCAGCACCAAGGCTGCAATGGTCGCACAAATAGTGGCAACCCCAAAGGCATTGAGCAGAGTTTTCCGTTTTGCTAGTCGCCCGCCTGAAACCGCCACAAATCCCCCTAAACTGGCGTTCTACTGCGTCGCTTAATAGGCAACCGATAGAACGTTTTGCATGGTTTTGATGTGTTCCAAAGCGCGCCCTGTTCCCAGAGCAACGCAGGATAGTGGCTCTTCGGCAATGCTAATTGGCAGGCCCGTTGCCTCACGCAAGACCATATCGAGGTTCTGCAACAGAGCACCGCCGCCCGTCATGACGATACCTTTTTCGACAATGTCGGCGGCAAGTTCTGGCGGTGTCGACTCGAGCGCAAGGCGCACGCCTTCAATAATAGAAGTCAGAGGTTCGGACAGAGCTTCGACAATTTCACTTTGCGAAATGACAATCTCGCGTGGCACACCGTTCATCAGATCACGGCCTTTAATTGTAAGATCAAGCGGTTTTTGACCTTCCGCGATCTTCGCCGCGCCGTATTCTTTTTTTATCCGCTCGGCACTGGACTCACCCAGCAGAAGATTATGCGTCCGACGAATATGGGCGATAATCGCCTCATCAAACTTGTCGCCTCCAACGCGAACCGAACGCGAGTAAACGATACCGCCAAGCGACAAAACAGCAACCTCAGTGGTACCACCACCAATATCGACAACCATCGAGCCAGTTGGTTCGGTCACGGGCAAGCCTGCACCGATCGCAGCAGCCATCGGTTCTTCAATCAGGAAAACCCGACGCGCACCCGCAGAAAGCGCACTCTCCTGGATCGCACGACGCTCGACGGCCGTTGCCCCAGACGGAACACAGACAATAATCTGCGGATTAGCGAAAGAACGACGATTATGCACCTTACGAATAAAATGCTTGATCATTTCTTCCGTGACATCGAAATCGGCAATCACGCCATCGCGCATCGGGCGGATCGCGCGAATATTACCAGGCGTACGCCCAAGCATCATTTTGGCATCATCACCAACAGCCAGGACATGGTTTCGTCCATTGCGCTCATGGATAGCCACAACCGATGGCTCATTCAACACAATGCCACGCCCCTTAACATAAACCAGCGTATTGGCCGTCCCCAAATCGATCGCCATATCTGCTGAGAACATTGCAAGTAAGCTATTAAACATGATTATTGTTTCCCTCTTCCTTAAGCAGAAATTGCGTTTGGTGCTGTCTTCTGTCTCTTAACAATTAATTTGTTCAAAGCGCTAATATATGCGCGCGCCGATGCCACTAAAGTATCGGTGTCTGCCCCACGTCCGGTAACCGTTCGACCAGCCTCCTCGAGACGGACACTGACCTCGGCCTGGGCGTCGGTCCCTTGGGTCACGGCATGCACTTGATAGAGTTGCAAATGCGCTTCATGCGAGAACAAGGCTTTGATGGCGTTGAAGATCGCATCGACAGGACCATCGCCAGTGCTCTCAATTTCAACTGTTTCATCGTCAATTGACATAACGAGATGAGCTTTTTGCGGCCCTTCCGTACCAGCAATGACCCCCAGAGAAACCAATTGAATGCGATTGCTGCCGCGAGCGACTTCGTCATCAATCAAGGCAACAATGTCTTCATCGAA
>JAYQUO010000005.1:0-117881 GCA_038147995.1 Rhodobiaceae bacterium | reverse complement strand
CTTCTAATTTTGACCAATCGTCGAGCTTTCCGAGCACCCGCTCTAGTCGCATGCGGGCCCGCTCAATACTTAAAATGTCGAGCTTTGGCGGCGTCCAGTCTTTGTAATGGGTTCGCAAGCGATGCGTCGAGTAAGACGACAAAATTTCATACAGCGAAGCATCATATTTACTATGGCGTTTTACCCGTATGCCTTCTGGCATGCCATGAAAGAAAACATCGCGTCCCAAAAGATTGCGCGTCATAAGTTGCGCCACACAATCGCGCATTGCCTCCAAGCGTTGCAACCTGAACACCAGCCGCGCCGCCATTTCTTCGGCGGAAATCTCTTCATCGGTCGCCTCAACCGGAAGGATCAAACGCGATTTCAAATAAGCAAGCCAGCTCGCCATAACGAGATAATCAGCCGCAATCTCAATCTTTAATTTCTGCGCTTCACGAATAAATTCGAGATATTGCTCAGCCAATTGCAAAATCGAAATCTGTCGCAGATCTACTTTCTGCGTCCGAGCCAAGCTTAACAAAACATCGAGCGGGCCTTCAAAGCCCTCAACATCGATCTTCAAACTTTGCAAATCGGGGGCGCCATACGCCACGCCTTCGACGAAGCTCTCCGAATCAGGTTGGGAATCAGTCTCTTGCGTTTCCATGGCGGGAGTATACCCCGTTGCCAATTAGGGCGAAACGCTCGAGAGCATTTCTCCCCAACGATTTATATCGCCGGCCGAGACCACAGGCCCCTTTTTTCGACGCTGCTCACCCATTTTCAGCGCATTTTGGACGGCTGCCGCTCGTTCTAAGGATCGCCCCTTAAGCCGCGGAGCCTCTCCGGCGACCTCAAGCATTTCAGTCAAATCACCATTACAGTGCAGAATAAGATCACACCCCGCAGCAATGCTGGCGGCACCGCGCGCGCCAATCGAACCTGATAGCGCCTGCATCGAGACATCGTCGCCCATGAGAAGCCCCGAAAAGCCGATTTCCTGTCGAATAATTTGTTCAACAATATGAGGCGAGCATGTGCTGACGCGATCGGGGTCTAACGCCGTGAACAGCAAATGTCCTGTCATGGCAATCAGGTTATGGCGCAACCGCTGGAAGGGAACAAAATCACTCGCCTGCATGTCGTCGAAAGATGCATCGACCTGCGGTAATCCAATATGGCTATCAATAGCCCCGCGTCCGTGACCCGGTATATGCTTCACAACTGGCAAAACACCGCCAGCCAATAACCCACGCGCGAATGCGGCACCCAATTCGGCCACACGATCAGCTTGATCAGAAAAGGCTCGATTGCCAATAATATCCGATGTCTCTGGCCGGCTGACATCCAAACATGGCGCACAATCAATATTGATCCCCAGATGCATCAGGTCATCAGCCATGATGCGCCCGCCCATTTCTGTAGCCCATAGGCCGTCTTCGAGGTTTTTGTCGTATAGTTGACCATAAAGGGCGGCAGCAGGATGCAAGCGCACCAAAGGTGGTTGCAGGCGCGCTACCCGACCACCTTCTTGATCGATTAAAATGGGAAAAGAAACATCGTCCGCAATATTTCTAATTTCTGTTATTAATTCAATTAATTGCGATTTATTTCCGATGTTACGTGCGAATAGAATAATTCCCCACGGGCGTTGCGTCTGGAGAAACTGTCGTTCGTCATCAGTCAGGACTTCGCCTGATACCCCGCAAATAAAGGCGCGACGCTCATCAAGTCGGTTCATTCTTAACCAAACAATCCTGCCCTGCATTTTTCAAGGACGCACAGAATTCAATGGCATCAGCCCGATTTTGGAAGCCGCCAATATTGACCCGATAAAATATACCCTTCGCACCCAAATCAATGCGTAAAATAAGCGGATCACGTCCACTCAATAATTGCGGATATTTCTTCTGCATATCGCCAAACGTTGACCGCGCTAGCGCCCGACTGCGTGTCGCTGCGAGCTGTACCATGTAGCGCTTTTGTAGCAAGGCATCGGCATCTGGCTTCGGCGCTGGTTTCTTGACTGACACCGGCATGGGTTGGGCCGCAGCCTGTTGCGCGATTGGCTCCTCGACGGCGGCCTCTACAGGCGCCTCCGTCGATGCGGCCTTTGGCTCGGCGGGAGCTTCGGTTGCAACTTTACTAGCCACATCAGATCCAGCCTCTGGATCGCCGCCGTCTTGCATCAGGCTTTCTCGCCCACCATCATTGCTATCGGGCTTGCCTTGCGCAATACCATAAATGGTCAGATCTTGCGGCGGCGCTTGTTCCACACCTGCCTCTTCTGGTGTCAAACGAACGGGGCCAGGATCGGCCTTAACGAGCGGTGGATTGCTCTTTTGCCCTTCTTCAAGCCCACGCTGATAGGCGTAAAAATACAAGGCAGCGGCGAACCCCGTTACCACGATTGCCGCTAAGCTGACCAAGCCAATCTTCATGAAAGATCCGGCCGCACGTTGTGTTGAATAAATTGGACGGCCTACTTCGAGGTCGGCATCGACGTCGTGTTGACCATTATGTGCCAGAGGATTATTTACCATTTTTCTCTTCTCCGAACCCCACGATCGCAACCTCACATTTCGTCGAGAGCTTCAACACCGATTATGTCGAGGCAATTGGCAATTGTCAAAGCGGTGGCCCGCAACAGCGCCAATCGCGCCCGCGATAATGTCGCGTCGTCTTCTATGATAAAGCGCAATGTTGCATCTTCTTTACCCAGGTTCCACAAGGCATGAAAGGCCGCCGCTAATTCTTGCGCGAAAAAAACCAAGCGATGCGGCTCGAGAGCCTCCGCAGCCGCTTCCACCATTCGCGGATAGGTCGCAAGAAGCTTAATCAACGACAATTCAGCATCCGCAGTTAAAGCACTTAAATCGGCGCTCGCCAGATCAGAATCAGCAAGCCCAGAAAGCCCTGCCGCGGCGGCATTGCGCAACACCGAACAAATACGCGCATGCGCATATTGCACATAAAAAACAGGATTATCGCGGCTTTGTTGTTTTACCAGCGTAAAATCAAAGTCCAGCGGCGCGTCGTTTTTTCGCGTCAACATCATAAATCGAACGGCATCTTTTCCGACTTCGTCGACGACTTCGCGCAAGGTAATAAAATCACCAGCCCGCTTCGACATTTTAACCGGTTGCCCGTCACGCTGTAATTTCACCATTTGGCAGACTTTTACATCTAATTGCGCTTGTTCGTCGGTGATTGCGCGCACCGCCGCCGTCATGCGCTTGATATAGCCAGCATGGTCAGCACCCCAGACATTTATCATACGCCCGAAGCCGCGACGAAACTTATCCAAATGGCAAGCAATATCAGGTGCAAAATAAGTCCAACTGCCGTCAGCCTTCTTCAGGGCACGATCACTGTCGTCACCAAAAGAACTCGATTTAAATAGAGTTTGCGGTGCGGCTTCCCAATCGGGTGGCGGCTCCGCCCCCTTCGGCGGCGCCAACGTTCCGACATATACCAGACCGCGCGCATCAAGCTCCGCCAAGGCCGCATCGACGGCGCCACTTTGGTGCAGCGACAGTTCGGACAGAAAATGATCGTGTGACACGCCAAGGGCCGCCAGATCATCTCTAATCATCGCCATCATCATAGGAACGGCGACAGCTTTGGCAATGTCGATTTGGCTTTCTTCGTTGGCCTCCGCCATCTCGGAGCTATGGGTTGTCGCTAAGGCTTCACCTACCGGTATCAGATAATCGCCCGGATAAAGCCCTTCGGGGATTTCACCAATCGTCTCGCCTTGAGCTTCGCGCATACGCAATAAAGCCGAGCGCGCCAACACCTCGATCTGCCCTCCCGCGTCATTGATATAATATTCCTTGGTCACCTGATATCCTGCAGCGGCTAAAAGTCCCGCCAGCGCATCGCCGACAACCGCCCCTCGGGCATGACCAACATGCATCGGCCCTGTCGGGTTTGCCGACACATATTCGAGGTTGATCTTTTCCCCAGCACCCATAGTCGAGCGGCCATAGCCTACCCCGGCCATCAAAACATGCCCGATACTGGCGTGCCAAACCTTGATCGCCAGACGAATGTTTATAAAGCCTGGTCCCGCAATCTCGACATTTTCGACATCATCATCCTGCGCCAAACGCTCAGCAATCACGTGCGCCGTATCGCGCGGCGACATTGCGGCCGGCTTGGCCAAGACCATGGCAATATTCGTGGCCAGATCACCATGCGACGGGTCGCGCGGCGGCTCTACTGTAATGCGCGAGACATCGAGCGCGCTGGGGATCTGCCCCGCCGCTTGTGCACTTTGCAAATGGCCAAGCAACCGCTCGGAAAATTCACTAAAAATATTCATATGAGGCCTCTACTCACTGCCTAAGCGAGTTCGTCGACAATATCAAATAGGCGGCGATATTCGGCAATCGCAAAACGATCCGTCATGCCAGCCACATAATCGCACACATAACGTGCTCGCTCAGCCTCGCTAAAGTCAGCGCAGCGCTCCGCCCAATCGTCTGGCATAAGGCTAGGCTCAGCTAAAAGCAGTCCAAAAAGGTCACGGACGAGGCGCTTGGCCTTACTCATAGACCGGTTAACAGTAAAATGCTTATACATCCGCTCCCGCAAGAACAGTTTAATCTCCATATTCTGTTGCTCCATTTCAGGAGAGAAACCAGCGATCGCCCCATCGAGACCGCGAATATCATCGACGCTCTCGGGCCGATATTTGGCAATGCGTTTTTGGGTCTCGGAGACGAGGTCGAATATCATGCGCGAAATCATACGGCGAATGGCTTCATGGCGCAGACGTTTGGGGTCAGCACCCGCATGCTGCTTCAGTAAATCCTGTAAAATGTCGCCAATAATTGGCAAAGCTGTGAGTTCTTCCAAGGTAAAAAGCCCAGCCCGCAATCCATCGTCAATATCATGATTATTATAAGCAATATCATCTGCCAAAGCAGCAATCTGCGCTTCAGCGCTGGGCCATCCATCGAGTTGCAAGTCTTGATGCTCGGCGTGCACCCTTATGGCATAAGGCAAAGCAGACATGTCGAGGTCAGGTTTCAACAAAGGTCCATTATGTTTGACAACACCTTCGAGGCTCTCCCATGTTAAGTTCAAACCATCAAAGGCTAAATAACGTTGCTCGAGTTGTGTGACAATTCGCAAGGTCTGGGCATTATGGTCAAACCCACCATAGGGCAACATTGCCTCGTGCAGGGCATCTTCTCCGGCATGGCCAAACGGCGTGTGCCCCAAATCATGCGCAAGCGCCAAGGTTTCTGCCAGATCTTCATCCAAATTCAGCTCCCGCGCAACAGAGCGGGCAATTTGGGCCACCTCCAGCGAATGGGTCAGCCGTGTGCGGTAACTATCGCCAACATGAGCCACAAATACCTGCGTTTTATGCTTCAAGCGCCGAAAAGCACTGCAATGAACAATACGATCGCGATCGCGTTGAAAGGCAGACCGCGTCCTGCTCTCAGACTCGGCGTGAAGCCGCCCTTTGGATTGGCCCGCGTGGCTCGCATAAATGGCTAATGAAGCATGAAACATCGTATGTCTTTCCTCTTGCCTCTCGATAACATTTACCGTCCAACTTGAAAAGCCGCTCGATAAAGACTATCTCTGTGTCATGAGCCAAGTTTCTGTCAGCGCGCGTGCCGCCCAACAAATTGAAAAGATACTGGCCAGCGAAGCGGCTGGATCGATGTTGCGCATTTCAGTGCTGGGGGGCGGCTGTTCCGGATTCCAATATAGCTTCTCCATCGATGACCAACAAATGGATGACGACATTGTGATTGAGCGCGACGGCGTCAAGGTCTTGGTTGACCCTATGTCAGTCACCTATATGGACGGTAGCGAAATTGACTGGGTCGATGACCTCATCGGGTCGGCCTTCAAGATCCACAATCCTCAAGCCACGGCCTCTTGTGGCTGCGGCACATCTTTCTCCATTTGACGATGAAAATCGCAACCTGGAATGTGAACTCGGTCAAAGCGCGCTTGGGCCATGTTGTTGACTATTTAGCGGAAGCCAAACCAGACATTTTGTGCCTGCAAGAGTTGAAATGCCTCGACGAGATGTTTCCGCGATCCGAAATTGAGGATACTGGCTACAATGTCGTTACCCACGGGCAAAAAACTTATAATGGCGTCGCCATTCTGTCTCGTCACCCGATTGAAGATGTTGTCCGCGGCATACCTAATTTTGAGGATGCCCATAGCCGTTATATTGAGGCGGTTATTTCAAATGGCGATCTAACCTGTCGCATTGCTTCAATTTATTTGCCAAATGGCAATCCTGTTGAAGATGGAAAAAGCGAAAAATTTCAATACAAGCTCGCCTTCATGGATGCATTACACGCGCATGCGCAAGATCTACTCGCTTTGGAAGAGGTGTCTGTTCTCGCGGGCGATTATAACGTCATTCCCAATGCCGTTGACTGCTATGCGCCCGAAGCTTGGCGCGATGATGCCCTATTTCGTGATGAAACACGGGCGGCCTTTCGGCGAATTAAAAATTTGGGCTTCGTTGATGCCTATGAATTGCTCAACCCACTGGGCACGGACAGCTATAGTTTTTGGGATTATCAAGCCGGAGCGTTTCAGAAAAATAATGGTATCCGCATCGACCACCACCTGCTAAGCCCACAAGCTGTCGACCGGCTAAAGTCGGCGCATATTGATAAACATATGCGCGCCCGCGAAAAACCTTCTGATCACGTCCCGGTGGTTATCGAGCTGTCGGCTTAAATATCCGCATATTGGCGTTTTTCTGCCTTGCCCCCTGGGTGCGTTACGGCGCCGCGACGGGCTGGCCCAACGGTTTGAGCATATTTCCATAAGGTTCCCGACGTGAAATCAGTCGCACGTGGCTTCCAGTTTTTGCGTCGCTCATCAAGCACAGCCTGATCAACCATAAGGTCAAGGGTTCCGGCTTGGGCATCAATTTTGATCACGTCGCCGTCTTCGATGAGGGCAATCGGACCGCCTTCGGCTGCTTCTGGCCCTACGTGACCGATACAAAAGCCGCGGGTGGCACCTGAAAACCGGCCGTCTGTGATTAAGGCCACTTTATCGCCATTGCCCTGCCCATAGATAGCAGCTGTTGTCGACAGCATCTCGCGCATACCCGGTCCCCCTTTTGGACCTTCGTAGCGGATCACGATCACATCCCCGGCCTCATAGTCACCACGCTCAACCGCCGCGAAGGCGAGCTCCTCGCAATCGAAGCAACGCGCACGCCCCTCAAATTGCAACGTGGACATGCCAGCAACTTTGACAATGGCTCCATCGGGCGCGAGTGATCCCTTCAGGCCAACGACCCCGCCCGTTGGAGACAGGGGATTAGAGACGGGATAAATCACTTTTTGCTCCGTATTAAATGTGATGTCAGCCAAATTATCGGCGAGTGATTGTCCCGTTACTGTCAAACAATCGCCGTGTAAAAAGCCACCATCGAGAAGCGTCTTAAGCAACATCGGAACGCCGCCTGCTTCATACATATCTTTCGCGACATAATTACCGCCAGGTTTCAAATCGGCGATATAGGGCGTTTTTTTGAAAATTTCGGCGACTTCCATCAAATCAAAATCAATTCCCGCTTCATGCGCAATCGCCGGCAGGTGTAATCCGCCATTGGTTGATCCCCCTGTCGCGGCAACAACAACGGCGGCGTTTTCGAGTGCCTTGCGCGTAACGATATCGCGTGGCCGCGTATTATGTCGAACCAAATCCATAACCGCCCGCCCCGATGCCTCGGCATAGGCATCGCGGCTTTCATAAGGTGCAGGCGCCCCAGCCGAATTTGGCAAAGCCAAACCAATAGCCTCAGACACGCAAGCCATGGTGTTGGCGGTGAATTGCCCACCGCAAGCTCCAGCGCTAGGACAAGCCACGCATTCAAGATCGTGCAGATCATGATCCGACATGGATCCAGCGGCATGCTGACCAACGGCTTCAAAAACATCCAAAACCGTTACATCTTTGCCGCGAAACTCGCCCGGCATAATTGAACCGCCATACATGAATACGCTGGGCACATTCAAACGCAACATAGCCATCATCAGTCCCGGAAGCGACTTATCGCAACCCGCAAGCCCGACCATGGCATCATAACAGTGACCCCGCATCGTCAACTCGACGCTATCGGCAATGACTTCCCGCGAGACTAAAGATGATTTCATCCCCTCATGCCCCATAGCAATGCCATCCGTGACCGTAATGGTGCAGAACTCGCGCGGGGTGCCTTTGGCTGCCTTAACACCTGCTTTAGCGGCTTGCGCTTGGCGCATCAGGGCAATGTTGCATGGTGCAGCTTCATTCCAGCAAGAAACCACACCAACAAAAGGTTGATTGATTTCAGTCTCCGTCATGCCCATAGCGTAATAATAGGAACGGTGCGGTGCGCGCTCAGGGCCGATCGATACATGTCGGCTAGGTAGTTTAGATTTATCAAATTCACTCATTTCGATCTCTCCGCTTGTCTCACCGCGTCGGGCTGGTTTACTGTTCTCTAGCACATGGCGTTGGGTTAGCGCGAGACTAAATCTGAGGGAATTTTATGACAGGGCTGCTTCTGTTTTTAGCGGGCGTGCTGGGGGGTGCCATGAATAGCCTTGCCGGGGGTGGCAGCACGCCAACCTATGCAGCACTGGTCTTTGTTGGCGTGCCCCCCATCAGCGCCATTGCAACAAACACTCTGGCTGTGATCCCTGGCTATATTAGTGGTCTGATTGGCTTTCGCCCTGACTGGCGCCCTCTTTTTTCATCTCTGGTTTGGCAGCTGCCATTGGCCGTTATTGGTGGCTTTATCGGCGCAAAACTTCTCCTCGCGACACCCGAAAATCTATTCCGCGCGCTCGTACCTTGGCTTTTGCTTTTCGCCACTGTCATTTTTTACACGGCACCACAAAACCGAAAGATCGAAACCCGCATCAATATTGTTTTAGCTCCCGTGATCTTGATCATGATCTTTACCTATGGCGGTTATTTTGGCGCTGGGCTCGGCATAATAATGCTGGCAACCCTATCGCTTTTAGGCTTCGACCAGATCGCCAAAATGAATGGCGTCAAACTCATTTTCTCTATTGCCAATGCCACGGCAGCCGCGACGCTTTTTATTCAAGCCGACATGATCGATTGGCAGGCCTGGATCATGGTCGTTCTGGGGCTGATTGTCGGCGCCTATAGCGCGGCGCGGCTGGCGCTGCGTCTAACGCAAACAACCTTACGCTATGTTGTCACGGGCATATCGCTCTCGGTCACGACCTATTTCTTTATCGACTACTATTTACTCACGCCGTAGCGACTAGTTCAAGCGATCTAGACCAGCGGCCAGTTTCGCCCGTTGTTCCTGTTCTTGCTCGAGGCGCGCTTGATTTTCTGCAATCACATGCTCTGGTGCTTTGTTGAGAAATTCTGCATTCGCCAACTTCGCACTGAACCTCGTGATTTCTTTATCGAGCTTTTCAATTTCCTTCCGCAGACGAGCGCGTTCGGCGTCGATATCAATATGGCCGGCCAGAGGCAAAGCCATGGCCTGCCCTTGATAAACGAATTGAATACTGCCCGCGGCGACATCACTCACAACTTGCGTTGTCTCAAGACGCGCGAGACGATGCAATGCATCCGATTGGCGGGCAATACGCGCCGATAAATCCGCATCGGCCTGCACCAAATCGAGGGTTAATTTCGCGCCGGCTGGTATGTTCATTTCCGACCGCACCGAACGAATTTCAGTGACCAAGCCGATCAACCATTCGATTTCGCCATCGGCCTCGGCATCGATCAGATCGGCAGAAAAATTTGGCCACGCTTGCTGCATAATAAAACCGCCATCCTGCTCCAGTGACGCCCAGATCTCTTCCGTCACGAAAGGCATAATCGGATGCAGAAGCTTAATTGCCTGCGTCAGAGCCCAGCGCGCCGCGCGCTGAGTTTCATCACGATCGGCTGTCTCCGACTGGAACACCGGCTTTGCGAGCTCGACATACCAATCGCAAAAACTTCTCCAGATAAAATGATAAATAGCATGGGCTGCATCATTAAAGCGGAAGGCTTCCAGCGCCCGCGTTACAGCCTCTTGCGCACGAACAACTTCACCAACCAACCATTTATTAAGCGCCGAACTTGCTGCGGCTGGATCAAACTCAGCCGTGTTATCGAAGCACCCATTCATCTCGCAAAACCGAGCCGCATTCCACAGCTTCGTACCGAAATTGCGGTAGCCTTCGACGCGCGCTTCGGACAATTTAACATCGCGCCCCATGGCGGCTTGCGCTGTCAGCGTAAACCGTAACGAGTCGGCCCCATATTTATCAATCAGATCCAGCGGGTCGATAACATTACCCTTGGACTTGGACATTTTGGCGCCTTTTTCATCGCGCACGAGGGCGTGAATATAAACCGTCTCAAAGGGCACCTCTTGCATGAAGTGCTGCCCCATCATCATCATCCGCGCGACCCAGAAAAAGATAATATCGAAACCCGTTATCAGAACCGATGTTGGGTAATATCGTGCCAAAGCGGGATCCTTCGCTTGCGGCCAGCCAAGAGTTGAAAATGGCCACAGCGCCGAGGAGAACCACGTATCCAAAACATCTGGGTCGCGCTGGAGCTCAACCGCTTCGCCATAATGCGCCTGCGCCTTAGCGTGTGCTTCGGCCTCAGTCTCGGCAACAAACACCGCCATATCGGGGCCATACCATGCCGGGATTTGGTGTCCCCACCATAATTGCCGCGAGATACACCAGGGCTGAATATTCCGCATCCATTCGAAATAGGTTTTGCTCCAATTTTCTGGAACAAATTTGGTCTTGCCACTCTCCACCGCCGCAATCGCAGGCTTGGCCAATGTTGCTGCGTCAACATACCATTGGTCAGTCAACCAAGGTTCGATCACCTGATCTGAACGGTCGCCATAGGGCACCATATGCGTATGCGGATCGATCTTCGCCAACAGCCCTAAGGTTTCCATTGTCGCTACAATCTTCTTGCGCGCCTCAAAGCGGTCGAGCCCGTGCCACTGCTCTTTATCGGACATGACTAGGAAAGCATCATCGGACAAATCTACGCAGCCATGCATATCGAGCATATTGATCGCAGCGAGGTCGTTACGACGACCAACTTCAAAATCATTGAAGTCGTGTGCGGGCGTTATTTTCACAGCACCCGATCCTTGCTCGGGATCCGCATAAGTATCACCAACAATCGGGATCTCTCTCCCCACAATCGGCAAGCGAACGGTTTTACCGATAAGATGCTGATAGCGCTCATCATCGGGATGAACGGCGACACCACTATCACCCAGCATGGTTTCGGGTCGGGTTGTCGCTACCGTAATCTTACCGGAGCCATCCGATAGCGGGTAGTCGAAATGCCACAAATGGCTATCAACTTCCTTCTGCACCACCTCGAGGTCTGATATCGCCGTCAGCAGACCTGGGTCCCAATTAACCAAACGCTTATCCTTATAAATCAGCCCTTGCTCATAAAGTGTAACAAAGACCTTCAGCACGGCATCGGAGAGCCCGTCATCCATGGTGAACCGCTCACGGCTCCAATCGCATGACGCGCCCAAGCGCCGCAGTTGCCGCGTGATGGTCGAGCCGCTCTCTTCCTTCCATTTCCAAACGCGCTCGACAAAGGCCTCACGGCCGAGGTCGCGTCGCGACGGTTCCCCATTGGCCGCCAATTGCCGTTCAACCACCATTTGCGTGGCGATGCCTGCGTGATCTGTGCCAGGCTGCCACAACACATCGCGACCGCGCATTCTCTCGAAACGGCATAAAATATCTTGCAAACTATTATTGAGGGCATGGCCCATATGAAGACTGCCCGTCACATTGGGCGGCGGAATGACAATTGAAAAAGGCGCGCCAGCACGCGAACCGGCGGCAAAACACCCCGACGTTTCCCACGCCTCGTATAGCCGCGCCTCTAAGGCTGCAGGGTCATAAGTTTTTTCGAGTTTACTGTCAGACATGCTAACCGCCAGAATATATGAGCTTTCCTAGGCGTTTTGCTACACCACCCCTATAGGCTATTCAAGCCCTAAGCGCCGAAATCATCTCGCTTTCGAAATTCTTCACGCACCATATCACGAACAATACGTTCCATATTGGTCGCGATCCACTGCGCCGCCATCGGTTGCACGATAGCAGCAATCGTCGCTTCTAAAATGGTTTGCGAGGCTTGCGTCGCAGGTTGCGGCCGTTGCGCCGTTGCGTCGCCGCCTTCTGCGTTGGACGAGAGCGTCGCTTTGGTCTCTTCGAGGATGATCCGCTGAATGGCTTGGAGCGCTTCTGATGTTTGGTTAGTCTTGTCCATATCCGCCCCTAAAACGAAGTGATGCGGCGCTAGTCTACCGCAATCCCCAAAGGAACGAAACTAGCTTGCAGCCGTCCGATGCTCACCAAAAGCCCATAAGCGGCTACGAATTGATTGCGCTCAGCCGAGATTAAATTTACCCGCGCATCGAGCAGGTCCTGCTCGGCGTCCAAAACATCGAGCGTCGTGCGCGTTCCAAGGCTGTTTTCTTGACGCACGCCTTCCAAAGCTATTTCAAAGGCTTTGATTTGCTCTTGACGCGCCGCAATCACGGCAGACGCCGACAAATATGTATGCCAGGCGACGACCACCTTCTCATCAACCGAGCTTGACGTTGCATGAACTGACTGCGCCAAAGCATCCGCAGCATAACGCGCCGCAGACACTTTCGCGATGTTTCGGCCGCCGGTGAAAATGGGAACCGTAACAGTCGCGCTGACGTCATATGCAACACCCTCTTCGCGCTGCAAGCCGGGCACGGGGGTTTTATTGTCGTAACGCGCATAGGTGCCGACAACAGACACTTGCGGCAGAGCCGATCCGATTTCGCTATAGGCAGTTAATTGCGCACCGCGCGCACCCTCGCGTGCCGCATTTAAAATCGGGCTTTCGCTACGGGCAATCGAAACGGCATCCTCGACGGTTTCGGGAAGCTGCGGCAACACGCCATCATTCACAAGATTTTCGGCCTCAACGCCAACCACGCGGAGGTAACTCGCATAGGATGCGCGCAAATCCGTTTGCGCCGCGATTAGTTGCGACCGAGCGCCAGCAAATCGCGCTTCACTTTGCGCCACATCGGTCCGCGTTACCACACCGACTTCGAAACGGTCGCGCACCGCTTCCAATTGCTTTTGTAACACTTCGAGGTTTTTCTCATTAACAGCGAGAACCCCTTCATCACGCAACACATCTAAATGCGCCGTTATGGCCTCAAGCAGCACATTTTGTTCAGTGCTTTGCTTGCTGTAGCGTTGCGCCCGCACCCCCGCCCGCGCACTGCGAAAAGCATTTAAATTCTTACCACTGGTGAAAACATCATAGGTGACGCGCAAACCATAAGCATCGTCCTCATTCTCGTTCCAGTTTTCCCCGGGATCATCTTCGCCCGTTTTGTGGTAATAGCCCGTGGCGTAGGCCGATACTTGCGGCAACATCGTCGAAAAGCTAATAAACTGACTGCGGTGGCGCGCTTTATATTCCGCTTTTGCAGCCGCCAGCTCCGGATTATTTTCAACGGCCAAGCTGACGCTGTCATGCAGACCGCGCTGGGCAATAACGGTATCACTTACTTTTGCTGTGTCGGCCTCGGTGGCGCTTGCAAAGGTACAGGAAAGGGCCAAAAAAGCCCCAACGAGACTGGTCGTTTTCAATTTTTGGATCATAGCCTATTTAACGCTCTAAAATTCAAATTCCGGCACTTTTTTAAATGCCGCCAAAGCCGGTGCCGCAAGAACAGGGCCGGTGCGGCGCAATGTATTTGGGCCGCGCCGCGTTAAAACCGTTAAGCGCGGTGAGCCATCGCTCTCAGCAACACACACAAGCCGTCCGCCATCAGCCAATTGCCCTGTTAAACTGTCGGGAATGGTTTCAATGTGGCCGTTGATAAAAATAACGTCGAACGGGCCCTGTTTGGCTTGGCCTTCGGTCAGCGGACCGTTCACAGTGGCAACATTGTCGATACCTGCCGAAGACAGAATATCGGAACCTTTTTCGGCAAAACTTTGCTCCTCTTCGAGCGCAATAACGGTCATCGCGAGGTGCGATAAAACCGCTGCGCTGTAACCTGTGCCACCTGCAATATCGAGAACCAAGTCCGTTTGCTCGACCGCCGCAGCCTCGGCCATAATCGCAAAGCTATGCGGCATCAAAAGATCACGGCTCGCGCCGTCGGCATGCATCACCAAGGGGCAATCGGCATAGGCAATATCCCGCATAGCGGGTTCTAGAAAATCCTCACGCTTAACCGCCATAATGGCGCGGCATAAACCTTCGTCGCGCACGCCGCCAGGCTTGATCTGGCACTCAACCATGTTGTAGCGCGCTTGCTCCATGTTCATTTCTTTGCGTTTCGCCTTGGCTACCATGCAACTTCTCCCCGACATTTAGCTAAGGCTATATACGCCCTACTGGGCCTAAAAACAATGTCCCGTAGCAGTCGCTGGACCATAAATCACACCCGAAACGAGATAATTCAAGAAATTGCTGGCAAATCCCGATTAAGAGATTGCCGTGACGCGGGGGCTTTGATATACCGCTGGTGCTCATTTGATCACTTACGGCCACGTGGCGGAGTGGTGACGCAGCGGCCTGCAAAGCCGTGTACCCCGGTTCGATTCCGGGCGTGGCCTCCAAAGTTAAAATTGAGCAATCGTGTCAGCTTGAGGCTTGGCATGTTAACGCGAGCTTGTTATACAGGTGCGCATATCAAAGCTGGTTGGTTTTGATCCCCGGTAGCTCAGTTGGTAGAGCAAACGGCTGTTAACCGTTCGGTCGCTGGTTCGAGTCCGGCCCGGGGAGCCACCCACACCTCCCTCAAAAAAAACACGATTTCTAGTGCGCCCGAAGCGGCGCTTGCGCTTTCGCGGCAACCGCCTATCCTAACGCGCTGGATATGTCGCATTTCGGCGACGACGGGAGATATCTTGTTATGCGGTTCGGAGTAGATCTCGGCGGAACGAAAATCGAAGCCGTGGTGATGGATGATGACAACCAAATATTATGGCAACAGAGGCGCCCAACGCCGGCGCAAAATTATCAGAGTATCCTGACCGAAATCGCCGCGATGCTTACTGCGGCCGAAAGCGAGACCGTGTCCCCCCTGCCTGTAGGTATTGGCATGCCTGGATCCTTGTCGCCAGCAACAGGTCTTGTCCGTAACGCCAACACCCAATGCCTGAACGGCAAGGCTATTTTGCACGACCTCGAGGCCAAATTGGGGCGGCGCGTCTGGGTTGCCAATGATGCAAATTGTTTTGCTCTGTCCGAAGCCAGCGACGGCGCCGGCGCCAATGCCACTTCTGTATTTGGTGTTATTTTGGGCACGGGCTGCGGCGGCGGGCTCGTGATCGACCAGAAGCTTCAGCACGGCGCCAACGCGATCGGTGGCGAATGGGGGCATAATCCCTTGCCCGCTCGTTTTCCTGACGAACTGCCTGGCCCACCCTGCTTTTGCGGTCGAACAGGTTGCAATGAAACGTGGATTTCCGGGCCTGGATTCGCTGCCGATCATTTCCGCGTAACAGGTGAAAGGCTGACCGCCGAGGACATAGCGCAAAGCGACGAGCCGCAATGCATGGCCAGTGTTGAGCGCCTGTGTGATCGGATCGCACGTGCCCTTGCCGTCGTCATCAATATCGTCGACCCCGACATTATTGTTCTCGGTGGCGGATTATCCCAGCTCGACGTTTTATATGACCGCGTGCCTGCGCTCTGGCACAATTATATTTTCTCAGACGTCATTAAAACGCGTTTGGTCAAAAACAAACATGGCGACGCGAGCGGCGTACGCGGTGCAGCTTGGCTTTGCACCCCCGAACACTAGGTAACGCCCAATTTGGGCATTGCTTTTCGCGCCTGCCCACCTATATCGACATTGTTTCAAAGGATTTAAACGCTTGGCTGAAGCTCCTATTATTTTCTGGTTTCGAACCGATTTGCGCCTTAACGACAACCCGGCTTTGCATGCGGCTGCGCGCAAATCACGGCACATTATTCCTATTTTTATCGATGATGCGAATGCTGGCCGTCCCTTGGGGCAGTCCAGCCTATGGTGGCGGGCCGCCTCGCTCAATGCCCTTGACGCATCGCTCAGGCGACTGGGGTCGTCCTTATTGTTCTATCAGGGCGACACGCTCGCGACGATCGAGGATTTGATTGAAAAAACAGGGGCGGACGCAGTTTATTGGTCACGCAGTTATGACCCAGATACTCTCGAACGCGACAAACAATTGAAAGCAAAGCTGACCCAAAACGGTCTGGACGCAAAAAGCTTTGCCGGTCATCTGCTTTTTGAACCATGGGATGTGACAACCAAATCGGGCGGCCCCTTCAAAGTTTTCACACCCTACTGGCGAAGCTGTTTAAACCTTCAGCCACAAGGTTCCCCATGCGCCGCGCCAGATCACCTAACACCACACGGGCTGGCCGAGTGCCCGATACCACGCGCAAAAGATAACCCCATAAGTCCGCATTGGACGCCAGGGGAAAAAGGTGCTCGCGAACGCCTGCAGAGCTTTCTCGATACAGGGCTAAAAAACTATGCCGAACATCGAAATATCCCTGCTTTGGACGTTACCTCGCGATTGTCGCCGCATTTGCGTTGGGGTGAAATATCGCCGCTGACCATCTGGCACGCCGTGCGACATCAGCAAGACAGCGGCGACATCGGCCGCAATGATGGCGATAAGTTTTTGTCCGAAATTGGCTGGCGCGAATTCAGCGCCCAACTCTTATTCTACAATCCATCGCTTCCAAACACGAACTTGCAAAGCAAATTTGATGCCTTCCCATGGCAAAACAAACCCGATTTGCGTCAGGCTTGGAGCGAAGCGCGGACGGGATATCCAATTGTAGATGCGGGCTTACGCGAATTACAGCAAACCGGTTTCATGCATAATCGTGTACGTATGATTGTGGCCTCCTTCCTGATTAAGCATTTATTGACGGACTGGCGCTTTGGCGAGGCTCTGTTTTGGGACCAACTGGTTGACGCAGATCCTGCGAATAATACAGCGAGCTGGCAATGGGTCGCTGGCAGCGGCGCTGATGCAGCGCCCTATTTCCGGATTTTTAATCCGATAACACAGGGCCAAAAGTTTGACCCAGATGGCCACTACACACGGCACTACCTACCAGAACTGGCAGGTCTGCCTAATAAATTTCTATTTTCACCGTGGACAGCACCGCAAGATGCCCTAGATGAATCGGGTGTGAAATTGGGAGAAACCTATCCTTTGCCAGTGGTGGATCATCGTGAGGCACGCGAACAGGCTCTAGCTGCTTTCGCCGTCCTACGATCCAGCTAGGACAGGAATAGATTTCTACATTTATGTAGGGAAGTCATATGCGTATAGCCATTATTGGATCTGGTATATCAGGCAACATGGCAGCGTACCTGCTGAGCAAACACCATCAAGTAACAATTTTCGAAAAGCGTAACCGTCCGGGAGGACACAGCGCAACGGTTGATATCAAGCTCGATAATGGCCTGAGCCTACCCGTCGATACCGGCTTTATTGTCTATAACCAGGCCAATTATCCTGGCTTGACCCAATTATTTGCCGAACTTGATGTGGAAACCCAACCGAGCGATATGAGCTTTGGCTTTTCTCAAAATAACGGCGCGCTAGAATGGTCGGGACAGTCACTTGCCACCGTATTCGGACAAAAACTCAACATCTTCCGCCCTCGCTTTTGGCGAATGTTGCGCGATATTTTTCGGTTTAATGCACAAGCCCGCGAGGTCTATGAAAGCGGCAAGCTGCCAGAAATGTCGCTTGGCCAGTGGTTGAGTATCCACAATTACTCAAAAGCCTTTACGACGCTGTATCTTTACCCTATGGCCGCCGCTATTTGGTCGTCGCCTTCATCAAAGATAGCCGCTTTTCCAGCCGGTAATCTTATCCAGTTTTTCTACAACCACCGACTGATCGACCGCGACCGTCCGAAATGGCGCACGGTTGTGGGTGGCAGTCGAAATTATGTTGCGAAAATGATGGCCGCAATCGCCAGCAATGGTGGGGAATTGGTTTTAAATGCCGATATATCCAAAATCACGCGGTCGCCAGTCGGCATCGAGATCACAGACCGCGGGCAATCGCATAATTTTGACAAGATTATTTTCGCAACGCATACCGATCAAACTCTGAGCTTGTTGGGCCCAGAGGCGAGCGAGGCCGAGCGCAGAATTTTATCAGCCATTTCCTATCTACCCAATCAGGTCTATTTGCACCGCGACGAGAGCCTCATGCCGCAACGAAAGCCGGTCTGGTCAAGTTGGAATTATATGGCCACGCAACATGAAATGTCGGAAGCTTCGGATACAGTTTTTGTGAGTTACTGGATGAACCGCCTGCAGCAATTACCGACGCGGACACCCCTTATTGTTTCATTGAATCCCCCTCGCCCGCCGCAAGAAGACGCCATATATTTTCAAACCAGTTACGACCACCCGCAATTTGATACGGCGGCCATTAGGGCGCAAAAACAGCTCCCCAATATTCAAGGTGTACAAAACACCTATTTCTGTGGTGCATGGACGGGCTATGGTTTCCACGAGGACGGCTTAAGATCCGCTGTGGATATCTGCCGTGACCTTGACGTAGACTGGGGACATCGTGACGTCAAACTTGCAGCCGAATAAAGATGACGCCCTGCTTTATTTTGGGTCGGTTCGGCATGCCCGCTATGCGCCACGGCGACACAAATTTTCCTACCGCGTTTTTTCGCTCTTAATCGATCTCGACCGTCTCGACAGTGTTGCGGAGAGGACGCGTCTTTTTTCGCATAATGGCTTCAACCTCTACGCCTTTTTTGACCAGGACCATGGCTACCAAGATCACCGTTCACCGCGTGACTTCGTGAATGATTACTGCGCCGCGCAAGGCATAGACTGCCCCGACCGCGTTTATCTTCTCTGTTATCCTCGAATTTTCGGATATGTGTTTAATCCACTCTCGGTTTACTACCTCATCAAGGAAGATGAACTCGTCGCTCTGCTTTACGAAGTGCGCAACACATTTGGTGAAAAGCACGTCTATTTTACCAAGGTCGACAATGGGAGCGAAAATGCCACCCATCACCACCATGCAAAAGCTTTTCATGTATCCCCTTTTATCGGCATGCAGGCTGACTATCATTTCTCGACGGAGCTGCCGTCTGCGCAGGCCCGACTTGTAATACGCGAAACCCAAAACAATGCACCTTTACTGGTCACGAGTTTCTCAGGTGGGCGTGTAGGATTCTCCGACATCTCTCTATTGCGTGCCTGTTTGGCCTATCCGCTGATGACCTTCAAGATCATTTTTGCCATTCATTTCGAAGCTTTACGATTATTTATAAAAGGCGTAGCTTTTATAAAACATCCGAAAAAACAGCGGCAGGCAAAAAGGTAAAAAAATCTATGAGCAATGAGACGCCGACCTTCAAGGCTCCCAAAATATTAAAATCTGCGCAAGCGCGTTTGTTCTCTCTCGCTCTCAAACAAATCAAAATTGGTCGCCTGAATGTCACTTATCCAGACGGATCGCTCCATATATTTGGAGACGAGAAATCCAGCGACACGGCAGACTTGAGGATCAATGATTACGCCGCGTTATCGCGCGTGTTTCGTGGCGGCTCAATCGGTTTTGCCGAAGCCTATATGGATAGCCAAATCGAGACAGATGACCTTACAAGCTTGCTCACATTGCTGTCGAAGAACCTTGACGCCATAACCAAGGTTATTGATCGATCTACACTCGGTCGTATGGCACATTTATTGGTTCATAAATTGCGTCCCAATTCGCGACGGGGGGCGCAGAAAAACATCCATGCCCATTACGATCTGGGCAATGCTTTTTATGAAAAATGGCTTGATCCCAGCATGACCTACTCTTCAGCGCGTTTTACGACTGGGAATATGAGCCTCGAACAAGCCCAACACGCGAAATATAGCTCGATCGCAAATATTGCTCAGATCGGTCCTGACAATCATGTGCTTGAAATTGGTTGTGGCTGGGGAGGTTTTGCGGAATATGCCGGCCGCGACCTCGGCAGCCGCCTAACCGGAATCACCATCTCTCCGTCGCAATTAGATTATGCGCAAAACCGAATGCTTCGGCACAATCTCGACGAACGGGTGAATTTGCGCTTCCAAGATTATCGTGACTTGAACGAGCAATTCGATCGCATTGTGTCTATTGAGATGTTCGAAGCTGTCGGCCAAAACTATTGGCCGAGCTATTTCCAAACCATTTTCAGAGCTTTGAAACCAGGCGGACGTGCCGGACTACAAATCATCACAATTAAGGATGATACATTTGATCGCTACAGCAAGGGTGTCGATTTTATTCAGCGCTATATTTTTCCAGGCGGCATGTTGCCAAGCCCGTCAAAGTTGCGGGAACAATTTGCTGAAGCCAACTTACAGGAATATGCCTATGAGACCTTTGGTCTCGATTACGCGCACACCTTAGCGCTATGGAAAAAAACCTTCCTTGAGCAATGGCCCAGCCTTAAAAAACTCGGCTTTGATGAAAAGTTTAAAAATATGTGGTCCTATTACCTATCTTACTGCGAAGCGGGCTTTCGGACAGGGGCCATTGATGTCGCCCAAATTGGTCTTTTAAAAGTCTAACCACTCATGCTTTAACGTCGCCGCAAAACAGCTCGGAATAAACCGACATAAAGATTGCGCGGAAGTAAGTTCAGCAGCCGCAAAATAAGACCAAAACGCCGCGGGAAAACGATGAAAAAGCGGCCACGCTGCAACCCGTCCATGATGCGGCGGGCGGCAACCTCAACGGGTTGCAGAAATGGCATGGCGAAACGATTGCGATCGGTCGCTGGCGTTTCCACAAAGCCCGGCGCTATGACATGGACCATAACCCCCGCCGCGGCTAGCTCCATTGCCAAGGCCTCTCCCATATTGAGAAGGGCTGCCTTCGTGGCGCCATAAGCCGCCGATGTTGGAAGCCCCCCAAATCCAGCAACAGAGGCCATAAGGGCTATCTGTCCCTGCCCACGCTGCACCATGCGTGGAATAATCGGATCCAGACAATTAACCGTTCCCGCGAGATTGACAGCAAAGCTGCGGTCAAAAAGGCGCGCATCAAACTTAGGCAGATCGGTCGGGAGATAAATTCCGGCATTTAAAATGGCCAAGGCAATGGACCCGTGCTTCTGCTCAATCGCGTCAACAAGTCGAGCCAGTTCTCGGCGCTTCGTTATATCCCCAGAATAAACATGAATATTGCGCGATCCTCGGGCGACCGCGTTTAGCATTTTTTGATCCCGCGCCGTGATGGCAACGGTCCAGCCCTGCGCCGCGTATTCTTGGGCAAGTTGCGCACCAATTCCAGAGCTTCCACCTGTTATCCAGACAACCCCATCCTTCGAACAGGCCGGCGTGAGAGAAGATTTTGTCATGGATTAGAGATAGGTCCGACGACCAATTAGGCAAATTAAGTTTACGACATCAACGGCGAGGTATTTGCCAGTCTGCAACGGGCGGCAATTGGTCGGGGCTGACAGCCCGATAGGTAATGACATCCGAGCGCGTCAGCGGGTCGAGATCGCGATAGGTGTGGCCCTTCGGAACGAAAGCCGATTTTTGCCATTCCCCCGCCATATCGTACCAAATATCCAGCGCCAGATCGCCAGCCAGGCGATAGCGCCGCGCTACAATTTCACCCGCGACACCTGCAATGCGCTCTTCGCCAACATATTTCGGGGTGACCTCCAAGAGGGTCCCATTTTGGCTATTGATCAGCGCCGACTGCGCCACAAATGAAGGAATAAAATAGCTTGTGGTCAGAAGGTCAGTGGGTGCCGCGCCTTCGAAATGGCTGCCCGTGATTTGTAAATCACCCTGTGCATCGCGGGAAATGCCAGCGAATTCGTAACGCCCGTCATTATCGGTTTCGCTATTGAGTGATATAAGCCGACCTTCTTGCCACTCTTCACTATTGCGATGGACATAATTGAACAACGTAATAAAGCCGAGCTTGATGGTGATCTCTGCATGAATATCGAGCTTCACATTTTCGCCGTCGCGTTTAAATTTTAGGCTTTGAAAACCAACCTGCTTGCCTTTACGCCAGATCGAGAAGGCCTTCTCGCCGCTCGCTGGTATGCCAGCTTTCCAGTCGTAATTAGGAACCTCAGTGTTCGCGGCAGCGGCAACCACAAGCTGCGCCAGAAGCGCAATCAATACCGCCAAAGACCGCGTCATATTTAATTTAAGAAATCGCGTAGCACGCGCTTCAGGTTATCGGTAACCCTTAAAGCGCCCGTCGTGACCGCGAGACAATAACAGTCCTCATCACCCTCAGCGCGAGGTCGGTGGTCGACACGACCATTGGCGATTGCAACATCACCGCGAACAAATAACTTTCCTTCATCGCGGAAAGCACCGCGTAGCACCAAGGTTGCCTCAAAACCGTCATGCGTATGACGTGGTGCGGCTTTTCCGGGCTTGATTTTAAGAAGTTTAATATCTTCGTCGCGGCCACCAATTTTCAAACGCGCTTGGCGCACACCTGGATAGAGAAAACGCCATCTGATATTCTCAATTTCATTCGACAAAATAGCGCGTAAGGGGCTCGGCAAATCGGCATTAATATCTGCTGGTGTGGGCGCCTCGGGCTGAACGTCCTCTTCCGACAACTGACCCAAAATCTGCTCCAGACTGTTCGCCGACATCTCTATTTGATCGGCATCGTCCAAAAAGGCACCTTGTAGCGCGGTCATCTGTTCGTATTCGCGGCGCAGTTCCGGACGCATGGTCAACAAGCACGCCATCAAAACATTCATGCCGGACCCCAAAGCTCCTGTGGCATATTGAGCCACAAGCCTTTCAACGATGGCATCTGGTGGTAAATGCACGTTCAATGGTCTAGTCTCTTCACTTCAACTCTGTATATGTTTAAATTTATAACGTCTTACTAATTTGGCAAATATTTTTTTAATGTTCAGGCCAATCCAAACAAAAGGAAGCCATTATGCAGTTTTGTGGCGATGTCATTAGCGCCATTGGCAACACCCCGCTGATCCGCCTTAACAAGGCATCCGCGTTAACCGGATGCACTATTCTTGGTAAAGCGGAGTTTATGAATCCTGGGCAATCGGTTAAAGACCGCGCCGCTTTGTCGATTATACGCGCTGCCGAAGCCAATGGATCACTTCGTCCCGGGGGCACAATTGTAGAAGGCACCGCCGGCAATACAGGCATCGGCATCGCTCTTGTTGCCAATGCCTTGGGGTATAAATCTGTGATCGTGATTCCTGAAACCCAGAGCCAAGAGAAAAAAGACATGTTGCGGCTGGTCGGCGCCGAGTTGATCGAAGTGCCCGCGGTTCCCTATAAAGACGACAATAATTACATTAAATATTCGGGACGTTTGGCCGAAAAATTAGCGTCTGAAAGCGAAGCAGGTGCGATTTGGGCGAATCAATTTGACAATGTTGCCAATCGACAAGCCCATATCGACACAACGGGCCCTGAAATTTGGGCCCAAACCGATGGTAAAGTGGACGGCTTTACCTGCGCTATCGGCACTGGCGGCACACTGGCGGGGACAGGTTTTTTCCTAAAGTCTAAAAACCCCAATATCCGTATCGCCGCTGCCGACCCAATGGGCGCCTCTATGTTTAACTGGATCAAGCATGGTGAACTTAAAGCGGACGGAAATTCCATCACGGAAGGCATTGGCCAAGGTCGCGTAACAGCCAATATTGATGGAGCACCGATAGACGACGCCTATCAAATCAGTGACGAAGAGGCTTTGCCGATTGTGTTTGATTTGTTGCGTGACGAGGGCCTCTGTCTCGGCGGCTCGAGCGGTATCAATGTTGCTGGTGCCATCCGCATGGCGCAAGACTTAGGCCCTGGGCACGTTATTGTTACCATTTTATGCGATTACGGCACGCGCTATATGAGCAAGCTGTTTAACCCCGAATTCCTGCGCAGTAAAAACCTTCCCGTACCAAGCTGGCTTTAGGTTTTTGGCGCATGCGGGCGACCGTCACACATTTAGAGATGCACCAGCCCTTTCCATTGGCGGCGTGGAATGCGGCGCCAAGCCAACTGCCCGATCAAATGACATTTGAAAAAGCTGAGAAGCTTGCCATGCAAAATTATCGCCAACTCTATCATGATGTCGGTGACAAATGGTTCTGGATTAATCGCAAGCATATGGATGACGCAACACTCGCATCCATCATCCATACGCCCAGCACTGAGATCTACATTCTCTCGAATACGCAGGCCAAAATTGGTTTTGTTGAATTAAATCTGCGGGATTTCCCGTCTGTCGAAATTGTCTTTGTCGGCCTAGTTGAGAATTACATTGGCTTGGGATTGGGCCGTTACATGCTGAGCCGTGCGCTTTGGGACTTAGCGTCGCGTGGCGCCAAAAAGCTGATTATTCAGACCTGCACCCTCGACCACCCCAATGCTCTGGGTCTCTATCGCGAGTTTGGCTTTACGCCCGTATCGGCGCAACACGTCGAGCTGCGCCATGATCGGTTCCATATTTTGGGCGGACGCGAGCCTTTGCTCAATGCGACAGCACCTGACTAAGAAACAATTTTGTTCGATCGCTCCGCGGGTTGTCAAAAAAGGCTTGCGGCGCGTTTTCTTCGACGATTTCACCCTCATCCATGAAAATCACACGATCGGCCACCTGCCGCGCAAACCCCATCTCGTGGGTAACGCAAATCATCGTCATCCCCGATACGGCCAATTCAATCATAACGTCGAGAACCTCTTTGATCATTTCCGGATCGAGAGCCGAGGTTGGTTCATCAAACAAAATGATTTCAGGGTTCATGCACAGCGCCCGCGCAATGGCAACACGTTGTTGCTGCCCACCCGAAAGTTGCGCTGGATATTTATCGGCTTGATCAGGAATACGAACACGTTCCAGAAAGCTGCGCGCAATATCATTCGCCTCTTTTTGCGATCGGTTTTGCACCCAGATGGGCGCCAAGGTGCAATTTTGTAAAACCGTCATATGCGGGAACAAATTAAATTGCTGAAACACCATTCCAATTTGTCCTTGGCTCAAGGCGGGGTGAACAGCGCCCGCCTCAACCTCGTCACCGTCGACATAAATGTGCCCCTGCTGGTGCATTTCAAGCTGATTGATACAACGGATTAACGTCGATTTCCCCGACCCCGATGGCCCGCAAATGACAATCTTCTCTCCCTTCTCGACTGACAATGATATGTCCTTCAAAACATGGAAATCTCCGTACCATTTATTGACAGCTTGCATTTCTATAGCGGGCTTGGTCATGACTATCTCCTGTCTGTTTTCAGCCGGCGTTCCATGAACATCGAATAGCGAGACATTGCGAAGCAAAACACCCAAAATACGGCGCCAGCAAAAATATAGCCCGTAATTCGCGTCTGTGGTGTCGCCCAGCTACTATCAGTGAAATTGAGTTGCACAATGCCAAGGAGGTCGAAAATCCCAACCACCAAAACCAGGGTTGTATCTTTGAACAAGCCAATAAATGTGTTCACGATACCTGGAATGACAAGTTTCAGAGCCTGCGGCAAGATCACGAGCTGCATCGACTGCCAATAGCCTAAGCCAAGAGCGTGGGCAGCCTCATATTGCCCCTTCGGGATCGCTTGCAAACCTCCCCTGACCACTTCGGCCATGTAAGCTGATGCAAACAAGGTAACTCCAATTAGACAACGAACAAGTTTGTCGAAATTCATGCCTTCGGGCAGGAAAAGCGGCAACATGACGCTCGCCATAAATAGCACGGTGATTAAGGGCACGCCGCGAAATATCTCGATAAAACCAATGCTGAGCCAGCGGACAATAGGCAATTCTGATCGCCTTCCAAGCGCCAATAAAATTCCCAAAGGCAGGGACATAACGATGCCCGTAATCGCCACAATCAAGGTCACCAACAACCCGCCCCACAAGACAGTTTCAACCTCACTTAAACCAAAATACCCGCCTGTCAGCAGGAAAAAACTTAAAACGGGATAGACAGCGAGAAGAAACAGAGCGTTGAGCCGCTTAAAGGGAACGCTTGGAATTATCATCGGTAATAAGCCGAGCACTCCGAGCGCAAAAATAATATCGACCCGCCAACGCTCGGTGTCGGGATAGCGCCCATAAATAAATTGGGAAAACTTAGCTGAAACAAATGGCCAGCAAGCGCCCTGATCGACTTTTAAGCAGTCGACACGACTGGCGCCTGTGAAGGTTGCTTTGAGCAATAACCAATCCACGCTGACGCTCATCACTTGCCATAAAATCCATATCGACACGACACTTAAAAGTGCATTGGCTGGGGTCGAAAACAAATTCGTGCGTAACCAAGTCAGGGTTTTGCGAAGGCGTCGATTCATCGTGCTGCCCCCCGCATCGCTAGGTGCGAATTATATTGGTTGAGAATGAAAGACGTGATCAAGCTCAACGCCAAATAAATCACCATCGTAATGAAGATTATCTCCACGGCCTGCCCAACTTGATTAAGCGCCGTGCCTGCAAAGACCGAGACAATATCTGGATAAGCGATTGCCACCGCTAGGGAAGAGTTTTTGGTGAGGTTGAGATATTGGCTGGTGAGAGGCGGAATAATAACGCGCAATGCCTGCGGAATAATGATCAACCGCATGGTCAGACCACGGGGCAATGCCAATGCTCGCGCCGCTTCGGTTTGTCCCCGATCAACGGACAAGATACCGGCGCGGACAATTTCCGCGATGAAAGTGGCGGTATAGATAATAAGTGCCAAGGCGAGCGAGACAAATTCTGGGATGAAATTGACACCACCTTTAAAATTAAACCCTGCGAGTTCCGGAGTCGTCATAGAAAATGGCCACCCTGTAACCGCGAAACAAATGGCGCCAAGAGCCACAAATAAGGCCATCATATAGGGCCACAATCGAGGACGTCGCCCCGTCGCAATTTGCACCTTGCTCTGCCACCGCCGCCCCAGAAACAGCGACACCAAGAAAATAAGCGACGCAGCGATATAAAAGCCACTCCCCGCCTCAAAGATCGCTGAAGGCACAATCAGACCACGATTGCTCAAAAAGGCGACACCATAAATGTCGATGGCCTGGCGCGGCGACGGTAAATTACGCAACACACCGAAATACCAGAACATGATCTGCAAAAGCAGGGGGATATTCCGGAACACCTCAATATAAACAGCGCAAATCCTGCTCACCAACCAATTGCGTGACAGGCGTCCGATACCAACAAAAAAACCGAGAAGAGTTGCAAAAAATATCGAGACGCCTGCCACGAGCAGAGTATTCAAGAACCCGACAAGTAGAACGCGGCCATAGGAGCTGTCTTCCGAATAATCGACCAAAGTCTGGCTAATCCCGAAGCCAGACCGGTCGCCCAAAAACCCAAAACCAGAGGCCGTGCCTTGCCGCGCCAAATTGACGATCGTGTTATCAATTAGCCAGTAAAAGCCGTAAACAACACAGAGCAAGACCGCTAATTGGCCTCCCCAATAAAGAGCATGGCTCTTCAACCATTTAAACATGGGTTCTGCTCGACTCTGTTAACGAATGGGTGGAGCGTATTGAAGCCCACCATTGGTCCAGAGGGCGTTAACACCTCGCTCAATACCCAGAGCCGTATCTTTACCAACGTTAGCCTCAAAGCTCTCGCCGTAATTCCCGACTTGCTTAATAATATTATAAGCCCAAGCATCCTCTAGGCCGAGATTTTTGCCGAATGTTCCATCGCGCCCCAAAAGACGTTGGATGGATGGATTATCAGAGTCTTGCAAACTATCGATATTTTTCGATGTCACGCCCAACTCTTCAGCATTAATCATTGCATTAAAAGCCCACCTTACGATATCCGACCACTGGGCATCGCCCTGGCGTACACTCGGACCAAGCGGTTCCTTCGAGATAATCTCTGGCAAAACCATATGATCATTTGGATTGGTGAGCTTCAAGCGTTGCGCATATAGACCCGACTGGTCAGTTGTATACGCATCGCACCGCCCCGCATCATAAGCAGCCACGGTTTCGTCTGCTTTCTCATAGGTAATGATTTCATAGCTCATATTATGCGATTTAAAGTAATCGGCGGCATTCAACTCGGTCGTTGTCCCGAGATTCACACATAGGCTCGCGCCATCGAGCTCCCTAACGCTTTTAACGCCGAGACTTTTGCGCACCATAAAACCCTGCCCATCATAATAATTGACGCCTGTGAAATCGATCCCGAGGCCCGTATCGCGGTGCATGGTCCAAGTTGTGTTGCGCGATAGGAGATCTACCTCTCCCGATTGCAAGGCTGCAAAGCGTTCCTTGTTGTTGAGCGGAACATATTTTACCTTCGTGTCATCGCCAAGAACGGCTGCCGCTACGGCGCGGCACACATCGACATCAATACCCGTCCAATCGCCCTTATCATTGGGATTCGAAAAACCAGGTAAGCCCTGGCTCACGCCGCACGTCACATAACCGCGCGTCTTTGTTTTTTCCAAAACATTCTCAGCTTGCGCGGCAAAAGCCGACACAAACAAAGCTACTAGTGACATAATACTAACGGTATTTATTTTTTTATTCCGTTGAGTGGTCATTGAAATCTCCTTAAATTAAGCGAAATTGCCTCTAAAGGCTAACAGCGTAAGCGCTAAATTGAAAGGGTTTTCATGAAAAAGGAAACCAAGCTCACCCACTTAGGTCGCATGACAAGCGAACATTATGGTGCCGTTAATACGCCCGTCTACCGCGCGTCAACGATTGTCCATCCGACTTTGGACCATATCCGACGCAGACAAACGCAACCTTATTACTATGGTCGCCGTGCCACCCCAACAATTGACAGTTTTACGAGCGCGATGCGCGAACTCGAAGCGGCCGAGATGAGTGTTGTCTGTCCCTCGGGTGTTGCCGCACTTGCGCTCTGTTTTTTAACCGTTTTAAAGGCCGGCGACCATGTATTGGTGGTCGACACAGCCTATGATCCCACGCAAGTTATGGCGCAAGATTTTTTGTGGAAATATAACATCGAGGTCGATTTCTTTGCCCCACGCGAAACAATGGCCGATCTATCTATACGCTTAAAGCCAAATACGCGCATGATCATGGCCGAGAGCCCCGGCTCCCTGACCATGGAGTTACTCGATATCCCCGCCCTCGTAGCGCTGTGCAAAAAACACGATATTGCCCTCGCCATCGATAACACATGGGCAACCCCGCTATTTATGCAGCCCATTCCGATGGGGGTTGATTTTTCGATTCATTCGGCAACGAAATATATTGTCGGTCACGCCGACGCCCTGCTCGGCACTGTCTCGTGCAATGCCAAATGGGCTGACAAGTTGAAGCATACGCATGGACTGCTTGGTATAACGGCCGGACCTGACGATATCACCCTCGCCTTACGGGGCTTGCGCAGCCTGGCGGCCCGCCTCGAACATCATCAAAAGGTCGGGTTGGAAATCGCGCAGTGGTTAGAAACACTGACCTTTGTTCGAGCCGTGTTGCACCCCGCCCTGCCATCGCATCCCGACCACAGCCTGTGGCAGAGAGATTTCGCGGGGGCGACAGGATTATTCACCATCAGCATTGATCCGATCGATGATACCCATTTGGCCGCTATGCTCGATCATATGCAATTATTTGCCATGGGGTATAGCTGGGGTGGGTTTGAGAGCCTCATCCTACCGGTAATACCCGATCGGAAAATTGCTCCCCGCGATGGTCAGGAGTTGCTGCTGCGCCTGAGTATCGGGTTGGAAAATAGCGACGATTTAAAAAACGATCTGGCCGAGGGATTTAAGCGCGCCGGCTTTACATTGCCCGGTTAATTTTCTGGCTTAAATTCTGCCGCTCTGCGTTTTGCATCGGCCAGTTGTTCGGCTGACATTTCGCCTTCAAGCTCTTGCATGATTGTTCCAGCAAAAGCGGCAAAGCCCTGCGCATTGGCCAAAACGTAGTATTTATAGGCCTCGACAACATCGCGGCGAACGCCGTCGCCATTGAGTAACATACTCGCAATATTGAACATTGCGTCGGGAAACCCTTTGCGTGCTGCGCGCCCATAAAGCTCTGCTGCTCGCTTTCGATCCACCCGAACCCCATTGCCATAATCATACATGGCGGCGAGGTCGGTCATACCGCGTGGATCACCGCCCTCAGCTGAAATTGTCCAATAATCATGCGCTTTGGTGAAATCGCGTGTGACGATCTTGGCATCGAAATATTCAACGCCAGCACGGAAGGCAGAGCCCGCGTCTCCGGTCTTGGCGCGCTCTTCCCAATGAGCCAAGGCCTCAAGATAAAGGCCTGCACGGTAGAGCTTGGCACCATGCGCCTCACCCTCGGGGTCCGTTGGTGACGTCTCGGCAAAAGCAATGCCGTGCATCATCGCCAGGTTGATCACCAGAGTAACTAGCCAATTTCTTATCGTCATGCCGTTTACGCCCATTTGATTCTGTTATATCTACCATTGGTAAGCTAGTCCAGAATGGTCGCTGATCAAGGCGTTAATATGACAGAGCAATCGCCAGTTTTAGGCATTATATGTAACCTCCGACGCCATGAAACGGGCATCGGTCATACGGTTAATACGGCCTATATCAATGCGATTGAGGCTTACACATCTTGCCGGCCGCTCTTGATACCCTGCTTGAATGACACACAAGATGTCGCGTCTTTGGAGCCGATATTGCGACTCGTCGACGGCATATTGCTGACTGGGAGCCGCACTAATATTCATCCGCGACATTACGGGGACGAAGCAGATGAGCGCCACGCTCCGTTGGATGTGGTCCGCGATAGAACAAGTTTGCATTTGGCGGCTTGGGCCATCGAAACATCAACCCCGATTTTGGGAATTTGCCGCGGCCTGCAGGAGCTGAATGTGGCCTGTGGCGGCACCTTGTGTCCTGACCTGCAGAGCAAGCCCAATTTTTTTGATCACCGCATGCCCGACACGGACGATTTTGATTTCAACCATAGCGACCGCCACGATATCACCATTCGTCCCGAGGGGCTGCTCGCATCGATACTGGGCGCCGCACCAAAACGCGTCAACAGCCTGCATCGCCAAGGCATTGAAAAGCTCGGTCATGGCTTGCTTATCGAGGCCGAAACCGAAGACGGTTGCATTGAGGCAATATCGGTCGTCGATCATCCTTTTGCGCTTGGCGTCCAATGGCACCCCGAACATCAAACCGGTGTCAACGAAGTCTCAGCGCCATTATTTGCCGCTTTTGAACAGGCCATGCGTGCGCGGAGAAAAGCGTGAACGTGCCTCTTACAATTTATGCTGGCGACACGGCGCTCGCCGAAATCCGGCGTCACGGACTGACGCCCGATATGATCAGTTGCATTTTTGGCGCATCGGGGTCAGCCAAATGGCTAGCCATAGCTGGGCTAGATATTGCCCTGTTCGAGCATTGGATGCCCCAGCGGAGCAAGGGCGAACCCGTGGACCTTTTCGGCACATCCGTTGGTGCCTTCAAACTGGCGGCGGCGGCGCGGTCAAAACCCGGCCTTGCATTGGCGAATTTAGCGCGAAGCTACACGCAGCAACATTTTGATGCCAACTCATCGCCGAGCGATATTCAAGATAGTGCCTATGCAACATTGCTGACCATGCTCGGGCCCGATCCGCACCTTGGTGCAAACGAAATATTGCAAAATCCGAAATTTCGTTTTGCTTGCGGTGCCGTTCGCATTGATGGGTGGCTCGCCGCGCATAGCCCAACGGTTAAGAAATTTGGTTTTGTGCGGGGCTTTTTTGCGAGCGCCGTGTCGCCGCGCGGATTGCGCGGATTGTGTCATCGAACCGTTTTCGCCGACCCCCGTTTAACCGTCGCATTTACCGCCACCGATGGCTTTCCCGTTGAACGCGTGGCGCTGACCCCAGAGACCTTAGCCGATGCCCTTGTGGCGTCAGGTAGTTTACCTGTCATCATGCCAGGTGTGCGATTTGCCGATGCACCCGAGCGGCTGTATCACGACGGTGGTTTGCTCGATTACCACCCCATCCCTTCGGCGTTTTGGCCACAAAATTCGGGGCTCACCCTCTATCCGCACTTTTATAGTCATCTAACACGCCGCTGGTTTGATAAATTTTTTCCCTGGCACCGCATTAAACGACATGAACTCGATAAAGTTGTCCTGATCGCCCCTTCAGAAGCGTTTACGCGTGGTCTTCCCGGCGGGCGCATTCCCGATCGTCAGGACTTTCGTATCTTTCACAAGCAGCCCGAGCTTCGCATTGAAAGATGGCAAGAGGTGATCGAAAGAAGCCACCACCTTGGCGACGCCTTTCTGCACCTCACTCAGTCTGGGGATATTGCCGCGCATGTTGAACCCTTTCCGCTTTAAGGGCTATGGTTTTTCGTAATGGCAGATAAAGTTCTTATTGCTGGGGCGGGCATTGGCGGATTGGTAACGGCCCTTCGTTGCCAGCAGCTTGGGTTTGCCGTTGAAGTTTTTGAGCAGGCCTCAGGCCCAGAGAAACTGGGGGCCGGTATTCAGCTTTCTCCCAATGCGACCCGCATATTGCGCGCCTTGAACCTCGAGACGGCACTCGCACCTTTTATCAACCAGCCTCATTCGGCTTTATTTTTAAATTATCAAAGTGGTGCGGAACTGCTCAATCTGCCCCTCGGCGACGAGATATTAAACCGCTATGGCGCACCCTATTGGCACATTCACCGCGCAGATTTGATTGCCTGTTTGAGCGTGGCCATCGGCAAGAAGGCGATCCCCATTCACTACGACACCAAATTAATTGATTTTGTTAGTAATCGCGACAAAGTAATTGTTATTGATAAAGAAAATAAAAATTACACAGGACAGTTTTTGGTTATCGCTGATGGTATTCACTCAATCCTTCGCGACAAAATCACCCCGCCAACACCACCTCGATTTACCGGTCAAATGGCGTGGCGTGGGACCCTGCCAAGCGCCGCACTCCCGCGCTCTACCACCCACAGCGTGAAGAATTTTTTGGGTCCAGATAAGCATTTTGTAACCTACCCCATCCGACAAGGCGAAATGATCAATTTTGTCGCCGTAACACAAACTTCGGACTGGACTGACGACAGTTGGCGACAAGAAGGCGATATAGCCCAACTACGGCAGGATTTTGCGGACTGGAATACAGAGATACAGGACATCCTGCAGCAAGCCAAAAGCTGCCAGCTTTGGGGGTTGTTTGAACGGCCTCTAGCCCGTCGCTGGTACGATAGTCGGGCGGCTCTGGTCGGCGATGCTGGGCACGCCATGCTACCCTTTTTAGCTCAAGGGGCGGCTATGGCGATCGAGGATGGGTATGTTTTGGGCGGGCAACTGGCCCGTTACAGCGGCCACGCCAAAGCACTCTCGGATTACCAAACCATGCGGTATAGCCGCGTCAAGCGCGTGCAACAACGCGCGTCGCGCAATACGGGTCTGTACCACGCGAAAGGCTCAATAGCCCGCTTAAACCAAAGGCTAACGCTATCTTTGGTTGGCAAACTGCACAGCGCAGGTCTCGATCCCTTCGCTTGGCTTTTCGGCTATGATCCCGTGTCAAGTTTTTCCGACTGAAGCGGCGGTTTCACAAGCGGTGCCAAAGCTGTATCACGACCGGTTAGCATGGGCATAATCACGAATAGCCCGACCCAAACGACGGCCAGAAAGATAACACCGAGAACAACAATGCGATGGGGCATAATACACCTGTGAATTGCAAAGATTTGCGCATATCGCCTACATGTCTATACTCGCCCCCATGATGCGATTTGTACAGATCTTGATTCTGGTTGGCGTTTTTGCGGGTGGCCTATTTTATCTTTGGCCGCATCTCAAGCCAAGCCAACCGACGCGCGCTGAGCAACTCGAGAACGAAGAGCGCCTGCGACCAAGCAAGCGCCTCAAGGGCATTTTCGACGGCATGTCGGGCGGCTTTAACCAAAAGTAAACGCTCGACACCCCAAAACATTGCCGATCGTTCAGCTATGCTTGCCGCCACCGCGTCGCAAATATTAGAAAAAAAGACACCGCACGGGATGACTGCTAACTGTTCAAGAAATGGCGTGCCCGGCAGGATTCGAACCTGCGACCTATTGCTTAGAAGGCAATTGCTCTATCCAGCTGAGCTACGGGCACTTTAGGTAAGCTGTTCGCTAAAGCTGAGACCAAACTAGCCGAGCTTGGCCGCATAGGCTAGTGCGTCCACTGGCCGACGCGGTCGTGGCGGAAATTATCAGAATAAAGCTTGATGCTTTGGCGACGCTTATTGGGACGATCGACCCGCACGGCAATACCTTGATCGCGGGCATAATCTTGAGCCGCTTCGAGGGTTGCAAACTTCAACCGTACTTGCGTTTGCGTCTCGTCGGCGCCGTTCCATCCGGTCAGAGGATCCTTCACACGCGGACGCGCGGGAATATATTCCAATACCCATTTGTCGGTTTTTGCGGTTCCCGATGACATGGCGGTTTTAGCTGGCTGATAGATACGAGCACTCATGAATAAACTCCCATTATGCGCCCTTATCTATCGCCAAAACCGTTACAAATTTCAACCCCAATATATCCTACCGGATGGCCAGGGGGTTGATAATGGCTTGCACCGAGCCTTCGAGCCGTGGCACGCCGAGTACAAACATAAATTCGCTAATCCCGTCGTCAACAAGCGGCTGGGTAACCATATTTTCGAGAATATAAACGCCGTATTTTGCCAAGAGAATTTGGTGCACGGGGAAAGCCTCTTTCGCATTCTCAAAAGGAATGGCTTCAAGAGCCCAGCTATCTCCCCCCACTGCGACAACGCCAAGCTTACCGAGATATTCCGCACCCGACACACCCAGCCCAGGCTCACCCGGCGTTAAGGTTGTATCGCCCGCCGTAGCTGTCATATAGCCCGAATGAAACAACACAACATCACCCTTGGTCAGGCTGACGCCTTGCGCCTTTGCCGCTGCCTCAATATCGCTTTGCGTATAGGCCGTGCCAGCAGGCAACGGCGTCTTGCCAAAATGCTTGGTCATATCGAGAACAACCCCGCGCGTAACAATGCCCGGTAAGTTATGCGTGCCCAATTTTTTCAAGCCGTCGGGGGCAACAACGTCTGCCGCCTTGTGATTATTATAAAAGACGTGTTTGCGACCGATATGCCCGAGACCATCGATTTGCGACCCAATGCCGATTGAGGTGATAACGGTATCGTCATTACCATTGGCCTCGTTACTGCCCATCGTTGCCCCTGTTCCATCGGCCAATTGATGCACGATCATTTGAAACCGCCGCGGGCCATAAGCTGGCGTTTTGGGCCCCGTAACCATGCCGAGGCGATAGACCTTACCGTCTTTGACGAGTTTTGAAGCCGCGACAACCCCCGCCTCTGTGAGGTAATTCACTGCGCCCAACTCATCCTCAGGCCCGAACGGCGAGGCATGCCATGGATCGCGATGACCATCAGCATAGGCTAAAGACAGTGTTGTTAAGCTCAGCAAAATAATTTGAATCATAGACCGCATGGCGTCTCCTCCCTCATGAAGCTATCGGTTATTTTAAATTCTGACGATAGGCACGATTTTGTCTATAGAAATTAAATCGGCTCAGAACTTTTTCAGTCGCATAGCGGAGCGCCGCAATCGGGGTTTTTAATCGTCTCGCTCGCCGACTGATAATACGCCCGCCATTATCGGGAATAAACCGTGCCGAAGCCGAGGCTTTCTCTGCTTCGGCGATCGCCCGCCCTATCATCATCGGCAAATTATATTCTTCAATAACGCGCCGTCTCGCTTCGACGATGGATGGCAATGCCGCCTCATAAGCCCCACTCGCCATAGCTGCATCGATGGTCGCAAAGGCTGCAGCGGGATCACGCATATCGATTTTGATATAGCTATCAGCGGGAAAATAATCTTCGAGATTGCTGCAGCCATCATATATCGGCATGCAGTAGCCGAGATATGCATCCGACAGCTTTTCCGTCCAATGGTGCGGCCCAATATGGTTCTCCAGCGCCAGCGTATATTTATAATCGTCCAACCCCGTCGCCTTTTTATCGACGTAATTATACTGACGGCCAAAATATGTCGCCCGATCAGCGAAATAATCGCGACTGGCCTCAAAGAAATTATACCGAAGAGCGTGAACCGTATGGGCATCGGCCTTGGCCGACATAAAAATAGATAAGTCACCCGTTTTCTGAGGCGCCATCGGCAAGCGCAACATGTCGGTGTCGTCTCCATAATACCAAATGCCGACGGGCGGCATGTCCCGCCTGCCAGGATGCGGCAGCTCGCTCGGCGCATGGCTGGTCAAAACCAAGCCGTATTGATGCGTATAATCGTGACCATAAACCTTTACCGAGGCGGGCTCATAGGTCAGAAGAATGGTGTTTTCTGGCGGACAGCTCAATATTTCTTCGCGCCTTGAGAAGCGCTCGCCAGCGATTGGCGGCAAATCATCATAAACGACGAGCCAGTCATAGTCTGTTACCTCGGGGTCTTGCGTATACAGAATATGCTCAAAAGCAGGCGCTGGGAGTTCTAACTGAAAAGCCGCCAGCGGGTTTTTAGAGATAAATTTAACCCGCGTAACCATGAAACCCCTCAATCAAGCGTGTCGACGCGCAAAATGCCCTAATACGCAAACGCTGGACCACTATAGAAGTCGCTTGCCGTGGATGAAAGCACGAAAATAGCCCCCCTTGCCAAGTCGCTACTTGAGCGGTGTAATGGCCTCCGAACAGGAGTACAGACATGTCAACCACCACACCCTACCCGCGCCTTTTTTCTCCCCTCGACCTTGGTTTCACGACGTTGAAGAACCGCGCCATTATGGGGTCGATGCACACCGGCCTTGAAGAGGCGCCAGACGGGTTTGAGCGCATGGCACTTTATTTCGCCGAGCGGGCCGCTGGGGGCGTCGGCATGATTATAACTGGCGGCATTTCGCCTAATATAGAAGGCGGCGTCGGCGGCGCTAAACTCTCAAATGCTTCGGAAGTCGCACAACACCGCTTGGTCACCGATGCTGTCCACGCGGCTGACCCAGATGTCAAAATTTGTATGCAGATCCTGCATATGGGCCCGCTCGCTTTTAACGATCAACTCGTCGCGCCGAGTGGTATTAAATCCCGCATTGGCGCCTTTGCGCCAAACGAGCTCGATCTCGCAGGCATTCAGAAGCAGATCGATGATTTCGCCAATTGCGCAAAATGCGCCAAAGAAGCGGGCTATGACGGCGTCGAAATTATTGGCTCCGCTGGTTATTTGATCTCGACCTTTCTCGTCGAAAAAACCAATCAACGCGATGATGCCTATGGCGGGTCATACGAGAACCGGATGCGCTTTGCTCTTGAAGTTGTCGAAGCGGTCAAAGCGGCAGTCGGCGATGAGTTTATCATTATCTTCAGAATTGCGGCTATGGACATGTTGCAAGGCGGCATGTCGTGGGACGAGATCGTGACACTCGCCAAAGAACTTGAGGCGCGTGGCGTCACCATCATCTCTACCCACTTTACATGGCACGAGAGCGCGGTGCCCACCATTGCCACCATGGTGCCGCGCGCTGCCTTCACATCAGTGACCAATAGGCTGAAGAAGCAGCTTGCCATTCCGGTCATTACCTCCAATCGCATTAATATGCCTGAGGTTGCTGAGGATGTTTTAGCGCGGGACGACGCCGATCTTGTGTCGATGGCGCGCCCGATGCTGGCCGATAGCCAATTTATGATTAAAGCCCGCGACGGGCGTGCCGACGAGATCAATACCTGCATTGCATGTAATCAGGCCTGTTTGGACCACACATTTGGCGGCAAACATGTCTCCTGTCTGGTCAATCCCCGCGCCTGCCATGAGACCATTTTGCAATACACCCCAACGCAGACGCCAAAGAAAATCGCTGTGGTGGGGGCTGGGCCGGCTGGAATGAGTTACGCCACAATCGCTGCTGAACGCGGCCATCACGTTACCCTATTCGAGGCAGATGATCGTATTGGCGGCCAGTTCAATCTCGCCAAAAGTATTCCTGGCAAAGAGGAATTTAATGAAACCATTCGCTATTTCGGGCGCATGATTGAAAAGCTCCAAATCGACCTTCGTCTCAACACCCGCGCGACGGTGGAGCATTTGACGGCTGGCGCTTTCGACCACATCATCATTGCCGCTGGTATTGCGCCGCGCCAACCCGCCATAGACGGCATCGACCACCCGAAAGTCTTGGGCTATATCGACGCCATTAAAAACCCAGAAAAAGTTGGTAAGTCGGTTGCCATTATCGGCGCCGGCGGTATTGGCTTTGACGTCGCCGATCTCATATCGCATGACGGCCCTTCGGCCGCGCTCGATGTCGACTTATTTGCCAAAGAATGGGGGATCGACTTTGTCAATCACCCGCGCGGTGGGGTCACGGGCGTCGAGCCAATTACGGCGCGCGCTGATCGCGACATCTATATTTTGCAGCGCAAAAATACACCTGTGGGACGCGGTCTTGGGCAAACCACAGGCTGGACGCACCGCATCACCCTAAACCGGCGCGGCGTAAAGATGATGAATGCCGTTGAATATGTCGCCATTGACGACGCTGGTTTGCACATCATGCGGGAGAACAAACCCGATCTCATCCCTGCCGACACAATTATCATTTGTGCCGGGCAAGAGCCTTTACGCGCGCTATATGATGCGTGCCAAGAACACGGCTTATCGGCCGAACTGATCGGTGGCGCCTTTGAAGCCGCCGAGCTAGACGCCAAAGCCGCGATCAATCAAGCAGCCTACGCTGCAGCGGCCATTTGAGGGTTAGCCAGAAGATGATGCAGAGCATTGACAAGGCGATCGCAGAACTTGAAAGCCAATTCGGCGATCAGGTCACGCGCAACGCGACACTTCGCGAGCAGCATTGCAATTCTGCCTCGCATCATGCTGGCCAGCTCCCCGATGCCGTTTTCTTCCCAGACCGAACAGCGCAAGTGTCTGCCGCCGTAAAAATTCTGGCGCAGCACAACTGCCCGATTGTACCTTTCGGGGTTGGCACCTCCCTCGAGGGACATGTTAATGCACCACAGGGTGGCGTGTGTTTTGATATGAGCCGCATGAATAAAGTTCTGGCCATCCATGCGGACGATATGGATGTCGTCATCCAACCCGGCGTCACACGCGAGCAACTCAATACGGAATTGCGGGCGACAGGCCTGTTTTTCCCGATTGATCCGGGCGCCAATGCGACACTGGGAGGCATGGCGGCCACGCGCGCTTCTGGAACCAATGCCGTGCGCTATGGCACTATGCGCGACGCCGTTATGGGGCTCGAAGTCGTATTGGCCAATGGCGACATCATGAGAACGGGTGGACGGGCCCGCAAATCATCGGCCGGCTATGACCTCACGCATCTTATGGTTGGTTCTGAGGGGACGCTCGGCATATTTACCGAACTCACCATTCGCTTACATGGTATTCCCGAGAAAATAGCGGGCGGTATTTGCTCTTTCCCGACCATTAGGCAAGCCTGCGAAGCAGTCATCCTGACCATTCAAAGCGGCATTCCCGTCGCGCGCATCGAGTTTCTCGACGCTTTGCAAGTCAAAGCATGCAACGCTTATAGCAAAACCAACCTGCCAGAAGAACCGCTCCTGCTGTTGGAATTCCATGGCTCAGAGGCATCGGTCAACGAGCAGTCGAGCGCGTTTCAAGATCTAGCGCAGAGCTGTGGCGGTGGCACCTTCCAATGGTCGGCGGACCCCGAAGAACGGAACAAGCTTTGGAAAACGCGGCATGACGCCTACTGGGCTGCTCTGGCATTGGTGCCGAATGGGAAGAGCTACCCGACCGATGTCTGCGTGCCTGTCAGTCGTCTTGCCGAATGCGTCGAAGCGACCCATCGCGATATCGCAGACAGCGGCATTATCTCCCCCATTGTTGGTCATGTTGGTGATGGTAATTTTCACTGCCTGCCGGTTTTACCACCCGATCGCCCCGATCTGCAGGCAGATATTGAGGCCTTTACGTCGCGGCTGTCCGCCCGCGCCATTGCAATGGGCGGCACCTGCACGGGTGAGCACGGGATTGGGCAAGGCAAACGCGATTATTTGATGCAGGAAGCAGGCAACGCCGTCCCCGTCATGAGCGCCATTAAACGTCAACTCGACCCTCAAAACCTGCTCAACCCAGGTAAAATATTTCTCGACAGCTAATTTGCGACACGTTGCGCCAGATGGGGCGAAATACGATTCAGGAGGTAGAGGAGCCGGCTCTGCCCACCGTAAATAATGTGCTGATTGGTAAGCCAGCCATGCCAAAAAATATTGGTTAGCTGATGGGGCGAAATTTTGCGATGTCTCTGACCCCGCGTCATTTCCGTGTCCACGGCTGGCGGCACCAGTTCGATGATACGAATATTATGACTATGCAATTGCTGACGTAAGGATGTCGAAAAACTATGAATGAAAGCCTTACTGGCGGAGTAAATCGGCGAGGTGAGATGCGGCTGAATGGCGAAACTAGACGACACATTCACAATCGCGCTTGCATGTGGATTCCCTTTGAGCGCAGGGAGCAGGCGGTCAGTTAAGTCGACCATGGCATTAATATTAACTTCGATTTCCCGCGCATAATTGTGGTACCTGTGCTGGTCGTGAAACAGGCCGTTAAGACGCACGCCAGCATTGTTGATCAAAACATTCATATCTGGATAGTCGTTGAGCAATCGCTCGGCGAGTTCAGCCCGCGCTCTGGGGTGCACTAAATCGCAAGCGATAAAATCACCGCCCATTTGTTGGCGTTCGCGACTATCGGACCGCCCAATCAAGATCACATGATTGCCGTTTTTTAGAAATTTACGTCCGAGCGCAGCACCAATGCCACGAGTCCCGCCCGTAATTACAACGCAATGGCCTTGGCTGTGCACGTTTCACCTTTTAATGAGTCCAGTGCGGATTTAGTGCTGATCGTGAAATTTTCAAGCAAACAGTAGCTTTTCAAGCTTTTAGCAATATAGTTGGAGCAATTTCGAAATCAGGGAGAAAATCATGGGTCAACTCGACGGAAAATACGCCATCGTCACGGGTGCCGCCTCAGGCATCGGCAAGGCATCTGCTCTATTATTCGCGGCACAGGGCGCCCGCGTTTTAGCGGTTGATATCAACCCCGCGATTGCCGAGCTAAACGGCGACCAGATCACGTCTTTAAACTGTGATCTATCGACAAAAGAAGCACCCGAACAGGTCTTAACGTCGGCCCGCGACATGATCGGATCGCAAGACCAAGGCCTCGATATTTTGATGAATAACGCGGGCGTCGGAAGTAATGCCCCAGCGGATCAACTGTCAAATGAGGAATGGGATCGCGTTTTAAACATTAACCTATCCGCCCCATTCCGTTTAGCGCAACGCGCCATCCCAGATCTGCGTAAAAGTGAGGCGGGGCGCATTATTAATGTCGCCTCGGTTATGGCCACCCACACCGATTACGGCCTTGCCGCTTATTGTGCCGCCAAGGCCGGCATTACTGGCTTTACGCGCAATTTAGCCCTCGAATTAGGGCGCGACAATATTACGGTGAATGCCATCTTGCCAGGCGCCATTCATACAGGCATGACCGATGCTTCTTTCCAAAACGAGGATATTGCCGCGATTTGGGCAAAAAAATCTGTGCTGCGGCGCTTGGGTCAGCCCGAAGATATCGCAAAAGTTGCTGCTTTCCTCGCTTCGGACGCCAGCGGCTTTGTGACAGGTCAGTCAATTAATGTCGACGGTGGTTTATTGTTGCGCACCTAAATTCGCGTCTTACGCCCCGAGGAAATTATTCAACCGTTCATGAGCCACAAGGAAGTCTTCCTTAAACTCCTGCACCACTGCACGCGCTGACTTTTCTTGCGTCAGCAAACCGACGCCTTGGCCGACCCAGTAGGTTGCCAGAGCTTTGGCTTGTTCATTACCTTTTTCAGCCTCGCGATCTACCAACGCTAAGGCTGGCTCGCTGATCATGGTTTGCAAAGGCATCGGAAGCGGATCCAGCGGCCCATTTTCCCACGCATCAGTCCAGACCGAGCGCAATTGCCGCGAGTGCTTACCCGTACGCGAACGCGAGCGTACTGTGTCGCTCGAACTTGCTTTCAGCATTTTTTCTTTAACCGGTTGGCTCGTCTCGGCATCACTCGTGGTTAACCAAACCGAAGCCGTCCAAGCGCCATCGGCTCCCATGGACATCGCCGCCGCCATTTGCCGCCCCGTGACAATGCCACCAGCAGCCAGAATTGGCGCATCGCCATAAGGCTGGATGGCTTGATGTACTTCAGGGATCAAAACCATACTCGAGACTGACCCACAATGGCCGCCCCCTTCAGTGCCCGAGACAACCAGGATATCGACACCAGCTTGGACTTGCCGAATAGCATGCTCCTTAGCACCAACGAGAGCTGCAACTTTAACATTATTGGCCTTGCCCATATCCAGCATCCATTGCGGTGGAACACCCAGCGCATTGGCGATCAGCTTAATCGGGTAGGAAAACGCGACGTCGAGCAACCTTTTGGCGCCGTCGTCTCGCATATTTGCGCCCATGCCCGAGCCCTGATCAGAGGCCTCACGCAAGCCCGCCGCAGCGACACCGTTTTGCTCTAAAATATCGGAACGGAAGTCACGATATTCCTGCGGGATCATCTCCATAAGCTTGGCGGCCGTGACGCCCTCTTCGTCCTTGCCAAGCATTTTATTTGGGATCAAGACATCCACCCCGTAAGGCTTGCCATCGCAATTTTTATCGATCCAAGCCAACTCAACATCAAGCTCTTCCGGCGTCATTCCGACGGCGCCCAGAACGCCCATCCCGCCTGCTTTCGATACCTCAGCAACAACATTCCGACAGTGCGAGAACGCAACAAGCGGGAATTCAATCCCTAACATTTCACAAATCCGAGACTTCATCAGAGCCCTCCTTAGCTGGACTTAATTCTTTCGTGGACGCAGTTTAAACGTCGCCGAAGCGGTTGCAATATGGTTATTCTCAGAATCGAATAAATCCGATTGCGCAAAGGCGATCGATTTACCCATCCGCTTAACCTGCCCCTCTCCAATAAATTTGCCTGGATTGGCCGTCGACAGAAAACTGGTCTTTAATTCGAGGGTAACCTGACCTGCAAACTTGTCCGTATCGCTCGACAAGCGAATAACGACGCCGCACAGTGTATCCATCAGCGTCGCGATAATTCCACCATGAATGACACCCTGAAAATTCACGAAGACATCACCGAGTTCAAATTTCATACGGACTTTCTTTTGCGCCGCATCATAGCCCAAGACCTCGCGGCCAATCATTTCGCTAATGCCGCCATCGCCAGCAAGGGAAAAATCCTGAGGTAAATCGCGCACGTCTACCCCTCCAAAAATGGATGCGCTGAGAGACGCGCAACATAGTCCGTCACAGCAGCCAAGGCCGGATCAACCGCCTGCCCCATTTTACCAAAAAACGTGACATTGCTGTGGAACATAACATCGGCATAGGTAATCCTGTCGCCGCACAGGAATTGCCGCGCTTGCATCTGTTGATCAAGCCACACCAAGCCTTCGCGCGCCATCTCCGCACAAGGCTCGGAGAGGGCTTCACGTATCGTAATACGGCCTGAGAAAAAGGGCGCACCACGGCCGTGCTGAAAAGCCATTGCCATAGGCAACAAAATTTTAGTGTCGATACGACGCATCCACATACGGGTTTCGGCCCGCTCATAAGCGTCACGGCCAACGAAAACCGGGTCTGGAACCAATTCCTCGAAATATTCCGCAATCGCCGTAAGCTCTGCCAGCGTGCGGCCGTCGTCGAGTTCCAGAATCGGCAACTGCCCAGCCGGGTTGCGCTTTAAAAATTCTGCGTTACGGTTTTCCATATTCATCATGTCAACCTCGACGAAATCGAGCGTGATCCCCTTGATCTGCGCCAAGCGGCGCGCGATGGCTGGACTAGGTGCATTCGCAACATATAATTTCATGATTTTCCCCTTCCCCAATCATAGTGCGGGAGGCTTGGCAACTCTGCAAGTGCCCACAATGCGGCATAGTTTCCTGTTAACGCAATTCTAGGATTCTGTGGTATACTGTAGGAGAGCTATGGAGGTCAAAATGACATCGGCGGCAAAAACAGCGCGCTTTCAAATCGGAGATGTCGTCAAACATCGTCTTTTTGACTTTCGCGGGGTCATTTTTGATGTTGATCCTGAATTTGCCAATACCGAGGAATGGTGGCTGTCTATTCCAGCTAACCTGCGGCCTCGCAAGGACCAACCATTTTATCACCTCTTGGCGGAAAATGAAGAAACCAGCTATGTCGCTTACGTATCAGAACAAAATTTGCTTCCCGATACGAGCAAAAAACCGGTTTCTCATCCGCAAGTTAAGGACGTTTTTGATGGTTTCGATGGCGAGCGTTATGCCGTCAAAACAGATCTGCGGCACTAGTCCGGAGTATTAATATGGTGTTTGGTCCGGTTCAGCGGTTTATCAGCAGGCAAATTATTCGCTACATCGAAAAGCCGATCCTAAATTATCGGCCCTATCAATTTTTACCGCTGGCGGATCTCGAGGCCTGCATGCGCCCGGGAGATGTCTTGCTGGTTGAGGGCAATCAGAGGATTTCGACGGCCATCAAATATCTAACGCAATCGACCTGGTCGCATGCCGCCTTATTTGTCGGGCGCGAGGCAGGGCTACGCGATAAATTTGGACATGCTGCAAGCCTGATCGAAGCCGATGTCGGCGAAGGCACCGTCGCCGTATCCTTGACGAAATATGTTGGGTTCAACACGCGGATATGCCGCCCTGCGCTGATTGACGACAGCGATCGTGCTGCCGTCGTCGAATTCATGAAAAATTCATTGGGCATGGAATACGATATTAAAAATGTTCTTGATCTGGCGCGCTATCTTTTGCCGCAACCGCCAGTGCCCGTAAGTTGGCGCCGCAAAATGATTGCGCTCGGCTCAGGGGAGCCCTCACGCGCCATATGCTCAACCTTAATCGCTCGCGCCTTTCAGTCGGTCCGCTATCCCATTTTACCCGATGTTACCCGCGAGAATAGGCGCGATATTTTGCACATTCGGCACCACTCGCTATTCACCCCGCGCGACTTTGATCTGTCACCCTATTTCTCAGTCGTAAAGCCGACAATTGAAAAACGCCCGGATTATAAAAGCTTCGACTGGATTGAAATGTCGCCTGACGGTGGATCAAACGTCGATGCGTAAAGACCATCGACCGCTCTGGCTTCGCCAACTACAAGAAAGCTTATCATCGCTCTACACACGCATCTATCTGGCGCCGCAATGTGACAGTTTTGGGCATGGTGTCGAGGTCATGGGGCCGCGGCACATTGAAATATTCGGACCCAATATCCACATCGGCAATCATGTCCACATGCAATCCGCCCGCGATATTCTTACGCGCCTCGCCACATGGCAAAACACCACAGGAGGTCACGGCGAAATTCGCATCGGCGATTACAGCCTAATCACGGCTGGCGTTCATATTATCAGTGCCAGCTCTGTAACCATTGGGCGGAATGTCATGATCGCAGGCCATAGTTATATCTCAGATGCCGATTGGCATGATCTGTATGACAGAACCTCAGCCCCGGGATCCTCTGCCCCGATTGTGCTGGCGGATAATGTTTGGGTCGGCTATGGCGCCAAAATCCTCAAAGGTGTTCATCTCGGTGAAAACACCATCGTCGCCGCCGGCGCAATCGTCACAAAATCATTTGGTAAAAATTTGATTATCGGCGGCAACCCCGCAAAGATCATCGGTGAGCTGTCATCCGATCGAGCTTTTAAATGCCGCGACGACATCTTTTCACCAGCTGATGACTATCAACGCCGAATGGCTTATTTTCGTCACATTGAAAATGGACAAAATAGTTTTTCGAATTGGGTAAGAAGTAAAATATGGCCGAGCAAAAATATGTAACATGGCTGGCGGGCATTGCGTTCTTACTGGTCGGGCTGACCCCAGCCCTTGGCGAAAATCACGGTCTCGCCATGCTTGGGACACCGAATTTGGCGGAAAATTTCGACCGTTTCGACTACACCGCAAAAGCCCCCGTGCGCGGTGGACGGTTGGTCGAAGCCAAGATTGGAAGTTTCGACAACCTCAACCCCTTCACTATTCGCGGCACAACGGCCTTTGACGTGCGAGAACTCGTATTTGAGAGCCTGCTCGCGCGTAACATGAACGAGCCCTTTACACTTTATGCGCAGCTCGCCGAACAGGTCGCCGTGACACCCGATCGAAGCAAAATGCAAATCCGCTTAAACCCCGCCGCGCGGTTCTCAGACGGCCACCCCGTGCGCGCACAAGATGTTATTTTTTCGTGGAATAGTCTGCGAAGCTCAGGTCGACCCAATCATCGTTATTATTATGATAAGGTCGCTCAGGTCGAAAAAAGCGGTGATCGCGATATAATATTTTCATTCAAAGGCCCGCCCTATGACAATGAATTACCATTAATAATTGGTTTAATGCCAATCCTTCCGGAACATGTTTATCAAGGCCGCGATCTGCAGGCGAGCAGCTTCGATCTGCCTGTCGGGTCGGGGCCTTATATAATCTCGGAGGTTGAGCCAGGGCGACGCATTGTCTTCCGCCACGACCCACAACACTGGGCGCGGACGCTACCCAGCCTCAAGAACCGTTATAATTTTGATGAATTGATCCATGATTATTACCGCGATGAGGCCAGCGCCTTTGAAGCTTTCAAAGCCGGCCGGGTCGATATTTGGTTTGAAACTGATGCGCTGCGGTGGCAATCGGGCTTCGATTTCCCAGCTGCTCTCGATGGTCGTATTATCCAAGAAACACTGCCTTTGCGAACCCCGAGTGGATTAAATGCTTTTGTCCTCAACACGCGCCGGCCGTTGTTTGCAGACCAGCGAGTGCGGCGCGCCCTCGACTTGGTCTTTGATTTTGAGTGGGTGAATAAAACGCTTTATGCCAATGCTTTTGTTCGCTCACAGAGCTATTTTGGCGGCACCGATTTAAGCGCCACGGGACACCCAGCTTCAGCAGGTGAAAAGGCCTTATTACGCGAAGCTAAACTCAGTCGCGAAGACCTACAATCGAGTTATCAAGCACCGGTCAGCGATGGCTCCGGTCGCGACCGCAACAATCGTACATTGGCCATGAACTTGCTTGCCGACGCAGGCCTAACGATCACTGACGGCTTCCTTAAAAACGCGGACGGACAAACCGTTGAGTTCGAAATATTAGTACAACGGCGCGATCATGAGCGTTTAGCGCTTGCCTATCAGCGAATGTTGAAACAGGTTGGGATCACGAGCCATGTTAGATTGGTCGATGCGGCACAATATCAACGCCGGCTACAAAGCTTCGATTTCGATGTCATTATCTACGATTACTACGCCTCGCTCTCACCCGGCAATGAACAAACCTATTATTGGTCGCGGGATGCAGCGACGACTGAAGGTAGCCGCAATTATGCGGGCATCACGTCGGTTGCGATTGATCGCGCCATTGCCGCTCTGACAGCCGCGCGGCATAACGACCAATTTCGTGAGGCCGCTCGTGCCCTAGACCGCGGTTTGATGAGCGGCCATTATTTCATTCCACTATTCCATCGCCCTGGCCAATGGGTGGCGCGCTGGTCGTATATTCAACGACCCGAGATGACGCCTATCTATGGCGCACAGATCGATAGTTGGTGGGCGACGCCTGAAAACTAAATGGCTTCGGCCGCTTCGAGGGCCGAAATTTCCGCGCTGCTAAAACCCCAATCCGCTAACGCCGACGCGCTGTGCTCACCGATTGCAGGCGGTGGCCCTTGAATTTCACTCGGCGTGCCACTGAAACGCGGCGCAACATTTGGCTGCACAACGCCATACGCCTCGACGATGGTCTCGCGCGCCGCGTTATGTGGATGGCTCGCGGCCTCGGCCAAATCAAGGACTGGCGCGTAGCAAATATCAGTTGCCGCCATAATCGCATCCCACTCATCGCGGGTTTTTTGTTTAATAACCGCCGCCAATTTTTCTTTCATGCCTGGCCAATTCTTGCGGTCATGTTGCTTGGCAAAATCGGGGTCACTGGCGAGGCCTGTTTTCTCCAACAAAAGGGCATAAAATTGGGGCTCGATCGACCCGATCGAAACAAACTTGCCATCTTTTGTTTCATAGACATCATAGAAATGTGCGCCGCCATCGAGCAGATTGTCGACACGATTCAAATTCCACACACCCATCGCATGCATACCAAAAAACATCGACATTAAGGATGTCGCGCCATCGGTCATGGCGCAATCGATCACCTGTCCCTTGCCACTTTTCTGGGCTTGGAACAAAGCTGCACAAATACCCATAGCCAGATACAAGGCGCCACCGCCAAAGTCTCCGACGAGATTAAGCGGCGGGACCGGTTTGTCTGCTGTTCCGATCGCAGCCAACGCACCTGTTAAAGCGATATAATTGATGTCATGCCCCGCCGCATGCGCATAAGGCCCGTACTGCCCCCAACCCGTCATCCGGCCATAAATCAATTTTGGATTGCGTGCCAAACACACATCTGGCCCAAGACCTAAGCGTTCCATGACGCCTGGACGAAACCCTTCCTGCACTATATCAGCCGTTTCGATCAACTTGAGAACAGCTTCAACGGCCTCGGGCTTCTTCAAATCCAGCGCAACCGAACGTCGTCCGCGGCTGGTAATATCATTCGCACCGGCACCTGGACTGCCGCCTTTGCGATCAATACGAATAATGTCGGCGCCCATGTCGGAGAGCAACATGGCACAAAAAGGCCCAGGACCAATGCCTGCAAATTCAATCAGCTTTACGCCCTGTAGTGGTCCTTTACCCATTATGTCCTCCATAGTCATGACAATGTTAATCTGGTCGGATTGATGCGAACGGCGTTAACCGCGCGAAACGATGATTCCATGTTCCTTGATTTTCTTGCGCAATGTATTTCTGTTCAAGCCCAAAAGATCAGCGGCACGGATCTGATTTCCGCGCGTTGCTTCGAGAGCAAGTTCGATCAAGGGTATCTCGAATTCGGGCAAGATACGGTGATACACCCCATTGGGCGGCAACTCCCCCTCATGCTGATCAAAATAGGTGCCAACATGCCTCCGAATTGAGGCCGATAAAGTCTCCTGAACAGGCGACTGAGACGTTTCGCCGAGCTTTAAATCGGCGAGTTCGTAGCGCACCACATCGACATCAATCAGCTCATCAGTATGAAGGGCGGCGATCCGACGAACCAAATTTTCCAACTCCCGCACATTGCCCGGCCAATTATGGGCGCGCAATGCATCCAGCGCTGCCGTGGTAAATGACTTCTCGCCAAGTCCGTCCTGCGTGTGTCCTTCTTGAATGAAAAACCGCACTAAATCCGGAATATCCTCGCGTCGTTCGCGCAAAGGTGGCAAGCGGAGCGGGACAACATTAAGACGGAAATATAAATCCTCGCGAAACAAACCTTGCTGAATAAGCTGTCGTAAATCCTGATGCGTAGCCGCTATTATGCGAACATTGGTCCTGATGGGCGTCCGCCCACCGACCGAGGTAAACTCGCCCTCCTGTAGAACGCGAAGCAAGCGGGTTTGCATTTCCATCGGCATATCACCGATTTCATCGAGGAATAATGTGCCGCCTTCGGCCTGGGCAAAGCGCCCCGTCTGGCGTTGGACAGCGCCGGTAAAAGCGCCTTTCTCATGGCCGAATAATTCACTCTCGATCAGGTCGCGCGGGATAGCCGCCATGTTAATGGCGACAAACTGACCGTTTTTACGTCGGCCGTAATCATGCAGAGCCCGCGCCACCAACTCTTTGCCCGTCCCGCTCTCGCCCGTGATGAGAACCGACAAGTCATTCTGTGTCAGTCGCGCAACGGAACGGTAAATATCTTGCATGGCCGGCGAACGGCCGATCAAAGGTAGATTGTCTCCGTCTTGCGGCGGCGCCTTGCTCGGTGCCGGTCCGCGCGGCATCGCGATCGCCCGCGAGACAACGCCGACAATCTCACTCAAATCAAAGGGCTTGGGCAAATATTCAAATGCGCCCCGCTCAGCCGCCGTAATAGCTGTGGTGAGCGTGTTTTGAGCGCTGATAACGATAATCGGCAACTCAGGGCGCAAACGCTTAATACGCGGTATCAAGTCAAAGGCATTTTGATCTGGCATCATGACATCGGTAATGACAACGTCGCCCTCGCCCGAGCTGACCCACTCCCACAATGTTGATGCTGTTCCCGTGCTGCGCACATCAAAGCCAGCACGCCCGAGCGCTTGTGATAAAACCGTTCGAATAGCACGATCATCGTCGGCAATTACGACACGTCCCTTGCTCATTCAGCAGCCCCCTCTAATGCGCTCTCCTCGCTCTTGGCCGTCGCCACGGGCAATAAAATACGAAATGCTGTTCGTCCTGGCTGACTGTCGCATTCCACGACCCCACCATGGTCACCAATGATTTTGGCAACCAATGCCAACCCAAGTCCAGAGCCAGAGTTTTTTGTCGTCACGAACGGGTCGAACAGATGCGGCTTCAAATGGTCTGCTACCCCAGGCCCATTATCAATTATTGCAAACTCAAGCGGCAAACTAACGCGGCGCGTGCGGCCAGGTAATGATAAGCGCACCCCAGGGCGAAATGCCGAGGTCATGCGTATCTCGCCCTGCTTAATATCCTGCAAGGCTTCCGCCGCATTTTTGACTAAGTTCAAGAACACCTGAATGAGCAGGTTTTTATCCCCCAGAACATCGGGTAGTGACGGGTCGTAATCTTCAACAAATCTAATGTTCTGGGCGAAACCCGCGGTGGCCAAACGGCGGACATGATCAAGCACAGCGTGCACATTGACGGCCTGATCCATCGGCGCGGGAACCTCGGAGAACACCTCAAACTGGTCGACAAGATCAGTGATACGCCGCGTTTCGCTGCAAATCAGCTGGGTTAACTCAACGCCCTCAGTCGGCAAATCTGGTTCTAATAATTGAGCTGCACCGCGAATACCCGATAGCGGATTTTTTATTTCATGCGCCAGCATGGCCGCCATTGCACTGACCGATCGAGCGGCACCGCGATGGGTTAATTGCTGGTCGATTTTATGCGCAATGGAGCGCGGTTGGATCACCAGAATAACTTGTGACTGATCACTCAAAAATGCCGGCGCAACTTGTAAATCAACAATGCGCTGATGTCCGATATGGGGAGATCCGAGGTCTATGCCGTATTCGTTGAACCCAATTTTTTCATCCAAGCAGCGCACAATCAAATCGCCCAGCGGCGATCCAAAAGGGAGAAGCGAGCCAATACCGCGTCGCGTCATCACTTCCATACTGGTTCCAAAAAACTCTTCCGCTGCCATATTGGCGAAGGCCACTTGCAACCGATCATCAATCACCAGCACAGGGTGCGGCAAAGCCACAAGAATGGAATTTGTGTCAATCATGCCGCCGCCTCATGCGCCTGCGTTAAAAAAAAGTGCCGCATGGCGTTACGCACCGTCGTCGCATCCAGCATCCGACAGATATCACCGCGAAGAGCCTTTGCGGTCGTGGCGTCGCCGCAAAAATGATCGATGAAAGCAGCCAAATGTTTGCGCGCCATGCGTATTCCGAGCTTATCGCCATATAAAGCGAGACACTCTTGATACCAATTATCGACGGCCTCAGCGATTTCAATTGCTGTCGGCAGCCTGTAGCTTCGACCCGCCAGAGATGCAGCGATCTCGGCCAACAGCCAAGGCTGACCAAGCACAGACCGCCCCACCATCACGCCTGCAGCACCCGATTTCGCCAGCGCGGCGCGGGCATCGGCGGCGTCACGAATATCGCCATTGACCAGCACGGGGATGGAAACTGCACCGACCACCTCCGCCACAGCGGCCCAGTCGGCGCGGCCTTTGTAAAACTGACACCGCGTCCGACCGTGAACCGTCACCATGGTGACGCCGAGCTGTTCGGCTATTTGCGCCAAAGCGGGCGCGTTGCGGTTATCATCATCCCAGCCAAGACGCATCTTTAACGTCACGGGTTTATGGGTGGCCTGCACGGTAGCTTCAATCAACCCAGCGGCGTGGTCGAGATTGCGCATTAAAGCCGAGCCCGAATAACCCCCCGTCACTTGCCGCGCCGGACACCCCATATTGATATCGATAATATCTGCACCAGCCGCTTCAGCCAGCTTCGCCCCTTCCGACATCCAACGGGCTTCACGACCTGCAAGTTGCATGATGAAAGGCGTTAGCCCCTCGCCCTCGGCCCGCCGCACCATATCGGGGCGCGCTTGCGCCAAAGCATCGCAAGCAACCATTTCCGAAACTGTCGCGCGCGCGCCAAAACGTGCCACCAAACGACGAAATGGCAAATCCGTAACGCCGGACATTGGCGCCAAAACAACCAGCGGCTCGGTCAGACCTGCTGACCCGTTAAGGGCTTGCGCCAATTCGATCGCCTTTGAATTGCTCATTAAGTAAGCGCTTTCGTTTTTACCGTCCAGATTGCCTAAAAATTTTGCACCCGTGTGGTAGCTTATTTTCAGTGATTTTCCAAGTCGTCTTGGGTATGGTCGTGCGCATGACCAACGCCACGCCGCAAAATATCGCAATTATAGTCTCCGCAGGACGCGGCCAACGCGCCGGCGGCGGCGTGCCGAAACAATACCGGCAAATGCGGAACGGCCAATCACCGCTACAAATGTCGGTGGCGGCCCTCGCGGCGCATCATCAAATTGGCGCTATATGCGTTGTTATCCACCCAGATGACCGCCCCTTATATGATGCGCAAATTGCAGCGCAAGCTAAGGTTCTACCACCGGTTGATGGCGGGGCGACGCGGCAACGCTCCGTCCAGAATGGCTTGGAAGCCTGTCGGCCCCATTCACCTGCGGTGGTTTTGATCCATGATGCAGCCCGCCCTTTTATCTCGCTGGACTTGATTGATCGCGGTCTTGCCGCCGTAACAGGTCATGATGGTGCTATCCCGGCCCTGCCTATTGTCGACAGCGTCAAACGCATTGATGGGAGGCAAATTATCGGTTCTGAGGCTCGCGAAATGTTGGTACGTGTCCAAACACCTCAAATTTTCACCTTTGCAGCAATTACGCAGGCGCACGCCCAAGCCGCCGATGACAGCGCTTCCGATGACGCAACATTGGCCACGCAAGCGGGCCTTGACCTTGTTATTTTTGATGGCGAGCCACAAAATATAAAACTAACCTTTGAAGAGGATTTTGGGTCTGCCCCTATGACAACACCGATCAGCTTTCGCACCGGCTTTGGCTTCGATGTGCACCAATTTGGCAGCGTTGGCAGTGGCAGCGCGGTGCGCCTTGCTGGTTGCGATATTCCCTTCGATCGATGCCTAATCGGTCACTCGGATGCCGACGTGGCCCTGCACGCCATAACGGACGCCATATTAGGCGGCCTAGCAATGGGCGATATTGGCGATCATTTTCCACCCACGGACGCGGCCCATAAAGATCGCGACTCCGCCGACTTTGTGACATTTGCCGTAACCGCTGCCCACCAACAGCACGCTGAAATTACCCATCTCGACGTCACCATTATTTGCGAAGCGCCCAAAATAGCGCCGCATCGCGAGGCCATGCGCGAGAGGCTGGCCCAGCTTTTGGGCATCGCTCGCAATCAGGTGAGCGTCAAGGCAACAACGACGGAGGGGCTGGGCTTTACCGGTCGCGGCGAAGGTATCGCTGTGCAAGCCGTTGTGACGCTGCAGGTTGCACAATGATTGGCTTGCGCGAAACGCCTGCTAAACTCGGCTTTTTTTCACCCGCCGTGCTGATCGCAAGCTTTGGCGGCAGTGGTCTCATTCGCCCAGCATCGGGGAGCTGGGGATCGCTCGCTGGGCTTGGGGCCGGGCTTGCTCTGTTGCATTTTATATCGGCTGAAACCATGTTGCTGGCCGCTGTGCTCGCATATTTTGCGGGTTTTTGGGCTTGCACCAAATGGCTTGCCGCAATCGCAGCAGATGCGGCGGCTGATAAAGACCCGCAAGCTATTGTCATCGATGAAGTAGCCGGCCTTTGGATTGCTCTGGCATTCGCGCCGGCAACACCTCTTGGCTATGGCGCCGCCTTTCTGCTGTTTCGGTTTTTTGATATTACAAAAATCTGGCCGGCGAATTGGGCGGACCGGTCATTACCAGGGGCGCATGGCATTATGCTGGACGACGTGTTTGCTGGGTGCTGGGCCGCGATCTTTCTCGTGATCGGCCGGGCCACCCAAATATTATAATTTATAGGATTAAAAAGGTAGATTATGTTTAAACCAGAACTTATTGATAAAACATCACAATTTCTTGAAATATGCGCAGATAAACATTGGCGCGTTGCAACCGCCGAGTCCTGCACCGGCGGTTTGATCTCTGCCCTCTTGACCGAAATTCCCGGCAGCTCGCGCGTTATTGGTCGCAGTTTTATTACCTATTCCAATCGCGCCAAAAGAGAGATTTTAAATGTTCCCGCGGAGCTCTTGGCAGAACATGGCGCTGTCAGCGAGGCCGTCGTTTGTGCCATGGCGCAAAACCTTCTCAACCAAACAACAGCGCATCTGACGGTCGCCGTTTCAGGCATTGCCGGTCCCGGCGATGGCACCTCTGGAAAACCCGTTGGTCTGGTTCATATGGCCACCGCGACAGAGGCTGGCGTCGTGCACAAACGGCATGAATTTGGCGATATTGGCCGCGGCGCGGTTCGTTTGGCAAGCGTTGAAGCAGCCCTAAATATGCTACGCGAACGACTAGACTGAGGCCTCGCCGTAGAGCGCCTGCGCGCGCGCCTCGAAGGCATCAATCATAGCGTCGACAATTCGCTGCTGCAGCGGCGCAACAATCTTGCCGAACAGCGAAATCCGAAACTCATAGTCGAGCGTAAAACTAATCTCGCACCCCGCCGACGTATCGCGAAACTGCCACTCATTGCGTAAACTTCGAAACGGCCCGCGGGTTTGGGTGGCAATGATTGAGAGCATATCGGGCGCCAGCGCAACGCGGCTTTCGAAGCGCTCATGGATAATCTTATATCGTATGGCCAGTTCGGCGCGCATATCCTCGCCACCATCTGGCAGATCGTGCCGCGACATCACCCGCGCCCCGACGCAATAAGGCAAAAAAAGGTTATAATTGCCGACATCAGCGACCAAGCGATACATTTGCTCTGCCGTAAAGTGGCTCTTACGCTGCAACTTTACCGACGGCATAAGGCGTTAATCTCTATTTTTTGCCGGCCGCGATTTGTTTTTCGCGCGCCAACCTTAGCTTTTCAAAGTCCGAGTCTGCATGATGCGATGACCGCGTTAAGGGGCTCGCGGACACCATCAAAAACCCCTTCGAACGGGCGACAACGGCCAAATTCTCAAATTCATCTGGCGTCCAAAACCGATCAATTGGTGCGTGCTTCCGCGTCGGCTGCAAATATTGTCCGATGGTTATAAAATCGATCGACGCGGCGCGCATATCATCCATGACCTGCATGACTTCCTCGCGACTTTCCCCCAAGCCTACCATCAATCCCGACTTGGTGAAAATCGACGGATCGGCCGCCTTGACCTGCTGCAAAATCGACAGCGAATGAAAATAGCGTGCGCCAGGACGGATCGGCAAATATAGCCGTGGAACCGTCTCAAGATTATGATTAAACACATCTGGACGCGCCTCGATCACAACCTCCACGGCACCTGGCTTACGCAAAAAATCAGGCGTCAGGATTTCCACTGTTGTTGTGGGTGACTGGCGCCGAATGGCGGTAATTGTTTCGGCAAAGTGTTGGGCGCCCCCATCATCCAAATCATCTCGATCAACCGAGGTGATCACGACATGACGCAAGCCCAATTTTGCGACAGCATCGGCAACGCGGAGCGGTTCATCGCTATCGAGAGCATCGGGTTGCCCTGTCGCGACATTGCAAAAAGCACAAGCCCGCGTACAAACTTCGCCCATAATCATGAAAGTCGCATGTCGCTCCGACCAACATTCGCCGATATTCGGGCAGGCTGCCTCCTCACACACTGTCGTTAAATTGTGTTTTTTAACAATCGCACGGGTCGCGGCGTATTCAGCTGAACCAGGCGCACGCACCCGCAACCAGTCCGGCTTTCGGAGCACGGGACTGTCTGGGTTCTTTTGCTTCTCTGGATGCCGCGGGCGTTGGCCGCCAAGCGTATCAATAATTGTTGTCATGGCTCATTTATAGCGAGACGTAAGGAGCCTCACAAGCATGCAATTTGCGAAAAACTGAGACGTTGGTCGGTTAATTGCGCTTGGTTTGTAAAATAATGCGGTCGCTCGGATGCACGAGCCCCAATTGCTGTCGGGCTAGCTCGTCGAGGAAATCAATATCTAGCGTTTCAGTGCGCAAGCGGTTTATGCGATCGAGTTGCATGGCATTGTCCTCACGCAACTGGTCGAGCGCTTGACTTCGTTCAGCAACCTTGGCGCGAAGCTCCATCCAATTGCCGATGCCGCGATCGCCACGAAAGGTTTCGACGACCAAAAAACTCACGGCGAGCAGACACATGAGGGGGAACAGCAAAAAGCGAAGCCGGATCCGATGAAACGGACGATTCAATGACGGAGTCTTTAAGGCACTTTGAAAACGAATCATACCACCACGGAATCACAAACTGATTCGTTTGGTCAAGCAGATTATCATCAAGCACTGAGTTAGCGACGCAAAATAGAGCGCCCAGGGTAAACCGCCTGATCGCCCAATGCCTCCTCAATACGCAGCAATTGATTATATTTTGCTAACCGATCGGAACGCGCCAGCGACCCCGTTTTAATTTGGCCGCAATTTGTTGCCACTGCCAAATCCGCAATCGTCGCGTCTTCCGTTTCGCCAGAGCGATGCGACATAACGGCTGTGTATCCGGCGCGGTGCGCCATATCAACCGCTGTCAATGTCTCAGACAAGGTACCTATTTGGTTGACCTTAACCAAGATCGAATTCGCAACCTGTTTCTGGATCCCCTCGCCCAAGCGCGCAGGGTTGGTCACAAAGAGATCATCCCCGACGAGTTGCACCTTATCACCCAAGGCAGAGGTCAGCGCCGCCCATCCGTCCCAGTCATTTTCATCCATCCCATCCTCGATCGAGACGATCGGGTATCGGCTGCACAAATCGACCCAGTAATCCACCATGGCGTCAGCGGCGAGGCTTTTGCCCTCCCCGCTCAGATGATATTTGCCATCGCGATAAAATTCTGTAGCCGCGGCATCAAGCGCAAGCATAATATCGTCGCCGGCTTTGTAGCCGGCTTTCTCGATCGCCCGCATAATGTAGCTCAGTGCGTCATCGGTTGATGCCACCGCCGGCGCAAAGCCGCCTTCATCGCCGACGCCTGTCGCCAGTCCGGCATCATGCAACAACCCCTTCAAGGTGTGAAAGATTTCAGCTCCCATGCGAACCGCATTGCCCAACGAGTCTGCGCCCACCGGCATAATCATGAACTCTTGCACATCAACGGGATTATCGGCATGAGCACCGCCATTGACGATATTCATCATCGGCACTGGTAATGTTCGTGCGTGCGTGCCTCCAACATAGCGCCACAGCGGCGTTGCTTGGCTATCTGCGGCAGCTTTAGCCACCGCCAGCGATACGCCCAAAATAGCGTTGGCGCCAAGGCGCGATTTATTCGGCGTGCCGTCGAGATCCATCATCACGCGGTCAATTCGATGTTGCTCATCTGCATCCATGCCGCTCAAAGCATCAAATATCTCACCATTTACGGCGGCGACAGCATCAAGAACGCCCTTACCAAGATAGCGCGACTTATCGCCGTCGCGTTTTTCGGCCGCCTCATAAGCGCCCGTTGATGCCCCCGAAGGCACAGCCGCGCGGCCAAAGGCACCATCTTCGAGTAGGACATCCACCTCGACCGTCGGATTACCCCGGCTGTCCAAAATTTCACGACCAATAATATCAATAATCGTTGGCATTCTAAGCTCCGCTTTAGCAAATCTAACTAGCTGGAGTTCTAAACTGAAAGCGTGTTCAAATCAACGCGAGGCTGGCTGTTTACCCCCAACAGCGAATTATAGCGATGCCACACATCTGAAGCTTGACGCAGGAGCTGGTTTTGGCTCAATTGCGCCTATGACCGCGCAATCATCAGCTTTGGTACTATTCTCGGGTGGACAAGACTCGTCGATCTGTCTTGCTTATGCTCTTGCTCATTACAGCCATGTCGAGACAGTTGCCTTTACCTATGGTCAACGCCATGCCGTCGAGCTGACCTGCCGAAGAGAGGTAAGAGACGCGCTCGCTGCTTTTTCGCCGGAATGGAAACAAAGATTAGGCGCTGACCACATTTTATCAGCCGATGCCCTGGCGGAAATCGGTGGCTCCAGCCTGACTGACGCAGGCGCCATTCAGATGCGGAACGACGGTCTACCCACCAGCTTTGTACCTGGGCGCAATCTGATTTTTTTCACGTATGCGGCGGCTCTCGGCTATCGTCGCGGCATCAGTAAGCTGGTCGGCGGCATGTGCGAAACCGATTTCTCTGGCTACCCCGACTGTCGGGCAGATACCCTGCAAGCCCTCAATTCCAGCATCAATCTTGGCATGAACCATCAATTCAGTTTTGAGACGCCGCTCATGCACCTATCGAAGGCTCAATCATGGCAACTCGCCGCTGATTTAGGCGGCACCCCTCTCGTCGATGCGATTTTGGAGCACAGCCACACATGCTATGAAGGTATTCGCGAAACGCGCCATGTCTGGGGTTATGGCTGTGGCACGTGCCCCGCCTGCCTGTTGCGCGCCAAGGGATATGAAGAATGGCGTATAGCGTAAAAGAGATTTTCTACACTTTACAGGGAGAAGGTGCGCAAGCCGGGCGTCCTTCGGTTTTTTGCCGCTTTTCTGGTTGTAATCTGTGGAGTGGCCGTGAAGAAGATCGCGCAACCGCGGATTGTCGCTTCTGCGACACCGATTTCGTCGGAACCGATGGCATGAATGGCGGCAAATTCGCGACCCCGCAGGGGCTCGCCGACGCTATTGCCGGTCTCTGGCCAGCCCACCAGAGCCAAGCCAAACCTTATGTTGTTTTTACCGGCGGCGAGCCTTGCCTGCAGCTCGACGCACCCTTACTAGACGCCATGCACGCACGCGGCTTTGAGACAGCCATCGAAACCAATGGAACCCTGCCCGTACCTAAGGGGGTCGATTGGGTCTGCGTCAGCCCGAAGCCTGGCCCGCCAATGCAGCAACAAATCGGCGACGAGTTGAAGCTTGTTTTTCCTCAAAGTGAATTATCACCAAAAGATTTTAAAGATATGAATTTTAATAATTTTTTTCTTCAACCGAAAGACGAGGGCAATGAAGGCTCTAATCTCAAGAACCGCCAGGCCTGCATAGCCTATTGCCTCGAAAATCCGCAATGGCGCCTCAGTTTGCAAACTCATAAATTGACCGGACTGCCGTAATAAGGCATAAGCGGCGCATGAAATTAAGGCGAGAATTTCTTTTTGATGCGGCGCATCATTTGTCGAGTTACGAGGAAGGCCACCCCAATCGGCGGATGCATGGCCATTCCTTTCGCGTGCGTGTGAGCCTGTCGGGCAGCCCAGATACAGTTACCGGACAAATCATGGATCTCGATCAATTCAAAGCCGCGCTTGATAGCGTGCAAAGCCGGCTCGATCACAATCTGTTAAATGATATTAACGACCTCGCCTTGCCGACCTTGGAACATATTTCGATCTGGATCTGGAACCAATTAAGCCCGCAATTGCCGGGATTATCGGAAATCGAGGTCTTCCGCGACTCGCTCGGCCAATCGGTGAGCTATCAGGGGCCTGATCATGGTTGATGGCGCCAATCAACTCGGACAACAAGCCAGTTTGCCGGCAAACCCCGATGCCGCGACACTCGATCGGGTCGCCAATCCGCATCCCGATCTCGATTATGTCGCCCGCTTCACAGCACCCGAGTTCACCTCTTTATGCCCCGTTACGGGGCAACCCGATTTTGGGCATTTGGTGATAGATTATGTTCCCGACCAATATTTAGTGGAGAGCAAAAGCCTTAAACTTTTCTTGGGCAGTTTCCGCAACCATGGCGCATTTCATGAGGATTGCACCTTGCATATCGCCAAACGGCTGGTCGCAACTCTAGCCCCACGTTGGCTACGTATTGGCGGCTATTGGTACCCGCGGGGCGGGATCCCGATCGATATTTTTTGGCAAACTAGCGCCCCGCCCGAGGGATTGTTTATTGCCGATCAAGGCGTGCCGCCTTATCGCGGCCGCTAAGCCAGCGCCTCGCGCATCGCTTTAAGCTGTTTTAACAAGCCTTCAGCATCATTGAGCGCAAGACAACTCGGCGCATCGCACAAAGCCGCGTCGGGATCGGGGTGAAATTCAAGAAACACGCCATCAGCCCCCGCAGCAATCGCTGCGCGCGCGAGAACGGGAACCCCTTCGCGGCGCCCCCCCGTTGAAGCACCTTGTGTCCGCGGGTCAGCGCCTGGAAGCTGCACAGCATGGGTTGCATCCATGGTCACGGGCACCCCTAATTTCCGCATCTCGCCAATCCCGAGCATATCAACCACGAGGTTATTATAACCGAAAGAAGTGCCACGATCGCACAGGATAATCGGGCAGTGCGGCGCGACCTCGCGCACTTTGTCGATAATATTGGCGCAATCCCATGGTGCCAAAAATTGCGCTTTTTTGACATGCAATATGCCGCCATTTTTTTGTGTGGCCTGCGCCGCCGCGACAATAAGATCTGTTTGGCGAACCAGAAAAGCGGGGATCTGCACAAAATCCGCAATCGCCGCCACAGCTTCAGCTTGAGCAACCTCGTGTAAATCGGTCGCAATCGGCACATTCAACTGCGCCTTAACCTTCTCTAGAATTGCCAGACCGTCTGTCAGACCTGGCCCGCGGTAACTTTTAATAGACGACCGGTTTGCCTTATCAAAACTCGCCTTAAAGACGTATGATATCCCTTGCTGCTGACAAATCGCCTTTAAGTGTTGCCCAACTTCGAGCGCCAGCCCCTCATCTTCGAGGACATTTAAGCCAGCAATGCACAAGAGTGGTGCACCGTCACCGATCTCAAGGCCGCTTTGTTCATGAGTTAGATGTGGCATTTAACACTCCTTCCAGAGACGCTTAAACCAAGCGGCTCTGCGTCAAAGCAGCTTCGATAAATGATGCAAATAGCGGATGCGGCGCAAATGGACGCGACTTCAATTCGGGGTGAAATTGAACCCCAATAAACCAAGGATGATCGGCAATTTCTACAATCTCCGGTAAAACCCCGTCTGGAGATACGCCGGAGAATTTCAGACCGACTGCCGCCAGCTGCTCGCGATAGGTCATATCCACTTCGTAGCGGTGACGATGGCGCTCAGAAATTATCTGCGTGCCATAAATATCTTCGACACGGCTGCCCTGATCCAAGATGGCCTCATAAGCTCCAAGCCGCATGGTACCGCCAAGATCGCCGCCCTGTCGGCGTTTTTCGAGCATGTCGCCCTTGGCCCATTCAGTCATCAAACCAACCACGGGCGTACCGCTTTGTCCGAATTCTGTCGACGTGGCATCGTGGATACCCAGAAGGTTGCGTGCCGCCTCAACCACCGCCATTTGCATGCCAAAGCAAATGCCGAAATAAGGAACCCCGCGCGTGCGGGCAAATGTGGCAGCGGCTATTTTTCCTTCAGCGCCACGTTCGCCAAAGCCCCCTGGCACCAAAATACCATTGACCCGCTCGAGATAGATTGCTGCATCCTCACGCTCGAAAATCTGCGAGTCCATCCATTCGAGATTAACCCGCACGCGATTTGCTATGCCGCCGTGATGAAGCGACTCTATGAGAGACTTATAGGCATCTTTAAGCTCGGTATATTTGCCGACAATCGCGATCGTTACCTCGCCCTCGGGCTCGCGGACGCTTTGGACGACATCATCCCAGACCGCCATATCTGGGGCTGGCGCATCGTCAATCCCAAAGGCATCTAAGACTTCGGTATCCAAGCCATTATTATGATAGGTCTGCGGCACGGCATAGATTGAATCGACGTCGGGCGCCTCGATCACAGCCGTATCCCGCACATTGCAAAATAAGGCAATTTTCCGTCGCTCGCCCTCAGGTATCGGACGGTCACACCGACACAATAGAATATCGGGCTGAATGCCGATTGACCGCAATTCCTTTACCGAATGCTGCGTTGGCTTGGTCTTCATTTCACCCGCTGTGCTAATGTAGGGCAACAGTGTTAAGTGCATGAAAATAGCTTTATTGCGCGGTAATTCATTGCCCAATTGGCGAATGGCTTCGAAGAATGGCAAAGCTTCGATATCACCAACCGTGCCACCGATCTCGCATAAAACAAAATCGACGTCCTCGGTGTTGGCGGTGATAAAGGCCTTAATGGCATCCGTGACATGCGGAATAACTTGCACCGTGCCACCGAGGTAATCGCCGCGCCGTTCGCGCATAATGATGCTCTGATAAATCTGACCTGTCGTAATATTGTCGCCCCGACAGGCTGGAACGCCTGTAAAGCGCTCGTAGTGGCCAAGATCAAGATCGGTCTCAGCGCCATCATCGGTGACATAAACTTCGCCATGTTGGTAAGGGCTCATGGTCCCAGGATCAACATTGAGATAGGGGTCGAGTTTGCGAAGACGGACAGAATAGCCTCGTGCCTGCAAAAGTGCCCCTAGGGCTGCAGAAGAAAGGCCTTTTCCGAGGGATGAAACCACGCCGCCAGTGATAAAAATAAAACGCGCCATGGGAGATGAAAGTACCCTATCGGGATGATTCGCGCGACATCAAAATCACCGCTCAAGGATTAAATTGCATTTTTTTGGGTATAGAATGGCGTTCGCCCGAACCGCGCCGACCTGTCTAGTTACGCGGCGTTGGCAATTCTGGCTCCGGCAACAGCGGCGGCGGCGCCAATTCACCCGAATTATCATCTCGCTGGATCACACCATCGAGAACCGAGCTGTTTTTCTCGACCGAACCCATGATCGTCAGACCAATACTGGTAAAGAAGAAAATCGTTGCAAAAATGGCGGTTAGCCGCGTTAACGTATTGCCAAGGGTGCGCCCACTCATCATGCCACCACTGCCGCCAATGCCCAAAGCCCCTCCTTCGGAGCGTTGCAAAAGCACCATGACGATCATGGCTAAAGCCACCAAAAGATGGATGGTCAGCAAGATTGTTGACATAGCATTACCTCATATTTCCTGCGCTTCTATAATATTTTTGCGCAAAAAGCCAGCCCTAGGCGCCGGCTTTTATAATCGCACCGAAATCCTTAGCTTTTAAGCTCGCGCCTCCCACCAGCGCCCCATTGACATTCGGCAGGGCCAAAATTTCAGTGGCGTTATCAGGTTTCACCGAACCGCCGTACAGAATCCGAAATTTGTGCCCGTCGGTTCCGCACAACCGCACCAAAGCGCGCCGCAAATGGGCATGTGCCTGCGCTATTTCTTGAGATGTCGGGGTCAAACCGGTGCCGATAGCCCAAACGGGCTCATAGGCAATCACAGTGTTTTTTGATGAGACACCTTTTGGCAAAGACCCGCGCAATTGCTGGCCGATCACCTTAAGCGCATCGCCTTTCTTACGCTCCGCCAGCGTTTCGCCGAGACACATAATAGCAACCAGACCAGCGCGGTGCGCCGCCACAACCTTAGAAGCCACTGTTTTATTGTTTTCGCCATGATCGCTGCGGCGCTCCGAGTGCCCCACAATCACATATTTGGCACCCTCGCCTTTCATCATCTCGGCGCTGATATCGCCCGTATGGGCGCCATGGGTTTGCGGGTGACAGTCCTGCCCACCCAAACTTATTTTCGAGCCACGCACCGCCTCGCGCATTGCACCCAACAAGGTCGCAGGGGGACAAATCGCGATATCGACCGCCGCACTTGCACTCACTTTCCGAAGAGCGCGAACCTGTGATAAATCCTTTCGCGTTCCGTTCATTTTCCAGTTTCCAGCGATGAGCGTTTTGGGGGGACGCGCAGCGCGCCCTTTTGAAACTGATGACATAAAACCTCTCCTTTGAATTTACCCGTTGCAATGGACATCTGCGATTTGTTTAACGGCAAAATGGGTAATATGACAAGAGCATGTAGTAAGACTTGCGAAACACACCCCTCCCGCCCTATGATGCGCTCAAATTAAGCCCTTTTTCGGGTATTGGCTTCATCTAGGCGATAGAACACAGGATCATTTATGCTGCAAAAACTTCGGTCATCCGTCAGCGGGCTTTTTGGTATAGCCCTTATTATACTTTTGGTAGTCGCTTTTGCGGTTTGGGGTATCGCCGATAGCTTCACGACCTTGTCGCAAAATACGGTCGCGCGAGTCGGAAATAAAAATATCGACGTCGTTGAGTTCAGACTGCGGTTCAACCAGCAAGTCAACGCCCTATCGCGCGAACTCGGGCAGCAAATTACGGTCGAGCAAGCGCGGGCCAATGGCATTGATCAGCAAGTCCTCGCGGCCATGATTGGAATGGCGGCCGTCAACAACGCGACCGAAGAAATGGGCCTGACATTGAGCAACCAGGCCGTCGCCAAGTCGATTTTAGATGACCCTGCTTTTCGCGGCACCAATGGACAATTCGATGACAACTTGTTCCGCATTATTTTGCAACGCAATGGATTGACGGAAAAGCTGTTTACCAAAGATCAAAAAGATTACGCAACCCGCGCTCAACTTCTCGATGCCACGAGCAAAATGGCGATTATGCCTGACGCACTGCTCGACCGCATGTATGACTATATTTTGGAACGCCGCGTGGTGCGCTATGTCATCGTTCCCGCCGATGCCGTTGGCGATGTCGGTGAACCTGCTGAAGAGGAATTAATGTCATTTTACGAAGGGGCGCGGTTACGGTTTTCCGAACCTGAGCGTCGTAGCGCCAGCATTTTGGCGATCGCCCCAGATCACTTCGCAGCCAATCTTGAAGTTACTGAAGAGGACATACAAGAGGAATATTCGTACCGCGAGGCTGAATTTGCCAAGCCAGAGCGGCGACAGGTCGATCAGCTTTTGATGAACGATGAAGACAGTGTCAGCAAAGCGCGTGACGCTATCGCAGCTGGAAAATCCTTTGTCGAAATTGTGAAGGCCGTCGGCCAAACATTAGACAATACGGATCTCGGCGATGTTACCCGTGATGAAATCATTTCAGTCGAGTTAGCCGATGCCGCTTTCGCCCTCAATGCAGGGGACATCAGCGACATTATCGAGGGGCCATTAGGATCGGTGATTTTGCGTGTTCGGAGTATCACGCCCGCCGAGGTCACACCCCTCGAAGCGGTTCGCAACCAGATCGAGAGTGATATCCGCCAAATGCGTGCCAATGATGAACTGATTAAATTTTCCGAACGCATTCTCGACGAAATGTCAGCTGGTGAATTATTTGAGAGTATTGCTCAGCGCTTTGATCTCGATCTCCTGAAGCTCGAAAAAGTCGACCGCGATGGCGCGCTTGCCAATGCCACAACATCCCCCTTGGCGGATCGATTTGCCGGCATCACCCAAGAAATGTTTGCCGCCAGTATAGGTCAAGACCTTCCTATGTTCGAAGCGCCCGATGGCACGCTATATTGGGTCCGCCTTGATGACATTCAGGAAACACGCAGCCGCCCGCTGAGTGAAATCCGTGATGAGGTTATCGCGCAATGGCAAAAAACAGAACAGCAAAGACTTCTCGAAGCGATGGCAGAGCATCTTGCTGAGAAAGGTAATAGCTCTGGAAGTTTCGAAGATATTGAGAGCGATCTTGGGCGCAAAGCCTTTACGTCAGAGCAGCTAACGCGGCAATCCCGCAACGAGACATTTTCGGCCGAGGGCATTAGTCGTGTCTTTGCCGCCAAAACAGAAGAATTTGTTTGGGCCCCTGTCGGCTTCGGCGGTAGCTTGATTGTTATGCAGGTTGACAAAGTTATTGCGCCAAGCCGCGACAATGACCAATCCGTTGCAACAATTTATGAAAATGAACGCGAGCGTTTCCGTGGTGACTTGACCAATCAATTTATCGGATCGTTGCAAGCGAGCATGGGTGTCAGCGTCGACACGGTTGCCTTGCAAAAAGCCTTGCAAGCCAACTAACCCGATGGATGAGCTCACCCCGTCCCTCGATAGCTTTACAGCGCATTATCAATCTGGGCGATCACAAGTCGTCTGGATTGATCTTGTATCGGATCTTGAAACGCCGGTCGCGAGCTATCTGAAACTGGCGGCGATGGCGCCTAATAGTTTTTTGCTCGAGTCGGTTGAAGATGGCGATATTAAGGGCCGCTACTCCGTCATTGGCCTCGATCCAGATTTGATATTTCGTGTCCGCGACGGCGAGACCAGCATTTGTCGTAATGTTGATACTGCGACTTACGAGCCCATAACAGCGCCACCGCTGGACGCTTTGCGGGCCATCCTCGCGGAATCGGCCATTAACCTCGATGCCGCCATCCCCTCTATGGCAGCCGGCATATTTGGTTACCTGTCCTATGACATGGTAAAGCAAATGGAAAATTTGCCCGACAATAACCCGCGCGCGCTCGACGTGCCCGACTGCCTGTTGATACGGCCGACAATTATTGCCGTATTTGATACCGTGACAGATACCTTGAAATTGGTCACGCCCGTGCGCCCCGCCACGGACGTCGATGCCGCAACCGCCTATGAAGCGGCTCGGGCGCGTTTGCTAGAGGCTCGACTTCGTCTCGATGCTCCTGTCGAGCAGCTACCCATCGCAATGGATACTGGTCCTTTAACGATTAGCTCTAACATGACGGAAGCGGATTATTTCGCGATCGTCGATCGCGCCAGAGATTACATTACGGCGGGTGATATTTTTCAGGTCGTACTGAGCCAACGCTTCTCGGCTCCATTCCCGCTACCGCCCTTTAGCCTGTATCGCGCTCTACGCCGCATTAACCCATCGCCTTATCTGTTCTTTTTGAATTTCGAGGGCTTTTCCGTTGTCGGCTCGAGCCCCGAAGTGCTGGTTGGCGTGCAAAATCGGGTTGTTAATATTCGCCCGATTGCAGGAACGCGTCGGCGCGGAGAAACGCCTGAGGATGACAAGCGGATTGGCGCCGAGCTGCTCGCAGACGAGAAAGAACGCGCCGAACATCTTATGCTCTTAGACCTTGGCCGCAATGATGTTGGGCGTGTCTCCGAGCTTGGCTCGGTGAAGGTCAACCAGGCTTTTGGATTACAGAAGACGTCGCATTTGATCCATATCGTTTCTGACGTCACTGGAACCCTGCGCCAAGATCTCGACGTCATCGACGCCCTGCAAGCTGGTTTTCCCGCGGGCACTGTGTCGGGGGCACCGAAAATTCGCGCCATGGAAATCATCGACGAGCTTGAAGTCGATAAGCGCGGCATTTATGCCGGCTGCGTCGGTTACTTCTCGGCGGGCGGCGATATGGATAGCTGCATCGCCTTGCGCACAGCGATTGTTAAAGACAACACAGTTTATGTGCAGGCTGGCGGTGGCGTTGTTTTTGATTCCACGCCGCAATATGAGTATGATGAAACCGTGAACAAAGCCAAGGCTCTCTTCCGCGCTGCGGAGGAAGCATTTGCGATTGCACAAGACCGACGGAACAGAGGCTCATGATCACGCTGATCGATAATTATGACAGTTTCACCTATAATCTCGTGCAGTTTATTGGTGATCTGGGACACAAGTGTAACGTTATGCGCAACGATACACTGACGGCGGCGGAGGTCATCGCGCAAAAGCCTGACGCCATCATATTATCACCCGGCCCCTGCACGCCGAACGAGGCCGGCATATGCCTCGATCTGATATCATCGGCACCCAGCGATTTGCCCATTTTGGGCGTTTGCCTCGGACACCAATCCATCGGGCAGGCATTTGGTGGTAAGGTGGTGCGCGCGCCGCAGATTATGCATGGTAAATTGAGCAATATATCGCATGTCGGCACTGGCATTTTTGCCGGCCTCCCCACTCCCCTCAGAGTTACGCGCTATCACTCGCTGATGGTCGAGCGCACAGAATTACCAGATTGTCTCGATATTACGGCGGAAAGCGAAGACGGCTTACTCATGGCCCTGGCGCATAAAGATCGCCCCGTTTTCGGCGTTCAATTTCACCCCGAAAGCATTGCCTCACAAGATGGTCACCGCTTACTTGGTAATTTTTTACAGCTTGCTGGTCTGCCTGTGTCTAATGCCGGCAGCCAATTTGAAAGATTGGTCATTTAAATGGCCGATCTCAAACCGACACTTGCGCATCTCGCTTCTGGCGCCCCCATGCCCTTTGATATGGCGCGCGAGGCCTTTGCCCTCATTTTGGACGGACAGGCCGATGCTGGACAAATTGGGGCATTTTTGATGGCGCTCCATATGCGAGGCGAGACAGTCGAAGAAATTGCCGCTGGTGCCGAAGTTATGCGGGCACATGCCCTCGCCGTGGAGGCGCCGGAAGATGCAATTGACACCTGCGGCACAGGTGGCGATGGCTCAGGCAGCTACAATATTTCGACCGCAGTTGCTTTCGTCATCGCGGCCTGCGGCGTGCCAGTCGCCAAGCATGGTAATCGTGCGCTCAGTTCGAAATCGGGCTCATCGCAAGTTTTAGAAACACTCGGGGTCAATTTGAACCTCACCCCTGCCGCAATCAGCCAATGTCTGCGCGAGGTCGGAATGGGATTTATGTTTGCCCCTGCGCACCATGCCGCTATGCGCCATGTCGGCCCCGTGCGACAGGCCCTCGGCGTTCGAACAATTTTCAACTTGCTTGGCCCGCTATCTAATCCAGCTCGCGCCAAACGCCAGTTGCTCGGGGTTTTCGATCGACGTTGGCTTGTTCCACTTGCGGAGACACTCAATAAGTTGGGAAGCACGCGCGCGTGGATTGTGCATGGCGAAGATGGCTTAGATGAATTAACGACAACGGGCACAAGCTATGTCGCTACGCTGGACAACGGCAAAATCGATAGTTTTGAAATTTGCCCAGAAGATGTCGGCCTGCATCGTGCAACACCGCACGACCTTATTGGCGGAACACCCGAGGAAAATGCGCAAGCCTTGCGGGATGTGCTTTCAGGGGCAATGGGGGCCTACCGCGATATCGTCCTGTTAAACAGCGCGGCCGCATTGGTCGTCGCCGACATAGCAACCAGCCTACAAGACGGCGTTGCCCGCGCCAGCGTTGCCATTGACAATGGTAGCGCTCTAAATGTGTTAACGGCGCTTGCTGAGACCAGTCAGAAATTAGCGAGCAGTGCATCGTGATGCGAGCACGATCAGTGAGACAGCATGGCAGATATCTTACGCAAAATTGAAACCTACAAGCGCGCCGAAATCGCAGCGGCAAAGTCGACCTGTTCAGTGCGCGAGCTCACCGATCGCATTGACGCACAGACGCCGCCGCGCGGTTTCATTAAAGCACTCGAAACCGCACGCCAAGCCGGTCGTCCTGGGCTGATTGCTGAAATAAAAAAAGCCAGCCCTTCGAAAGGTCTCATCCGTGCCGATTTCGACCCGCCGGCTTTGGCAGCGGCCTATGCTGCTGGAGGTGCCGACTGTTTATCTGTTTTAACCGACAGCCCGTCTTTTCAGGGGCACGCGGATTATCTCACGACGGCGCGCAATGCCGTAGACCTGCCAGCCTTACGCAAAGATTTCATGTTCGACATTTATCAAGTTTATGAAGCCCGCGCCTGGGGCGGTGATGCCATTTTGATCATTATGGCCGCCGTTGACGATCAAACTGCGATGGCCCTCAAAGCCTGCGCTGACGAGCTCGGCCTCGATGTCTTATGCGAGGTGCACGACCGCGACGAACTCGATCGCGCGCAAGCCCTCGACATGAAAATGATCGGCATCAACAATCGTAATTTGCGAACCTTCGAAACAACATTGCAAACATCCTATAGCTTGATCGAAGTTTGCGATGCCGAACGCCTAATTATCAGTGAGAGCGGCATATTTACAGCGCAAGAATTATACGATCTGCACGCCGCTGGCGCGCATGGCTTTCTGATCGGCGAGAGCCTCATGCGCCAGAATGACGTTAGTCATGCTACGCGGCAAATTTTACAAGCCCCCGCATAAATTGTTTCGATTTAAAAAAAACAAGAAAGACGAAAAAAAAGCCGATAGTGCCCTTGCCCCGTTAGGCGAATGAAAGTAGAACAAAAAAAGTTATCGATTCGTTCTCATTTGTAGGGGTGCACAGTGCTAACGAAAAAACAATACGAACTTCTCATGTTCATTAATGAACGTCTCAAGGAAACTGGCGTTTCTCCAAGTTTTGATGAAATGAAAGAAGCCCTCAACTTGAAATCGAAATCGGGCATTCATCGCCTGATAACGGCGCTTGAAGAACGTGGTTTTGTGAAGCGCATGGCGCATCGTGCCCGGGCACTTGATATTGTGAAACTGCCCGAAACCATGGCGCCGTCCTTGAAAAAAACAGCTCGCCCGATGACATCTCGGGTTCCTCGGCCGTCGAATGATGACCGCAGTGTGCCAATCGCAGTGATGGGTCGTATCGCCGCTGGTACGCCGATCGAGGCCCTGCAAGATGAAACGCATCACATTTCAATTCCGATTGAGTTGATGCGGAGCGGCGAGCATTTCGCTCTTGAGGTACATGGTGACTCCATGATCGACGCTGGTATTCTCGATGGTGACACGGCCATTATTCAGCGTGGCGATACAGCTGATAATGGCGAAATCGTTGTTGCCCTGGTCGAGGGGCATGAAGCCACTCTTAAGCGCTTGCGGCGCAAAGGCGAAATGATTGCGTTGGAAGCGGCAAACCCTGCCTATGAAACGCGCATTTTCCGAAGCGAACAAATTCGTGTCCAAGGCCGGCTCGTCGGCTTGATTCGCAAATACTAAGGCAAACCTTTAAAACTGGTGGTTCGATTGACGTGCCAGGCGCGTTGGCTGGATTGTTGCGTGTCAACGACGCGCAGACCTTCCTTTGCCCCCAGATGAACGGCATGAACCGCATGGGGAGCATAATGGCCCGTATAGAGATAGCGCGCCGCGCACGTTTTTTTCCCCGCGATCGGCGACACCACAATATCGGCATAGCGGCAGGCAATATCGAGGGAGGGGACTGAATAAGCGATGTCCAGGCGCCGTTGTCCTTGCACGACGACACGGCAATAACGCTTGCCACAAGCACCAGGGGGCGCCAAGGCTATTGCTTGCCCCTCCAGAGCAAACCATTGTGACACGACAAATTCATCCTGCGCTGGCGCCAGCAATTTCAACTGCCCCGTCACGTCGCGATAAGCAATCTCGCGCCCGCGCCCGAGAATGTATAGATCGGGCAGTTGTGGCCGTCCCTCAGCGATGACCGCAAAGGCGAGTACGGGCACGAACCAGATCCGCCGGCCACGCCACCACTGCCCTGCAAGACCAATAAAAAACACGATAACGACAATTAAATAGCTGTTCGGCAACAGGCCGACTTTATGAACCGCTCCTGGCAATGCAGAAATCCAGATAGCAATATCCGAAATCAGGGCGAGCCCCCACTCCGCCACTGCCGCGACGACCGGAAATAATGGCGTGGCGAGCAAGACGTAAGACACAATCAAAGCTGGCATCACCAAAAACACAAAAATGGGCATGGCGAGCAAATTGGCGGCTAAACCATAAACCGCCATTTGATTGAAAAATGGCAAGCCTATCAATCCCGTCGACACGCCAGCCACAAGGCTTGTCAGGCTCAGGCCGATAAGATAATTCAGAGCGGTTTGCGACACAGATCGATGATGTTGTGCTGGCGAGTTAAAAACCTGCAAATACCAGCGATAGAAGCTGATCAAAGATATCACAGCGGCAAAAGACATAAGAAAACCGGGGGATCGAATAGCCGCTGGATTGATCAAGAGGATAAGCAAAGCGGCCAAAGCAGCGGTATGAATACTGATCACCGAGCGGCGCAAAAGAATGGCGAGAAAGACGCACCCAATCATAATAAAGGCGCGCTGGGTGGCATAGGCGGCGCCCGATAGGGATAGATATCCGAGTGCGCCAAGCAACGCAAAGATAGCACTCAGGCCACGGCCATTCATCATCCCCGCAGGCGCGGCAACCATAGCCAAGCACAAACGCATAAAGGCAAATAATCCGCCCGCGACGAGTGCCATATGCAACCCTGATATCGCTAAAATATGCGCTAAGCCACTGGCGCGATAGGCCCGCTTGATCGGCTCAGGAAGCGCGCCACGAAAGCCGAAGAGCAAGGCTGAGGCCAAGGCAGATCCACTCGGTGACATAACCTCCTGGTAACGTAAGGCGGCTCGATACCGCCATTTTGCTACCTTGCCCGACAGTGACGCGCGCGCGGGGCATTGCGCGCCGTTCATATGACCCAGGGCAAACCGCCCTGCCTCACCATTGAAAAAAGCGATAACCCTGGGGTCATAGCCATATTCAGCAGCCGGTGGTTGCGGAGGAATAAGGCGCCCCCGCAAACCTATCGAACAGCCGATCAAATCTGCCGATAAATTTTTATTGCGATCATAGACCCGTACACTAAGCCCGTTCCCCAAATCAACATCGCCGACAAAGCCACCGCTTCGGTAAGGCTCAAGCTCGACAAGTGTTGCCTGTAGTGCCCCCGTTATCTTTGCCTGTGCAATGAGCGGCTCCACGGTTACAAAATCATCGACCAGACGTTTGGTATGCCCCGCGGCGTGAAGCAACCCAAAGGCCGCAACCGCTAGCAAAAAAAAGAACGGTAGCGCAGACCAAAACCGAAGCCCCAGCTTGGTGCGCAATATGATAACTAGTGCCAGAATAGCCATCGCAAGCAGCGCCGCCACACTGGCAAGAAAAATGGTCCCAGGATCATTGGGGAGCGCATAAAACAGCCCGAGCCCGCTGATAAGCCCTAATGAAGCCAGAGGAACAACCGCGTGAGGAGACATAGTCTTAATCTTATTGGTTTGAGGCCCACTCGGCTGGGCGCACCACGCAACGTCTCGATCCAGACTATGTCAATCGGCGCAAATGTGCTAGGAGAGGTGTCTTGAATTCAACTTCGTAGGGATAGTCTGACGCATGACCAGTACTACGACCGGTTCTGCGGTCATTACGCGTTTTGCTCCTTCGCCAACTGGCTTTTTGCATATCGGCGGGGCGCGGACTGCTTTGTTTAATTGGGCTTTTGCGCGGCATTGTGGCGGCCAATTCTTATTGCGGATTGAGGACACAGATCGTGCGCGATCAACGCCGGAAGCTATCGCCGCCATTTTCGATGGTCTCGATTGGCTCGGCCTCACCCCCGATGCAGCACCGGTTTACCAACATGCCAATGCCGAACGGCACACCGAAATTGCGCATCAGCTTGTTGCAACTGGGCATGCGTATTGCTGCGATTGTTCGCCCGAAGCCGTTGACGCGATGCGCCAGCGCGCGCGCGACGCTGGCACCCCCCCGCGCTATGATGGCACCTGTCGCGACCGCGAGCTCCCCTATCAAGAAGGCAAAACCGTTATACGCTTCAAAACGCCACTATCGGGACAGACACAAATTCAAGATATCGTGCAAGGTGACGTTGCCGTCGACAATGCACAACTCGACGACCTCGTCTTGCTGCGCGCCGACGGAACACCAACCTATATGCTCAGCGTGGTCGTCGACGACCACGATATGAATATCACCCATGTTATTCGCGGCGACGACCATCTGACCAATGCTCTGCGCCAAACGCAAATATATCAAGCTCTTAGCTGGGACGTTCCGCATTTTGCACATATCCCTCTCATTCATGGTGCCGATGGCGCCAAGCTCTCAAAACGCCACGGCGCACTCGGTGCCGAAGCCTATCGTGAGATGGGGTTTTTGCCCGAAGCCATGCGGAATTATTTGGCCCGCCTTGGCTGGAGCCACGGCGATGATGAGTTATTCTCAACCGCGCAATTGGTTGAATGGTTTGATTTGAAATCCATTGGCAAGGCTCCAGCGCGGTTCGACCTCGAGAAGCTGAGCCACGTCAACGCCTTTCATTTGCGTGCCAGCGATGACGATATGCTCGTTGCTGATATCGTGGCGCGGGCGCCCGAAGCCGCCCCATCTCGCGAAAAAATCAAATTCGCTATGCCACAACTGAAAGAGCGGGCGCAAACCCTACCCGAGCTAACTCAAGCGGCCGCTTTTATCTTCGCCAAACGGCCGATTGTCATTGACGATGCGGCCCGAAAAATGATGACAGAGCCTCGCATGGCCAATTTACAAGCCTTTTTGCCGTCATTAGAAACAGCTGGCGACTGGTCCGAGAGCGAATTAAAGGCGCTCACAGAGGCCTTTTTGTCCCAAAAGGGCCTGAAATTAGGTGAATTGGGCCCTGCTCTGCGTGCCGTTTTAACAGGCACCCCGAACTCCCCAAATTTGTACGATATTCTGGTCATTTTGGGGCAACAGGAAACTGTGGGCAGAGTACAAGATGGGCTTAATTTAAACGCTGATAACTAGCAGTTCCAAAAGGTCTATGGTATAAGCTCGCTCATACGCGTATTCCTTTTATCTGGAGGTTTTCCTATGACAAAATCAAATAATACAGCCAAGCTGCAAACCGCGGGTAAGGATTTTGAATTTGCCGTTGAGACGGGCACCATTGGGCCGGACGTTATTAACGTTTCAAGCCTTTATGGCCAAACCGGCCAGTTCACCTATGACCCAGGCTTCACGTCTACAGCGAGCTGCAAATCAAGCATCACCTATATTGATGGCGAGCAAGGTATTCTATTGCACCGCGGCTATCCGATTGATCAACTTGCAGAAAAAGGGTCTTTCATTGAGACCTGCTATCTGCTTCTCAATGGCGAGCTACCCAATAAAGAACAACTTAAAGAATTCGACACGGCGATCACGCGTCACACCATGTTGCACGAGCAACTCTATAAATTTTCAACCGGCTTCCGCCGTGACGCCCACCCGATGGCCGTTATGGTTGGTGTTGTCGGTGCCCTATCGGCTTTTTATCATGACAGCACGGATATTAACGATCCCGAGCAACGCAAGATTGCGAGCCGCCGCCTGATCGCAAAAATTCCAACCATTGCCGCCATGGCCTATAAATATTCTGTTGGCCAACCTTTTATCTACCCGCGCAATGATCTCGATTATGCATCAAACTTCTTGCATATGTGTTTTGCCGTCCCCTGCGAGGACTATAAGGTAAGCCCGACGTTGGCGCGTGCCATGGATAAAATCTTTATCCTGCATGCTGACCATGAACAAAATGCCTCAACCTCGACCGTGCGTCTGGCTGGTTCTTCGGGCGCCAACCCCTTTGCTTGCATTGCCGCAGGTATCGCCTGCTTGTGGGGCCCATCGCATGGTGGAGCCAACGAAGCCGCTCTCGATATGTTGAACGAAATAGGCTCGGTTGATCGTATTCCTGAGTTTATCGCCCGCGCGAAAGACAAAAATGACCCCTTCCGCCTGATGGGCTTTGGTCACCGCGTTTACAAAAATTACGACCCGCGCGCGCGCGTGATGCAGAAAACCTGTCATGAAGTGCTGAATGAGTTGGGTGTAAAAGATGACCCTCTGCTGGCCGTTGCTATGGAACTCGAGCGGATTGCGCTGAGCGATGAGTACTTCGTCGAGAAAAAACTGTATCCGAATATCGATTTCTATTCAGGCATCACGCTGAAAGCTATGGGCTTCCCAACGACCATGTTTACCGTGCTTTTTGCCTTGGCCAGAACTGTCGGCTGGGTATCGCAATGGAATGAGATGGTTGAAGATCCAAGCCAGCGCATTGGACGCCCGCGTCAGCTTTATGTTGGAGCTGCCGAACGCGATTACGTCGCGCTCAGCAAACGCTAAGTCGACGCCAAACCAGCAACTTGGAGAACGGCATTCGCCGCCTCCGCATCTGGTGAATTGCCATGTTTTTGCATAATAGCGTGAAAGCTGTGCAAGGCGTCTTCTGTGCGCGCCATCAAATCTGGATCGCGTAGATAATTTTGCGCCAGAGCCAGCATATGGTCGGCTGTCAGATTATCGCTCAGCAATTCAGGCACAATCGGCTGATCGAGAACCAGATTAACCAAATTGACCGACGGCGCACGGGCTACAAATTTCATCACATAGCTCTCTAGCCAGCCAGATGATGGATAGCCAATAATCATCGGTGTTTGGGCTAGACCGATTTCCAATGCCACTGTACCAGACGCCGCCAATGCTAAATCTGCCGCCCTCAAGCTGGCATATTTCTGACGCTCGTCCTCAATTAAAATCACTTCATACGGCCAGTCCTGTATTTGGGCTTTAAGTTCGGCCGCCAGATGCGGAACCAAAGGCATAAACAAGCGCAGGCGACCAAACTCCCGCCTTAGCTGTTCCGTAACGTTTCGAAAAATTGGCATTAAGGTCTCAACTTCAGCCCGACGACTACCGGGTAGCAACACCATACAGGGAGCCCCTGGCGCTATATCATGCGTCGCGCGCAATGCCGCTACCTCGGCATCCGTTGCCACAGCTTCGATGGCGCGATGACCAACGAAGGTGCTGTCAGGCCCACCCAGGTTTTTTAAAACTTCAGGCTCAAACGGCAACAGCGCCAAACAATGGTCGAAATAATGCGCCATCGCGGGCGCACGACCAGCGCGCCAAAACCAAACGCTCGGCACAACATAATCAATGATTTTAATATCTGGACAGCGAGCTTTCATGCGGCGCGCCAGCCGATGATTAAAATCTGGTGCATCAATACAAATAATGACATCCGGCTTGGCCTCCGCCAGAAAGTCACAAACCACCCGCAAGCGATTAAACAAAAAGGGTAATTTCTTTATGACAGCAGCAAACCCCATAACCGCTATGTCTGACATCGGAAAAACCGATACCAGCCCCTCGGCTTCCATTAAAGGCCCGCCAACGCCGACAAAGGATGCATTCGGGACGCGCTGCGCGATCTCTTTAATCAGGCCTGCACCTAAAATATCACCCGATGCCTCACCCGCGACCACGGCAAAAACCGGCGGCTGTGCTTTCTGGCTCACGCTGAGCGACCCTCGATAAAGAAATCTGCTGTATTTGCCGCCTCGACACAGGCCTCGCGATCGATCAACAAAGCACCCTCTGCTTTAAACACAGCGCCTTTGAGCCCTGCAGCAATGGCGTTGGCAATAGTGCGCGGCCCGATCGCAGGCAGATCAATGCGTGTGTCTTGACTGGTTTTGGGATATTTAATCAAAACGCCGCTCTGATCGCCACGCGTGCTCAATATGCTGCCCGCCCGCGCCAACATTGCATCGGTTCCCTCTGGACCTTCTACCGCAATCACCTGCCCTTGCGATATGACGCAGGCCTGCCCGACGTCAAAAGGCGATAGCGCCTGCAAAAGCGCGATACCGCGTTCGATATCTTGCGCGTGACCTTCAGACGATACACGCGTAAGGCAGCCAGCTGGCGCTTTAAACTCCTGCATCAGAGCATCCGCGCCAATAATCCCAAAGCCCTGCCCTTCAAAATAGCCAAGTACGGCGCGCAATAAAGCGTCATCGCCGCCTGGGTTTTCTGCAAAGCGTCGCATCACCTCTTGCAAACCCGCATCGGCTGGAGGACGGCTCATATCTGGTCGATCCAGACGGCCGATAAAGACGCACTGGGTACACTGCGCGGCCTTTAAAATATCGACGATTTGACTGACGGCCAGAATTTCTGCGCACGCATCGGCCGCATCGCAGGTTGCCTGCGATGCAATTCCGTCCAAGGCCAAGAGAAAAATATCATGTCCTTGCTGTTTTTGTGCACGCAAGATTTGCAGTGGCAAATCTCCACCCGCTGCAATAATGGCGAGGCGGTCAGGCATCACTCGCCCTGACAAAAGCCACGATCATTGGCGTTGTTCACAAAGTCAAGAATGAGCAAGGCCACTTGATCATCTTTATATTTTGCGCGTGCGGCCGCCAGGCGGTCATTAAACTCAACGCCGGCCTGATCCCGAAACAAATCCGAAAAAAGATTGCGCGCGGCATGGATGTCATTCCGCGCAAAACCGCGGCGTTTCATACCAACAATGTTCAAGCCTTCCAGATTGGCGCGATCGCCATAGACCATGCCAAAGGGAATAACATTGCCGGCAACCATGCTGTGCCCGCCAATAAAAGCGTAATCACCAATATGGCAAAACTGATGAACCGCAGATAGCCCGCCAATATTGGCAAAATTGCCGACGGTCACATGCCCAGCCAAAGTTGCATGATTGGCGAAAACATTATTGTTTCCGACCCGACAGTCATGCGCAATATGGGTGCCGACCATAAATAAATTATTATCGCCAATGCGGGTCTCTGCTGGGTCATCTAACTGACCTGGCTGCATGGTCACATATTCACGGATGGTGTTATTGGCGCCTACAATTAACTGCCCCACTGGCTTCGATTGATCGAGAATTTGCGTCGCCCCGCCGAGCGAGGCAAAGGGGAACACCTTGCTACCTGCCCCAATATGCGTATTTCCCATAATCGAGGCATGCCCGACAAGCTCAACACCGTCGCCGAGTGACACGCCAGCGCCAACATGACAAAACGGGCCAATTTTGACGCCGTCTCCTAGCTCGGCGCCCGCGTCGACAACTGAACTGGGGTGTATCTCACTCATTATCTTGCCCCTTACTTTTGGCCTTTTGTCTTTGCAATCGACCAATAAATGCCTGCTGTTTCTGCCATTCCTTCAAAGGACGAGCTGGGTAGCCAGCATAAAACTCACCATCGGGTACCGTCCGAAACACCACCGAGCGCCCTGCAATAACGGCATGCGCACCAATTTCAACGCCGTTTCCAACGCCGACGCCACCGCCGAGCACTGCATAATCCTTGATGATGCAACTTCCAGCAAGACCAACAGTTCCCGCGAGCCGCGCATGCCGCCCGATTTGCACATTATGCGCGATTTGGACAAGATTATCTATCTTGGCGCCCTCGCCGAGCACCGTGTCGCCATAAGTGCCGCGATCGACCGTTGTGTTACTGCCAATATCGACATGGCTTTGAATAATCACGCGGCCTATATGATGCACGCGCTCATGCGCTTCGCCTTCGATCAAACCAAAGCCCGTCGTACCAATGCGGACACCACTGGCAAGGCGAATGTCGTCGCCGAGCAACGCATAGCTGAGGCTCACATGCGCATCGATGCGGCAGTCGCGCCCGATCTGCACCCCGCGACCAATAACGCAATAATGGCCAATCTGGGTGCTGGCTCCGATTTCGACCCCTTCGCCAATAATAGCGGTCGGGGCAATCGTCGCAGAGGGATCAATGCGCGCCGACGGATGAATATTTCCGACAGCTGTGCCGCCGTCAATCTCGGCCGAAGCGCTATCGGGATAAACTTGACCGACAATATAATTGAACAAACGCTGCGGGGCGTCGCTGATCAAAATCTGTGCGCCCTTCGCCCAACTGGCGGCTTGCGGGGCGGCAATGATAACGCCAGCCTTTGACGCCTGCGCCACAGCTTCATAGCGCTTATCATGGGTCAAAAAACTGATATGCCGTTCTCCGGCGCGGTCTAGCGGCGCGACATCTTCGATAACGATGTCGTCGCCGCCTTGCCGCTCATGGGCAGGTGCTGCTTTGAGAAGATCTCCGAGCTTAAAGGGGCCTGCCCGCCGGTAAAAACGTGTGTCCGCCACCGAGAACCTATTTCTTAGCTTCTTCCTTGACTGGCGTGACTTTAACCGAGGTGATTTTCTTATCAATGCGCGCGGTCAAGGCGTCGGTAATATCCGAACCAGGCTCAACGATTAAAGCGGACTCGCGGCGCAACACCACATCGGCCTTCACCTCTTGGGCGAGGCTTTTCAGCTCAGCAACTGCAACCTCTGCAATTTCTTTCAAAGCATTCTGACCGCCAGCTTGGATGCCTCGCGCTTCAGACGAGATCTCCTGTTGGCGGCCGATCGACTTAACGCGCAATTCTTCGCGCTTCACATTCAGAGCATCGGGAGCGATAAGAGATTTTTGTTCTTCCAGCTTCTCGGCCTCACTTTGAAGGTCTTTCTTAATTTTATCGACCTTCTTTTGGACATCCTTGGACATTGCTTCCAGTTGAGAATTCATGTTCTGGCCGGCCTTGGACATGGCGATCGCACGATCAATATCGACGACAACAATTTTTTGCGCCATGGCTGGTGCCGCCAGCATGACCGCTGAAAAAACAACTACTGCTATAAGACTAATTCGAGACATTATGCTCCCTCTCTTTTTTCTAAAAACGTGTCCCCGCCGTGAAGCGGAAGAACCTCTCCTTGTCATAGTCCTCTTTTTCAATCGGGCGGGCAAAATCAAACTGAATAGGCCCGATTGGAGATTTCCATGAAATACTTAACCCGTATGTCGCACGAAATGCAAAGTCGTCCTCGACGGTCGAAAAATAAACATTATTGTCGGGATCGGTTTCACCAATCGCTCCAAAATCGATAAACGCCTTGGTTTTCATCCCCAATTCTTTTGGGATTCCCAAGGGCAATTGGACTTCGGTCGTTCCAATCGCATATTGGTTTGCACCCGCCGCTGTGTCACTCAAAATATCGCGCGGGCCAACCCCAGAGCGGTCAAAGCCACGGAAACTCGATGCGCCACGGAAAAACCGGTCTTGATACCGAACGCCGTCATTCTCGTAATCATATACATGCCCGAGATCGAGGCCAGCATGGAAAATAAAGCCCTCAGCGATCGGGTAATAATAGTCGGCATTGGCCGTTGTGCGCAAATAGGTTACGTCGCCAGCAGGTCCCGCGATATCTTGTCCAAAGCCAATATTCCAGCCCGACGTTGTGTCGATAAAGTCATCACGCTTATCAATACCATAGAAATAGCCGAGCGAGATCTTCGTGCGGTCATAGCTATAGGGCCGATAACCATAATTTGTGATGAGATATGAGCTCGGCGAAAATGCCGTGCTATCCTGCTCGGCTGTCGCGAACAGGGACAAGCGCGAGTCTTCCGACAACGGGAAGCTCAATGAGAAGGTCGCGCCCATCTGATCGCGCGTCGTGTTCTCATCATCATACTCAATTGCGGTGTTAAAAACACGGAAACCAGCTGACACATCGCGGTCCATAAAATATGGCTCGGTAAAGCCGATGGCAAATTGCTGCACTTCTGAACTTGCACTCACCGAGAATTGCAGCTGTTGACCGCGGCCCAACAAGTTGCGCTCACCAATCGAGAATTGTGTCGAGAAATTCTCGGTCGAGGAAAAACCGACCCCGAGTGTTAGCTCGCCCGTTGCTTTTTCCTGCACATCAACATCAATAATCGTTTGATCGGGCTCGGTGCCAGGTTGCTCGACAATATCGACGTTGGAGAAGTAATCGAGGCCTTTCACGCTGCGCTCTGAGCGCGACAACAATACGCGGTTAAAGCCGTCGCCCTCACTTAAACGCAATTCGCGCCGGATAACCTCATCTTGGGTGCGGGTGTTACCATTAATATTGATCCGCTCGACATAAACGCGCGGCCCCTCTTCGATCAAATAGGTCACCGAAACCAAGCGGTTTTCAGGATCGCGGCGCACGCGCGGCCGAATATCTGCAAAGGCAAAACCTTGCTCACCAACGACTTTCGTTAGCTCATCAACTGTCTTGTCGATTTTTCGTGAGTCATAACGCTCGCCCGCCTCGTGCTTAATGAGCTCGCTCAAATCCATCGCCTGAATTTTTTCCAGGCTGGTCTCAATGGAAGACTCTGAAAAATCGTAAAGCTGCCCCTCTTCCACATTAAAGGTGATGAAAAAGGCTTCACCCTCGCGCGTCAGCTCGGCGGTCGAGCTGATGACGCGGAAATCCGCGTAGCCGCGCGCCAAGTAGAATTGGCGGAGCAATTCACGGTCATAGGCAACGCGGTCGGGGTCGTAATTGTCATTCGACGACAAAAACTTCCACCACCGCGTTTCCGATGTGGCAATCTCTTCCTTCAAGCGACCATCATCAAAGGCCTCGTTGCCAATAAAGTTAATCGCCCGAATGCCGGTCACCGGTCCTTCGGAAATTTCGAAAATCAAATCAACACGATTTTGTGGCAGCTGAACAACTTTCGGCTCAATGCGCGCCGAAAAACGCCCCGCCCGCCGATAAAGTTCGAGGAAACGCTCAACATCGTCTTGTACTTTGGCCCGTGTGTAAACCAAGCGCGGCCTCAGCGTGCTCTCTTTCGACAGGTTTTCATCGGTAATCTTGCTATTACCCTCAAATGTCACGCGGTTGATGATCGGGTTTTCAATAACCGTCACAACCAAGCCACCTTCCTCACGCCGAATACTCACATCCGCGAATAGGCCCGAAGCGAACAGGGTTTTCACAGATTGGTCAATCAGTTGTGGATCAGCGCGCATACCCTCACGCACCACGATATAGGCCAATACCGTTTCGGCCTCAACACGTTGCGTGCCTTCAACTCTAATAAAAGCGATGGCTGGCATTTGCTCTAGCGCTTCGCTCGGCGCCGTGTCTTGCGCGCGTGCATGCGAAACCGCGAACAGCGCCAGAACCACGATCATTGCGCCCGCAATCACCCCACCCCGATTTATCAAACGCGTTTTAATCATGAACCCCTCTACAGCAACGGCGTAACCTAAACCGAACCTTTGCTCCCGTAAATTCCTAAAACCTAATTAATGTCATTCCACGTCAAAAAGATAAACAATGTAAGAACCAGCCCCAGCCCTATCCGCATCCCTATTTCCTGCACCCGCTCAGGCACAGGACGGCGAAACACCGCTTCATAGGCATAAAACAGCAAATGCCCGCCATCCAGAACCGGTACAGGGAACAAATTGACCAAGCCAATACTGACCGACAAAACGGCGGTCAAATGGATCAAAGCAATTATGCCCAATGTGGCTGTTTGCCCAGAAATCTGAGCAATTTTGACAGGCCCACCAAGCATATCCATGCTCTCGCGGCCCGATATAATCCGACCCAAGACGACAAATGTCTGCTCGACAATAAAGTAGGTCTCACCAATGGCGCGCGTCACCGCCTCGAGCGGTCCATATGTCACCCGCTCGGTATATTCAGGGCTTGCCATGGCGCTTACGCCGAGACGACCAACACTAAACTCGTTGCCGAAGCGGTCTTTTTGTAGAACTCGCTCGGGAACAACCGTCAGAGCCAACTCTTGTTCAGCCCGCACCACATCCACCTCGAGCCGTTCTTCAGCACTGACGGAGATAATGCGTTGAACATCCGCGAAACTCTCCATCGTATCGCCATTGATGGCGATGATTAGGTCACCAGCTTGCAAGCCTGCGCGCTCAGCGGCGCTATTCGGCATCACCTGATCAATCAGCGGGCGAATAATTTGTTGCCCAAATGACATGTACAGCGCAGCAAAAATGACGATAGCGAGTATGAAATTGGCGACAGGGCCTGCCGCGACGACAGCTGACCTTTGCCAGAGCGGCTTATAAAATAAGGTTTGCTGGCGGGCAGCTTCGTCCATCCCCTTCAAAGCTTCGCTATCGGGCGTGCTGGCTGCATTTTCATCGCCTAAAAACTTAACGTAGCCCCCCAGCGGGAGCCAACCAATTTGCCAGCGTGTCCCCTTTTTATCCATCCGGCTAAAAAGTGCTTTGCCAAAACCAATCGAAAAGGTCTCCACCGCGACACCGCACCGGCGTGCCACCCAAAAATGCCCCAACTCGTGAAAAAACACCACGACCGTAATCACGAAGAGAAAGGGCAAAACTGTGCCCAGAAATTCATTCACAAATGTCATTCCGATTTCCAAAAATTACTCCCTATGGACGAAGCCTGAGAGACTCGGTCAAGATTGCCCTATATTAGGTTCTGATGCGAAAAAGGCCATTAAAAAACAAGGATATCAGGCCTTTTTTGCTAAAATGTCGCTGGCATAGGCGCGAAACATCTCATCCAGCGCGATTATTTCAGCAAGCGTCGTCGGAACAGCTGAAAATTCAACATTTCCAGCCCAGTGATCGAGGCTGGCTTCAACAATTTCAGCAATCTGCAAAAACCCGATCGATTGCGATAAAAAAGCAGCCACCGCGACCTCATTGGCCGCATTGAGGATTGTTGGTGCCATAGCCCCCGCCTGCATCGCCGCTTCGGCTAATGCTAGACATCTAAATTTTTTGCGATCAGGTTGAAAAAACTCAAGTTTTCCTACTTCTGTAAAATTGAGTTTCGGAATATCTGGTGCCAGCCGATCGGGCCATCCCATGCAAAAAGCAATCGGACCCCGCATATCCGGTGGCGCCTGATGGCTTAGCACCGAACCGTCATTGAGGCTCAGCATGGCATGCACGACAGATTGCGGATGAACAATCACATTCAGCCGATCTGGCGCTATAGCAAACAGATGGTGCGCCTCGATCAACTCCAGTCCCTTATTCATCAAGGTAGCGCTATCGACCGAAATTTTCTGCCCCATCGACCAGATCGGATGCCGCACCGCCTGCTCCGCCGTGACCGTCTCGAGTTGTTGCGCTGTGAACGCGTGGAACGGGCCGCCAGAGGCAGTAAGCGTTAGGGTTTTTATAGCCTCAGGCGAAACACCCATCAGCAATTGAAAAGCGGCATTGTGCTCGGAGTCGACGGGCAAAATATGGGCGCCATGCTGGCGCGCTGTTGCCATAAATAATTCACCCGCTGCAACCAAACATTCCTTATTGGCAAGTCCGATGCTCCGCCCGCTCTTGACGGCTTCGAGTGTCGGCGCCAGTCCGGCAAAACCAACAATTGCCGCCATGGTAAAATCTGCCTCGACCCGCGCCGCATCGATCGCCGCCGATGGCCCAGATACGACCTCAATCGCACTGCCATGCAAGCGCGCTTTTAAGTCCTCTGCCTTGCTGGCATCGGCGATAGCCACGAGGTTGGGACGAAACTTGAGCGCCAGCTCCGCTAAGCCTGCACTATCTTGCGCCGCCGACAGGGCAACAACTCTAAATCGCTCTGGAAATGCAGCAACGATATCGAGCGTGCTCCGCCCGATAGAGCCCGTCGCCCCGAGGATAGAAATGCGCTTTTGCACTATAGACCCCACAAAACTCGCAATGGGGCCGCTGGCGATAAATGCAGCGCATACAGCATATAAATACCGAGCACGAACAATACGCCAACCAAGCCGTCAACGCGATCCAACACCCCGCCGTGACCGGGAATAATGGCGCCCGAGTCCTTAATGTCGTGCCGGCGCTTCAGCCAGGATTCGAATAAATCGCCGATTTGTGAAATGACAGCAAACAACGCCGCGAGCACAATAAGACGTAGGCCCGACGGCGCCGTGCCACCGGTCAGCCAAAGATAAAGCCCGAGGGTTATGAAGCCGCCAATAACCGCGCCGACCATGCCACCCAATAGGCCCGACCACGTCTTATTGGGCGATACGCGCGGAGCCAGCTTCGGGCCTCCGATCATTTTGCCAGCAAACATCGCCAGAATATCCGTCCCCCAGACAGTCAAAAACACAAAACAAATCAGGAAAAGCCCATCTGCGCTATCGCGCAACCACTGCGCCGTCCACAAGGGAAAGCCGACATACAGCAAGCCGCCCGCTATTTGGCTCACAGCTTGGCGCGCCAAAAGCGCCAAAACGGCGCTGACCACAACCAAGACGAGCAGTGTCGCGAGCGTTACAACATCGCCATCTAAACGCTGCAAAACCAACAGAGCGACTAGCATCCCTGCTAAAATAAAGCCCGTGCCGCGGCGCGCCTGCAACAGGTTTTCCCATTCCAAAGCCATTGCGAAGGCGGCGAGCGCGACCAGAAGTGTGAAGGCCCAACCGCTATACCAAAGTGCTGCGGCGACGGGACCAAGTAAGGTGAGCGCCGTAACGACGCGAAGACCCAAGCCTTGGAATTTTGGGCTATCACTCATGCCGACCGCACCCGCCGCTTCGGCTTAACATCGCCAAAACGCCGCTGACGTCGGGCATAATCTGCGAGCGCCGTGTTGAGATCCTCAGCACCAAAATCGGGCCACAAAACAGATGTAAAATATAACTCGGCATAAGCGGCTTGCCAGAGTAAGAAATTACTCAGCCGATACTCGCCACTGGTGCGGATAATTAGATCAGGGTCTGGGATCGAGCCCGTCGTCAAGGCGTTGGCGACCGTCGCTTCATCAATCTTCTGCGGGTCGACAGCCCCCGCCACACTCGCCCGCGCCAGAGCTTGCACGGCATCAACAATCTCGTCACGACCGCCATAGTTAAAAGCGATCTGCAGATGCAAACGGTCATTGGTAGCCGTTTCGGCTTCGGCTTGATCAATTAAACGTAACAGCGAGGCAGGTAAGCCCTGTCGGCGTCCTAATATTTTGAGTTTGGTGCCATTGGCTTTTAACTCGGCCAGATCGGATTCAATATATCGCCCAATCAGCCGCATCAAGAAACTGACCTCCCCTTTGGGACGCCGCCAATTCTCGGAGGAAAAAGCGTAAAGCGTTAAAAACCGAATCTCGCGCGCCTCGATGTCACGCACGATTTGGCGTGCCGCCTCAACACCTTGTTTATGGCCTTGCTGCCGTGTTAAGCCACGCTGCTGTGCCCAACGCCCATTACCGTCCATGATAATGGCGAGATGTTTTGGTAACGCGCCGGTGTCTTCGGCCAAATCCTTAGCCTCCGTTAGACTTGACGAATTTCGCCCTCTTTTTGAGCGAGCATATCATCAATGCGCTTGATTTCCTTATCCGTCAACTTCTGCACATTATCAGATAGTGATTTCGCGTCATCTTGCGAAATATCACCATCTTTCTCAGATTTTTTGATTTGATCCATGCCATCGCGCCGCACATTGCGAACCGATACGCGGGCTTGCTCGGCATAGCGACCAGCCACCTTGACCAGTTCCTCGCGGCGTTCTTCATTGAGTTCGGGTATCGGCACGCGGATCATTTGCCCATCTGGCATCGGGTTAAGCCCCAGACCAGCTTCGCGAATGGCTTTTTCGACCAACTGAACTTGGCCTTTATCCCAAACTTGAACCGAGATCAGCCGCGGCTCGGGCACCGAAACGGTCGCGACTTGTGTGAGCGGCATCGACTGGCCATAAGCCTCAACGACAACCGGCTCCAACAAGCTGGCGCTGGCGCGACCAGTCCGCAGACCGCCAAACTCGCTTTTTAGCGTCGTCACAGCACCATCCATGCGACGCTCGAGATCAGATAAATCAATGCTCATGTCCTACCCTCCAGCAAATAGTCAATTTGTGACAACTGTGCAGGCACCGGCGCCTGTAAGAACGTCACAGAGATTACCCGCATCATGAATTGAAAATACGATAATGGGAATATTATTTTCGCGCGAGAGCGATACAGCAGAGGCGTCCATAACTTTCAGGTCGCGCGATAGCACGTCCATATAGCTGAGCGTCGTATAACGCTCGGCATCGGGGTGTTTCTTTGGATCCGCGGAATAAACCCCATCCACATTGGTGCCCTTCATTAAAGCGTCACAATTCATTTCAGCAGCACGCAAAGCAGCCGCCGTGTCGGTTGTAAAAAACGGATTGCCCGTACCGGCGGCAAATATAACAACGCGTCCTTTTTCCATGTGCCGCGTCGCCCGCCGACGAATATAGGGTTCGCAGACACTGGTCATCGGAATAGCCGACAAAACCCGCGTATCAACCTCGATGCGCTCCAGCGCATTTTGCATCGCCAATGCGTTCATGACTGTTGCCAACATTCCCATGTAATCGGCGCTCGACCGATCCATACCGTCAGCGGCCCCTGAAAGCCCGCGGAAAATATTGCCGCCCCCAATCACGAGGCAGACCTCCACGCCCAACGCAATCGCTGCTTTTACATCTTGTGCAACACGATCCACCGTCGCGACATCAATACCATATTGGCCTGGCCCCATCAGGGCTTCGCCGGATACTTTTAAGAGAACACGCTTATAGCGACTAGGTGATGACATGGTTTAGCCCCTCTCCGAGGCTAGTGTCGCAGATTCGGACCGCGACCCAAGCCTCGGACCAGGAATTATTTCTTGCCGACAGCGGCAGCTACCTCAGCGGCGAAGTCTTCTTCCGGACCTTTATCGACACCTTGCCCCAACTCAAGACGAATGAAACCCGCCAGCTTGACAGGCGTGCCCAGTTCGTCGCCCAACTTTTTCACCACGTCGCCGACACGACTTTCGCCATCGATGACAAAAACTTGGGTATCAAGCACAACATCTTCGTAGAATTTACGCAGGCGTCCTTCGACCATTTTGTCGATGATATTGTCCGGCTTTCCGCTTTCTTTTGCTTCTGCAATTAAAAGGTTACGCTCGCGCTCGACTTCAGCTGGGTCAAGCGAGTCAACAGTTGTCGAAAGCGGGCTCGTGGCAGCGACATGCATCGCAATTTGGCGCGCCAAAGCATCAAGTTTTGCAGCATCTCCATCAGACTCGAGGCCAACCAGAACACCAATTTTACCCATGCCTTCTGTCACTTGACCATGGACATATTGGGCCACAACACCTTTTGAAACCGACAGACTTGCTGAACGGCGGAAGGTCATGTTTTCACCGATCGTGCCGACCATTTCTTGAATATGGGCCTCGATCGACTTGCCGGCGCCAGGATAGTCTGCGGCAAGCATCGCGTCATGTCCGCCATCAACTCCCAACCCCGCAGTGGCGATATCGCGCACCATGCTCTGGAAGGACGCATTGCGCGCCACAAAATCGGTTTCTGAGTTAACCTCAACGACCACACCACGATTACCATCTGTTGCAACGCACACCAGACCTTCAGCTGCGACCCGACCCGCTTTTTTTGCGGCCTTTGCCAGCCCCTTGGTCCGCAACCAATCAGCAGCGGCATCCATGTCACCGCCGTTTTCATTCAATGCAGCTTTGCAATCCATCATGCCTGCGCCGCTCATTTCGCGTAGTTCTTTAACCATTGCGGCTGTGATTTCGGCCATAATAGTCTCCATTCATTGTGGCGGCCCGCGAACACGCTAAGCCGCGTAAAGTCAAAAATTAGGCGCTTGCGCCTTGCTCATCACTTGCGATTTCGGCGCTCTCAGATGGTGCAGCTTCGGCTGTTTCAGCCTCGGCGGCGATGTCTTCGGCCAGCACCTGCTCGGTTGGCGCCTCGGCCGCTCCGAGATCAACACCAGAATGGCGCGCGCTTTTTTCAATACCCGAGATGATCGCTTTGCTGATCAAATCGCAATACAGCTCAATGGCACGGCTCGCATCATCATTACCCGGGATCGGATAATCAATCAGATCTGGGTCGCAATTGCTATCAAGAATAGCAACAACGGGAATGCCCAGTGTTTTAGCTTCGGCAATCGCGATTGCTTCTTTGTTGGTATCGATGACCACCATAAGCTCTGGCCGACCACCCATGTCTTTGATGCCGCCGAGAGCGCGTTCCAATTTTTCGCGCTCGCGTGTCAATTGCAGGATTTCTTTTTTCGTCAGACCTTTCGACCCTTCGGGCGTCAACGTCTCATCGACTTCGCGCAGACGCTTAATCGAATTTGAAATCGTATTCCAGTTGGTCAACGTGCCACCAAGCCAACGCGAATTCATGTAATATTGCGCCGACTGTTTCGCGAAACGCGCGATGGGCTCAGCTGCCTGCCGCTTCGTCCCAACAAACAAGACGCGGCCGCCTGCTGCAACCGTGGCTTCGATTGTCACCAAGGCTTGGTGCAAAAGGGGAACTGTTTTCGACAAGTCGAGGATATGGATACCGTTACGGTCGCCAAAAATATAGGGCGCCATTTTCGGGTTCCAACGTTGAGTTTGGTGACCAAAGTGCACGCCAGCCTCAAGCAACTGACGCATAGAAATATCTGGGAGAGCCATTGAACTATCCTTCCTGTTTCTCCAGTTAATCCGCCGCAGAGGGTTATTTGTCCGAGCTGAGAGGGCTCAAACAAACACGGGAGTGACCGGAAACGGTCGATCTCTGCGTGAGTAATGCGCTGGTTTTAGTCAAAACCAGCCAAAAGAGCAAGCCTTTTTCGGGGATCTATATTTCCTCGATTTGGATGACGCCGCGCACTGCTTTCAGGGCCCCTGTCAGTTTCGGCGTGACCATATAAGCCTGCGGCAGACGCATTTCCACTTCATGCTGCTCGCCCATCAAAATCATCGAAATTTTTCCGCCACGCCCATTGGTTTGACCGACGCCCGCAAGATGGGTCGCCAAACTTGGGAGCGCTTGCGCAGCATCGACATATATCCGCAAACCCGCGCCAGCTCCCGCAACAACATCATCAATCGAGCGCAAAACCTGGCCAGAAAGACGAGTATCCTCCTCACGCCGTGTAATGCGCACCGTGGCAATAACCGAGGTGCCGACAACCAACAGATCGCGCGAAGCCCGCAAGGCTTCTGAATACAGCGCAATCTCATAATGCCCATCGGGGTCCGAGAGCGTTATAAATGCGAAGGGGTTTTCCCCCGAACGCTCATCTATTTTTAATATTGTGCCTGCCAATAAAACCTCGCGGGCCGTTATTTTCTCAATGTCGCTATGGCGAACCACCCCGACACGCTTGATGGCCCGGGCATACTCATCTAATGGATGCCCAGAGAGGTAAAAGCCAATCGACGCTCGCTCATGTTCAAGACGTTGCAATTGCGACCATGGATCGACCATCGGCAGGGATAAACTGGCAGCAACATCCGCCTCCCCAAATAAATTTTCTTGCTGCGTCCGGCGTTCATTTTCCGCCTGACTGGTCTCGCCGATAATCATTTTCTCGCCAGCGCTAACGCGGGCCCGATCTGGCTCGAGGCAATCGAGCGCTCCCGAGGCAATCAAGTGCTGCAGCATGCGGCGATTAAGGCCGAAGACGCTACCGCGACGCGCAAAGTCGAAAATATCTCTAAATGCGCCGTTAGCTTTGCGGTCTTCAACGAGAAGCTGCATCGCTTGCGATCCAACATTACGAATAGCCGCCAAAGCATAACGGATGCTCCCGTCTTCGATCGCAAATTGCACTTCCGATGCATTGACGTCAGGTGGCAAAACAGCAATGTCGCGTTTTTCGGCGTCGCGCTTAAAAACCTGCAATTTGTCGGTATTGTCGGTATCAAGTGACATCGACGCTGCTAAAAAGGCCTCGGGATAATTGGCTTTCAAATAAGCCGTCTGATAAGCGATCAGTGCATAAGCGGCGGCATGGCTTTTGTTAAAACCATAGCCTGCGAAACTATTGACCTGATCAAAGATCGAACTCGCATTTTTCGTATCGACACCATTTTCCTCCGCGCCCTCGATAAAACGCGCTTTCTGCGCGTCCATCTCGGCTTGGATTTTTTTTCCCATGGCGCGGCGCAACAAATCTGCATCGCCAAGCGAGTATCCAGAGAGCGTTTGGGCAATCTGCATCACCTGTTCTTGGTAGATCATCACGCCGTAGGTTTCCTCGAGAATAGGCTGCAAGCTCGGATGCAGGTAATCAGGTTCCTTCTCGCCTTTTTTACAACTTATGTAACGCGGGATATTCTCCATCGGCCCCGGACGATACAGGGCAACAAGCGCGATAATATCTTCTAGCGTATCGGGCTTCATACGCTTTAGCGTGTCGCGCATGCCCGCACTTTCGAGTTGGAACACGCCGACCGTATCACCTAGCCCCAATAACGCAAAGGTCTTGGGGTCATCGAGTGGAATGCTGTCGACATCCACCTCAATGCCACGGGCACGCAATAGCTCAATCGCTTTTTCAATCACGGTCAGGGTCTTCAACCCCAAAAAGTCGAACTTCACCAAGCCCGCTTTTTCAACCCATTTCATATTGAATTGGGTGACGGGCATGTCGGATTTCGGATCGCGGTACAGCGCAACCAGCTCCGTTAAGGGACGGTCGCCAATCACCACGCCCGCAGCATGGGTTGAGGCATGCCGATAAAGCCCCTCGAGCCGCAAGCTAATGTCGATCAACTCCTCGACGCCTGTTTCATGTGCAATCGCGTCCTGCAAGCGCGGTTCGAGGTCGATTGCCTCTTTTAAGGTCACGGGGTTAGCGGGGTTATTGGGCACTAATTTGCATAAGCGATCGACTTGCGAATAGGGCATTTGCAAAACCCGTCCAACATCGCGCAAAACTGCGCGCGCTTGCAGTTTCCCGAAAGTGATAATCTGCGCGACTTGTTGCCGCCCATATTTTTTCTGCACGTAAGAAATCACTTCGTCGCGGCGCGACTGGCAGAAATCGATATCAAAATCCGGCATTGAGATACGCTCGGGGTTCAAGAAGCGCTCAAACAGCAAATTGAAACGGATTGGGTCGAGATCGGTGATCGTCAGCGCCCACGCCACCAGAGAGCCGGCTCCCGACCCCCGCCCCGGGCCGACCGCAATTCCTTGCTCTTTCGCCCATTTGATAAAGTCGGCCACAATCAGGAAATAGCCAGGAAATCCCATTTTGACGATGGTTTTTAATTCAAAGGCAAGCCGCTCACGATAAACCTGTTCTTCGGCAGCCGCAGGGTGCGCGGCCAGACGCGCCGTCAACCCATCTTGTGCTTGGCGCGCCAATTCGGCAGCCTCATCCTCGCACGGAAAGGCAGGCAAAATTGGAGCGCGATCGGTGGGACGATAGGCACAACGCTGAGCGATTTCGATCGTATTGGCCACCGCCTCCGGCAAATCGGCAAACAGCGTAATCATTTCTTCGGGCGATTTAAGGCGGTGCTCTTCGGTATATTGCCGCCGGTCGGTTTGATCTACATAAGTACTCTCGGCAATACAAATCAGCGCATCATGGGCGCGAAAATCACTACCATGCATGAAAAAACTTTGATTGGTCGCAACCAGAGGAATAGCAAGCTGATAGGCTAAATCGACCAATCCCTCTTCAACACTTGGGGGTTCAAATCCCGAATAGCGTTGTAACTCGACATAGAGGCGATCTGCAAAACAGCGATGCAAGCGCTGCAAGAGTTTTTGCGCCTGCGCCATATTGCCATTGCGAAGTATTTTGTTGATCGGCCCCTCGGGTCCACCTGTTAGACAAATAATCCCTTCGTGATGTGCTTCGAGTTCACTGACCTGTACGCCCGACTGACCATCTTCATTGTCATAAACGCGACTACACAAAGCCATAAGGTTTAAATATCCAGCTTCGTTTTGCGCATAAAGGGCGACATCGCCGAGCTCGATATCTGCCTCATAGATTTTAATCGTCACGCCCGTAATTGGCTGAACCCCGATTTTTGACAAGGTTTCGGCCGCCTCGAGCGCACCAAACAGATTATTGCGATCTGCCACCGCGATCGCCGGCATGTAATGCTTCTTGCATGCCTCGATCAGCGCATCAAAACGTATCGCCCCTTCAAGCAAGGAATAAGGGCTATGAACGCGCAAATGAACAAATTTAGGTTGCATCAGGTAATCCAGTGGTAAAACGGCTCGCAGGGCCTTCGGAAAGCCTCAGAGACTCGAAAGGCGCCAGAGCTGATCATGGCGCCTTCAATCTAAAAAGTCAGCGTGTTGACCCGCAACAGGCGGGGATAACTTAACCCGCGATCGCTTGCGCGATGGCGCCCCACATCAGAACAACGGCACCGAGCCCGACCAAAGTGATAAAAGCGGCCACATCTTCCATAAGTTTTCTCATCTTCCACTCCCTTTTGTCATCCTATCCCGATTTCGCGAGACGTCTGGGTGATATGGTTTAACAGCGACTCACCCGATTCTCTATTTTGTTCATGTTTTGTTCTCTATGTCAACCATTTCTGTTCTCGCTCCGGGCACCCCGCCTTTGATACCAAATTTAGCCAGATAATTGGCCGTCCTGCAGCCTCAGAACGCGTCCGACACGATGCGCAAGTTGCTCATTATGGGTCGCAATCAAAACAATGGTTTGCAGGTTTTGGCAGGTCTCAAGAAGTATATCGGCGACCGCCTGCCCTGTTTCGTGATCTAAGCTACCCGTCGGCTCATCGGCGATCAAAACCAATGGTTGATGCACAAGTGCCCGCGCAATGGCAACGCGCTGCTGTTCCCCGCCCGATAATTGCGCTGGCAAATGCTCAAGACGATTTTCCAGTCCCAAACGGGTTAGCCAATCGCGCGCTCGATCGCGCATCGCTGCTCCATCCTCACCCAGTAGGCGCAGCGGCATCATCACATTCTCGACGGCCGTAAATTCAGGCAACAAATTATGAAACTGAAAAACAAAACCTATATGATGGCGGCGCAATCGGGTACGCTCACCATCATTGTCGCCGACGACCTTACCATTGATAATGATGCGGCCTTGATTTGGCTTTTCGAGCAATCCGGTGAGGTGTAACAAGGTCGACTTACCAGACCCCGATGGGCCACATAGTGCGGCCGCCTCGCCGGCGCTCAGTTCAAGCGAAACATTCTGTAACACAGGAAGCCGAGCACCCGCTTGGCTGTAACCATGGCTAATATTATCGAGGCGTAGCGATTTACTCATATCGCAAAGCCTCCACGGGATCGAGCCGCGCCGCCCGCCACGCAGGATATAATGTCGAAACGAAGGATAGGCCGAGCGCCATCATCACCACGCTAAAAACATCCTGCCAAACAATCGTTGCCGGCATTTTATCGAGGAAATAAATCTGGGCGGGAAACAACTCGGCGCCCGTAAGCCAAATCAAAAATTGCCGAATTTCTTCGATGTAGGCTGAAAAAACTACCCCCAGCCCGACGCCAAGAACGGTGCCAACAACCCCAACGGCCGCACCCGTGATAAAGAAAATACGCATGACCGCACCACGCGTTGTACCCATGGCACGCAAGATCGCAATATCGCGCCCCTTATCGCGCACCAACATCACCATACCAGAGACGATATTAAGCGCTGCAACCAGTAAGATCAGCGTGAGAATAAGGAACATGACATTGCGCTCGACTTCCAAGGCTCCCGCCAAAGTCGAGTTACTGCTTTTCCAATCAAAAATTCTAAAGCCCTCGCCGAGCGCTTGTCGCACAATACCGCTCATTCGATCAATGTCGTCGGCATGGGCGATATCAAACTCGATGACACCCGTCTGCGGGGGGCGGGCTAAGAATGCGGCCAATGTGTCATAATTTGTGAACGCAATATTCATGTCGTAGTCCGACAAACCAATCTCGAAAACCGCCTTAACCGTAAAATTCTCGACATTGGGTGCGGACCCAAAAGGTGTCACCACCCCTTGCGGCGAAATCAAGGTCAGCGTATCTCCCACCATCAAGCCGTAGGTCTCCGCGAGTCGCGCACCGACGGCGATACTGCTCTCCTCGACGAGATCCTCAAGCCTGCCTTGTAAGATTTTACCGCGCAACGCGGGCAATTGTTCGAGATCGGCCACTGGAAAACCGCGTAACACCATGCCGCGCACGCTATTGCCAACCGAGGCCATAATCTGACCATCCATCATTGGACGCGCCGAGACAATGCCCGGAATTGTTCTAATTTTAGCAACTGTTGCATCCATATCAGCGAGTGATGCGAAGCGGCTCTCAATACGCGCGTGGCCATTTACCCCGACAATGCGATCCAAAAGGTCAGCGCGAAAGCCGGTCATAACGGCCATCACCACAATGAGCGTGGCAACCCCAAGCATAATGCCCAACAAAGAAATGATAGCGATGACCGATATATAACTGTCGCGGCGGCGAGCCCTTAAATAGCGACCCGCTAAAGCCCACTCAAATTTGCCGAAGGCGCTGCTCATGCCGGACCTGGCGGCTGGGACAGACATTTAATTGCCTCAGCCAGAGGGAGATTTTGCTTTTCGCCCGAGGCGCGGTTCTTAATTTCGATCTCGCCACTGGCGGCGCCACGCGGCCCAATGACGGCTTGCCATGGCAAGCCAATCAGATCCATATCAGAAAACTTTGTTCCGGCGCGCTCATCGCGATCATCGTAGAGGCAGTCCAAACCAAGTGCTGTTAATGCGGCATAGAGTTGTTCGGCCAGAGCATCCGTTTGTGCATCGCCTGTCTTCAAATTAATAATTCCAACATGAAACGGGGTTACCGGCCAAGGCCAAATAATGCCCGCTTCGTCATGGCTAGCTTCAATGATGGCGCCGACCAAACGCGATACACCAATCCCGTAAGAGCCGCCATGAACGGCAATATCTTTACCATCGGGCCCCGCCACGCGGCACCCCATGCGCTCCGAATATTTTTGCCCAAAATAGAAAATATGCCCGACCTCGATACCGCGCGCTTGCACGCGCCGCTCTGCAGGAACCATGGTTTCAAATGTGGCCGCATCGTGTCGTTCATCGGTACGCGCATACAAGGTTGTAAAGGCCTCGATGGTTGCCGAGAAATCTTCATTTTGATCTGAAGCGGGGATGTTGAGGTCGAAAATATGAGAGTCGCAAAACACCTCCGACTCGCCTGTTTCCGCCAAGATAATAAATTCATGACTGAGATCACCACCAATAGGTCCCGTATCAGCTGCCATCGGCAATGCCTTCAAACCTAAGCGTTCAAACGTGCGCAAGTAAGCCACAAACATAATCTCATAGGCACGCCTGGCCGCCGCCTCATCCATGTCGAAGCTATAGCCATCCTTCATCAAAAACTCTCGCCCACGCATGACACCAAAACGTGGTCTGATTTCATCGCGGAACTTCCATTGGATGTGATACAGATTGAGCGGCAATTCGCGGTAGCTTCGGACATTATCGCGGACAATTTGTGTGATTAACTCTTCATTGGTTGGACCGTAGAGCAAGTCACGATCATGCCGATCTTTAATCCGCAGCATTTCTTTGCCGTAATCTTCATAGCGGCCCGACTCGCGCCAGATTTCGGCGGGTTGCAAAGTTGGCATCAAAACCTCATGCGCGCCTGCCGCGTTTTGCTCGGCGCGAACAATATCGCTGATCTTATTCAGCACACGCAAACCGAGCGGCAACCAAGAATAAATCCCTGCCGCGCTCTGGCGCACAAGCCCTGCCCGCAGCATCAACCGATGCGAGACGATCTGAGCCTCTGAGGGGTTTTCTTTAATGGTTGGAACAAAATATTTCGACAGGCGCATTTCACGAAGCTCTTCAACAAATGTGGCTAAACCATGTCTAAATCGCACCGCGCCGACTGACAAGCCCTTAGAACGGCCATCTTGCGACCGTTGTAAAAAAGCAACGCTTGGCCAAGAAATGTCACGTAAGCGAAAATAAGCTTGTCAGACAAACGCGGATTGCTAGAGTCGAAGCGTGTGTGGAGAGGGTGGTACGCCAGCCTCTCGGGTCTGGGAGGAACCTTTGGCGTAGCTGACACCACAATGAGCGGGACCGAAGCCTTTCGGGTCCCGCTCTTTCTTTTTGCGGTCCCCTTTAATCGGCTTTTTTGGGAACGCGACACATCGCGCTATTTAGCAAAATCAGGAACGACAGCGTGCCAAAACGGTAAAGCCGACGGCGACGTCAAAAGCCAGTACAAAGCCCCATAAAGGAGAGATGAGAGTACTGTCGTCGCTGCGAGCCGTTTCCACATATGGGGTGTTTCGGGCGCACTGGCGACCGATCCAGGTTCGACATCGCCCAGCTCTTGTTGCGTGCGGACACCGAAAGGCAGAACCATGAATAAGGTTAAAAACCAAACAATGCCATAAATAGCTAACCCGAAAATGGCGCTGATGCTAATCATCAGACCTGCTCGAGCTCCACCAATGTGCCGTTGAAATCACGCGGATGCATGAAAATAACAGGTTTACCATGAGCCCCAATGCGCGGCTCGCCGGTCCCCGTTATTGTGGCGCCCTTTTCAATCATGCGGTCGCGAGCCAAGAGAATATCCTCAACCTCGTAGCAGACATGATGCATGCCGCCATTAGGGTTTTTCTTCAGATAGCTCAAAATCGGGCTATCATCGCCCAACGGCTCCAGCAGCTCGATTTTGGTATTCGGCAGCTCGACAAAAACCGTAACCACGCCGTGATCAGGCAGCGGCACCGGATCCGAAACGGTCGCACCGAGCGTGTCGCGATAGGTCGCCGCCGCGGCAGCCACATCAGGCACAGCAATAGCAACATGGTTCAAACGTCCAATCATGATCTAACTCCTTGCTTGATTTTCTCATTCATACCGTGACTAACATGACATGAACAACCGGTTTTTTACCCCAATTTTGTTTCAATACACGCCCTATTTTCTGCGGCATTTCGGCCGCCACAATATCACGCGTCACCCGCCCATTATCGGGCAGCGCCATGTCAACGGCTTCGCGGATCCAATCAGCCATTTTTATGCCTTCGCTATCGCACTCGGGCAGACCTGTGATTGATATTTCAGGCTCGGCGCACAAGCGCCCTCCCTTATCAACGGCCAGCGCCACGCTCACAACGCCGACATAAGCAAGCTTCCGTCGTTGTGCCAGAACGCTCGCCGCATCCTCAACCAAAACCTGTCCATCGAGATGGAAACGGCCAACCGGAACGCGGTCAACCACGCGGGCTTTTCCTGGTGCTAAGTGAACCATATCGCCATTTTCGATGACCAAGGCTTGCTCCGCGCCGAGCGCGTGTGCCAATTCGGCATGCGCAATCAAATGGCGCGCCTCGCCGTGGACGGGGATCGAGATACGAGGGCGGACCAAGCGGTACATATCCTCGAGCTCCTCGCGACATGGATGACCCGAAACGTGAATATCCCCTGCCCCGGCTGTTAATACTTTGATACCGCGTTTGGCCAGACGGTTTTGCAAATCTAAAATTTCCGTCTCGTTTCCGGGAATCATCTTGGACGAAAAAATCGCCGTATCACCGGCTTCTATGGTCAAATGCGGATGTGTCCCATCGGCCAAACGCGACAGCGCCGCCCGTGGTTCGCCTTGCGATCCAGTGCATAAAATCAATAATTTTTCGGGCGGCAGATAACCCGCCTCACTCTCTTCAATGACCGGCGGAAAGTCATTGAGATAGCCTGTGGCCAAAGCAGCGCGGAAAATTTTCCGCATCCCCAGACCAGCTAACGTGATATGCCGATCGCTCGCCCGCGCCGCTGCACCAATACTCGCAAGCCGCGCAACATTCGAAGCAAAAGTCGTGACCACAACGCGTCCTGTTTGCGCGGCGACCACCGTCGCCAGCTCGCCCGCCACATGCTTCTCCGATCCTGAGCGGCCAGACGACAAAACATTGGTCGAATCGCAAACAATAGCGTCGATGCCCTCATCGCCCGCCGCCTGCAAAGCATCCAGCGCACTGGCCTTACCAATGACGGGATCGGGGTCAATTTTCCAATCGCCCGTATGCAAAACCTTATGACCACCGCATGAAATTTTGACAGCTTGCATTTCGGCAATCGAATGCGTCAGGTGAATGAAATCGAGATGAAATGGTCCAATATCAAGCTGACCTGTCTCTGGTATTAGACGGATTTCAGCCCGCTCCTCAAGCCCCGCTTCGACAAGCTTTCCGTAGACCAATTCCGCGGTAAATGGCGTTGTGTAGATCGGGCATTGCAAAGCTGGCCAAAGATGTGGCACGGCACCAATATGATCCTCATGTCCATGGGTCAGGACGAGACCACATAATTGGGCCCTACGATCGGCGATATATGAGATGTCTGGCGTGATGACATCAATACCGGGTGCCTCGAGACGTGGGAAGGTGATACCCAGATCCACCATCAACCATTGCCGTTTTTTACCGGCACCATAGCCATAAAGGTTACAATTCATGCCGATCTCGCCGGTGCCACCCAGCGGTAAAAACACCAAACTATCGTCCATCTAACACCTCGGGGAAATACACATCACCAGCGGCAACCAGTCGAACATCACCCGTGGGCAAACGCAAACATAATTGACCCTCGCCATCCAAATCATCAAATAGGCCCAACAGAGTTTCATGCGCCAACCGCACTTCGATCTCGCGTCCGCGGCCCCGCGCGTGCTCTAGCCAGACCTTCCGAATTGGTGCAAATCCTGATTTGTCAAAAGCGGCATGATAAGTCGCAAAGGATGTTTTTAGCTTCTCGAAAACATCATCCCGCGCCGGCGCCGGCCCAACAGCGCCGATATGAGTGGCTGGATAAGGTGTGTCATCTGGGTGGTGTGTAATATTTACACCAATCCCGACCGCCAAGGTCTGCACAGTTTGCGCCGAGACCCGAAACGCCTCAAGCAAAATGCCTGCTATTTTCTGTCCGTTAACGAGAACATCGTTCGGCCATTTTAACTCGACTTGTGCCTGCGGCAGGCAGTCAGCGACAACATCACGAACCGCCAAGCTGGCGACAAAGGACAGTAGCGCAGCCGATTGCGCAGCTATCGGAAATGGCCAATATAAGGTTGTCATCAAATTACCGCGTGGCGCTTCCCAAGATCGCCCGCGCCGACCGCGTCCTGCCGTTTGAACATCGGCGATAATCCATGTTGCCCGCGCTTCGCCAGCCTCGGATAGACGGCGCGCTTCCTCATTGGTGCTGTCGATCTCGTCCCGTTTCAAAATTTGATAATTGGTCGAAACCACGCGCCGTCCTTAGAACAACAGCGCTGCTAAAGAATTGGTTGCGCTATTGACCAGCGTCGCGGCGGCCGCTTGCGCCAGTTCAATCAGGGGCCTTGGATAGACAAAGAACAACAGCGAAAAGGCAGATAGTCCGCCAGCCACCCAGCCGAGCTCCCGCGAAACAGGTTCGACTGCGCGCTCGCTTGGTTCATCGATATACATGACCTTAACAATGCGCAGATAGTAGAAGGCGCCGACAACGCTCGCCAAAACACCGAGAACGGCGAGCATATATAATTCAGCATCAATGGCGGCACGAAAAACATAAAACTTACCGAAGAAACCCGCCAAGGGTGGAATACCCGCCAAAGAGAACATTAAAATCGCGAGCATCGCTGCTAGACCTGGCCGCGAGCGGCTCAGGCCCGCCATCTCATCAATGCGCTCGATCATCGTGTTATCTGTACGCAAGGCCAAAATGCAGGCAAAGGCACCCAGTGTCATGGTGACATAAATAGCCAGATAAATGATGAGACTGGCAACACCATCTTGTGTTCCTGCCGCCAAACCGACCAGGGCAAAACCCATATGGCCAATAGACGAGTAAGCCATAAGACGTTTGATATTATTTTGCCCAATCGCCGAGAAAGCGCCGAGCACCATACTGGCCAGCGCCAGAAAGATAATGATTTGCTGCCATGCATCTACGGCGTTTGGAAGACCTTGATGCACCAATCGAATAAAGATCGCAAAGCCAGCTATTTTGGGTGCAGCGGCAAAAAGGGCTGTAATGGGCGTCGGGGCCCCCTCATAGACATCGGGTGTCCACATATGAAATGGCACAGCCGATATTTTAAACGCCAGCCCGGCAAAAACGAACACAATGCCAATAATCGGCAACAGGGTCAGACTTTGTGTGTTGGAAACAGCAAGCGTAATTTCGTTAAAGCCAACGCCACCTGCAAAACCATAAAGAAGCGAACAGCCGTACAACAACAAGCCAGACGACAGCGCGCCCAAAACAAAATATTTTAAACCCGCCTCGGACGAGCGTAAGGAGTTCCGATTGGCTGTCGCCAACACATAAAGCGCCAAACTTTGCAGCTCAATCCCCATATACATGGCGATCAAATCACTCGCCGAAATCATAATTCCCATGCCGGTCGCCGACAGTAGAATAAGAACGGGAAACTCAAAGCGTGCTAATTTTTCGCGCTCTAAAAAGCCACGGGCGATAATCAGCGAGATCGCTAAAGCCGCAAAAGTGATGAGCTTCATGAGGCGGCTCAAACCGTCGACCAAATAGCTCCCCCCAAAGGCAACATATTCACCATCCTGAGCAAAACTTGCAATCGCCGCCAGCAGCAGAACCAACACGCCGCCCCAACTGATCACTGGGTAGTTGCGCGCATCCGAGAAAACACCGACCATCAAAAGCCCCATGGCTCCAATGAACAGAATAAATTCGGGCAGTGCGATCGATATATTCTCTAGCATGATCATCCCCTACAGCATCGTCTCGCCGGCGCCAATCAGCGCTTGGCCAAAATTATTCAACAGCAAGTCAATCGACGGCGCTGTGAGCTCAAGGATCGGCATTGGCCATACACCAAACACCAAAGTCGCAATCAACAGCGGCAGAAAAATAAACCGCTCCAGACGTGTGACATCTTCTATTTCCTCAAGACCTTCATTACCGATTTTGCCGAAAACCACCCGGCGATAGAGCGTCAAGGCATAAACGGCTGCGAAGATAACCCCAGAAGCGGCAACCAAAGCCGTTTTGGTGCTGACTTGGAATGTCCCAATAATGGTCAAGAACTCGCCGACAAAGCCCGAGGTACCAGGCAGACCGACATTGGCCATGGTAAAGAGCATAAAGATCGCCGCATAAACGGGCATGCGATTGACCAAGCCGCCATAGGCCGCAATTTCGCGCGTATGCATGCGGTCATAGACCACACCGACGCACAGAAACAAGGCTCCAGATATCCAGCCATGCGACAACATTTGAAAAACCGCGCCCTGCACGCCTTGGGTGGTGCCAGAGAAAATGCCCATCGTCACAAAGCCCATATGTGCGACAGAAGAATAGGCAATAAGCTTTTTCATATCCTCTTGTGCAAAGGCAACCAGCGAGGTGTAAACAATGGCAATGGCGCTGAGACCAAAAACCAAAGGCGCAAAAAGCTCTGAGGCCACAGGGAACATCGGCAAAGAGAAACGTAAAAAGCCATAGCCACCCATTTTCAGCAGCACGCCAGCCAGAATAACCGACCCTGCCGTTGGCGCCTCGACGTGGGCATCGGGCAACCAAGTATGCACGGGCCACATCGGCATTTTTACGGCAAAGGACGCGAAGAAAGCGAGCCACAGCCAAGTCTGATAATCCGCATCAAATTGCGCCGCCATGAGCGATGGAATATAGGTCGAGCCGACTTGCAGATACATATACATGATCGCCAGCAACATCAGCACCGAACCCAAAAGCGTATACAAGAAGAACTTGAAACTCGCGTAAATACGGCGCTTGCCACCCCAGACCCCGATGATCAAATACATGGGGATCAAACCACCCTCAAAGAACAGGTAGAATAAAATGATATCGAGCGCGCAAAACACGCCGATCATCAAGGTCTCGAGAACCAAAAAGGCCAGCATATATTCGCGCACACGATGGGTTACCGAATTCCAACTCGCGAGAATGCAAATTGGGAGTAATGAGGTCGTCAGGATCACGAACAGAACCGAAATGCCGTCGACCCCCATCGCATAATCAACGCCGCCGCCCAGCCACTGGAAGCGCTCGACAAACTGAAAACCTGCCAGTGCCCCATCAAATTCATAGAGCATAAACAAGCTTAAAATCAGCGTAACAATCGATGTCCAAAGCGCCACCGAGCGCGCGTTAATAGCAACAACTTCTTCATCTCCCCGAATAAGGAGAATGAACAAAGCCCCTAACAGAGGTAAAAACGTAATCGTCGAAAGAATGGGCCAATTCATCTTAGTGCCCTCCCGCCATGAGGAACCACGAGACAAAGCCAGCAATCCCGAGCAACATCACAAATGCATAGTGGTACAGATAACCCGTTTGTAGCTTTACAAAACGACCCGTCGCCTGAATAACGGCCCGCGAAACCCCATCTGGACCAAAGCCGTCGATAATCGCGCCGTCGCCCCCCTTCCACAAAACACGTCCGAGCCACCGCACAGGCCGCACAAACAGGAAATCGTATATTTCGTCGAAATACCATTTATTGAGCAAGAATTGGTACAAAACCACTTGGCTCTCTGCAATTTTCGGCGGCAGATCAGGACGGCGAATGTAGAAATACCAAGCACCAATAAATCCAAGGATCATCATCATCAGCGGCGCATATTTAACAAGGGCCGGCACGTGGTGCAGATCTTCTAGAATCTTATTGTCTGGCAAGGTGAAGATAGCCCCTTGCCAAAACGCTGTTTGCCCTTCGCCGATAAAGGACGAGGCAAAAACGGCACCGGCAAACAAGGCACCCATCGCGAGGATGATCAGCGGTATCGACATCACGGCCGGTGCTTCGTGGACATGGCTCAGCGTGTCATTGGAACAGCGCGGCACACCATGGAAGGTCATAAAAATCAGCCGCCAGGAATAGAAAGATGTGAAGCCAGCGGCAACCACCAAAAGCGAGAAAGCAAACATATGCGGCGACAAGGCATCGGCGAATGCAGCTTCAATTATGGCGTCTTTCGAGAAATAGCCTGCGGTCAGGGGAAAACCCGTCAGAGCAATGGTGCCGATAATCATCAATATCCATGTCAACGGGATGAGTTGGCGTAACCCACCCATATTGCGCATGTCTTGCTCGTGGTGCATAGCGTGGATAACCGAGCCAGCGCCAAGGAACAACAAAGCTTTAAAGAAAGCATGCGTGAACAAATGGAACATCGCAGCTTGATAAGCGCCAACGCCCAATGCAACGAACATGTAACCGAGCTGCGAACAGGTTGAATAGGCAATCACGCGCTTAATATCGTTTTGAACCAACCCGATTGTCGCCGCAAAGAAGGCCGTAATCGCCCCGACCACGGTGACAACGGTCAGCGCCGTAGGCGACAACTCGAACAGAGGCGATGTCCGCGCTAGCAAAAACACGCCCGCCGTGACCATTGTCGCTGCGTGAATGAGTGCGGACACAGGGGTCGGTCCTTCCATCGCATCAGGCAGCCATGTATGCAGCAAAAATTGCGCCGACTTACCCATCGCGCCCATAAACAACAGCAGGCAGATGGTATCCAGCACGGGAAGTGTATAACCGAGGAACTCGAACTTGCCCGCGGCAAGCGCCTCGCGCGCCTCAAAAACAGTGTCAAAGGACAGCGAGTCTGTGGTGAGGTATATGGCGGCCATGCCCAAGATCAAACCGAAATCGCCGACCCGGTTAACAACAAAGGCTTTAATGGCTGCCGCATTGGCCGAGTTTTTTTGAAAATAAAAGCCAATCAGGAGGTAGCTCGCCAAACCAACGCCTTCCCAACCGAAAAATAATTGGACAAAATTATCGGCTGTCACCAGGGCCAACATCATGAAGGTGAATAAGGACAGATAGGCAAAGAAGCGTGGCCGGTAGGGATCGTCATGCATATAGCCGATGGAGTAAATATGCACGAGAGCCGACACGCCCGTCACGACCACCAACATAACAGCGGTCAGCGTATCGACACGCAACATCCAATTGATATCTAGCGAGCCAGAGCTTATCCACGACAGCACATGAACCGTCTGGGCTTGCCCGAGGACCGCAACATCATAAAAGCCAATGCAGGATAAAATCGCCGCGGCCACCAAAAAAGACGAGGTCACAACCTCTGACGGCCGAGCGCCAATATAGCGCCCAAACAGACCGGCAATGATAGAGCCAATAAGCGGCAGAAAAATAATGGCCTTAAACATAAAGCTAGCCCCTCATCTGGCTGACATCTTCAACGGCAATGCCGCCACGGTTACGGAAATAAACAACAAGAATGGCCAGTCCGATGGCGGCCTCGCCGGCGGCAACGGTCAAGACGAGCAAAGCAAAGACCTGCCCCATCAAGTCGCCGAGAAAAGCTGAAAAAGCCACGAGGTTGATATTGACCGCCAAGAGCATCAACTCAATGGCCATCAGAATGACAATGACATTTTTACGGTTCAAGAAAATGCCCAACACGCCGATCGTGAATAAGACCGCCGCTAAAGTCAGGTAATGGGTTAAGCCAATCGCCATTCGTTCCCCCTATAATCCTTGCCCGGGCTTCACATCGACCAATGCAACGCCATCTTTTTTGGTTCGCGCATTTTGTTTCGCGATATTTTGTTTCTTTGGAGCTGGTCCCTTTTCGAGCGTCAAAACGATGGCCCCGATCATAGCGACCAACAAAATCGCACCCGCCGTTTGGAAGAAGAAAATATGGTCCGTATATAACACGCGCCCCAAGGCCATCGTATTTGTCATGCCCTCGGGCGAGGCGCTAGGCAACGCTGCGACGTCTGAGAATTGTGTTGAAGCCAGAACCATAATCAGCTCGATCAGCAAAATAATGCCGACCGTCGCCCCGATCGGAAGATATTGCAAAAACCCCTCGCGCAATTCAGCAAAATCAATATCGAGCATCATCACGACAAAGAGGAACAGCACAGCGACCGCACCGACATAAACAACAACCAAAATTAGCGCAAGAAACTCGGCCCCCATCAAAACAAACAGGCCGGCCGCATTGAAAAACGTCAAAATCAAAAACAGAACCGAATAAACGGGGTTGCGCGCTGCAATCACCATAAAGGCACTGGCGACGCTGACGCCGGCAAAAAGATAAAAAATGAGGCTCGTAATATCCATCATGAAACCTTACCTGTAGGGAGCATCCAGCTCGAGATTCTTGGCAATTTCGACTTCCCAACGGTCGCCATTGGCGAGCAGTTTCTGTTTGTCGTAAATCAGCTCTTCGCGCGTCTCTGTGGCGAACTCAAAATTCGGCCCTTCAACAATTGCATCGACAGGACAAGCCTCCTGACATAGGCCACAATAAATGCATTTAACCATATCGATGTCATAGCGAATGGTCCGGCGGGTGCCGTCATTGTTACGCGGACCTGCCTCAATTGTAATGGCTTGTGCGGGGCAAACAGCCTCACACAGTTTACACGCAATGCACCGCTCTTGCCCGTTTGGGTAACGCCGTAGCGCGTGTTCGCCGCGAAAGCGTGGGCTCAAAGGCCCCTTCTCGTGGGGGTAATTTACAGTTGCCTTGCGGGCAAAAAAGTAGCGCATAGCAAGGGCAAAGGCTGATACAAACTCAACCAAAAGCAAGCCACGAGCGGTACGTCCAAGAAATCCCATGATTCAATCCCCTTACGGCACCATTCCGGTGAATTGCAAAAAGCTTGCTGTCAAAACAACCCACAACAAAGCCAGCGGCAAGAATACTTTCCACCCCAAACGCATCAGCTGGTCGTAGCGATACCGTGGCACCATGGCTTTCACCATGGCAAACATGAAGAACACAAAACAAATTTTTAAAACAAACCAGACGACGCCCGGCACTAAATTAAACGGCACGATATCTGCTGGCGGTAACCATCCGCCAAGGAAAAGAACCGTCGTCATGGCACACATCAAGATGATATTGGCCAGCTCGCCAATCATGAACACCACATAAGGTGTCGACGAATATTCGGTCATGAAGCCCGCAACCAATTCCGACTCTGCTTCAGGCAGATCGAAGGGCGGGCGGTTGGTCTCTGCCAGAGCCGAGATAAAGAACACGACAAACATCGGGAACAGCGGAACGGCAAACCAGATTTTTTCCTGCGCTTTGATGATGTCCGACAAATTCAAAGACCCGACGCAGAGCAAAACCGTGATGATGACAAGACCGATCGAAACCTCGTAAGACACCATTTGCGCCGCCGAGCGCAATGCGCCGAGGAACGGATATTTCGAGTTTGATGCCCAGCCCCCCATAATTACGCCATAGACCCCGAGCGAGGAAATCGCAAAAATATAGAGAATACCGACATTAATGTCTGCCACGGCCCAACCGTCACTAACCGGGATAACCGCCCAAGCGCTTAAAGCCAAAAACATGGTAACAAAGGGGGCTAACAGGAAAATCACCTTGCTGGATTTGCTCGGGATAACAATTTCCTTAAACAAATATTTCAAAATATCGGCAAAGCTCTGCAGCAACCCAAACGGACCAACCACATTCGGGCCGCGCCGCAATTGCACGGCGGCCCATATTTTTCGGTCGGCATACATGAAAAAGGCTAGCGATACCAAGAGAACAAGAATAATCGCGAGACTATGTAGCGTGACCAACAGCGCCGGCCAAATATACATATCGAAGACACTAGTTTCCATTGGTACCGGTCCTCTCCATTTGCGTCTGCCGCTCAGCGCGCGCTTGTGCGCATTGCGCCATGGTCATCGAAGCGCGGGCCACGGGATTGGTGAAGTAGAAATCCGAAACCATATGAGAAAATGGGGACGCGTCGAGCGCCGCGCCGCCACATTTTTGAGGCTGACCTGCGGCGGCACATTCATCCATAATTGCTAAATGCGGCACCTCTGCAAACAGCTGTTGCCGCAGTTCTTCGATCCGATCAAAAGCCAGGGCCTGACCGATTGCAGCCGACAGAGCGCGGAAAATTTTCCAGTCTTCGCGAGCTTCGCCCGGCGGCAAGGTCGCACGTTCCGTCATTTGCACGCGCCCTTCAGTATTGACATATGTGGCCTGTTTTTCTGTGTAACAGGCGGCAGGCAGGATAATATCCGCCCGCGCCGCGCCAGCGTCACCATGCGAGCCAATGTAAATGACGCAAGCCTCGCCGAAGCTGCCCATATCGAGTTCATCGGCGGCCAGCAAAAACACTGTATCAATAGCACCCTTGGCTGCCGCCTGCTGAATGCCAGCAGTGTCGTATCCGCCCGCAGCCGGGAGGAAACCAATATCCAGCCCACCAACGCGACCTGCCGCATTGTGCAAAACGCCAAAGCCATTCCAATCGCCGGCGACAACACCTGTTTTTTCGGCTAACTCCAGCGCCATATCGAAAACTGCCCCGCCATCAGCGCGGCTGAGAGCGGCTTCTCCCAGAATAATCATGGGGCGTTTGCACGCGTTCAAGGTCTTTGCAAAGTCGAGCTCACCATTGAGCAGCGCTTGCAATGTCTCTGGCCCGGCCCCCAAATTTTCAACCGGATAAGTGAGATCAGCAACTTGACCAATCGCGGCGATGGGAAACTGACCAGCCCGCCAGCGCTTCCGAATGCGGGCGTTAAAAACAGCGGCCTCGAGCCGTGGGTTGACGCCGATCAGCAGTAATCCGTCAGCTTCCTCAACCCCAGCAATTCCAGCGTTTAAAATATAATTCGCGCGCGGCCCGCCCAGAGCCGACCCAGCAGGACGGCAATCCATATGCGGCGAACCAATCGACGTCATCAGTTGCTTGAGCGCGTATTGTCCCTCAACACATGCCAAGTCGCCTGCCAAAGCAGCCACTTTCGAGCCATCTCCAACGCGAGCGGCAATCGCATCAAAGACTTCGCCCCAGGTCGCCTCGACCAGTTTGCCTTTGATCCGCAAATAGGGCCGATCAAGGCGCTGGCGGTTAATCCCATCCCATACAAACCGCGATTTATCGCTAATCCATTCTTCATTCACGTCGTCATGATTGCGCGGCATAATACGCATCACTTCACGACCCCGCGCGTCGACGCGAATACTACTCCCAATCGCGTCCATCACATCGATGGTTTCCGTTTTCCGAAGCTCCCAAGGACGCGCCGTAAAGGCATAGGGCTTAGAGGTCAAAGCACCAACGGGGCACAGGTCAATAACATTGCCCGATAGCTCGCTGTCCAAAGAGGCCTCGAGATAGGTCGTGATTTCCATGTCCTCGCCGCGGCCAATGGCACCAATTTCTGGTACGCCTGCAACTTCAGTCGAAAAGCGAACACAGCGCGTGCAATGAATGCACCGCGTCATTTCAGTCTTCACCAAAGGACCCATAAATTTTTCTTCAACGGCGCGCTTATTATCGGCAAAACGGCTCGCATCATGGCCATAGCCCAAAGCTTGATCCTGCAAATCACACTCACCGCCTTGGTCACAAATCGGGCAGTCGAGCGGGTGGTTAATCAACAAGAATTCCATGACGCCTTCGCGGGCGTCTTTGACAACATCGCTCCCCGTATGGACCACCATATCGGGCGCCACAGGCATGGCACAGCTTGCAACAGGTTTCGGCGCACGCTCAACTTCGACGAGACACATACGGCAGTTCCCTGCGACCGACAAACGCTCGTGATAGCAAAAGCGCGGAATTTCGGCGCCAGCCGTCTCACAGGCCTGCAAGATCGATGTGCCAGCTGGCACTTCAACGGTCACGCCATCGACTGTTACTTTAACCAAGTCACTCATTCAGCAGCCTCCGCAACCCCTTTAAGACGGGCTTCCATTTCTGGACGAAAATGCCTGATCAACCCTTGAACGGGCCACGCCGCGGCATCACCAAGAGCGCATATTGTATGACCCTCGATTTGTTTCGACACTTTTAGCAGCATATCAATTTCGCGCGCTTGTGCTTGACCTGCAGCCATCCGCTCCATCACGCGCCACATCCAGCCCGTCCCCTCGCGGCATGGCGTGCACTGACCGCAGCTCTCGTGCTTATAGAAATGCGATATGCGCGCAATGGCCTTGACGATATCGGTCGACTTGTCCATGACGATCACCGCCGCCGTCCCCAAGCCTGACTGAACTTCTTTCAAGCTGTCAAAATCCATCAAGACCGTATCGCAAATCGATTTTGGTATTAGGGGGACTGATGAACCACCTGGAATAATGGCCAACAGGTTATCCCACCCGCCGCGAACACCACCGGCATGTTTTTCGAGCAATTCTTTCAGTGGAATGCCCATTTCTTCTTCGACATTACAGGGGTTGTTCACATGTCCCGAGATACAAAATAACTTTGTGCCCGTATTGCCCTCGCGCCCGAGGCCAGCGAACCAACCGCCGCCACGCCGCAAAATCGTCGGGGCCACGGCAATGCTCTCAACATTGTTAACCGTCGTCGGGCAACCATAAAGCCCCATATTGGCAGGGAATGGTGGCTTCAGGCGGGGCATACCCTTTTTGCCCTCAAGGCTCTCAATAAGCGCCGTTTCCTCGCCACATATATAGGCTCCAGCGCCATGATGCACATAGAGGTCAAAATCCCATCCCGACTTCGCTGCATTTTTACCGAGCAAACCTGCAGCATAAGCCTCATCGACGGCGCGCTGTAACGCTTCACGCTCGCGGATAAATTCACCGCGAATATAGACATAGCAAGCATTCGCCCCCATTGCGAAGCTGGCCAGCAAACACCCTTCGATCAGCTTGTGCGGCTCGTGGCGCAAAATGTCACGATCTTTGCAGGTACCAGGCTCGGACTCGTCGGCATTGACGACCAGATAGTGTGGCCGACCGTCGCTCTCCTTGGGCATGAAGGACCATTTCAAACCCGTCGGGAAGCCGGCTCCACCGCGTCCCCGCAGGCCCGACGCTTTCACCTCTTCGATAATCCAATCACGGCCTTTTTTTATCAGCTCGGCGGTCTTATCCCAGTCGCCACGTTTCTTTGCTGCGGCGAGGTCAGCGCCCTCTTGGCCATAAATATTGTTAAAAATACGATCCTGATCGTGTAACATTATGCATCACCCTTTAGAACTGTCCGACCACCTTCGGGTTCCGAAGACTGACGCGAATTTTGTGGCCCTGGTGCAACCGCTTCACCGGCTTGAAGCTTCAGCAATATGTCTTTAAAGCGCTCAGCGGTAAGATCCTCATAGAAATCGTCATTGATCTGGACCATGGGTGCATTCACACAAGCACCGAGGCATTCGACCTCGAGCCAGCTTAACGCGCCATCATCTGTGATATCGCCTTGCTCGCCGATGAGCTCGCGACAGACGGCCTTCAGGTCATCGGCACCACGCAACCAGCATGGCGTTGTGCCACAGAGTTGCACGAAATGTTTACCGACGGGTTTCAAGTTGAACATGGTATAGAAGGTCGCTACCTCAAAGACGCGCATATAGGGCATCTCGAGCATATCAGCGACGTGCCGCATGGCGGGTTCCGACAACCAACCATCGCCTTGTTTTTGCGCTTGCCATAATAGCGGTATTACGGCACTGGCCTGACGCCCCTCTGGATATTTTTTTATCTGATCTTCCGCCCATGCACGGTTTTCAGCCGTGAATGCGAAGCTATCCGGTTGCTTGTCATGAAGCCGCCTTACACTCATCGATCAACCTCTCCAAACACGATATCGAGCGATCCCAAAATTGCCGACACGTCAGCCAGCATGTGATCGCGACATAAATAATCCATAGCCTGCAAATGCGCATAGCCGGGGGCGCGGATCTTACAGCGATACGGCTTGTTCGAGCCGTCTCCGACCAGATAGACGCCAAATTCGCCCTTTGGTGCCTCAACAGCTGCGTAGACCTCGCCGGCAGGCACATGATAGCCCTCGGTGTAGAGCTTAAAGTGATGAATAAGCGCTTCCATCGAGCGTTTCATCTCGCCCCGCTTCGGCGGCACAATTTTGCCATCGGTTGCCGAGACAGGCCCGTCGGGCATGTTCTCAATGCACTGCTTCATAATCCGAATGGACTGGCGACATTCCTCGACACGCACCAAATAGCGGTCATAACAGTCACCATTTTTGCCGACAGGAATATCGAAATCGAAATCATTATAGGCTTCATAGGGCTGCGATCGGCGTAAGTCCCAAGCAAGCCCCGAACCGCGCGCCATGACGCCCGTCAGACCCCAATTGTAAATGTCATCTTCTGAGACAATCCCGATGTCGACATTACGCTGCTTGAAAATCCGGTTATCAGTCAGCAGGCCTTCAATATCATCCATGACTTTTAAGAAAGGATCGCAAAAATCATAAATGTCACGGAGCAAATCAGCAGGCAAATCCTGATGCACCCCGCCCGGACGAAAATAAGCCGCATGCAAACGAGCGCCGCTGGCGCGTTCATAGAAAATCATCATTTTCTCGCGCTCTTCAAAGCCCCACAATGGCGGGGTGAGCGCACCAACATCCAGTGCCTGAGTTGTAATATTCAAAAGATGGCTCAACAGACGGCCAATTTCAGAATAGAGCACGCGAATATACTGGCCCCGTTTTGGCACCGTGATGCCGAGCAAGCGCTCCACGGCGAGCGCGAAAGCATGCTCTTGGTTCATCGGCGCGACATAGTCGAGCCGATCAAAATAGGGAACGGCCTGCAAATAGGTTTTATGCTCGATCAGTTTTTCCGTGCCGCGATGCAGCAAACCAATATGCGGATCGACACGGGTCACCATCTCGCCATCGAGATCCATCACCAAACGCAACACACCATGGGCTGCGGGATGCTGGGGGCCGAAGTTAATGGTAAATTTACGATCTTCAATCGCTTCTGACATAGCTTATTCTTCCCCTGCTGATGACGCTGCTTTTTCATCACCCGGCAAGAGCGACCGCGCGCCCTCCCAAGGGCTCTCGAAATCGAAATCGCGGAATTCTTGCACCAAACGAACAGGTTCGTAGACAACCTTCTTCACATCGTCGTCATAACGCACTTCAACATGCCCCGTGAGCGGAAAATCTTTCCGCAACGGATAACCCTCAAAACCATAATCGGTGAGAATACGTCGTAAGTCGGGGTGCCCCGAGAAAACAATGCCATACATGTCAAAGGTTTCACGCTCATACCAATTGGCGTTATCGAAAATATCGATAATACTGGACACCATCTCGCCTTCAGCCAAGGCGACTTTGCAGCGAACACGACGATTTTTGGTCATCGACAGCAAGTGATAAACAACTTCAAAACGCGCCGCACGCTCGGGATAATCAGCGCCGCAGACATCAATCAGCTGCCCAAAATCGCATTTCTTATCATCACGCAGAAACCGCATGACATCCACAATCGCGCTCGCAGGGCTAACGACAGTTAACTCACCATAGGCGATATGGGTCTCGACGCCCGCATCGGACAGCTTGCCCTCGATATGAGCCGCAAGTTCAGAAAGCTCTGCTGTAGTCGTCATAATATCTCCGCTGGACTAGCGTTCAATGGTTCCGGTTCGCCGGATTTTCTTTTGCAGGAGCAACACGCCGTAAAGCAAGGCTTCTGCCGTGGGAGGGCAGCCTGGAACATAAATATCGACGGGCACAACCCGATCACAGCCCCGCACGACTGAATAGCTATAGTGATAATAGCCGCCGCCATTGGCGCAAGACCCCATGGAAATAACGTAACGTGGCTCGGGCATTTGGTCATAGACCTTACGCAGCGCTGGGGCCATTTTATTGGTCAATGTTCCGGCAACAATCATAACATCGGATTGCCGCGGGGAAGCGCGAGGCGCAAAACCAAAACGCTCGACGTCATAACGCGGCATAGAGGTATGCATCATCTCAACCGCACAGCACGCCAGACCAAAGGTCATCCAGTGCAGCGAACCCGTCCGCGCCCAATTAATCAGGTCCTCAGCCGAAGTCAGCACAAAGCCTTTATCCGACAATTGGTTTGACACGTCCGCGTAATACGGGTCCTGCATCGGAGCCGGACGCTGGTCGCCTGCGCTATGTTGTGTCTTCGCCATGATTATCAATCCCACTCAAGGGCGCCTTTGCGCCACTCGTAAATAAATCCAACCGTCAAAACACCGAGGAAGAACATCATCGACCAGAAACCGAACAAACCGACATCGCCAAAGGCCACCGCCCATGGGAAGAGAAAAGCAACTTCAAGGTCAAAAATGATGAAAAGAATAGCGACCAAATAGAACTTCACATCGAATTTCATACGCGCATCGTCAAACTCTTCGAAGCCGCATTCATAGGAGGAGAGTTTGTCGGGATCGGGCGCTGTGGGCGCGATCAGCGCGGGCACCACCATAAGCGCCAGCGTGATAACGGCGGACAGGCCCATGAAGATCAAGATCGGATAGTAAGAAGTAAGAAGATCCTGCATTACGCTCGCCTTTGAACTTTCACTGTAGCTGATTTCGGCCAAAAATGAATGCGCCAAAACCTTAGGTTCAGATGGGCGGAGTATATCTCGTGCCGCTTTCGATGCAAGCGTAAAACCGCCGCAAGCGCACTGTTTTATCGGGAAAATTTTCTGTGTGGGAAGATGTAGTGGCGGGAGTGACGGGACTCGAACCCGCGGCCTCTGGCGTGACAGGCCAGCGCTCTAACCAACTGAGCTACACCCCCGAAAGACAGCTCAAGAAGCTGTGTCACAACAAAACTCGGTTTACGATTGCGTTGCGTATCTGTCAAGCAATCAATGCCGAAGATTTTGATTTTTACCGCCCGCTTCCGACAACAGACAAATAGCCGCAAAATCCTCACGCCTCTGACCTAGCCCGCTCATGTTAGCGAATTAATTTGTCTTACCGATCATCGAGATGTGAGGGGAATGGTGGGCGGTGACGGGATCGAACCGCCGACCCTCTCGGTGTAAACGAGATGCTCTCCCAGCTGAGCTAACCGCCCTTGACCGCGTGTATAGTGCAACGGCAAAAAAAATGCAAAAGAAAACGCCGACCCATCAAGATGGGCCGGCGCTTTTTTTAATACAAAGATCGCGGCTTAATTCAGCGCGTCTTTAAGAGCCTTACCAGCTTTGAATTTTGCGGCATTTGAGGCTGCAATCTGAATGGTTTCACCCGTACGTGGGTTACGACCCGTCGTTGCTTTACGACGCGCAACGGCGAACGTGCCGAAACCAACCAAGCGAACATCCCCGCCAGAAGCGAGTTGAGCTGTGATTGAATCAAATACACTATCAACGGCACGCGCGGCATCTGCTTTTGAAAGACCCGTATCGTCAGCTACTTTATTTACCAAATCCTGTTTATTCATGGCTTCCTCTCATAGACAATCTATCCACAATCAATAGCCTATGCGCCGATTCGATAGGTGGTCAAAAGAAAAAATGCGGAATTCTGCGGTTTTTTGAGGCTTAGTGCGGGATCACCGATGCACTTTCTGCCTGCTGCGCAGCCTTTGATGCATTGTAAGCTTCCTCATCCCAGTCGATCGCAGTCGGCATAGAGGCCAAGGCGTGCTTCAACACTTCATCCATATTTTCCACTGGAATAATCTCAAGTCCGTCCTTGATATTATCGGGGATGTCCACGAGATCCTTCTCATTTTCCTTTGGAATCAATACCTTAGATATTCCCCCGCGCAGGGCCGCCAGAAGTTTCTCCTTCAGCCCACCGATCGGCAAGACCCGGCCGCGCAACGTGACCTCGCCCGTCATGGCGATTTCTTTACGCACTGGAATGCCCGTCATCACCGAGACAATCGCCGTCGCCATAGCTGTCCCAGCCGACGGACCGTCCTTAGGCGTGGCCCCCTCGGGAACGTGCACGTGAATGTCTTTTCGCTCAAAAAGCGGCGGCTCAATGCCAAAAACAGTGCTTCGGGAGCGTACATAAGACGAGGCGGCATTGATTGATTCTTTCATGACATCGCCGAGTTTCCCCGTTGTCGTCATGCGTCCTTTACCAGGCAGCATCACCCCTTCGATGGTCAGCAACTCCCCGCCGACCTCAGTCCATGCCAGGCCCGTCACAACCCCGACCTGATCATCGCTCTCGGCGAGGCCGAAACGGTGCCGCCGAACACCAAGGTAATCCGACAGGTTTTCGGTTGTGACCGAGACCGTCTTGCCCTTGCCGCGGACAATTTCCGTAACCGCCTTTCGCGCCAGATTCGCGATTTCGCGTTTCAGGTTCCGCACCCCCGCTTCGCGCGTGTAATAGCGGATAATATCGCGCAAAACCTCGTCCGCGAGCTCAAACTCACCCGCCCGCAGACCATGTTCCTCAACCGATTGTGGCAACAGATGCTGTTTCGCGATTTCGATCTTCTCGTCTTCCGTGTAACCCGCAATACGGATCACTTCCATGCGATCCAGAAGCGGCCCCGGAATGTTGAGAGAGTTCGCCGTGGTCACAAACATGACATTCGAAAGGTCGTAATCAACCTCGAGATAGTGATCGTTGAAGCTATTGTTTTGCTCCGGATCGAGAACTTCGAGCAAGGCCGATGACGGATCACCGCGATAATCGGCGCCGAGCTTATCGATCTCATCGAGCAACATCAGCGGGTTGCTCGTCTTAACTTTTTTCATCGACTGAATGACTTTACCTGGCATCGAGCCAATATAGGTCCTGCGGTGACCGCGAATTTCGCTCTCGTCCCGCACGCCCCCCAACGACATCCGCACGAATTCGCGGCCTGTCGCCTTGGCGATCGATTTACCCAACGAGGTTTTACCGACACCGGGAGGCCCAACGAGGCATAAAATAGGGCCGCGCAGCTTATTAGCACGCTGTTGCACTGCTAAATATTCGAGTATCCGCTCTTTGACTTTCTCAAGACCGTAGTGATCCGTTTCGAGCGTTTCTTCGGCCAGACCGAGATCTTTCTTAACCTTGCCCTTCTTCTTCCATGGCACAGAGAGCAGCCAATCCAAATAATTACGGACGACAGTGGCTTCGGCCGACATTGGGCTCATCGACCGCAGCTTTTTCATCTCTGCTTGGGCTTTTTCACGCGCCTCCTTAGAGAGCTTGGTCTTTTTAATTTTATCCTCGAGCTCAGATAGCTCATCGACGCCGTCTTCGTTCTCGCCGAGTTCCTTCTGAATAGCTTTCAATTGCTCGTTCAAATAATATTCGCGTTGCGTCTTTTCCATTTGGCGTTTGACGCGACCACGGATTTTTTTCTCAACCTGCAAAACGCCAACCTCGCCTTCCATGTAGCCGATGACCGTCTCCAGACGCTCAGTCACCGACAGCATCTCGAGAAGGCTCTGCTTATCAGCCAGGCTCACATTCAAATGCGTGGCAATGGTGTCAACCAGCTTGGCAGCGCTGGTAATATCGGCAAGACTTGACTGCACTTCGGGTGGAATTTTTCGGTTCAGCTTCACATAGCCTTCAAATTGCTTGATAGCGGCCTGCATCAGAGGTTTCACATCCTCTTGGTTCCCCATTTGCTCGATCAAGGGTAAGGTGCTGACTTCAAAGAAAGCTTCGTTCGGCAAAAATTCTAGCACCTTGGCGCGCTGAATGCCCTCGACCAGCACCTTAACGGTTCCGTCCGGAAGTTTCAGCAATTGCAAAATCGTGCCGATGGTTCCGATAGCGTTTAAGTCGGCTTCATCTGGCTCGTCTTTGTCGCCGTCTTTTTGGCACACCAGCATGACCTGCTTATCATTATCCATAACATCTTCAAGGGCGCGTACTGATTTTTCGCGACCAACAAAAAGCGGCACGATCATGCCTGGGTAGACAACAATATTCCGCAGCGGCAAAACCGGCAAAACCTCAGGTATCGGGTCCTGTCTTGACGCTTTGGTGAATTCTTCCTGGCTCATCCTATGTCCTTTCCGACAACTTGCTACCCTTGGCAACCAAAGGGGTGTGCCC